>JBAVOR010000016.1:0-71005 GCA_049692255.1 Candidatus Babeliales bacterium
ATTCTACCGCTTGAATAGTAGCAGCAAGATTGCCTGAATGGCCGACCATATCCATGTTGGCATAATTAACCAAATAAAAATCAGCAAGTGATGCAGTAAAACTGTTGACCAGTGCGGTGGTTATTGCATGTGCAGACATTTCTGGGTGTGTTACATAGTTTTTTTCGTGTAATGAAGGAATGAGCGTGCGCGTCTCAGTAGCTACCGGTTGTTCTTTCTGCCCATTAAAAAAATAAGTTACGTGTGCATATTTTTCTGTTTCAGCGATAGTAAAAATAGTTTTGTGTTGCGCGCTGAGCAGTTCTTTAAGCGTGTTATTAATCACGAGTGGTTCAAAGAGCACATGCGCAGAGGTGGTGGGTACATATTGCGTAAGTGTTGTAATATATAAAGACGGGATTGGTGTGTAATTGATTGGTATCGTTTGATCACCAGCAAGCATGCGCAACAGCTGTCGCATACGTTCAGGGCGTACGTTTGCCATAAAACACACGTCATGCGGATGCATGGTGCCAGCAGGGTCTATAACAGTTGGTACAATAAATTCATCAGTAATCGCTCGTGCATACGATTGCTCGATAATCGAGCGCCACGATGTCGCTGAATTTTTAGGAACGCTTTCAAGAATTTGTGGGCCAAGTTCACTGCGCTCGCCCTGCCTGCCCGTCGTAGCTTTAGCGTAGTCGGGAGTGTTCGACGAAGTCGAATGTATCGACGTGTCCGTCGAAGCCTTGGCGTAGTCGGAAGGGTGTCGAGCGCTCATGTCCCTCGATACAATTGCTTCGCAATCACTCGGGATGAGCGCTTTTCCATCCAAATTTTTATCACTGAGGACATCAAAGCTTTTTTTGGTCCGCTCCCAATTATTATCACGGTCCATCGCGTAAAAACGTCCGTGTATAGATGCGATGGTGCAATTGGTATATTGCGCACACAATTGATCAATGCGTTGCAAATAGTGCACAGCAGATTGGGGTGCACTGTCTCTACCATCGGTAATTGCATGAATATACACCCGTATTGATGGCACTCGTGCACATAATACAATGAGCGCTTCAATGTAATCGATATGGCTGTGCACGCCACCGTCAGACATGAGCCCAATAATATGTACCGTTTTTGTGTGCTGTTGTGCGTAGGAAAGCATCGTTTGCAATACAGCATTTGTTTCAAGCATATTATTATGCATTGCGTGCAACACGCGCGTAATATCTTGTTCAATTACTCTACCAGCGCCCAATGTTAAATGACCAGCTTCAGAATTGCCCGGATATCCTTCGGGCAGCCCTACAGCCGGGCCACTAGCACGCAATAATTGAAAGCCGTACTGATGTATGAGTGCAGAAAGGTGTGGTGTTGATGCAAGCGCAATAGCGTTGTAGTCAGCATTTTGACGCCATCCGTATCCATCAAGGATAATGAGCATGCAACGGGTTTTGGTATCCATAGCCATTTTACTGCTTTTTTTGTATACTATACTTATATTCTTATTTCTTATGATACGACAGCAATGAATATGAAAGGAATAAAAATGATCCATATTATAAAAAAGAATGCTGTTTGGTTACTTTTTGCTAGTCTGTTGTTCGTAAAAGTTCCTCTCACAGGAACTGCAGATGCACAGTACAGTTCTGGTGATAAACGCCTTGTCGTGTGTGTTGCACTCAGAAGTAATAGTGCGCACAATCAAAAATCGATAGAATATGAAGAAGAAGATGCGCAAGACCAATACGATAGTTCATTAACCGATAATTTAGATGAAGGTGATGATGAACTGATGGAACAAGAGTTAGCAAATGAAGAAGAGAGCTCATCTGTTACGCGCTATTTGCAAGGTCTTGGATTGCGTGTTTTTTTTGCTTATCTTGACGCACGACAATATGTAATAGAAAGTTGGCGATCATTGGTGGGCAGTGACGAATAATCGTACGCACACGTTCGCACTCTTTCTTGAAAAGGTAATGAGCTTTTCTCGCGCAGGTAGATATCTCATTACCGATGAACAGTTATTTCATCGTCTTGTACGTGTGCTGCGTTTGCGCGAAAGTGATTCTCTTATTCTTTTTAATCAACAGTACCATGCATTAGTGATCCTTGAAAAAATTACAGCTCCCCAGAGCATTTCAGTTATTTTGCAGGGAAGCGTACTATCTAATACGGTATATCAACCGACAATGTGCTTGTACTTGCCATTACTCAAAAAAGAAGCGCTTGAAGAAGCGATCTATAGTGCAGTGGAAGTAGGCATTCAACATATCAAGCTCTATCACGCGCATAAAGCACATATAAAAGCAGTTGATAGTACACTTGAACGGCGTATACAGATGCAGGCAATTGCTGCAGCTGAACAATCAAAAAATTATGCTGCTGCGCGTATAGAAATGCCCATTTCTTTTGATGCAATGGTGCAACAAGTAGCGCAGTACGATCAGTTTTTTGTGTGCGACCCAGCGGGCATGTGCGCAGGTGATGCATGGGCATCATTGCAATCTAAAAAACGCTATGCGTTCTTGGTTGGCCCCGAAGGTGGGTTAACTGATGATGAGTTACACGCGCTCGTTGCTCTCGGTGTACAATCAGTTGCATTAACGCCAACTATCTTACGTGCACCTCAGGCGGTTGCTGTTGGCGGAGGCATGTTTCGCTCGCTGATGCCTTCGTGAAAAATACGTAAAAATTTTATCTACCGCGTCTGATACGCAATCTCTTTTAAATACAATGGCATAACTTCTTTTTCGCCAGCACCACGCATAATTGCGTCTTGTGCTAATGCGACAACTGATGTAAGTGATGCAGCAGCGAGTGGTGATACAATGGTAAGCTGCTCCGTTGCAAATAATGCTGGTGCGTGTGCTTTGACCAGCTCTATGCCATTGCCAATGCATTGCGCACGCTGATTGCCTAGCAATTGCGGTAACTGTGCAGCGAACAGAGCGCTTGCCATGCAGCCAAACTGCACCGGTTGCTCTTGTATGGCCATAGCATAGTACACGTCGTTATTAAACGCATTGAGCATTATTATTGTTGCGCAGCCCGGCGTTGGTTGCCATTCATGTACATACGCGTGTAATCCATTAACGCCAATAATGGGAATACCCGTTGCCGCTGCCAAGCCGTTAACGGTGCTTATTGCTACACGCAGCGATGTGAATGGAGCAGGGCCACGATTAACCACTAAATACGTTATGTCTTTAAGTGTCAATTGCGCGGCGTTTAATAATTGATCCGTTGCAACAATGCACTGCGCACTTGCTTCTCGTTTGTCCAACGTTTTAATTGCTATGTTCTTAGTGCCTGCATATATGCCGACGTCAAAGGTGTTATACGTAACTTGATAGGCAAGGATCATATTTATTTTTTATTTTTACACTTCTGTTGTTGATAAAATATAGTAAAAGCATCAGTTTCTATGGTCTTTTCTTTGCGTGGTACTATTTTACCACAATTTAAACATTTCCATGCTTCAAAGTTGAGAAATTGATCAAAGAACGACTGCAATACCATAAGACCCGCACATTTTTTACACTTCATGCTGTTCTCCTTTTTTTTAAGCGACCAGCTCTCTTTTAAAAAAAACGATAGCACATTTTTCAAATAAAAAAACAGTCAATAGAAAAATGCGACAAAAAAGACAATTACGCTTAGCTTTTATGCCGAATACGGTATGGAATTAATAAGATTCATTGTCATCCAGAGGTTCCATTTCTCGAGCCTCGCCTGACAATATGAGTTTGGTTCGCGGTAGTTGAGTAAACTTTTTTTCTTTTTTAAGAATTTCTTGAATTTCTTCTTTTGTTTTCTTATTTTTTTCCCGGTATTCTTCTCTTGCACGTTTTTTTTCTTCTAATCTCTTTTCATCTTTAGTTGTTCCAGTGAAAGTGATTGTATTGAAAAGCCACATGTTTTGTGCTGTTTCAGGCCTTGCTCTACAAAAATCTTCATAGAAGTCTTCTGCCCAGTGGGCGACTACTGTTGGTTTGCTATCATAGGTATGGATGTAATTTTTTATCACAAAGAGTAGCTCATCATGCATAGCATTGAGTAGAATCTTTTTTGCATGGGCTTTTGCCGGTAATCTTAGGTATTGTTGAGTTTCTTTGCAAAAGGGAGCCACTTTTTGTATAAAAGAAGGGCGCCCTGTATCAGATAAAAATCCACTAATAATGTTAATGGTTGCGTGCCGAATAGCTATCTTTTTTTGTGTATTATGACCATCAAGAATACGTATTGCGTTTATAAGAAACCAAGGAGTCGCCATCGCTTCTTCGCGGGCTGGATATATGCGCAATGGATCATTTGTATCTATAATGTCTGGTGAGCGATAGCTACTTTCACGGAATAATCGCTTATATTTATTGCGGTGAGCTCTAATAAGAGCTCCTATACTATCATTAAGATGCGGTATTTTTATTCTTTCAGCCGCATAGAGTGTCATTTTGGTAAGAGTTCCTAAGAGAATACAGTATGTTTTAATGTTGTTATCGAAATCCTTGATCGCTTTTTCAAAGACCTCGCTTTTATAGTGTATATCGATGCGCGTAAAAGTAGGCTCCTGAGCAAATCGGGGTGAGGGGAAGGGATAGCATATGTCCTCATTGTTGAACAAGCTCATAGTTGTTTGGTTTTGTTCAGCAATCACTTCAGGTGTTTTTTCTAATCTGTGCGCGTGCGTAGGAGGCCACGCAAGAGGAGATGTGGGAAGTGAGCGGTAAGCGCGCACGTGGGTGCCAGGCGCATACAAAGGAGAAACGGGCGGTTTTGTTTTAAGTTCGGTGTCTGTATATGAAAATTGGCTCAGTTGGGCAGGAAGATTCGACTCAGCAGATTGTAGTTGCGCAGTGGTAATGTATATAAAAAAGAACATAAAAATTACATTCATAAATACCGTTAATACCTTATATAGTATATAAAAAATTAATATCTGTATAAATATAGAGTACGAAACTTATGCAACAAATGCAATGGGAATAGGTCGCCAGCTATCTCTTCGAACTATGTTTTAATGCATGGCAATAGTACAGGAAATAATAAGAGGGCTGGTGGGAGCTGAGAAGAGTTCGTTAGTTATTTTGCATGGTGCGATAATCAAGATACGATTGCAAAATAAATGCAGCGGCGATAGCGTGGGACTGCAACTTCTCTTCTTTATTTTTTGCCGGTTTTAATTCTTGCGCTCGTTGGCTGCTCAACCGTTCATCCCATGGGTGAATGGGAGTGTCAGGAAACAGCTGTTGCAGCTGTTGAGCATAAGCGGCAACTTTATCTGTTTGCGCGCTATGGGTGCCGCGCATAGTTTTGGGTAGCCCGATGACTATAGCGGCTATTGCTGTTTGCTGCAAGAGTGCGCGAAGTGCCTCTTCGAGAGTACTAGTGGCTACGGTTTTGAATGGCTTGGCGCTGATGCCCAATGCATCTGAAACAGCTATGCCTGTCCAACTATCCCCTACGTCTAAACCAATGATTTTCATGAGAACGCTTTCTAAGAGCAGTTTTTTTTAAAATTTATGTTATACTACCATAATATTTCTTAAATGTTTACCCTCATACTTTTTGGAAGGGATCACTCTCATGGTTGATGCAATCAACAATGGTATCGTTTATTTGAATGGACTGATTTGGAGTTGGCCATTTTTATCATTTATTTTCATCTCTGCGTGCATAACCACCGTATCGTTAGGGTTTATTCAGTTTCGTCTATTTTTTGCCGCATGGCGTGAGTTGCTGTTTGGTAGCAAAGAGAAATCTACCGGTGACATGACTCCGTTCCAGGCATTTATTAATACGCTCAGCACAAGCAGTGGAAACGGTAGCTTGGCTGGTGTGGCAACGGCAGTAGCGGAAGGTGGCCCTGGCGCCATATTTTGGATCTTTGTATTTGGGTGCTTGAGCATGTCGCTCCGGTTTAGCGAAGTATTTTTAGCGACCAGTTCTGAGCCCATCAAAGAGGGTGGCGTTGTTGTAGGTGGGCCCATGGTGTATTTGCAAAAGTTACCGGGCGGTCGTTACCTTGCCTATATTTTTACTTTTTTCATGTTGTATCTTAGCTTAGCAAGCGGTACAGCAATGCAGGCGAACTCCATTCGGTTGGGTATCGTTACCATTTTAACCAACTGGTTTTCCGATGGAGTAGTTTCAGAACAGATGCCCTCACTGTTGTGGTCCGACGTGTATACCTATGGGGTCGCGCTCGTGCTTCTCGTCTTTGTAATTTACGTAGTACGTGGTGGTGCGCAGCGTGTTGTTGCAATTTCAGAAAAGATCGTACCTTTTAAAGTGTTTTTCTTCTTTACTGCTACCCTTGTAGTATTGATCTATCATTACCACGCAGTAGCACAAGCGATACAACTCGTGTTTGCGAGTGCGTTGCGTCCACAAGCCATTGCTGGTGGTGCAGCTGGTTTTGCAATGCAGCAAGCAATGCGTTACGGCATCGTGCGTTCGGTTAATGCAACCGAAGCAGGCATCGGTACTGCAGGTGTTCTTTTTGGTGGTACTGCAACAAAAGAACCATTTAAAAGTGGTATCATTTCTATGCTCAGCGTATTTATCAGTGCAAATTTAGTGTGCGTTGGCATCGGCTTAACCATTATTTCTAGTGGTGTATGGAACAGTGGTCTTACAAGTTTGAATTTGACCATTGCATCGTACAGCACCGTATTTGGTTCGTTAGGAGCATGGATTGTTACGTTGCTTTCTATCAGTTTCGGCGTGAGTGTGCTGGTGAGTTATTCATACATTGCGCGCTCTTGCTGGCTTTTTTTAACCGGCGGTCGTGGCGCATATATTTTTGATATTATTTTCTGTGCTGTTACTGCGATTGGTGCAATAGCGCAGGTAAAAATTGTATGGAATGCGATCGATCTTTCTAATGCAGGATTACTCCTGTTTAACATTATTGGCATTCTCTATTTGTTGCCGTATATTCGTCGTAATGTATATAAAGCATATGCAGCACGCGCGTAAATAAAATGTATGGAGTAGCACTATGGCGATACTGTTGCCTACGGTATATCGTGTTACCAGCCACACTAAGCATGTGGGTCCTGGTACAACGTTTGTAGCGGTTAAGGGCATGAAGCAAGATGGTATAGATTTTATTGGTGAAGCGCTCAATCTGGGCGCTTCTTCCATTGTTATACAGGAAGCAGTGCAGTTGTCTGATGCAACGATGAGCGCTCTTGAGCGAGCAGGTGCACAGCTCGTGCGTGTAACGGACACGCGTCTGGCGTTGGCACAATTGAGTGCACAGGCGTACGGTAACCCGGCACAGCAACTAACTATTATTGGAGTAACGGGTACAAAGGGTAAATCGACCACCTGCTTTTTAATAGAACAGATATTACGCACTGCAGGTTATGCGACTGCGCTTATTAGCTCTGTACGTAACGCGATTGGTACTACCTATTTTGAAACCCATCTCACCACACCGCAACCCGACTTTATTCAAATGTTTTTGGCACAGTGCGTGCAAGCAGGAGTGACCCATGTGGTTATAGAAGTGGCAGCGCAGGCACTCACGCTCCATCGCGTCCATGGCATTACTTTTGATAGCGTACTATTTACGAATTTTGATCAAGAGCATCTGGAATTTTATGCATCCATGGATGATTATTTTGTAGCAAAAGAACAGCTGATGTCACGCGTTAAAGCAGGTGGTATTGCCTGGGTTAACGGAGATGATACGCGCTGTGCAATGCTTAAAAATAACTATGCGCATGTGCGTACGTATGGCGTAACAGCGGGTGTTGATGTGCTCGTTCGCATGCAATCGCGTGATACGGGTGCGCAGGTACACGAAGGTGACGCTTGTTGGCAATCGCCTGCATTGCTCGGGTTATTTAATGGGTATAATATGACGGCAGCGTTGTGTGTTGCCCGTTCGTTAGATATCCCTGATGCGGTTATACACAATGCATTTCATACGTTCACCGGTGTGCCGGGAAGGGTCGAACGATATTCATTGCCCAATGGTGCTATTGCGTGCATAGACAAAGCGCATAATCCATCATCGTTTCATGCTATCTTGAGCACGTTGCGTGGAATAACTTCTCATTTAATTGTTATCTTTGGTGCCGGCGGCGAACGCGATAAATCAAAACGGCCGCTCATGGGAGCCATTGCTGCATCGTTTGGCGATCTCGTATTTATTACCACTGATGACCCGCGCTCTGAAGATCCTGCAACTATTATACAAGAGATTTATGCAGGAATTGAACCGGCATTACAGGCACGAGTGGTATGTGAGGTTGACCGTGAGATTGCAATTCGCGCAGCGTATGCAGCATCAAAGCCAGGCACCATTATTGCGCTCTTGGGCAAAGGGGTAGATGAATATCAGTTGATCCAAGGCATTAAGCAACCGTTTAGCGAGCGTGCTATTTTAGCTTCGCTTTAGTTAACCTGCTTATACGATTTTTTATACACTGCGGCACTCGCTTCAGGGTCATACTCCTCACTCCAATCTGATTTATATGAAACATATATTTTTTTGTTTAGTATCTCGAGTTTCCAATCTTTTTCAAAGATAGTGCCAACAGTCAATCGTGCATACGTATCAAAGTCGAAGGGGTCTAGGCTGTGGCCGTATGGTGTATCGGGGCATACGTTGAGCGTGACAACCATGCCATTCCACGGTTTCTCTGTACCAACAGCAGGCGTACTTTTGTGACGCCATAATTGTACAGTGCCCGGGGTTAGCTGTGTGTCTGTCATGAGATCCATCATTGCATTATCACCATGTTGATGGGCACGGAATATGCCTACAACTGTATAGCTACCTGGCAGAGAGAAGCGCCATGCGGAAGTGCTCAAAGCGCCAAAAGTCCACCCTCTATTCTCGACATAGGCAATTGACTTGGCAGGATCAACTATAAAATCATTCCACATGAAACCCATTTCACGGGGTGATAATGGTTTTTTATTAGTAAACAGTGCATCCGAACTAACCTGCTGAGAATCTGTATATTGTTGCTTTAGTTGTACTATGGCATCTGGATCGTGAGAGATTGCTTTGAGCATCTTTTCCCAGCCTTTTCCCTGCTCTAATGTTTCAATCAGTTCAAATCCAATTAAATCTGTTTTTAATGAGAAAAGTTGTGCAGGGTTATACCCGATTTCGATGCCACCATGGCAGCACTGAATAAATTCATTTGGGTTTTTCTGTGACCCTACAAATAACACAGCAGGTAATAATTCGTACCAATTGCATATGTGACTAAAAAGATCAGGAGCAAGTTCGCCGAATTTCTCTTTTACTTCTTGCATGAATCCATAATGAATATTGATATACAAATCTTCATGGTTACCACGCACCAAGACACATTGTGTAGGGTTGGCAGCTTTTAAGCGCAGGATAGAATACAGTACTTCAGCGCCATATAAACCGCGGTCAGTATAGTCACCTAAAAAGAGAATATAATGGTCAGGCTTAATAATAGTAAAATCTGATCTGATAATCCCTTGCTGCAATAACTCTTTTAAAAAATAACGCACAGACCGCATATCGCCATGCAGATCGCCATGCATGAGTAATGTAGTTTGCGGTGGCAATACCAGCTTTTGCGTATATGGTTGAAATGGGCGGTTAGGGTTTTGTAGATATGGCTTATCAAGTGATTTTGTGCCTACCCACTGCTTTTTGTCGAGTAAATAGGTGCTCATTGTTTTTTCACAGGCATCAATCCCGTTCATTAACTCTTGCGCAGTAAAATCTTTTGCTGTTAGAGTCCCTTCTTGTGACTTATGCCAAGAAGGCAACTCGTCGCATGCATCAATCCATTGCTCAACTGTTTTATAATGAAATTGCCCAGTTTTTTGCGGTGTTGTTATTGGCGGTGCCGTTTTTTTCGGTGGTGCAATAAATGCATTCTGCAAAGCAGCGAGCGCTTTTTGATAGCCCGTTAATGCTGCTTCCAACGGGTAACAGTGCTGCGTGTATAGCAGCGCAACAAGCATAAGAGATCTGCTCGTTATTGATACTTTATTTTTCATTCGATTCACTTTCTTTATCTTTTTTTAAAAAGAGTGATCTAGAGGGCATATCTTTACAAAAAACCTATTTTTAATACAGTAATATAATTATACGGCCCCTGAGCGGGTCAAGTACAGAGTTTAAGGAGTTTTTATTATGACTATGCAGTATATGCTGATTTTCGGCACTGCCGTGTGTGGAATACTCTTTTTGCTATTTTTATTTAGAAGAATAACGCACACGCGTATCGATGATGAGCGTGTGTTAACTATCGGAAACGCAATTGATGCAGGAGCGGTTACTTTTTTGCGTGAAGAATATACCATCATTGCGCTGGTAATAGGAGTAGTGGCTATACTTTTGTGGTATGCGCTCTGTGCTCATGCTGCGATTATCTGCTTGGCAGGTGCATGTTGTTCTTTGCTAACCGGGTACATTGGTATGCGTGCAGCAACGCGCGCCAACATGCGTACTGCAATAGCTGCAAAAAATGAAGGAGAATACGCAGCATTTATGCTTGCGTTGTACGGTGGCGGAGTGATGGGTGTTTCAGTTGCAACCATTGGTATGTTCGGATTGGGGGTAACAACCTATTATGTTTTTGGCTCGCCGCAGATGGGACAGCTATTGGTGGCCTTTAGTTTAGGTGCCAGCATCGTTGCTTTTTTTGTGCGCATTGGTGGTGGTATTTATACTAAATCAGCAGACGTGGGGGCTGACTTGGTAGGCAAAGTGGAGACCGGCATTCCTGAAGATGACCCTCGTAACCCAGCAGTAATTGCCGATAACGTGGGTGATTGTGTGGGTGATACAGCGGGCATGGGAGCTGATATGTATGAATCGTACATTGGGGCCATGGTCTCTGCTATGATCTTGGCAAAAGATCATGCGCTCTACAGCATGAGTGCATGTTTTTTATTGCCATTAATGTTGGCAGCAATTGGGCTGATGAGCTCTCTCAGCGCTCTCTTTGTAAGTTCGCATATGCGTACTAATCCGGCATGCATGTTACGGCACGCAACGTATGGCGCGCTGTTTATATTTGGATTGCTAACCACTTTGTACGTATATTCTTTGCAGTTACCAACTCATCTATTGATTTCTATTATTGCCGGCTGTTGTGCGGGTATGTTGATCGGTCTTATCACTGAATATTACACGGCAGGAACGGCGGTAGAGCGTGTAGCAGAAAGTGCTCGTTGTGGCGCCGCAACCAATGTTATGTATGGCTTGTCCGTTGGCATGGAATCAACTGCATTACCCGTGTTGGTGTTACTTGCAGCGGTGCTGATAGCGCATACCTACGGTGGTGGACCATTTGGTGTAGCGTTAGCAGCGGTGGCAATGCTTGCAACGGTAGGTATTACTATGACTGTTGACGCCTATGGCCCTATTGTTGATAACGCAGCTGGTATTGCACAAATGGCTGGGTTTGGCGAGACGGCACGTATGGTGACCGATAAATTAGATGCGTTAGGTAATACGACCGCTGCTATTGGTAAGGGATTTGCGGTCGGTTCAGCACTATTAACTGCGCTCGCATTATTTACCGCGTACGCGCAAGAAGCGGCAATACACAGTTTAAATATGTTAGATCCGTTAGTGATGGTAGGTATATTTATTGGAGCGTGTGTGCCCTTTGTGGTTGCTGCATGTACCATGCGTTCGGTCAGCAAAGCAGCGTTGCACATGGTTATGGAAGTACGCCGTCAGTTTCAACAGATTCCCGGTCTTATGGAAGGCACTGCGCTGCCCGATTATACACAATGCATAGCCATTAGTACGCGTGCAGCATTGCACGAGATGTTGCTGCCTGGATGCATTACGCTCAGCGTTCCCGTATTGGTGTTTTACACACTGGGTGTGGCATCGCTCGGTGGCCTTTTGATTGGCGCTATTGTGTCTGGTGTTATGCTCGCGCTTATGATGGCTAACGCTGGTGGCGTGTGGGACAATGCTAAAAAATATATTGAAGCAGGTAATCTAGGCGGTAAGGGGTCTGAAACGTACAAAGCAGCAATGATTGGTGACATGATCGGGGATCCGTTTAAAGATGCGTCTGGTCCATCACTCAATATTTTAATTAAACTAATGGCAGTAATTGCGTTGTTATTAGTAACGAAAAGTTGAGTTTCTTTTTAAGAATACCGCGTAACTTACTGCATAACTAATCCACTTTTAGCCAAGCATTTGATTTTTGCGCTCGCCCTGAGTGTTCGACAAAGTCGAATGTATCGAAGGGTATCGAGCGCTCATGTCCTTCGATACAATTGCTACGCAATCACTCAGGATGAGCGCTTTTACAATCTCTTGTAAAGCTTCGTTAAATTTGAGTAGCTCTTTTTCTTATCTCCCAACAAACGATTTAAATTTAGAACGTAAGAGCGGTATGCCGTGGCCACCGCCGCGGACTCTATCAACTTCTTTACCATTTTTCATTAACACGGCACAGGGATAGCCTGTTACTTGTAGCTTGTGCACTAATGATTTAAAATGATCGCCATTCACGTTTACAAAAAACACGCCAGAGAATTCTTGCGCCATTTGTGTATATTTTGGTTTCATGCCAGGGCACATGCCGCACCACGGTGTTGAAAAAAGAAGCGCTACATGTGAATGTTCTTTGTATATTCCGTTCAATTCTTGCTCGCTACCCAGCTCTATCATATTCGATGCAGCCGAACCCATGTTTCTTTTTGGCTTTGATGTTCCTGCAGGGCGTGCGGCGGGAGGACATGCACTGCCTGCTGGTTGTGGCCGCATGTGAGGGCGTTGTGGATGTGCAGCCGATTGTGCTGGCTTTGCATGCGGCATTGGTTGAGGCTGAGCAACCATTTTTGGCGCCTGTGCCAGGTGTGGGTTTACTTTTTCTGCTACTGCAGGTGTTGGTTGTACTCCTTTTCTGATTGCATTCAAGCGCGCGTTAAATGCGTCTTCGCTGGCAAACCCTGCCATCTTGGTTTGTCCGTCATGAGCTAATTGAGTGCCGTTGCCATCAAAAAATAGAAAAGTAGGATACGCATTTATGTCATATTTACTTTTTAGTGTGCCGATATTTTTGGTGCCATTAACGTTGAGAGACAAAAATATAACGTCAGGGTTTTTTTGTGCGAGACTTTCTACTTTGGGGTGCGCTGTAGTGCAATGACCACAGCCTGGAATCATAAAGAATCCAAGCACGTACGGTTTTCCTGGGGTAATGTAATTATTTATTTCAGTCGCATCGCGTACTTCAATCAACGTACCTGCTGATTGTTCTTGCGTATTACGCCCTCTGCCTGCATGGGCTTCTGGGGTAATGGTACATAAACTTCCCGCCATAAAGACGAGAACAGAAAGTGAGCAGTGAGTAACCATAAGAACTCTCCTTTAAAATAAAAAGGTTTTTTTTATGATACTATAAAGAGCACGAGGGGTGTCAAGTGATCTTTGTAATTTTTTACAAAAATATTCAATTTTAATTACATACCGTCTTCTTTTTTATAAAAATTTTAGAATATATTTTCGTTAAAAAAAGGAATATTTTTTCTTGCATGTCATGATGCTAAGTGATAGCTTAAGTGAGTAACGGTACGCGCCTCAATTGTCTAATATAAAATTATTAATTAAAGCAGAGAAGATTGTGTTGATAGCAACAAGGGAATCTTTGTCTGTTTTTTGCTGGGGTGATTCTGCAGCGTGCGTATTAAAAAAGAGAGCGCTGTAAAAAAAGTCATCCAGATGCTGTTGATGCGTGTGCGATGCGTGAGTAGGGTGTAGTAATGATATAAATATTATACATGTACTAAAAGGATAATCGTATGCTAACTCCAGAGGCTCAAATACTAACCGGGTTCCGGGAACAGGTGGGAAAACAAATACGCGTGACGAATCGTCAGGGGGCGCTTGTACCATTTGATGAACAGATCGTTTATGAGGTATTGCATAAAACGATACGTGGCTTTGAAACAGAAGTGTCAGCGTTGCTGATATTCCAAGAATTTCTTAAAAATATTTATGATACCGTAACCACGCAAGAAATTGAGAAAGCGTTGGTGTTGGCAGCGGTTGCATTTATTGAACAAGATCCATCCTATGATATAGTTGCTACGCGATTATTGCTGAACCGTTCTTACCGTGAAACATTTGGTCAAACGGTTAATAATAATGTGTATGAACTGTATCAGTATGCATTTGTGCAAAGCATTCAAACGGGGATAGAACATGGCGTGTTAGATCAACGCTTACAGGAGTTCAATCTTCCTTATTTAGCCACCAAATTGCGTGCTGAGCGTGATGAACTGCTTACCTATTTAGGGCTGCAAACGCTGTATGAACGATACTTCTATAAAATTGCTAAGCGCAAAATGGAAGCGCCGCAAATGTTCTGGATGCGTATTGCTATGGGGCTTGCCATCAATGAAGCAAACAAAAATGAACGGGCGATTGAGTTCTATGAAGTATTGTCTACCTTACGCTACGTGTCTTCTACGCCAACATTATTCCATTCAGGATACAAAATACCGCAGTTGAGTTCTTGCTATTTATCAACGGTGAGTGATGATTTAGGGCACATTTTTAAAGTGATTGGCGACAATGCACAGTTAGCAAAATGGGCAGGTGGTATTGGTAATGACTGGACCAATATTCGTGGTACCGGTTCATTTATTAAAAGTATTCATGCAACGAGCCAGGGAGTTATTCCTTACTTAAAAATTGTTAACGATGTAGTCGTAGCAATTACACGTAGTGGTATTCGTCGTGGTGGTACCTGCGTCTACTTAGAAACGTGGCACATTGATATTGAAGATTTTCTTGATCTCCGCAGAAACACGGGTGATGAACGGCGCCGTGCCCATGATATGAATACTGCCAACTGGATTCCGGATCTGTTTATGAAGCGGATCAAAGATGATGCAGATTGGACACTGTTTTCACCCCATGACACGCCTGATTTGCATGATCTCTATGGCAAAGCATTTGAAAAGCGCTACTGCGAGTATGAACAGTTAGCGCGCGATGGCAAAATTGAACAGTTCCGTACCGTGCCTGCTAAGAAGTTGTGGCGTAAAATGTTAAGCCGTTTGTTCGAAACGGGTCATCCATGGATTACATTTAAAGATCCTTGCAACATCCGTTCACCGCAAGACCATGTAGGTGTAGTGCATAGTTCTAATTTATGTACAGAAATTACCCTCAACACATCAGAAACAGAGACTGCGGTGTGTAACTTAGGTTCGATTAATATTGCGCAGTACATTATTGATGGGGCGTTGGACGTTGAGTTAATGGGTAAAACTATTACGAGTGCAGTGCGCATGCTTGATAACGTGATCGATATTAATTTTTATCCGACTAAAGAAGCGCGTACCTCTAACTTGCGTCATCGTCCTATTGGCTTGGGTATGATGGGTGTGCAAGATGCTCTCTACATGCTCAATATTCCATTCGATTCTGACAAAGCATTAGAGTTCTGTGATTATATTACAGAAGTATATTCATTCTATGCAATTGCCGCATCGTCTCAGTTGGCACAAGAGCGCGGAACGTATGAAACGTATCGTGGTTCCAAGTGGGACAGAGGCATATTCCCCTTAGATACTATCACCTTGCTTGAACATGAGCGCGGTGAATATGTTGATGTGAATCGCACGATGCGCCTTGATTGGCAACCGTTGCGTGAGCAAGTGCGTGCGTGTGGTATGCGTAACTCGAATGTTATGGCCATTGCACCAACTGCTACTATCGCTAATATTGCTGGGTGTTACCCCAGCATCGAACCGATATACAAAAACTTGTATGTTAAGTCGAACATTACGGGTGAGTTTACCATTATTAACAAATATCTCGTTGCTGATCTTAAAAAGCTTGGCCTGTGGAGCAGTACCATGATTGAGCAATTGAAGTATTACGATGGTGAATTAGAGTTAATAGCAGGAATTCCTGATGCGCTGAAACGTAAATATAAATGTGCGTTTGAGATAGATCCGGTCGATTTTATTAAGTTAACCGCAGTGCGCAGTAAATGGATCGATCAAAGCCAGTCCCATAATGTATTTATGAAGGGAGTTTCTGGCAAGAAACTAGAAGAAATCTATTTTGCTGCATGGCAAGCTGGTCTTAAAACCACGTATTATTTACGCACACTGGGTGCAACGCAGATAGAAAAATCAACGCTTGATGCGGGCAAATATGGATTTACCCAAAAACGGGATTACCAAGCAATGCCAAGCGAAGCAGCAGAGGAAAAAGAGAATACGCTGATGCAATCGCCACAAGGGGAAGCAGTAACGTATAAAGCAGGTACCATTTGTGATCTCATGGGGCCTGATTGTGAGTCGTGTCAATAACAATGCAATAGTGCATACCGGGAGTATATATCATGGCAAAACGTATTATTAATGATTCGCAGACTGATCCTAATAAAATATTACCTATGAACTATTTATGGGCGCGCCAACATTATAAAGATGGCATAGCAAACAACTGGACGCCGGAAGAGATTTCGATGCAGCAAGATGTCGAACAATGGCGTTCAGGCACTGTGCTGAGCGCGGGAGAAAGACGGTTGATTTTATGGAACTTAGGGTTCTTCTCTACTGCTGAATCGCTCACGGCAAACAATCTCGTGTTGGCGGTGTATCAGCACGTGACTAACCCTGAATGTCGCCAGTATCTGTTGCGACAAGCGTATGAAGAGGCGGTGCATACCGATACTTTCATCTACTGTTGCGATTCGTTGGGGCTCGACCCGGAAGAGATATTTAACATGTACAATACCATTCCATCGATTGCAGAAAAAGATGAGTTTGTTATTGGGCTGACTAAATCGATCTTTGATCCACATTTTAGCACCGTGGGCACTGAAAATATCCGCAAATTTTTGCATGATCTAATCGGTTTCTATGTGATCATGGAAGGCATCTTCTTTTATGCTGGTTTTGCGATGATGCTTGCGCTCAAGCGACAAAACAAAATGATTGGTATTGGAGAACAGTTTGAATATATCATGCGTGATGAAAGCGTGCACTTAGCGTTTGGCTGTGACTTGATTAATACGATCATAGAAGAAAACCCTGAAGTGTGGACTCCAGCGTTTCAAACAGAAGTGGTTGAACTGATTAAGCGTGCAGTGGTACTTGAAAAGCGCTATGCATTCGATGCATGCCCTGATGGGTTATTGGGCATCAATGCGCAGCAGTTTTCTGATTACGTAGAATATATTACCGATCGCCGTTTAGAACGTATTGGGTTGCCACGCGTCTATTACAAAGAAAATCCGTTCCCATGGATGTCTCAAGCAGTCGATTTAAATAAAGAAAAGAACTTCTTTGAAACGCGCGTAACTGAGTATCAGTCGGCCGGTTCATTGGAATGGGAATAATTGACATGAGATTTATGAGGTTGTGGTGTATTGTGAGTTGCTTTGTGATGCAAATCCATGCATTGACCGATGAAATGCGTACTAAAGGGTTTGTATATTTACATGAAGTTGATCCGTCGACTCAAACGTCGGTGCGGTATGCTACCAATGAGAATTTTGTCGGAAATCCGGTTAATGGATATAACAAACCGTACGTAATTCTTACCCGTCAGACAGCGCAAGCACTTAAAAAAGCACAAGAAGCATTACAACTTCTTGGGTATGAATTGGTTGTGTACGATGGTGGACGGCCGCAGCGATCGGTTGATCATTTTGTTCGCTGGAGTGAAGAGCGGACTATGCCATTAACAGAAAATAAATATCTACCACGGGTCCCTAAAAATCGTGTTTTCGAATTGGGGTATGTAGACAAAAAATCGGGTCATAGTCGTGGTAGTACCGTTGATTTGACGATCATTAAAAAGGGTGCAATCGTACACGAAGTGCAGCCCATTGAACGTCAGTTGACTGATGGTGCTACGATTACTTACTTAGATGATGGTACCGTAGATATGGGATCTTCATTTGATCTGTTTGATGAAGCATCTCATACAGAAAGCACATTAGTATTACCAGAACATCAAGCAATGCGTTCATTCTTAAAAAAGATTATGGAACAGCATGGCTTTAAAAATTATCGGTATGAATGGTGGCATTTTACGTTAGTGAATGAACC
The DNA here is from genome assembly GCA_049692255.1 of Candidatus Babeliales bacterium. Lineage (GTDB taxonomy): Bacteria > Babelota > Babeliae > Babelales > JACPOV01 > JBAVOR01. The sequence goes on from JBAVOR010000016.1 coordinate 18,049, forward strand.
ATTCCCAGCCGATCAAGAAAGCAGCTATTTCGATTATGTAATCGAGTAGGTACGCTTTTCGGAAATTAAAAAAAGCCCTTCGTGTAAAAACACGGGGGCTTTTTTAATGCTTAAAAATCTAACTTTTTCTTAAATAAACGAATGCTCACAAAAGTCATAATAAGCGTAAGCACTGTTAATACAGTGCAGCAAAGCCAGAAGTTCAAAAACCCTTCCTGACCCAAGATTGCGGCACGCATGCCTTCCATAATATAGACCACCGGATTGCATACATTGAGCATTGCAATCAATGGGAATTTTTCGTGTAAAATGGTCCATGAAAACTGAAAGCAACCGAGTTGCCAGAGGGGAAATACGAAACGCATCCAAGCAGTGCCGATCCGTTCGATGTTGCGCACGCGGGTTGCAACAAATAAAGTAAATGCACCGTAAAAAATATTGGTGATACAAAAAATAAGTAAAAATTTGGGTAGATGAAAATGAGAAAGGTCAACACGCGCGCCCAGCAGTAGTTTGCACACGGGTAAAACAAAGCTACTCAGCATTCCCGCGTTCAGAGCATAAAAAACGATGGAACGAACAAATACAAGAATCGGTGGCATGGGGAGTGACAAGTAGAAGCCTGTAATGTTGACCCCATCCAAATCGTTCACTAACTTTACCACATTGCCAAATAGTTCAAAAATACCCATGCTGGCTACTAGTCCTGCAACATAGAAATTTACATAGCCGCTGCTTAATCCAAATGCGGGAAGCAGATACGCAGCAATGCCAGACATAACGCAAATCCAAATGAGCATATCGATGAAGCGATCAAAAATTGTTTGACGCAATACCGTCAGGTCAGTACGCAATAGATACCAAAAAATATGTGCATAGCGTTTTGCGCGTGTTATATTCATTTTTTTCCTTCAAATTCACGCGTCAGGTGTAAAAAAACTTCTTCCAATTTACCTTTTTGAAAGTTTTTTATTAAATTCTGTGGAGTATCAATCATCTTTATTTCTCCCTGATGCAGCACGCAAACACGGTCAGATAATATTTCTGCTTCGTCAAGATAATGGGTCGTTAAAAGAACGGTAACCCCATCAGCCCGGATATCTTTAATATATTGCCACAAGAGATGGCGTACGTCTGGGTCAAGAGCAACCGTTGGTTCATCAAGAATAATAAATTGTGGCGCATGCATGAGGGTGCGTGCAATCATATACCGTTGCTTCCAACCCCCAGATAAACTATCGGGTGATTGATACAAAAACTGTCCTATGCCCAAACGGCTATCCAGGTAATCGATGCGTGTTGCAATTGCTGCACTGTCCATGCCGTAGTAACGGCCCGCATTCACCATATTTTCTTTGTTAGTTAATAACGGATTCAGATTATTTTTTTGTGCACAGTATCCAATATGCATGCGATAGGCGGGAATATCATGGAATATAGATGCGCCATTAAAAAGAATGTCTCCGGCTGATGGCGGATGAATGGTGGCAATCACCGATGAAAGGGTTGTTTTACCGGCTCCATTAACGCCGAGCAAGCTAACGATCTCTCCTGCAAAGAGATCAAGATTCACTTTTTTAAGCGCTAAAAGTTGACCGTACTTTTTTTCTAAGGAACGTACTTGAATGAGTTTGTTCATGGATTTTTTTTTAAAAATATTTCTCTACTACCCAAGCATACGAATTTTCATTCATTTGCGCAATTAAGATCAGCATCTATGGGTTATGCAACAACGCTATTATTAATTGCCTTGAGTTGTTCATTGTATATGTGGTTGAGCTGGACAATAAACTGGTTTCCTTCGTCTTTTGGTATTGTATTACTATGGCGTTTAATGTATAGTTCTATAGTTTTAAAAAGTTCCTTGAGTTTTTGCTCATTCTTTATTTCTACCGCATCAAGAGCAAACGAATCAAGCGCGCCATTAATGCTATCTTTATTATCTGTATACTCTTGGTCATACGTTTCGAATGATTTTCGCTTGTTCGTATGATTACATAATTCAGGAATAATAAAATTGAGTGGTTTCGATTGTGTAGCTATAGCATTACAGTTGTTTATAAACTCTTCTGTTTTTGTTTGATCGATATCAAAATGAAGAACATTAATGTCATTATTGCTCGAATTCGTCCAGTTATTTGAACCAAATCCGAGCACATGATGACTATTATTTTTTGTTATTCGCGCAAACCCTTTAATATGATTCGATTGCGCAAATTTTCCTGTTTTATGCGCTTCATCATAATTAAATACTGAGACAGGAACCCCTTTTTTATACAGTGCTACTAAAAACTCTTGTGTCGGTTGTTTTTTTAAGGCGTCCTTGTCTACCGTAACTAATTTGAGTATTTTCTTGTTTGCCAATTGAAGCGCTGCCTCTTTCGTATCGCGATCATCCCAACTGTACATATTAATGTAACAAGAGTCCCCTTCTTGGCAGTTTTTTATAATAGTAGCAATCGATTTGTTTAAGTTATAGTTCAGCGAAGAAATAATGGTCTTTCCAGGAGGAGTGTGTTGAAGAACGGTGTTTTTGGTGCCATATTGAATAATAGTTTCTTGTTTTACGTTTGCATGTATGTCAGAAACCGCTTCAAACAAGTTTTTAACAAATTCATATGTTGCTTGCTCTACTGCATATTCGGCCATTTCGCGATTGGCCATGTTGGTTATATTTTGTGATCCACTATACGCACGATATTGTCGTTTTTGATTAGCATCGACATAACTCCACGCCATTGTTTTGGTGTGTAATTTTTGCGCATATCCATTATTTTTTAGTAACTGTTGTTCATTATAAAATTGTATAGGTACAGCTGTACAATCGAGTTTTGCGTAGCGCATTGCAGTCAATACAGCATTTTTTTGTGATGCGCAACAGAAGAGATTGATGTTGACTCCTTCTGTATGTTTTTTAGCGAGTGTTGTAAGGAATTCAGTGTTGGTAATCAGAAAATATAACCCATAAAAATTGTCCCCCTTTTTCATTTTTTCAATAGATTGTGCAGCAAGAATTAATGCTCGATTGTTATCTTGTGCTGGATAAGAGATAGTAGCTATCCGTGGCGTGATTTGCCAGTCATAAGGGGGTAGAGTAACGGCTGCGGCCTGGTTTTTTTCAAGCTCTGCCTCTTGTGCTTCGAATGCACAGAACTGATCTGTTATTTGAGATTCCATAGAGTAACTGTGACTATGCACGATAATAGTAAGAAATGCTACGATATGCCCTCTATGCACTAAAGTGCGATCCCTAAAATACATATGCTATGTTCCCCTATAAGAGCGAATTATTGATACTATAAATACATATAAAGTATCTTAATAATGCCACATATAATGCCATTTGCCAATTGATTTGTGGCGACTTTGCAGCGCTTACCGCTTGAGTATGATTTTGCGTACCGATAGACCGGTGTCATCATCTTGATTGAGATACGCTATAATAGTGGCTAAATGGGTCAAAAAAGGGTCGAACAAAAATTCGATATGAGACAGGCCGCGCCAACCAATTTGCACAGAGGCTTGCATAAGACGTTGACCACCATCAAATACCCGTTCAGAAAATAACGGTACTTTTTTGCTGTCCTTTTGTACGCGCATGTGCGCATACATACCTTGTGGGTCCATAACTTGCATTGAATCTATGCGCGAGAATAGAGAAATTACCTTTTTAAAGCACGGGGCATGTACCAGATTTTTTGTTTCTTCTTGCACGGGGCACGCCAGCAAAATCAGCTCATCAATAACAAAGTCACTGTCTTTGTTGCAATACAATGCCATATTCAACGCAACGTTACCTCCATGGCTGTGTGTGATAATACGCACGTAGGGCGCAACAGCATATTTTTGTTGTGTAGCACGCACGAGTTGGGCTATCTGTTCATACAATACCAGCGCTTCTTTTTTGCGTGTCTGAAAATCAAGTTTTCCCGACCAGCCAAATAGATAAAAATGCTCTGCAGGGAACAAGGCGGGGCATGCTTTGCTGAGTGTGTTAGCAATGGTACGGTGGTGGTATTTAGGGTCAAGGTCTTGTGCGTGTGAGATGCCAGGCGGGCTAAAAGAAAAACGGGTCATTATTTTACTAAAAAAAATCTTACTGCCATGCACCCAGATAGTGATGATAGGGCGTTTATGGGGCTTTGAAAACGCATGTGGTGGAAGCGGCGATTCAATAATAATTTTCTGTGTATCGTGTGGCTGTAATCGGGCATTATGCATAATACTGACTAACAGGACTATTGATAGGCGCATGCGTTTATAATTCATATTTTTTTAACCCTTTCGTCTATTCATAATACCAGAGAGTGCATTTTTATGAAATAGTGGTGGCCAGTGCGCTGAGTTTTTGGGTTAGCTGGGTAAGAGATTCGGTAAGCACGTTTGTTGAAGAACGGGGATTGCGGATCGGTTTCTCTGGCAACAGGGCCTCCTGACGCTTATAGATAAAGAAATAGCCGGTGGGACCGGTTGGCGAGCCGTTAATTTCAGTAATTGCATCAGCAGAAAGTTCTGTGCCTACACGGGTAATGGTGCTATCATCACACCGGTACCAAACCTGTTCTTTTTTAACATAGGCCCAGTAATGACCCCCAGACAGACCGCCTCCTTGGACCACCACGCTACTTAATGCATAGTGTGATGCTGCTTTACTACTCGTTGATGCTAATGCAGGATGCAGGGGGCGGACCCACGGTGACACATCAAGCTCCAAAGGAATAGCGATGGCGTGATTCACTTTTTGACGGGCAAGAGCGGTATAGGTGTAACGGTTCACATTAATACAAAGATAGGGAGGTGTGGTTAAAAAAAATAATTGTTTGATACAATCAGTGCGCACGTGGCCGCTGTTATCTTTGTATGCATCGAGTAGTTCCGGTTTGAAATATACTGCTAAGCACGAAGCAAGATCGGTGAGCGGTGTTTGTTGCGCGTCCAAAGCGGGCACGGTAAGAACGCCAGGGCCATTTTCTGCCGTATCAGTTTCTAGCAATGGGGTGGTTGGTGCCTCATGAGCAGGGCAAGAAATGCGCGATACATAGATATTATGAAACAACTGTTTAATACGCGTCTGTTGTATTTTCTGTTGCAGCAATACTGATTGGGGATTTTGTTTTAACTGTTCTTGCAATTGAGCAAGCGCACTATTGAGTACCACTGCTTCTTTGTCGGTTATCGCGTGGCTAGTGCAACTATCTAAAAAACGGATAATAAATTCTCCCGCATCTTGTTGCGAACATACTTGGGCCTCAAAGAATTCATTGTATGCACTGTCGCCTAACTTTTTGAGAGGGCCTTGCGTACAAGAAAATGTATGGGTGCCATCCAGATACTGTTGCACCAGTTGCGTAAAATAATGTGCAGTAGGGTTAGTTGCCAGAGGAAACAGGGTTGATGCATTAGATCCGTACAAAATAGAAGTGAACGCCGGAATGTTGAGAAGTGCTTGCACTGATGCATTTAAAAAGCAGGTGTTGCCGCAGTTAAGCAAAGCGGGTGGTGTTGCGTTGTTGTGCGCGTTCATTAACAAGAATATGGTACTAATAATACGCAACACCTGCGATACGTTATTATTTCTCATGCAGTACCCTGTCAGGCGCATGCATGTTTCTATTTTTATGCCAGGCATGCTCGAACGGTTCTATGCATAATAGCACAAACAGGATGCACCATTTTACTGCTGCAGGCATACCAACTCCCGAGCGGCGAGTATCAAAAAAGTATGCATGCATTTAATAGGCCGTTTGCCAGAACTTGATGGTGATGCTGGTGCCTGCTTCATTTACTTCCCTTTTTTTCGATTGTTTCAATGTGAGTATTGAGTTCTTCAATAAGCTCTTTAGCGTGTTGTTTAGCAGTGCTATCGTTGAACTCCTGATCTGTTTGGTATGGGCTCTTTGTAATAACTTGTTCAAGTTCTCGTTTATAATTCTTATATGGTGATAGTTTATTCGCAGAAAGCATTTCAGCACGATCCAATATGTTCATATGATAACGATAAAAATCTATTTCTCTTAAGTTGACTGTATGTTGTAGCATAGTAATATGTTTTTTTAATGCTTCTACTTTTGCAATTAATGCTTTTTTTGCTTCAGCAGTGTCAGGGATTTTTTTAAGAATATCTTCATATTTTTTTATGAGGTCTGTTTGTTCCTGAATAAGCTTTTGATAATCCCTTGTTAGATTATACCAAGCGTCGCTAGTCCTTTCATTTAACGAAGGGTTGTTGTAAAAATCTATGCTCTCGCGTTGCTTAGCATTGACGTCTTCTGTAGGATTTTTGCTGTCTAAATATGCAAGTAATGAAAATTCATCAGACCCGCGAGAACCATGCCTCCAATTTTTACCCTGTAAGGACTCTGCTAGTTGGTATTTGCTTTCGAGAGCTTTTTTGAGCTCGCCATCTACAGATCCCTGAAATTCTGCAATGGTTTGTTGCCAGCTTGTAATTCTTTCACTCGGCTTTTTTCCACTTCCTGTCCAGTTTTGTTCTCTCTGTTCGGCTAAGTGCTTGCTATTGAGCGAATAGCTTGAATTGTTCCAAATCGTATTATCCTGTTCCAATTGTTCAGAAAGTTGTTGTAATGCAGCTGTTTTTTCGGTTGGGTTTTGTATAGTTTCTATTCTGGCTAATTCAGTATTAATTGGTTTAATGAAATTGTCTCCAAAATAGCTTGCCTCTGATTCTGTATTTTTTTCACTCCATTCAAATAACGTATCCAATGCTGTATCGATCTCTTGTTTAAGTTCTTCTTCAGGTGTGAGTTGCTTTTTTTGCGAAGTTTGGATAAATGTACTCGTTGATTCTCGTGTAAAACCACTTCGCTTTTGCAATTCTTTCTGCAATTCTTCTTTTGTTAGGCTTTTTTTTGTCGATTTTAACGTACTCGTTTCTTCTTCTAGTGTAGGCAACTCAACTGCTTCCCCTGGCCTCAATGCAATTCCGCCTTCAGGAAGCGGCTTGCCTTGATACCACCAATCTCTAATTCCTTGCTTGATTCTTTGTCCTAGTGAGTCTTTTTTAATTTCTTCTACATTAGCAACGCTTGATTTGATTTTTAGCTCTCCTGCCCACAGATTTGGTAGATGGTACATGGTAATAAGAACGATAAGTATACGAATCACGCGCACTCCTTTTTTTGATTTTTTACGTACAACGTACAATCAATGTAGCGCATGGGCAGCACGCAGAGTCAATGCTTTGTGTAAAAAAGATGATCAATGCGGTAAATTATGTTACAATGCGTAATCAATGTAATTTTAAAATCATGTGCGTGTTAATGCTACACGCAATCAAGGGGTGATTTATATGAAAAAGATAATGCTATTAACGCTGTTTTTTGTGTCTGCTGTGTCAGTGAGGGCAAGTGAGAGCAGACATGAGCACGGGAGCGTTTCTCCATTTAATAACGCAGAGTCCCTTGATGGTAACATAGATATTAATAGTCCAGAATATCTACGCGCTCAGCTCGAAAAAGCGAATGCTGAAAAAAAGGCATATCTGACTTTCATTCAAAAATCAATTAAAAACACTGCAGCTGTTATGACTATAGGTGATATGATGCAAAGAGGTTTTAGCGGTGGCGTAACCTCGGGTATTGCGCAGATAACGAGCAACGTTATTGTGGGAAGTATTACCAGCGGAGCCTTGATGATTCCTATGTTAGCCTATGATAAATATATTGAACAGAAAATAAAAGCGAGTGGAAAGTATGCGCAAACAGTTGCTGAAGTTAATGCACAAACTGCCGCGGAGGCGCGCGCGCAACTTTTTGGCGGTGTTACCGTAATGAATAAAAAGATGGTCCAAGTCCCTGGGGTGTTTCAAGAATTTAGCGAATCAATTAAATATGCTATTGACCCTAAAGACCCAGAGTTGAAAACTTTTTTACGCAAAACGCACGGTGAACTGCTTACGCAAACACTCGCCACGTTTACTGAATTCTCTGAAGAAGAGCATGAAAAGAATATGGCAACTGCTACAGAGCTGGCTACTTTGTTGGCGCATGTTAAGCAGGCGGCTGAAGAAAAAACAAAATTAACCGAAGAACAGCAAAAAATAGTGCAAGAATCGATCAATACAGATCTCAAGCGCGCCCACTATCTGCTGCTTTTACTGCAGCACGGGGCGCGGTACGACCAACCAGGATACACGCAAGACGGGCGTATGGTAGAAGATTTTGGCATTGCGCTAGCTGCAGGGACTGTTATTACGGGCATTGCTACAGCAGGCTATACGTTACTTGGGAAATAATATAAAATCGCGCCAATACGTATTCTGTAATAAGCGCTTTTTCTTATATCCTTCAATTCTGTTTCACGATTTCTGCAAAAGGGACAATGACGCGCACCAATCATTTGCAATAGTTTTTTTAACGAGAAAATATCGCACTAAACAGCTGTGTTAAATCAAATTTAAATGCAACGCTCGTTGATTGTGCAGAAATTTGTATTTTTTGTGCGACATATTTTTCAGGAAAATGTGTTTCTACTAACGAGCGCATGAGCCGTACAATCTCTACTCCCTTTTCTTCAATGGTCGTATGCAGTGTGCCTGTGAGATAATTATGCCACAACTCATCAAAGTAGGGGTGCAACTCAACAGGTGTAGCAAGGCGATTCTCTGGCCAATGCGTAACAAATGTAAGCATCGTTTTTTTGTATAGATTATTTTCTAACATATGAGTGCCTCCGTAGTGGCCAACGCTCAGCCCAATAACAAAGGGAAACATAATAACCCCACCTGCATTCATTTCAAAAGTATCCATATCTATGCAGTCAGTGAGCAGCGCTGCAGTGTGAAGCATATGCCCGCTTGTCGCTGCTAAAAGGCCAGCGGTAACAGCAATACTCACTTTTTTAAGCTTAAATAGCGCACTGCTTTTTTCTTCATTAACACGAGTCATGAAAACGTGTTCCATGTACGCCCATTCATTTCCCTGGAAAAGTGCTGGTATCGCTGCAATAGACGAAGCGGCAATGCATGCGCTAAAAATAAATGCTTTTTGCAATTTGAACACGAATAAAACTCCCACTAATGGAATACATACTATGAATCATATATGTTCATAATAAGGAATAATAGCGCGCAAAGCAAGCAAGCAAGCGATGGCCCCGCAGGGAATGGGTTGGTGGTACAGCAGGTAATCGTACCAAGGAGTATACAGAAATAGGAGGTATAAAAATACAGGGATGCTTTTTGCGTTCGTTCGCGTCGAGGTGAGCGAACTATGTGTTCTGCTGAGCATCCAGCTCAGAGCACCAATGGCCGTCGTGTGTATCCATACGAGTATATGTAACTGGCCGAGCGGCATAGTCAATGGAAGTTGATAATACGTAGCGGTTGCCAGGTATAGTGTTGCGCTCATGCAATACCAACAGGTAATGTGCGTAAAGTAACGAGCGTGCGAGGGTATGGTGCGTAGGGTGCTGACTACGTGTATCAGTTGTAAGCTGTACGTAGTGCACACTGCGCTATCAAAAAGAGCGACGCCTGATACCCCTACTATTGCACACCCAATAACACGGGCGATGAGCAAAGGGACGATAATGAGCGATACTGCTAATAACGTGTGTATATGGTTCGATATAATTTTTCGTACACACTCAAAATCATGTACCATGAGCGCCTATGCTACTCTGGTGCGTGATCAGTGCCTTTAAAAATGCGTACTTGCAGCACCCGTTTTGCGCTTGCTTGCTGTACATGGAAACCGTACTCTTTGTACACAATCCGTTCGCCGGTTTTAGGCAGATGTTGTAACTGCTCAGTCAGGAAACCGCCAATAGTAACAGCCGTTACTACTTCAAAGTTGATATTGAGTAGTTTACTCAGCGTTTCTAGCGTCACGCTGCCATCGATTAACCAACCGCCGTCATGCAACGGTACAATTTTTTCCGGTACGTTTTCGTATTCGTCACGAATTTCACCCACAATCTCTTCCAGCACGTCTTCCAATGTTACTAAGCCAGTAATGCTGCCATATTCGTTGAGCACGATGGCTATGTGAATATGTTTCAGGCGCAACTCGCGTAATAGTTGGTTGATTTTTAAACTTTCAGGGATAAATAGAATAGGGCGAACCAGCTCTTCGAGTGGTTTTTCTTGTTGTTGAGACATGAGCAAAAAGATATCTTTTTGCAGCACCATACCAATGATATTATCTTTGGTTTCTTTAAAGACCGGTAGGCGCGATAGTTGATATTTAGAAAATACCTCGAACGATTCTTTGAGCGTTGCGCGTGCATCCAGCATTACAATATCAATTGCGGGGACCATGATCTCTTTTACTTGCTTGCTGCCCAACTTAAAGATGCTTTGAAGCATTTCTGTTTTTTCTCGTTCCATTAACCCTTTTTCATTAATGTAATCGATTAAAAAACGAATTTCTCGTTCGGTGACCATCGATTCGGTGGGTTCTGTCGGTCCACCGAAAATGCTTAACACCCACGCAGACAACCGCATCAAAAAATTAACTACCGGGTACAGCGTGTAATACACCACATTCGTGAACCAAAGTGTTGAACGGAACAGTCGCTCGCCATGTATTTTAGCTAAATTTTTGGGAATCACTTCACCAAAGATTAAGATAGCAGTAGTGGCCACACCAATGCCCACCGAAAACCCTAAGCCGCCCGAAAGCTGCAGCTGTTCAAAGAGTGTTTCCATGATATTAGTAATGAGCGCTGCCGCAGTCACGTCGGCCAAATTGCTGCCAATCAATATGGTCACCAGTACTTGCTGAGGGCGCTCTTCGAGCGTTTTAAATAACTCTTGGTAGCGCGGGCTGGTGGTAGCTATTTCTTTGAGTTTAAACAAACGCAATGCCGTTATGGCCGTTTCTAAAAAAGAAAACAGCGCACACGCGAGCAATGCAACAAAAAAACCTAGCAATTGGGGGTAAAAAAAGGCACTTCCTAATGGGTCTGGGCTCATGATACCTACAGTGTCCTTACCGTATAATTATTCATCAAAATCATCATCCTCTTCATCGACATCGGCAATCGTATCATATTCTTTATCGAAAAACGATTGTAATTTTTTACTGCGCGAAGAGTGGCGTAACTTACGTAAAGCCTTTACTTCAATTTGACGAATACGCTCACGAGTTACCGAAAAGTCTTTCCCGACTTCTTCTAGCGTATGCTCTGAAGCAACGTCTATGCCAAAACGCATTTTTAACACTTTTTCTTCGCGTGGCGTTAATGTCTTAAGCACTTCACGCACTCGTTCCTTCAGATCGTTGCTGGCAACCGTTTCTGCAGGAGAAAAATCGTTTTCATTTTCAATAAAGTCTTTAATAAAGGCGTCTTCGCTATCACCAACCGGTGTTTCTAAAGAGATAGGTTCTTTAGAAATTTTGATGATATTTTTAATCTTCTTTTCATCAATATTCAGCTCTTTAGACAGTTCGGTGTGTGATGGTTCGCGGCCATGTTCTTGAATAAAGATGCGTTTAATTTTGTTGATCTTGTTGAGCGTTTCAACCATGTGAACCGGTACACGAATGGTACGAGACTGATCGGCAATGGCACGGGTAATTGCTTGACGGATCCACCAAGTCGCATACGTAGAGAACTTATATCCCCGTTCAAATTCGAACTTTTCCACCGCTTTCATCAAACCAATGTTACCTTCTTGAATCAGGTCAAGAAAGTGCAAGCCTTTGTTGATGTATTTTTTAGCAATATTAACGACAAGGCGTAAGTTTGCTTTTGCTAGATCATCTTTAGCACGTTTGTCTTTGAGCAAGCCGATTTGCAACTTATGATAATGCTTATAAATAACTTCGTGTGGCAAGCCCATCTCTTGTTCTACTTTTTTAATGAGCTTGTGCGCGGTGCGAATGTTTCTTTCCAACTCTTCTTTTTCTGCCACTTGCTCTGCATCGATATTTTTTATGCCGTTCAGATTATTAAGTCGTATTTCATCACGCTTAATCTCTTGCTGTTTTTCTTCAATTTTATTGATATTTTTTTCAATGCGTTTTGATAGTTTGCGCAGTAATTTGTTGGCGATCTTAATCATTTGAATTTGTGCGCTTATTTCTTCTTTATTTTTGCGCACCTTATCAAGCATCTCTTTCTTTTTTTCTTCTGTTTCCAATTTTCCGCGATAGCTTAAGTAAATGCGCTCTTCGTTTGCTATTAAATCTTTAATGGTATTGATAGTTGCCAAAAAGACCGCGCCTTCTTCTTCAATTTTAGGAAGGTTTTCTTGGAACTCAGAAAACTGAATAATATCTTTCAGCGGTACCGTATTTTTTTGTACCTTTTCTCCGATGCTCACCAGCTCTTTGTGAATAAAAGGGAATTTAGAGATCGATTCGATAGCTTCTTTTTTGCCTAACGCTATCTGGTCTGCAATAACTTTTTCTGTTTTTTTATTGAGTAACGGAATCTTACCGATTTCTCGCAGGTATACTTTTACCCCATCAGTTAATTGGGTAGCCCCTGCCATTTCTTTAGGATTTTCCTCTTCTTCCTCATCTTCATCTTCGGCCGCTTCTTCTTCTTGTTCATCCCCTTCAAACTCGAGATTATTAAAGCTCGACTTTACTGAGCTGGTAGCAGACTCTTCTTCATCTTTGTGTAAATCTTCCAACGCCGATGAGGCTAGATCATCAACATCATCAATTAACATTTCTATACCCTCTTTTTCCAATGTGCGTAAAAGTTCTTGGGTATCTTTTTCATTTAATTGATACTGTTGCGTTGCTTCAATCAGTTCTTCTTGAGTGAGTGCGCCTCGCTTATGCGCGCGGGTAACGATAGCGGCAAATATCTGATTTTTGATATCCGTATCTTTGTCGGCAAGCTGCTCTTTCTTAACCGCATCTTGGATACTATTTTTTTTGGAAAGGGAGCTCTTTTTTAGTATCGATTTTGGTTTATTTTTTGTGCTCATGGAAGATGAGGATGCTACCGGTTTTTTACTGATTGTTTGTTTGATCGTTATTTTTTTCTTCATATAAGCCCCTTACGCAAAAGAGTGCGGCGTAATTCCTGGAACGTTTGTATTATCGATTCAACTTCTTGGGTATTTTGAGCCATTGTTGCGTGTTGTAACCGTTCTTTGGTTTGTGCAACAATGGTTTTCCACTGCCTTTTTTGAAATTGCATGAGAAGCATCGGTAGGTCATTTTTTTCTACCGTATCGCCATACTCAATAAGCAATTTATGTACAAGCAGCTTTTCATCAGCAGGTAATAAAGACATACGATCGCCACCATGGTCTGCATTATGCAGTGTGGCCTCTTTTATTTTAATATAGATAGTTTTTAATGGCTCACTCAAATAGGTGCGTACATATGTCTCGTCTTCTGGCTCAAGGATATCCATATGGTTTATTATAACAGAAAATAATTTTTTTTCCAAGATGGTGAGCGTTTCAGCACTATCAATGAGCGGTGGTAAGGCCGGTGTCGCTACAGAAACGGCTGATTCAGGCAGCTCTTTTTTACTGCTATTTTTGAGCATGCGCTGATATTCTTGCTTGAGCGTTTCGACCGATATGGCAAACTGCTGTGCCGCCTGTTGCAAAATAAGATCTTTTTTGAATGGGTCTTGCAGATGTGCTATAGCATCAAGCACCTCTTTGATAGCTTCTATTTTTTCCTTGACCGCTTTAGCGCTGAATCCTGCGCTATTCTTTTCAATTAAATAACTGAAAATATCTTTTGACTGTGCGATAGCCTCTTCGAGCGTTCCTTTTTTAGCAAGCCATGAGGCAGGGTCTTCTGTTGGCGGTAAAGGAATGATGTGCAGTTCAAGGCCTAGTTCCCAGCACAGTGATGCCATGCGTACCATGGCCCGTTGCCCAGCGGCATCTCCATCGTATGCAGCGTATATATGATTAACATACCGTGCAATAAGGCGCAGCTGTTCAATGGTGCAGGCGGTACCCATGGTTGCTACCGTTGCCCCATAACCGTGCTGCATCATAGCCATGCAATCAAGGTATCCTTCAACAATAAAGACGCTATCTTCTTTTTGCATTGCCGCTTTTGCTCTATCGAGCCCGAACAGGAGATGGCCTTTGGTAAAATATTCATTTTCACGGGAATTGTAATATTTTGCTCGTTCGTCTCCGCCAACAAATACACGGCCACCAAAGCCATAGATACGACCCATGTGGTCGGTAATAGGGAACATAACGCGATTTTCAAAGGGAGAAAATGGCATATTTTTAGTTTCTTGTATAATGCCAACTTTGATCAGATCTTCTACTAAAAAAGAACTTTTTTTGAGTGCAGTAATAACTTGCTGCACCCCGTGTGCGCCCGGAGGAAAATAACCGATTTGATGCGTAATAATCATCTGCTCTTGAATGCCTCTGTTCTTGAGATATTGCAGTACTGCAGGTGATTTGAGTAACAGACTATGAAATAATGAACAGAGCATCTGGTGCAATGCGTGGTAACGTGTTTTTTCTTCGTGTGATTGAGTGCGGTCTGGCCCTTTAGAGGGACTCATCTTTTCTGGCAAACTAATTTTATATTGATCAGCAAGCATTTGCACTGCTTCAAAGGGAGAGCAATGTTCTACTTTTGCAATAAATTCGATCACATCACCCCCGGTATGGCAACCAAAGCAGTAGAAAATATTTTTATGGGGGCTGACGGTAAAAGAAGCAGTCTTTTCGGTATGAAACGGGCAGGTGCCCTTAAAGTAGTATCCTACCTTTTTGAGTGTGGCATATTGACTTACCACATCCAAAATTGAAACTTGTTGTTTAATGAGACTGAATGCGTTCATGTGTGTATCGCCTTACGTACCAATATATACCCAGGCCGCTGCTTATTACCAATAGTGCGATACATTGTTGTACCGAGAGCCATGACATGGGGGTGCATGTGCGATCGGCACGAAAAAAATCAACGATAAAACGTTCCAATCCTACTCCTATGACGTATGCAGCAAAGATTGTGCCTTGTGCATGCCAACGTTTGTGTGCCATTGCGTATAAGCAGGCAAATAAGAGCAGCAATGCGCCAGCGCTGTACAGTTGTGTCGGATGGGTGTGCACAGAGTAAAGCCATAGATCTCGTGCTTGCATGAGTGCGGTGCCGCCACAACAACCAGCAGTTAAGCAGCCAATGCGCGCAACTGCCTGTAATAATGGCATATATAACGCCAAAATATCAGCAGTAGGGAGCACGGGAATGGCGCGGGACCATAAGTAGAACGCTATTGTTGATACGGTAGCAATAACGCTCCCTAAAATAGAAAACCCACCATACCAGGGCAGTAGTAGATCAAGAAAACTTTCGATTTGGCCATGAGAAGTAAGTGCATAGACCACTCGTCCCCCAATAAAAGCGCTTACAATGCCTGTAATAATAAGTGAAGAAAAGACGTTTTCATCAAAAAGTTGTTTTCTTCTTTCATCGTGAATAATAAGTCGCCAGTAAAGCAGCGTGGCACATGCAATAAAGAGGCCGTAACTGTGAATGGCAATGGGGCCCCAGATATGGAGTAGTTCCATATAACCTCTGTTTTTTTAATGTTTGTGTATTCTTACTAGTCTGGGCAAAAATGTTGGTTTTGGCAAAGGATTCGAAGAAAATATTATTCCTCTTGTATTTATTGCAAATTGGATAATAAAATATATATACTATTGTGTAGATACGGATTGAAATTAAAAAGCGGATTAAAACGGAGGACTTATGAATAAAATGATGGGCTCGTTGTTATTGATGAGTATGGCGGGGAATATGCATGCAGTGCCTACCGCAATAACCATTACTAACAAAACAGGAAACACAATTAACGCACTGATACCTAATGCTTTTGGCGGGGATCGAGGATATTTAGTAGTACCCACTACTGAAAAAGATGGTATTCTAGATGGGCAAACTGTAATATTAAGCTGCGCTAAGATAGCAACTAACACAATCGTGAATTTTCATGCGTTGCGCTGGACTCTCCCCACCATTCAACTAGCTATTAGTGATGCTGATAACAAGTGGCAAACCGTCAGATCTGGTATTCCACCTCTTGATTATCAGCTTGCAGTTACTATTACTGCAAAAGATGTCGTACTTATTAAAGAGCAAAAATCGTAAATAATAAGGAGTTATTAATGAAAAGAATAAGAGTTCTTTGGTGGGTTATAATGACATATACAATAGATATGCTTCCTGGTCATTACGCAGTATCAGTTACCAATAACGCAAGCGTGCCTGTAGATATGAAATTAGAGGTACAAAAAGACGGAGCACCTCTTACGTTGCAATTCGTAAGCGGAACGAAGTCGGGAGGATCAGCTCAGCTGGCAGGAGATATTGATGCGGGCAATAGTGCAGCAGTGTTTTCAATAGCATATCAAGGGGGGAATTGGCAGATTATACGGAATAATATACCTGCCGGCGCTGTGCCAACTCAGATAACACTTGCCCAGCAGAAAAATCTCCGTACTTTTTCTGCTAACTAATATTTGCAGTACTTTTGTCTTGCGTATCTGGCTGTGCTTGTAATGCTATGCGATCAGGCGCATCCCAGCAGAAAGTAATGCTTGCTTGTTTATGGCCTGCGGGCAAGGGCAGCGAAAGTTCTTTTTTTTCTTGATGGTACATGATGCCGAACCGTTTAAATTCGCATGCATACGCGACCGTTACTTTACCATCACTGACCGGTACCGTGACCGATTCATTATTGCCCAACAGTTTTTGATTGATAGTTACTTGGAAAAGAGAAGGTTTTGGTTTTGCCCAATGCCCTTCGTAGGTAATCATTTTGTCGGTAATGCTATTTACGATAGTGATCGTTTCCGCTTTTTTAGCTGCAGGAACAACTGGAGATATAACAGCAGTAATGGCTTGAGGCTTTTCATGTGCTCTTGGCTCCTGTTTTTGTTGCGTGGCTATTTCTTTTCGCTCGAGCCCATTTTTTGGTGCACAATTGGGTTCCTGCTTCTTTTGTGTTACGGCTACTGGGGCTTTTTTTTCTAGTTCGCAGCTCATGCGTTGCGACTGTTGTTTTTTCTTTAACATCGCGCTCGTAACACATGGATATTGCGCAAGTATGCCCAGCAATGCAATAGATATTTTTTTTGTATGCTTCATCTCTGTTCCTTCTTTTTCAAAACATTAAAAATTACTTCTTAAACATGTTTTTTATCTCAACTGCGGCCTCAATTGCGGCTCCTATTGCAATGAGTCCTAGTGGAATGGCAAATGCTACCCCGCCGACTGTCCACCAATTCATGAATCTTTCTGGTGAAACTATTTTGCATTCCGTACTGGATTCGGTCGCTTCATAGCGGTAAAACATCTTATAATTGGCGACGTTTAAACCGCACCATTGCACCGGTTGTATAAAGCTGACTTCGGCATGAGCTACTCGCATAGCGACACCATCTTTATAAAACGTGTTTTCTTTGGTTACTTTTTCGATTCTAAATTTACCGCAACCAGGAAAATCAATTTCTTTATTCACATCGTCTTCTTTGAATGATTGTGGTATAGGAAAGTTCTCAACCAGAAACGTTTCAAGTATTTTCTGCTTATTTTGCGGCGCATCAGCCTCTGCAGTGTAAATGCACGATATAATACCTAAAGTTGCTAGCAGTAGCAATGCATATTTTTTCATTATCCATTCTTTCTCTTTTTATATGCCATATCTTGTATTTTAAAAATAAGCAACGATAATGCAGCGGGAGTCATGCCGGGAATCAACGCAGCATCAGCAATAGTTGCTGGCTTGTAGCGCACTAACTTTTCTTGTAACTCTTTTGATAGTCCTGGAACATCTTTAAAATCGGTACTATCTTCGATAACCAGTTCCCGATATCGCTCCATTTTTTGGATCTCTTTTTGTTCCCGCTTTAGATACGGTTCATAGCGTATTTCTGACCACAATGCCTGAAGTGCTCGGTCATTTAATTTGTTCTCTGTTGCGGCGCGTAATGTTTCTATGTTCGTTTCGTCTCTCCCTAAAAGCTTAAGGAGTTCTTCATGGTTTTTATTTTTTTTGAGTGCTGTGATCGATTCTTTAACTAATGTTTCTTCGTTTTTAATCGTATCAAATAGCTCTTTACTGATCAGCCCTAAATTATGACTTGAATCTGCTAAGCGATAAAACACGGTGTACTGCCCGAGCGTTAATCTATTTTCTGAGCGTGCGGTAAACATACGATACGGTTCATCGACTCCCAGTGTTACTAAATCATCAATCATAACACCAATGTATCCATCATGCCGTTTTAATACAAATGGCTCTAGGGTGTGTGCTTTTAAATGGGCATTGATGCCAGCAATAATGCCTTGCCCTGCAGCTTCTTCGTAGCCAGTAGTACCGTTAATTTGTCCTGCTAAAAAGAGGCCAGGTACTAATTTGGTTTCTAGCGAATGTTTCAGTTGATTGGGATGCACAAAATCATATTCAACCGCGTATCCAGCTTTAGTGATAATCGCATTTTCAAACCCCTTGATAGTGCGAATAAACTGCTCTTGTACGTGCAACGGCAGCGATGTAGAAATACCGTTTGGATAGATTTCTTCTGTCGATGCACTTTCTGGTTCAACAAATACGTGGTGTGCAGTTTTGTCTGCAAAGCGCGCAATTTTATCTTCTATTGAAGGGCAGTAGCGGGGCGGTTTGCCCGTAATGTGCCCTGTGTACATAGGGGAAAGATGTAAGTTTTCACGAATGATGCGATGTGTTTCTTCGTTGGTATAGGTGATATAACAGTCACGGGTGTTAGTGACCCGGTGAGGGCTGAATTCGAATAGATATTCAAGATTGTCAGCCTCTTGCACGCTCATGCGTGAAAAATCGAGGCTCGAACGCAAAAGCCGTGGTGGAGTACCGGTTTTTAACCGTGACATGCGTAAGCCTAAGCGCTGCAGTTGTGCAGATAAATCTTTTACCGCTTCTTCCCCGCGACGACCAGCTGATTGGCTTTCAAGGCCAATATAGGTGCGGCCATTTAAAAAAGTACCGGTAGTGAGTACTACGCTTTTACCCTGTAAGCGCTGTCCATTGGTTAAGGTAACGCCAGTGACTCCGTGCGCATTTGTTTGAATAGATGCGACCATGCCAGCCATGAGAGTAAGGTTAGGATGCTGTTGGAGTGTGGCAATGCTTAACTGATTATAACTTTCTTTATCGATCTGCAACCGAAGCCCATGGACTGCAGCACCTTTTTTAGTATTGAGCATACGTGCTTGCAGATATGTCTTCGTGCAGAGCTTAGGCATAAGGCCACCGAGTGCGCTAATTTCAAAAACCATGTGCCCTTTGCCAATACCCCCAATTGCAGGGTTGCAGGGCATCCAGCCAATCTTATCGATCGAAAGGGTTATAAGAACTGTTTTTGAACCCATACTCGCTGCGGCATATGCTGCTTCGATGCCGGCGTGTCCGCCGCCGACAATAATGACATCAAAATCGTGCATTGTGTTGTTCATCTCTCGTGGATGAGTAAAATTGTCAAAAAAAAGCACCGACTATAGACGATCATATTGACCTCCCTATAGCCGGTAAATTATATACTCATTAGCGCTTTTGTGCAAAAACCAAGGGCGGGTAAAGCCCCTCCATTTACGAAGATGGTTTTTTTACTTCTTCTTTCTTGCTGGCGCAGTACGGTGTGCAGGTGCTGCCGGCTTTTTTGTTGGTTTATGTTCTGCTGCAGCTGCGGCATTTCCTTTATTGTTATACAATAGGATGCCTACGCGTGTAGCAAACGCTACCGTTCCTCGGTTAGTGATGCCTGTTGGCAAGAGGTTACGGAATGGGTCTAATCTTCTTTTGACGACCGATACGTCAGTTGAATTGCGAAGACTTTTTAATGCGATGATTAAGTTATTAAACATCTTTTCTGCCCCGCCTGGCGCATTTCTGAATTCAGGTTTTTGCAGAATAGTCTCTTTGAACTGCTCAAACACATGAATAATATTATCGATAAATGTCGCAAAATCGGGCGCATTATCGAATGCTTCTTCAATCAGTGTTTCAGGATCTTGTGTTACCGCCGCTACATCTGCTGCAGGTAATTGCGTGTTGAATATGTGGGTAGCTAAATAAAACGCGCCCATAATAAACAACTTTTTTTTGTTGAGAAATTTCATATTGTACTCCTTTAAGATGCCTTTAAGGCCCCTCATTGTGTAAAATAGTTCAGGATCTATCGTCATTGTTGCCTAAAAACACAATTCTGTCAAAAGTGCCCCACCCTCCCCCTGCTAAAATTACATATAGAAAATAGCCTTCTCTGGTGGGGGCCCATACGGTGAATGGCCGCCCCGATGAATTATTTTCTATTAGAAACTATTATGAATGGTTGCGCTTACTTTAATAGTATTTTATGGCAAATATCAGTACGCTAAGGGGCATTGCTTGAGCGCTGTTGGAAATGCTTGCAAAAATGCGCTCATCCTGAGTGCCACTCGAAGAGTGGTGTATCGAAGGACATGAGCGTTACCCTTAAACCTATGAAAGAACTCTATCTATGCTTTATTTTTTAGCTCAATATGCGCAAGAATATTGTTCCGTTTTTCACGTTATTCACTACGTGAGTTTCCGTGCTATAGGGGGTTTGCTTACCGCACTCATCTGTTCATTTATCTGGGGTAACCGCTTTATTGCCAAAGCAAAGCAGCTCTTTCGCTCGAAAGCGCGTGAGTTGACTCCCGAAAGTCACCGTGCAAAAGATAATATGCCCACGATGGGAGGGTTATTTATTTTATGCGTATTCGTGGCCAATGTGCTGCTTTGGTGCAATTTACAGCAACCGAATGTATGGATCTTTTTATGCGGCGTAGTTGGGTTTGGTGCCATTGGCTTTTTTGATGATTGGTCAAAGATTTATTATAAAAAAGGAATATCAGCACGTACCAAATTTATACTCCAATGGGGCATTAGCCTTATTACGATGGCGCTGTTGCTCAATACCGGCTTTTCTACAACCATAACATTCCCCTTTATTAAATGGTTTCAGCCTGCTCTTGGTATGTTTTTTCTTCTGTGGGGGGCGTTTTTGATGACCGCTACCAGCAATGCAGTGAACTTAACCGATGGACTTGATGGGCTTGCAATTGTTTCGCTCATTCCTAACTTTGCATTTTTTACCGGTGTTTCGTATTTGGCCGGCCATTATCAGCTAGCCCATTATCTGAATATTCCCTTTGCAGGGAGCGCAGAGTTAGCGGTGATTGGTGCTATTTTAGTGGGAGCTTCGATTGGCTTTCTTTGGTATAACGCATACCCAGCACAAATTTTCATGGGAGACGTTGGTTCTTTGGCGCTCGGTAGTGCTTTAGCGTTGCTTGCACTGTTATCTAAGCAAGAACTGTTACTCGCCATTTCTGGCGGGCTCTTTGTGGCGGAAACGCTGTCAGTAATTGCGCAGGTGTGGTCTTTCCGTTATTTAGGCAAACGGATTTTTCGTATGGCCCCTATGCATCATCATTTTGAGCTATTGGGCTGGCAAGAAGCGAAGATTACCATTCGCTTTGGTATTATTTCATTAATATTGTGCTTGCTGGCGGCAATTACATTAAAACTGCGGTAAGCGTGTTCTTTTTGCGCTTACATACAAGACGACGCCGATTAAACCAAACATGCCAAAGATAATAATGGGTGCCAGGGAAGCATTGACGATAAAGTTGCGCAAAGAGCCAACCATAAGCAGTGCGCAGCTGACAAGCCCGCCAATGCACAGCGCTATTTTCTTTTGTTCTTTGTGTGCAGAGAGCAGGTATGTTAAATGACCGATGATGCTCAAGGTAAATGCAATAATGCACCCAAATACGCTAATTTGTTGCAAGAGCACAGCGGTTCCACCAGTTACATATAAATGTAAAAGACATACCCCTATTTCTATGATGAAGCAGGCATGCGGTGAACCAAATATATTTTTGTGTGTAAACAGATGACCAAACGGTATGTGATTGTTATGGGCAAGCACATAGAGGTTCCATGCATTACCAAATAAAATGCCATAGCTGCCACCCAACGCTGCACATGCAGTAGCGATATATAAGAGAGTAGTTATCGTTTGTTGCGTTGCTGGGGCCATGGCGAGCAGCGCGCTTACTTTGGTCAATAGGGCTGGGAATATGATCAAATAAGAAGGGCTGTGCATAATTGCAGTATTGAGTAGAACGAAGGCAAAAAATTGATACGCAATAGTGATAGTTACGGTAAAAAGAAAGGCGCCAATAATAACGCGCGCCGTATTTTTTTCTGGCTTTGCAATGAGCATGCTAATTGAACACGCGGTTTCAAATCCTAAGAATGCATATAACACACTAGGAATGGTAGTGCCGATCGCATGCCAACTGGTGGCAGGTATGTACCAATCCTGATACAAAAGAATGCTCGTTATTATAATGCACAACAGTGGTACTAGTTTTAACACAAGAAAACTAATAATAAAAGCAGTGCCAAAGCGCAGTCCAAAATAGTTGATGATGGCAAATAGCGCCAGTCCAACAGCGTCACACGCGTGTAAAGGAATGGAATGCTGTAGTACTGCCTGCAGTATCGTAGAAAAAACATGCATCAGCAGTGTTGCAGAGGCGAGCTTGCCGATGAAGTAGAGCCAAGCACTAGCGAACCCCCACGGGGCTCCTAATGATGCGCTACTGTATTGATAAAAGCCACCATAGGGATGTTTAGTGGTGATATCAGCAAGGGCAAAAATGAGTGGTAAGAGCACGAGTGCTACGCAGATATAACTTAAAAATCCCCATACGCCAGCATTGGTTGCTAGGTATGCGGTATTAATAAAAATACCCGATCCAAACATAGTATTAATGGTAATAAGGAAGGCGGTAAAAAACGAAAGAGACGTGTGTGCAGTGCTCATATAGTGTTATTCACATTCTGATGGGCTACATAAATTGCGCTCATCGGTAGTACGGGTAATAGTGTTATTTTTTTGTAATTCTCGATAAGCAAATGTGTAAATAAGAGAGCTGATAGGCATAGTAACCATAATCCAGATGATAGTGAATATTTTACCTGCAAATAAGGTTGCCAAAAAAGCACCGCCATACCAAATAAAAAACCACGTGGCCAGCAGCGCAAAAAGCAGATTAATTTTTTTATGGCGCGTTAAAGCAGCGCTTTTTCTAAATGCGGTGATGACGGAACAGTTTTCATCAATAACAAATTGTTGCCAAAAAGGAAACGTGAGTATAAAGATGATGCCGGGAACTATTAAAAGAAAACTGCTGATTGCCAAACCAAGGTTAAATAAAAATTCTCCAATAGCACATTTAAGTATAATTGAAAAAGGAGGGATCGCGTCGCTCAACGAGAACTGTTTTCCATCATATAAACGGAATGCAATGGTAGTAAGTCCTGCGCGCGACCATACGGCAACCAACGAGCAACAGATGCCTGCAAAGATAATAATAATAACAGCCAGAGTAGTAGTTATCGCAAAGGAAAGTGGCGTGTTAATGATGATATTGCCACCAGCAATAGTCCTGAGTATATAGCTCGTACTGAGTATGCCCATACCAATAGAAGCTATCGTTCCGAACAGTGCTAAACACCACATTGCGTGAAATAATAAAAAGAACCATAGATTGTTCCATGCGGTGGTAAATGCCCACTCAAGGGTAGAAAAAACAAATTTTTTCGTGTGTGAAAAGTCCATGTATATCCTCGTGATTGCCTGTAATCCGGCGTTTAGATATCTATCCTTCCTTATAAAACTAGCAAAAAATGAGCACTATTGCAAAAAAACAGATATAAATTTACAAATAAATAATATTTTTAGGCGACTTGCAGGGGCAATAGTTTTCTGTTAAATTTCGACCCTGCGGTCTGATAACAGTGAATTGCATACACTTTAAAAGTCGAGGAGGACTTGCCTATGATGTTCAAACAGTTATCTGCTCATGCAATGATTATGGTTGCGTTACATGACAATACACTAGGTTCTGTGAACCAATTTTCTGCGTTCGCTCTTTATCCTATCAAGCGTAACTTTATGCGATGTGTCCGTCGAAGCTCCTGTCTCTCCGTAGTTTAGCGAAGTCGGAAGCCTGGATCGCGATGAGCGCTTCTCTGGTGGCTTTATGTTTTTTGCTCATAGAACCTAGAGATTATGCATCAGTAGGATTGGTAAATAAAATGCCCACTCTTAATGATTCGTACGAAAGCATTATTCATGTTAATCCTTCTCGGTCAACCATTGGATTGGGTTTTTTATATAAACATGCTTTTACTGGTATGTATCGCGGTAAAGATTATTGGATGCGTATTAATATACCTCTTATGACCGTTTGGGGCATTGATTGGTTTTTCTGGCGAATTTAGTGGTAAAAATGATGCTGCCTTAAACCGTTGGACCATCTGGGCCGGCGGTGGCGTCACATTCTAGACCCTGTCAACCCATTAAAAAGCCTCGACGAATGTAGATTCAGTCGGGGCTTTTTAATTTGAACTAAAAACGTATTTGATTATAAGAAATAATTTCGCTGCAAAAAAAAGCAAAAAAACTATTGTATAAGTATGCTTGCATTTTTTAAAAGGATTTGATTTTATCAATCTAATTGATTGTGTCCTGATATCTAAAAAAAGGTTGAGTGATATGTATGGATTAACTATTTTTCTGGCGATGTTATTTTCTTCTTTTGCTTCTCTTGACGCTACTCTGCAAACAAGACGTTTTCATAATATTCTGGTTGGAAATAATACCACTACAAATTATCTCAATGTTTTAAGACAAGTATTTATTGATGGGGATCTTTTTGTAAAGGGAACCATTAATGGTTCAGGGGGAAATTCAGGATTTATTCAAGCAGTGCCAGGAGCGACGATTAATGCGGTACCACGGTTTGCTAATGCCAATGGTTCACAGCTCGCTAATTCTTCTGTTTTAATCGATAATGCGGGCAACGTCACGTTAAATGGTATTACTAAAAATGGTATTACTGTTGCATGGCCATCAACTGCTGGTGCTGCGGGCACGTTTTTAGCGAATGATGGTGCGGGTAATTTAGTATATGCTACCCCTGCTGGTGCAGGTAACGTATCAACAGCATTAAATTTTACCACTAACAATGCATTAACGCGTGTTGATCTACCCAGTGGAGTAAATAATATTCAACAATCGGTGGTGACGCTTGATAATAGCGGCAACATTGCCGGGGTGAATCAATTAGTAGCAGGAACTTTTTTTGGTTCTTTGCAAGGTAATGCGGCCAGTGCTACTAATTTTACTGGGTCATTAGCGGGTGATGTGAGTGGTACACAAACTGCTACTGTTGTCAATTCGGTAGGCGGTCAGTCTGCTGCTGCTGTGGCAAATGCTGCATTCGCAGTTACGAATGCAACGCCAAACAGTGTGCCGAACACGCTGGTTGAACGTGATGCATCACGTAACTTTAGTGCGGGTACTATTACGGCCAGCTTAATGGGCGCTGCATCATTAAATGTGCTAAAAAGTGGCGATACCATGACAGGCCCTTTGGTAATGGGGACGCAGACAGCAGTTCGTCTACAAGATGCGGGTGGTACGAACTATGTGGGGTTGAATGCACCCAGCAGTGTAACTAGTAGTTATACCATGAGCATGCCGGGCACAGCACCGGTCTCTGGGCAATTTTTACAAGCCTCTGCAGCCAATGCATTGCAGTGGGCAGACATTGGGGGTTTACCATCGACTGGTCGTACTATTTATGTATCAAAAGATGGCAGTGATAGTAACGATGGTTCGCTTTCTGCTCCTTTTTTAACCGTTGCACATGCGTTACTAGTCGCTAATACGCTTTCAACAATTTCTAATCCTGTGGTGGTGCAAGTCGGCGCCGGTGCGTTTATAGAAAACAACTCTGGTGGCGCTTTGGCTATTACAGCAGATGGCATCACGCTTAAAGGTGGTTCAAACCAAGCAACCATTATTGCACCAACAACGTTATCGATTAACTTATTTAATGTGACAACTCCGAATGTATTATTCAGGGATATTAATCTCAACGCTGGTGTGAGTGGGTCTACGGCAGCTGCTATTAATATTAATGTGGGGGTCACGGGATTCGGCGGTGGTTGTACTAACGTAAACATTGCACAGTTCCAAACAGGTATTGCACTTAACAATTCCAACAGCACTCCTCCCATATTTGTTATCAATTCTGTCAATGCGCAAGGCAATGGTACCGCTGTAGCGGTCAGTAATTACCGTCTTATTATGCAAAGTTCATCAATATTGGGCCCTTATCTTTCGAGCATTATTCAAAATACCGGCATTTCATTAACGGGTATTAATACGTTGGCAACCATAGATTCATGTGTGTTTAGATTGTTATTGAACGGCATTACGGTAGCTGGCGGTGCCCCTTTGCGCATTACTGGCAGCCAATTTATTAATATGCAAAACGGCATAGTGTGTTCAGGAGGGGGTAATGCAGACGTTGTTGGTTGTAATTTCCTGGTGAATACTACTAGTTCAATCAATGTCTCTGCATCAGGAGCTGGCACAACAGTAATAATTGATGGTGCAATTTTTAATTGTGTTGATGCTACCAACACGCCGCAGGGAACTGCTGTGCAAGTAACAACGGGTGGATCATTAACGGTGAACTCATCCACTATTTCAGGTGCAGCACTTGGCATGCAAGCTGGCGCAGCAGGAGATACGAGTACGACAACACTGTTGTCTGTTGGTACCGATATTATTGGTTGTACCGCTGACTTTACTCAAGCAGGTACATCAACATTCAGATTTGTCGGCGGAGTATTTGATTCTAATTTGGTCACTATTGCCAACGGCACGAATGTCCATCTTTCTCTATTTGACAGAACCTCTGGCGAAGCATTAACGATTGGTAACAGCACAGATACGAGCCAAGTATTGTACCGCGCATTCAATGGTGAAGCATCATTACCTTTTACCTCGTATGAGCCAAACTATTATGGCTCTAAAGGGCTTCTTTTCCAAAATCCCAATGCAGATGCAACATTCAGTGGTGTGCAGGCAGCCAGTAATGATGCAAACTATTATGTCGTTACCGGCAGCAATACGAATCAAGCGGGCATTAATTTAATTTCTGATACATTAAATATTGGGACTTCTGACTTTGTGCGTGGCTGGAATATCAGCAAATTAGGCACATCAGGTAATTTAACGTTCAACTATTCAAATAATGACACTGGTGGCCAAGCAGCGCGCGGCAGCAACCCAGTGATGCAACTGGATGGCTTTAATAATCAGGTGTTATTTCCCGCGGCAATCAACTCGCCGCTACCGACAAACACCGTGGCTAAATTGGTCTGGAATGGTGATACCGATTTATATCGTGGTGCTGCAGGCACGCTGCAAACAGATGGTAATTTAATTGTTGGCGGTTTAACACCAAACACCGCTGTGACTACTAATGGCAGCGATCAATTAACATCGAGCGTAACCACTGCAACGGAACTGGGCTATGTGTCTGGCGTTACTTCTGCTATACAACCACAGATTAATAATAAAGTTTCAAAAACGGGTGACACGATGACCGGGCCATTGATAATGGCAACACAAACCCCCATTCGTTTTCAAGATGCGGGAGGTGTTAACTATGCAGCTCTCAATGCACCAACTGCAGTAAGCAGTAGTTATACAGTCAGCTTGCCAACAGCGGCGCCGGCAGCAGCGCAATTTTTACAAGCAGCAACTCCGACAACATTGCAATGGGCAAGTATTGGGGGGGTGCCCAATGTGAGTCGTACCATCTACGTAGCACAGGGGGGTAATGATAGTAACGATGGCTCATTATCTGCCCCATTTGCTACAATTGCGCATGCGGTGGCAGTAGCTAATACGTTATCAACATTAACCAATCCGGTGGTGGTTCAAGTTGGTGCTGGCACCTTTATTGAAAATAATTCAGGTGGAGCAATTGCCATCACTGCAGATGGTATTACCATTAATGGCAGCTCTATTACGGGGACCATTGTAGTACCAAATACGATTTCTAATGCATTATTTAATGTAACAACACCGAACGTACTCTTTTCTAATATCTATCTCGATGCGGGAACTACGGGATCAACAGCAGCGGGTATTAACGTGAACACCAGTACTACTGGTGAAGGTGGCTGTCATGATATTGTGCTTTCGCGTTTCCAAACTGGCCTAGCTATCAATAATTCAAATGTAAGCAGCTCCCCTATATTTATTATTAGTTCAATCGAAACGCAAGGGAACAGCACTGCTATTGCGGTCAATAATTACCGCGCTATTATTCAAGGTTCTTCATTCTTAGGGCCATTTGTTGCAGGGGCCATTGCGAATACCGGTATTGCATTGACGGGAACTCAGACATTAGCAACCTTACTCGCTAACTCATTTCGATTGTTAAGTACTGGCATTACTATCACTGGTGGTGCAGATATGCGTATTACAGGCAGCAACTTTGATAACATGCAAAATGGGGTAAGCTGTTCTGGTGGCAGTAATGCAGAAATAGTGGGATGCAATTTTATAATTAATGAAGCATCATCGGTGAACATATCGGCAGCGGGAGCTGGAACGAATGTTATAGTCAATGGTTGTATTATCGATTGTGCCGATGTGACTGATGCACAGCAAGGAACAGCAGTACAATCGACAACCGGTGCAATATTGGTTGTTGGTGCATCAAATATTTCGGCAGCGGCTGTCGGTATCCAATGTGGCACCACGGGCGATACGAGTAGTACCATAGTTGCTGTATTTTCTACGAATCTGGTTGGTTGTATTAATGATATTACTCAAGTAGCTACAGCAAACCTTCAATTTGTAGGTGGTGTATTTGATTCCAACTTACTGAGCATTGCCAACAGTGCCAACGTAACCATTTCTGCATTTGATCGATTTTCTAATAATGCGTTAACAATTGGTAATAAAACTGATGTTAGTCAACCTCTTTATAAAGTATTAAATGGTGAAGCCTCGTTACCATTTACCTCTTATGAACCAAACTATTATGGCAATAAAGGGCTTCTGTATCAAAACCCGAATGCTGACGCAACATTTAATGGTGTGCAAGCGGCCAGCAATGATGCTAACTATTATGTCATTACCGGCAGCAATACCAACCAAGCAGGCATCAACTTAATTTCTGATACATTAAATATTGGGACTTCTGATTTTGTGCGTGGTTGGAATATCAGTAAATTGGGTACGTCAGGTAATTTAACATTCAACTATTCAAATAATGACACTGGTGGCCAAGCAGCGCGTGGTAGCAATCCAGTGATGCAGCTTGATGGATTTAATAATCAAGTGTTATTTCCCGCGGCAATCAATTCACCGCTACCGACAAACACCGTGGCTAAATTGGTCTGGAATGGTGATACCGATTTATATCGTGGTGCGGCAGGCACGCTGCAAACAGATGGTAATTTAATTGTTGGCGGTTTAACACCAAACACCGCTGTGACTACTAATGGCAGCGATCAATTAACATCAAGCGTAACCACTGCAACGGAAATTGGATTTGTTTCTGGCGTCACTTCTGCAATACAGACCCAGCTTAATAGTAAATTTCCTGCATCGGGTGGTACATTGACCGGTCCGCTGACATTACCTGCAGGAACTGCAGCGGCGCCATCATTAAATTTTGCTGGAAGCACTACTACGGGCCTTTCTGCCGCAACGGCAAATACGTTATCCTTTGATACGAATGGTGTTGAACGAATGAAAATCGGAGCAACGGGGACGATAGCTATTGATGGATTTACCACTGCGGGTGTAGTACATAATGACGCAAGTGGAAATTTGAGCAGTTCGTTAATTGTTGATGCAGATATTACTACTGGCACCATTACCGATGATAAATTACAAACGATTACCACCGGCGGCAAAGTAGCAAACTCTGCTACCACTGCAACATCAGCAAATACACTCAGTACCATTGTCTTGCGTGATGGGACTACTGGTGGTTTTAGTGCTGGTGCAATCAGCGCAACGAGCGTAACGGCATCAGCAAATCCTGGATTTTTTGGTAATTTATCGGGCAATGCGACAAGCGCAACTACTGCTGCATCTGCTACGAGCTTTACTGGTCCATTGCTCGGTGATGTGACCGGTACGCAAAGTGCAACGGTAGTATCAACCGTTGGTGGAGCTACTGCGGCTGCAGTAGCAACGGCTGCTAATGCAGTAGCCAATGCAACTAATCTGGCTACACCAAGCACCTTGGTATTGCGCGATAGTTCCGGTAATTTTAGCGGAGGAACTATTACTGCCACAACAGGCTTTTCAGGGAACTTGACGGGTAATGTGACTGGCAATGCCACAACGGCAACGAGCGCAAACACGGCTGGGTCAGCAACTAATTTTACTGGCTCATTGTCTGGTGATGTCACAGGAACACAGGGCGCAACGGTGGTGAGCTTTGTTGGAGGAAAATCGGCTGCATCAGTTGCCAATACCGTTACTACCGTGAATGCAGCAACAAGCAATAACACACCAAATACGCTTGTCTTACGTGACGGTAGTGGTAACTTTACTACTAATCAGATTACTATTGCCGGTTCGGTAACAAATCCAACAGATACAGCAACCAAAGCATATGTTGATAGCGTCGCAGCAACCGGGTTAGAAGTGCATACCCCTGCAGTAGTAGTCAGTACCACTAATGTTGCACTCAGCGGGCTACAAACGATTGATGGCATAACACTAGTTGCTGGAAATCGTGTACTTTTGGTTGGCCAGACCAGTCAAGTGCAAAATGGGTTATGGGTAGCAGCATCAGGTTCATGGACACGACCAACCGATTTCGCAACGGGTACTGAGGCAGGCCAAGCATATGTGCTTATTTTAGAAGGTACTAATTTTGGCGGCTCAAGTTGGGTATGTACGACGTCCACAGCAATCATTGATACAGATCCAATTACTTTTGTTGAGTTTTCCCTACCATCACAAACTACGGGGGCCAATTTAGGTTCTGGTACTGGTATTTTTGCTAACAAAACTGGCCAAACGCTTAACTTTAAAAGTTTGCTGGAAGGAACCCATGTTGTTATAACCAATGATGCTAATACGGTAACACTGGCAACCGACGCAACGAGCGCAGACACCATCAGCACTATAGTAGCACGTGATGGTTCCGGTAATTTTAGTGCAGGTACTATTACCGCGAGTTTAATTGGTGCGGCATCATTAAACGTATTAAAAGCGGGTGATACCATGACAGGGCCATTAGTTATGGCTACCCAAACGCCAATACGTTTTCAAGACGCTGGTGGCACAAACTATGCGGCATTACAGGCTCCAGCAGCGGTAAGTAGCAGTTATGCCGTTGCATTACCGACCGCTGCACCAAATGCGGGGCAATATTTACAAGCACTTTCGTCTACTTCCTTACAATGGGCATCGGTCGGTGGTACACCAAACGTGAGTCGTACTATATACGTATCCCAAGATGGAAGTGATAGTAATAATGGGTCATTCTCATCACCATTTTTAACTATTGCGCATGCAGTATCGGTTGCAAATAGTCTTTCGACATTAACTAATCCGGTAGTAATTCAAGTGGGTGCAGGGGTGTTTGTAGAAGATAACTCTGGCGGCGCTATTACTATTACGGCAGATGGCATTACTTTAAATGGTGCGTCTACGATCGGCACCATCGTAGTGCCAAACACCTTATCAAACACGCTGTTTAATGTTACATCGCCGAATGTGTTATTTTCTAATATCTATCTCGATGCGGGAACTACGGGATCTACTGCAGCGGGCGTAACGATCAATACAAGTATCACCGGTGATGGTGGATTTTTAAATGTAGTTCTTTCTCGCTTCCAGACCGGTTTGTCAATTAATAACTCAAATATAAGTAGTACGCCGATATTTATCGCTGATGGTATTGAAACGCAAGGCAATGGTACAGCTATCGCGGTAACCAATTACCGTGTTATTATTCAATGTTCATCGTTCTTAGGGCCTTTTGGTAACGCAGGATCAATTCAAAATACTGGAATTGCATTGACTGGATCAAGCACATTAGCAACGATGTTGGCCTGCTCATTTCGTTTATTGAATACGGGTATTTCGGTAACAGGCGGAGCGGCCATGCGTACTACGGGAAATAATTTTGATAATATGCAAAATGGTATTGTCTGCTCTGGGGGCGGTGATGCGAATATTGTTGGTTGTAACTTTCTTGTTAATGAATCTTCTTCAGTGAACGTGTCTGTAGCGGGCGTTGGTACTGAAGCTATAGTTAGTAGTTGCATATTCGATTGCCCTGATGCAACTGATACGCCGCAAGGTACAGTGGTGCAAGCAACAACTGGTGCATCATTAACAGTTAATTCATCTACCATAACGGGGGCCGTTGTTGGTATTCAATGTGGTACGACTGGAGATACCAGCAGTACTGTGGTTACGATAGATTCAACTGATTTGCAAGAATGCACTAATGATATTATGCAAGTGGGTACGTCGACGCTTCGTTTTGTAGGTGGCGTATTTGATACGAATGCAATAAGTATTGCCGATGGTACCAATGTGCATATTTCTGCTTTTGATAGAACTTCTGGTGAAGCGTTAACGATTGGTAATAATACTGATGCGAGTCAAATGGTGTATCGTGTGCTCAATGGCCAAGCCGCATTACCTTTTGTATCGTATGAGCCCAACTATTATGGCAACAAAGGACTTTTATATGAAAACGCCAATGCAGATGCAACATTTAATGGTGTGCAAGCAGCAAGTAACGATGTGAGTTATTATTTAGTTACGGGCAATAACACGAATCAGGCGAGTATTAATTTAATTTCTGATACGGTCAATTTTGGCACTAGTGATTCGGTACGTGGCTGGAATATTAGTAAATTGGGTACATCTGCTAATTTGACCTTCAATTATTCGAACAATGACACCAGCGGACAAGCAGCACGCGGTAACAATCCGGTGATGCAACTCGATGGATTTAATAATCAGGTTTTATTTCCGGCTGCTACCAATACCCCATTACCAACTAACACTGTAGCAAAATTAGTTTGGGCTGGTGATACGAATCTATATCGCACAGCTGCCAATACGCTGCAAACGGATGGTAATTTTATTATCGGTGGCAATCTCACTGTTGATGCTCTAACGTCTGGTGCAGTAAATCCAAATACCGCTATAGTGACTAACGGAACTAATCAATTACTTTCCAGTGTTACCACGGCAACGGAAATTGGATTTGTTTCTGGCGTCACTTCGTCAATACAAACACAGCTGAATAGTAAATTTCCTGCATCGGGTGGTACATTGACCGGTCCGCTGACATTACCTGCAGGAACTGCAGCGGCACCATCATTAAATTTTACGGGCAGCACTACTACGGGCCTTTCTGCTGCAACGGCAAATACGTTATCATTCGATACGAATGGTGTTGAAGCTATGAATATTAATGCAAGTGGGGTAGTGAGTATTGATGCATTTACCACTGCAGGTGTAGTACATAACAATGCAAGTGGTAATTTGAGCAGCTCCCTTATTGTTGATGCAGACATTACTACTGGCACCATTACCGATGATAAATTACAAACAATTACCACCGGCGGCAAGGTGGCGAACTCTGCTACCACCGCAACACCAGCGAATACCGCAAATGCCATTGTATCACGTGACGCGAGTGGTAATTTTGCTGCTGGTGCAATCACCGCTAACACGTTTACTGCTAACTCAAATCCTGGGTTCTTTGGTAATCTGTCGGGCAACGCATCTACCGCAACATCTGCCACCACTGCCATTAGCTTTACCGGGCCTTTGCTGGGTGATGTGACTGGTACGCAAAGTGCAACGGTAGTATCAATGGTAGGCGGCCAAACTGCGGCAGTAGTGGCAGCTGCGGCATCGGCAGTTGCAAATGCATCGAGCGCAAACAATCCGGGCACTCTGGTGCTACGTGACGGCTCTGGTAATTTTGCTGCAGGTAAGATTACTATTACAGGAGGCACCGCTGCTGCACCATCATTACAGTTTAGCAATGGTACCAACACAGGATTCTCATCGCCTTCAGCCAATACATTGTCATTTGATGTGAATGGTACACAGGCGTTGGGCATTGCAACGAATACAAACGCAACATTTGCGGGTACTGTTACTGCTTCCTCCGGTTTTTTTGGCCCATTAACAGGTAACGTTACGGGTAATATAACTGGTTCAGTGACATTACCTGCAGGCACTGCTGCGGTTCCATCATTGCAGTTTAGTAATGGCACCAACACCGGTATGTCTTCACCGGTTGCTAACACCTTGTCATTTGATATCAGTGGTGCTGAAGCAATGAATATTAATACAAGTGGTGTGGTCACCATTGATGCATTTACTACCGCTGGTGTGGTGCATAACAATGCGAGTGGTAATTTGAGCAGTTCGCTGATTGTTGATGCAGACATTACTACGGGCACTATTACTGATGATAAATTGCAAACGATTAGTACGGGTGGCAAAGTTGCAAATTCTGCTACCACCGCAACACCAGCAAATACCGCAAATGCCATAGTATCTCGCGATGCGAGTGGTAATTTTGCTGCTGGTGCAATCACTGCAAACACATTCACTGCCAACTCTAATCCCGGATTTATCGGCAACTTATCGGGCAACGCGTCGACTTCAACATCAGCAACCACAGCGGTTAGTTTTACTGGCCCATTGATGGGTGATGTTACTGGTAACCAGACAGCAACCGTGGTATCAACAGTTGGTGGTGCATCAGCAGCTTCAGTAGCGAGCACGGTTACTACCGTTAACGCAGCAACCAGTTCAAATATTGCAAGCACATTAGTGCTGCGTAACGGCACAGGCGGATTTAGTGCAGGCACTATCAATGCAACCAGTTTTGTAGGACCGCTTACCGGTAATGTTACCGGTAACGTTACTGGCAACATTACCGGTTTAGTGACATTGCCAGCAGGCACTGCTGCAGCGCCATCATTAAACTTTACCGGTAGTTTGACCACTGGTCTTTCTGCCGCAACAGCAAATAGATTATCTTTTGACACGAATGGCACTGAACAGATGGCAATCGGTGCAACCGGCACTATTACTATGACCAGCTTAGCTGGCACGGCAGGAGTAGTGCACAATGATGCGAGCGGTAATTTAAGCAGTTCTTTAATTGTTAACGCAGACGTATCTGCAACTGCAGCAATAGTAGACACCAAACTTGGTACCATTCAAACAGCAGGCAAAGTGTTAAACTCTGCCACTACTGCTACCAGTGCCAATACTGCAAATGCTATTGTTGCTCGCGATGCGAGTGGCAACTTTAGTGCGGGCACCATTACCGCCAGCTTGATGGGTGCAGTAACATTACCCGCAGGGACTGCCGCCGTGCCATCATTGCAATTTACGGGAAGTAGCAATACCGGCCTTTCAGCAGCGACGGCAAATAGGTTATCATTTGACACCAGTGGTGCTGAGCGTATGAGTATTAGCCCAGTTGGTACCGTGGCGATTAATGGTTTTGTGACTACGGGTGTAGTGCATAACGATGCGAGCGGTAACTTATCAAGTTCTTTAATTGTTGATGCAGACATTACTACCGGTACTATTACCAATGATAAATTAGTAACTCTTACAGCAACAGGCTTAGTAGCAAACTCTGCGACCACAGCCACCACAGCGAATACCTTGAGCACGATAGTGCTACGTGATGGAACAACTGGTGGCTTTAGCGCAGGTACCATTACGGCAACATTTTCAGGAAATTTATCTGGTAATGTTACCGGCAATCTTACGGGGAATGTGATAGGCTCGGCTTCATTAAACGTGTTAAAAGCAGGTGATACGATGACTGGTACATTAACGTTACCAGCAGGCACTGCTGCAGCGCCATCATTACAATTTACGGGCAGTACTAATACGGGTATCTCGGCCCCATCAGCTAATACATTGTCATTTGATGTGAATGGTACGCAGGGGCTAAGTATTACTACAGCGGCTATTATTGATGCGTTGCCATGGTGTAATCAGGCAATAATGAGCGCAACACCAACAACGGGCAGTACTATTACGACCACTGCTACTACTTCAATTTTATTGCTCAAAAATACAACAAACGTTACTGGTGTGACTATTGATTTCCCACCTAATCCAACGAATGGTCAGATGTTTACCATTATGTTAGGCACGACCAGCACTATTACTATGACCAACGCAGGGGGTACGGGCGGTGCAACTATTGTTAATGGCGTTACTGGTTTAAATGCTACTGCTACACCGACTGCCACAGCAAACGGCGCAGCGGTTGCCTACTTGTATAGCTCAACTTCAAATGCATGGTATCGCATGTGGCGTGGATAACAATAGTATTTATTCTCTTTCGACCAAAAAGATGCAAGTATGCTGCTTATCATTGCAAGCTATAGGCAGTATACTTGTTTACATACGTAATCATGATGCAATCAGGGGGATACGAACCATGGAACAAAGAAATATCTTTATCAACACGCCGGCAGGCATATTAAAAAGCGTGATAACACCGCAAGGAATCACCAGTACACTGTTTGTTGACGCATTGCCAAAGGGCGCATCAATACAGGAACATCCTGAGTCTTTACGTTTTGCGCTTACCGGCACTCCACTGCAAGTAAAAGTGTGGCATGCACTTCAAGCTATCCCGGTTGGCAAAACAGTGTCATATCAAGAACTGGCAATTATATGTGGGTATCCGCGTGCATGGCGTGCAGTTGCCAATGCCGTAGGGAAAAACCCTATCTCCTATTTTATTCCGTGCCATCGAGTGATACGCAAAGATGGAACGCTTGGCGGTTACGCCTGGGGCCTCGAGCGCAAACGATTGCTTTTGCACGCAGAGAAAATAACAGATAAAAAAAGTTAATGGAGTTTTGGTAGCGGCTTTTACTTGCTATGCAATGAGGGTTGCGGTAATCGTTTATGCAAAACAGTTGCATTTACTAGTTTTAATCCGCTAGTTTTTTTCTTACAATACTTCCATACAAGTACGATAAGAAATAATCGAAACACTTTTTATAAGGAGTCTATTACCCATGGCGTTTAGTGTTAAATCTAAAAAAAGCGGTAAAACGTATTATCTGCACACCAAAGAAGTAAAGCTCGCTGCAGGGCGTTTGCAAAAGATCTTCTATTTTGCTGGCGAAGCGGCAAAGAACGCAATTGATGCGTTACCAGCTGGCTACGAAGTAATGGAAAATGAACGCACCGGTTTGCCAATGCTGCGTAAAAAGAAAAAATAAACGCACGCATAGTTTTGAAAATAAAAAAAGC
The DNA here is from genome assembly GCA_049692255.1 of Candidatus Babeliales bacterium. Lineage (GTDB taxonomy): Bacteria > Babelota > Babeliae > Babelales > JACPOV01 > JBAVOR01. The sequence continues at coordinate 55,229 of JBAVOR010000016.1, forward strand.
CCCAGGTTTTTATGCCTGGGGCTTTTTTTATTTTGGGTTACTTTTATCGATGCATTGGTCGTTTGGTGTCTTTAACGATATATGCTTTTACCCGTTTGTGTGTAATTGGGTTTGTTTGAATAGTCTGCAAACATTCGCGTAAACGGTTTTCTGTTAAAGAAATAAACGTTTTTTTCTTAATAACGCGTACTTTTAAGATTTCGTTGCCCGCTACATTACAAATGTCTGCCAAGTAGTTGCGCACCATTTTTTCATTGCACTTATTGTCAGTCCCCACTTCTACACAGATTTCATCAATGGTTTCTTCATCATTGCCACGGTCATATGCACGATCGCTTACGCGATTGCTACTGATTGGAGAAATCTCTTCATGTGCTATATCTTTAAAAAATATTGTTTCCAATGCTACAGCAAACGCTTGCTGTATTTCTGCTGGCGTAAACGAACTTATCGTTTCTTTCAACGAAGCATGGATGCTTGAGAGCTTTTCGAGTGGCTTTTTTGATTGTTCAATAAAGTCAGAAATAGCAACCATTTTTATTTGCATAACTGCTTCGATTGAAGGGATGGAAATTTCTTGTAATTTGGTATTAGCTGAACGTTCAAGGCGCTTGATGCGATATTGTTCGTTCGGTTGTACAAATACGATCGCAATACCTTCTTTACCCGCACGGCCTGTACGTCCAATACGGTGTACGTAGTTTTCAAATTCGTTGGGGATAGAGAAGTTAATTACGTGGGTTAAATCGGACACGTCAATACCACGTGCAGCAACGTCGGTAGCAACAAGGATATTAAAATCTTTATTTTTAAATCCTTTGATCACTTGGTTACGCACTGTTTGTTTCATGTCACCATGCAAGCAATTTACTTTGAATCCTTTGCTTGCTAGCTGTTCCATCACTTCACTTGCCAACAACTTTGTTTGGCAGAAAATGATACCATAAAAGTTAGGGGTTGCTTCGATAAAGCGTGCCGTTGCGTCAACGCGCTTGCGCATAGGAACAACGCAATAATATTGCTCAACTTGTGAGCTGACTAACCCCGGCGTTGCCGCTTTAATAACCGATACATTCGCCATATGTGACTTAATAATCTCTTTAATACCCGGGCGTACCGTCGCAGAGAATAACCAAATTTGCCTATTTTTTGGGGCGAATTGTAAAATTTCATCAATCTCCTCTTTGAAGCCCATATCGAGCATAATGTCTGCTTCATCGAGTACTAATACCGATAACGCACTGAGTGAGAGTGTTTTGCGGCGCAAATGGTCATTTAAACGCCCTGGCGTACCAATAATAATCTGTGCGCCTCGTTTAATGTTAGTAATCTGCTGGTTGATAGGCATGCCACCGTAAATAGGTTCTATAGCAATGCCAGTGTGCGCGCTGACCGCTTTTAAGCTTTCATAAATTTGAAGCACGAGTTCGCGGGTTGGTGCAACTACTAAGCCTTGTACAATGCGTTTGTTGATATCAATAGCATGAAGCAAAGGGATGCCAAATGCTAATGTTTTGCCCGTACCTGTTTGCGCTTGTGCGTGCACGTCTTGCTTAAGGTTTTCGAGCAATAATGATATTGCTTTGGTTTGAATTTCAGTGGGCTGTTGAAAGCCAAGTGTTTGTAAGTTTTTTTGGATTTCCGGAGAAATCGGGAGTGTAGTAAACGAGTTCATTAGATAGGTACCTTTCATTTTGTGCCTAAACATTCATTTATAGCACAAGATGCCAATACCAGAATCCATGCGCCGATATATCTCCATATGCTATTTGTATATCATAGTATCATATTTTTACGCACCTGCATACCCCCGGCGAATATTTGGGTATTTAGGCAAATAATTCAAATTGAAAACTTTCTAGGCGCTCGCTTATTTGCGGCACAAATTACCGCAACAGTGTGTTACCAATATTTTTGTATGTTTATTTATGAAGTTATTTTTAATCCCCGATCTTTTTAAAACCGGGGATTATTTTTGTATCAATGTTAGGCGTCATCAAAACCAATTGCGAAATATTTTTTCTAAATACTGCAATTCTTTTTGGCCCCATTCCGTATGCTTCAAAACAAGTTGATATGTAAGCCAAAAAAGAAATTGACCAAGCATAATATGAGTCATCTCACTCATTATCTACTCCCATCTTTCTAAAAATCCATTTCTTTGAAGGGATTCCTAAAAAATAAAGGGTTAGAGTGAGTAAATATACTTCGTACCAATACCACATATTTTACGGTTCCTATACAGGTCCAGTTTCAACGGCGAGAACTATGCCACCCGCAATACCCATCGCATTACTCAATAATTCAATCGAAGGACCAGCATAACTAGCAAGGGTTGCTTGTACTATCATCTGGCTACCAGGTACAAAAAAGTTAGCAGCGAATGATACGCCTAATATAGCCCCTTGTGCAGCCAAATGAGTAGCAGCTTTAGACCAGACAAATCCTAAATAAGCGCCATTAGCGCCACCACCATTTAATCTTCCATGGGCCTTAAGCGTATATTCGCCATTGCTCATTTTGCTAGCAGTAATGTAACCATATGTGGCAAATTGATTGAGATTTGATTTGTTCATGTTACGCAATTGTGCATCCATGTTCCAGTTATGCACTTTTCGTGTTATTTCATCGTTGACAACGTAGAAATTGTCTTTGTGATGAATAAGTTGTGCATTATCAAGACCATATACGGTTAGTTCTTGTGCGCGCACGCCACATGAAATTAACAAGATGGCTAATAGACGTTTAGTAATTGACATAAGAGTCCTTCTTAGCTGTATTAAACTATTTAAAAATTACTTCACCGCTAGCCTTTTTTTGAAAAAAACAAAAAGCGATTAAGATGCTTACTGTATCATGCAGCCTCCTTTGGAAAAATATAAAATAATAAAAATGATAAAAGATTGTAGATGATATGGAAAATATTGGCAAGTTATTTTATCAATTATTATGTTTCAATCGCGTTTTTAATGGGTATACAAATGTAGAAAAAATGGCTTAGCTAAGACACATTTTAAACTTTATTTCAACAAATTTTATGACATATTTTTTTATATTTTTAATGCACTAAAAACATAACGTTGACTGCACAATTGCTACGCAATAGCGTATATTTTTAGATTAGAGCAAGACAAAAAGTGGGACGAATCAATAGCATTGATGCAAGGGGTGATTAAGCACAATCCCCATGATAAAGATGCGTATATGTGTATGAACTATCTTCTTATGAATCTTTTGGCAGAAGAAGAATATGATGTGCAAAAAGAAAAGTATTATGAAATGTTAGCAAAATGGTATTTTGATGAATCATATACGCAGTTTTCTAATGATGCAGAATATTTATATATTACTGGTAAGACAGCAGTGATGGGAGAATGGTTTTTTGGTATCACTGCGCAAGATTATGAGGCGATGATAGAAAAAGCTAAACGATTAGAACCGCAGAATGTCGTATATAAAGAAGATTATTATTGGGACCTTTACGATAAAAATTCGTGCGACCCAGAGCTTGTTGCTTATGCGCGATTGTTATTGAGTGCAGCTTCTCCGGCCAGACAGCAATTAACAAGTAAAGGTGCGGTGGGCGAATATTTGCTTGAATTGAAAGAGAACTGGTGTAGGGCAGTTTTAGCAAATATGCAATGACGCTGATACCTAAGGCATTAATGCATGGGCAACGGTATCATAAAACGCGCTTATGGGTTGCGCCAAGAACGTTGAAAAAGTGATGCCGATTGCTTGGAGTTCTGGCGTATCATTTGTTTGCAAACAGGCGCGGCTATTTTTTTCTTGATCATCAATAAACACGATGGTGTCAACGAATGCATATTTTTTATGTACGTATTGCGCCAAGTGAATAAAGTATGCCAACTGTGGCTTGCCAATTAATTTTTTCTGTTGCGCATGATAAAAAGGGATCAGCTCACCATCAAATAAAGCGAAGAAATCTGGATATTCTGTTTTGAGCTCATCTAAAGATGTTAGGTGAATATTCGAAGCGATTATCTGTGTATAGCCAGCGTTGTGGAGTTTTTGTACCAGCTGTTGCGCGCCCGGCGCAAGCACATATGAGCTAATTGCACGTTTTAGCTGTGGTTTGACTTCATCCAATAAAGGGTGTTGTTCACAGAGCATATTAAGGAACTGATCATGTGTGACCGCTTCTTTTGCAACGTGATATGCAGTGTAGAGAATGGATGGTACTTTAATGATCAGCTTGAACGGGTGCGAGTGCATTTTAATGGTGTGATACACGCGTGAAAGAGTTACTCTTGTATCCCGTTTCAATAACGTTTTATGCAGATCCCATGCTATTGCGGAATGCGATGGGTTGTATGCACATATGGGGTAGAATAAAAATGCGCTCGAGAGAAAAGTTAACATATAATGCTTCATATATTTTTTTCGATTATTATTATGTACTTTTTAGTTACTCTGTTATTATATTGCGCAATAATAACTTATTCTATTGTTAGGAGACTTGATGAAAAAATTGCTCACTGCTTTATCTTTTGCTGCAATTGTACCATCTTATGGCATGGATAAAGAGAGCAATGCCCAAAAACAACTTGGCTATACGCCGTTGCATTGCGTCGCACTGATACAACCCCCAATGATGCCGTTTGACGAAAGCAATTTGAACTTACCTGAACTTGATATGAATAAGGCAGCAATAGCCGCTTTGCTTATTATAAGAAACCGCAACGATGTATATTCCATCGATAACGATGGGAAAACGCCCATCGATTATGCGACTATAAATAAAGATAAGTTACCCTCCGTGTACGAAGTGATAATGGCGGGAAAAATAAAAACAGATATAGAGCGGGAGGCAGAGTTGAATGTTCCTAAGCCAGTAAATAATCAATTCTATACGTATATCGAGCATCGAGCTGTTACTAACTATATCGAAGAACACCTTGAAAAATCAGCAGCATGGAATAATGCAATGATGGCGATACTCAAATATATTCCGAAAGTTGAATAGTCAAAATCTCATTCCATTCAGTTGTATAACGCGGTGATTGTGCATTTGATTTGCTGCGCCATTCTCGTGTTGTGCCCGTTGATGCAAAAAATACGGTGCCAGCGCCCAATTGTGCATTGATGTTATCAAGTGCATGAGTGATGGCATTATTTTCTATACTATTGTCTGATTGTGCATGAGTGTGCAATTGTATGTGATTGGCAGATGAAATGTCACCAAGTGTTACCCCTACTTTTTTATACAAAATGCCGGGCTTAAATAGTTGACGCACCGCTTGGCGTGCGGCAGCAATGAGTGTAGGAGTAAAGTTGCTTGCAACAGGTAAAGTAATGGTATGACTATCGTATGAACGATGCGCATCGTTCAGTTCTGTTTTGAAAAGCACAAAGACGGTTACCGTTTTTGCGCTGCTGTTTTGTGATCGCAATTTTTCTGCAGCACGGGCGATGTGGTACGATGCAGCTTCCTGTAATTCGAGCACGGTAGTGACGATTTTGCCAAATAGACGCGAAACGGTGATGCCCTGTTTCTCATGCGAGGGTTCTTCGTTTAATGGATAACAGACAGTACCTTGCAGTTCCATTTGCACGCGGCGCCCGAGCACGGTGAGTTGCCGGTTAATGAGCTGTTCATCTGCCGTTGCAAAACCATATGCATCGCGAATGCCATATTTGTGCAACAGTTTTGCGCTTCTATGGCCAATGCCCCACACCTCTTCGACTGGAATATTTTCTAGTAATACCTTTTGTTGCGGGTGATTAGTAATATCGAACACTCCAGCATATTGGCTACTTTTTTTGGCTATTCGATTGGCAATTTTAGCGAGTGTTTTAGTGGGCCCTATACCAATAGAAATAGGAATGCCTACGTGTTGATATACCCGATTACGTAATGCATGTGCTGCTGCCATGTGATCAACAGTAGGCGCAAAAAAAAAGAATGCCTCGTCGATTGAATAGATCTCTAATGCTGCTGCTTGGCCGGCAATAGTGTGCATAACTCTGTCTGCCATATCTCCATATAAAGCAAAATTGCTTGAAAGCTGTATCACTCCGTGCTGCTTGAATACCTGTTTGCACGTAAATGCAGGTGCGCCCATGGCTATGCCTAACCCCTTTGCTTCGTTAGAGCGAGCAATTACGCAACCGTCATTGCCAGACAACACCACTACTGCCTTGCCAATCAATTGCGGGTTAAATACCCGCTCGCAAGAAACAAAAAAGTTATTGCAATCGGCAAGCACAAATTTCTTCATGGGTTTAATGCATGAATAACAAAGGTAACTATGCCCCAGATTTCACAATCATCGTTGCTATTAAGCATGCGTGATGGGTGGTGGGGGTTTTCTGAAATAAGAGCGATGCCGTTAGGTTCGAACTTAATACGGTTGATCGTAAATTGATCATGTATACGTACTATAACCAGTGCGTTATCGGTGGGCGTTACTGCGCGATCTATTACCAAAATATCATGGGGATAAATGCCCGCGCTTGCCATGCTATTGCCAGTGACGCGTATAAAAAAAGTGGCAGCCGGGTGGGGCACCAGCAGTTCATTTAAATCAAGTGCATTTTCCATATCATGGGCCATAGCTAGGATTACAGTAAAAGAGTTTTGTGCGAAAAATAAACATATAGTATAATGTAAGCATTGTTTTAACTTTATTACAAGGACGCATATGAAAAAGATGTTATTCGCACTGCTATTGGTAATGCATTCATTGGTAAGTGCTATAGGCGGCGATTTTTTTGATACATTTAAAGATATGAATGTTGCAAGTGCCACGAACGCATGCATGAACAATAAGTCCATGGTCGTAGCGGCTAGTGCGTTTACATTTTTTACTGCGTTAAATCGGTTGAATAATAGGTCTTTAAGGTATGAGACTGAAAATTATCGAGATAACCCCAGTAATTACACAATGAATCCCCGTTTATTCGGTGCCGTTAAAGTTTTTACTTCAAATACTGACAAAGATGAAAAAGCATCTTATCACATTGTATGGAGTAAGGTAGGGGCTATTGGTGCGGGTGTTTCTGGGGCATTGTTTGTGTATGGTGCATGGGTCAATGGGTTAATACCATTAACTTTGCCCAAAAAATAACAAAATATTGATCTTGAATATAGAAAGCGCGGCTGGCTTGGTTTAAGCAGTTGCGCTTTATTTTTCAGGAACAACCTTTAAGTCCAATTGTTTTTGAAACGATTCCCATGCGCTTTTTTTGATCCAGAGATAAATGAGATTTTTTTCCTGTAAATTCCCTTGTTCATCAAACCAAGTATTGTCAGACGATGCACTGTTTGATGCAGTGCCCAAGAATAAAGGGTCCATTATCAGATTGAGCAGCTTCACTTCTTGTGTGCCATCTGTGCTCATTTTAGTCAGCAGTTGCCATTCCTCTTCTGATTTATAAATAGCAATTTGCTTGTTATCTTCTAATCGTACCTTTTGCCACCCTGTGCGAAGAGTTGTTACTGTTTTTGTATAATTTTTTTTGATTTCATTTTTGTCGAGCAATTCTCCAACCATTTTTCCTACGGGCATGGTTACATGCGCATGTAAATGTATTCTCGAGTTTATGTTTGTTAAGTCTTCTATTTTGCCGGGAACATATTGTATCGACAGATGCATTTTATCTGTTTTGTTGGTCATTTCATGAAATTGAGAAAAAAGATAGGTATGATCACGAATTGCTAAAGAAAGTTGACGATATGCAGCCATCTCCGTTGTTGGTTGCTCGATTAATCGCTTAAGTACCATCATCATCCAATCAGAAAGTTGATGTATATTCTTCCGATTATTGGCATTAAAAAGGGTGCTATGCAAATTATCTAAAAATAACTCATGATCATGGATTGTGTCATATTCTTTCTGTCTTGCTGATGCCGACAAAGAATTGTTAAGCGATGTAATACTTTGATGTATTGGTGTGGGAAGTTGCGCCAAGTTTTTGCAGGTATTCCAGCTAGTTACCAGCATATCGTCTTTGCTGGGTATAGTTTGGGTTTCGTACTGCAGCGGATTTGGTAACGTAATTAACGGAGATGCATTATTTTTGTCTGCAATTGCTTGAATGACTTGTAGCTGCTGCTTATCTTCATCTAATTGATCAAATGGATGAAGAGTAAATCTTTTGGGGTCGATATATTCTCTTGGATATTGCAGATAACCCCAGGGGTGACAGATACTATAGTGCTTTTGTATGCCACTGTGTTGTTTCAATAGTAGCCCTTGGTTGGTGCTATAACAGCTTCCTTGTGTTCCAATAAATTTTCCTTCATCGATAAGCTGTTGTAGGGTTTTAAATACGGTGTATTCGGGTAACGCTTGCAATAATACACGTGCACCTGGCGTATTTAAGTTGGCAGCTGCATGAGCAACTGATATGTTAAAGCGTTGCGTAATTGCACTGATGAGCTGCTTGATGCCTGCATCACTATTGCAATAGGTGTGGTACGCTTTGCATGCCTGGCTGAATGCTCTGATATTTCGTGTAATGACCGGCAAATCGGCGTAATTGATAAAAGAAGTGGTGCCGACTACGGTATTAAGCATACATGCAATATGGCCAATGATTTCAGGTGGTAGTTGATTAATATATATATTTTTTGAACTATCAGCTGCCTTTACGGCAAGCAGCTGTTGTTCTTTGGGCTGTTCCATTGCGAATGCAGTGCATGCAATAAAAATAATAAAAAAGAGTGAGTAAATTATTGTTTTTTTCATTATTTTTTTTCAACTCTTTACTTTGTAAAATTATATATGTCAGCGTAGTATAGTCTATAAAATAGAGTTCTATCATAACAATAATCTAAAAAAAGAGGAGTATTTATATGTGTTTTAACGCGCATGATTGGATAGTTTTTTTAGCGGGAGTACAAGTTTTTCATACCCTTTCACATATGTTCTTAGGCATGTGGGACATGCTGCCAGTTCGCATAGGGGGCTTTACGCTAACTAAGCACAATAATATGTACATTATTATAATCAATGCAGTGATCGCAGCATTATTACTGTGGTATGCCTGCTAAACAATAGCGAATGCCAGTAATTTATTGACCACGACTACGAAGACGCAATGCAGTATGCATGCCATCATAACGTACGCTTTGTGTAGTGGAAAGGTAGCAATAAATATTAAATTTCAATTGATAATGCAACATCTGAACTGCTTGTTTATTAAAAGATAGCAATTGATAATTTGCCTGCATAATCATATTTAATAGCTCTATTGGATCGATCTTTTGAGGTATCGCACTCTGACCGTTCAAGATTGTTAATAGAGTAGAAAGATCGGTAACTTTTTGTTTTCTTTTTTCTATTAACTCTGTGGGATAGCCCTTAATATGGAGCGATGGAGTTGGCTGGGTATGTGTGCAATGATGCATAACGGTTTTCTTGATATGATTTAAATGGGGCGATTCTTCTTCTTTGTTGGTCTGTATAATTCCCTTAGCTTCTTTTATTTGTTTCGCGCTTGCGGCAAAAGGAGCAATAGCTCTATTTTCCTCACGAATAACCCCAATAGCTTCATGCACTGCTGTATTATCTTTTGGTCTTGAATGCATATTAGACAAAGCACGCAATGTAGCAGCGCATTGGCTAAAGCTCGGCATTTCATTTTTCTGGCTTCCGCTATTTGCTGTATGGTTCATTGCACGTGTTTGCAGGGATGCAACTGCAGCTAAAATGAGTATCAGTTTTTTCATAGTACCACCATTTAAAAATAAATAAGTATGAATAATTCACTATAATTATAGCAAATATATCCATCTTGTCAACTATTGCAGTGAATTGCAAATGCTTTTTTCTTTTTGTATTTTCCTATACAATAGTATCATTACCAATAGTTATTACATAATGGATAAAGAAAACCGATGAGTAGAATTTTATTTACCGCATCTCTATTGCTGTTAAGTGTTGCAAGAATGCATGCCATGAACCAGACACCGAACAAGCTAGCGGCTATGGAATATCCTATTCTGGTAAAGGTCAAAACCTGCATAGATAATAAAAAAATAGAACGGTATATTAATGGCTACGTGCTATTAAACCCTATTAAAAATCATGATTACGTAGAATTAACCGAACTCTATGCAAAATCATTCAATCGAGTAATAGAGCTTCTGTATTACATGCCTAACAGGCCTGGGAAAGGGCACGTATTTAATGATTTTGATACTATGAGGGTAGAAGAAAGGACTGATACATATGAAGTACGGTTTACAAAGAAAAATAGTAATCTTGATTCCTATCTTATGCATCTGATACAAGCACAGTATCCCTCCTTACTCGAAAATGTCCATGGACTGAGTGCGAATAAGCTGGCATTTGTGACGTATAACAAAAAACAAAAAGCAGCCTTATTGCAATATATACAAATCGATTTCTATAACTCTCAAACTCGTAAAAAAGCGACGCATATTGTTGACAGCAGTATGGTGCAGATAGCTACGCAGGGTTATAATAAGTCGATACTAGCCGATGATTTCACAAAACAGTAACAACTGGCAGGAGTACTAATGAAACTACGACTATCTATTGCATTATTGGTAGCAGCGCCATTAATAAGCGCAATGGAACAAGATACAGAAAAAGTTGCATGCAAGGGATATTCAAATCTTTCATATTTTGTTGGCATACCGGGTCAACGTACCGTGGGTGGAGAAAATACGATATCTCTGTTTCCTATACACGTTGATCTCAAGTATAGGAAACCATTTCAACATAAGGAATGGATAGAAATCTATACAAAATCATTTGCATCCCTTATAGATATTACTGTGCGCAATACACAGACGAATCATAGGGAAATCCTTTTTGATTGTCCGGCTACTATGAAGGTGACAGATGGGGACCCAGTGTGCATAACATTTCTGAGCGAGAACATACTTCACAATGATTTTACGCGTTATCTGATGGAACACAAATACCATACATTGCTCAGCTCTAGGTCGCTCTATTCAGACGTTGTATTAGATAAAAGTGCTTCTGTTATATATAACAAATCAAGCAAAAAAGCAGTAGTTAAAGATATAACATTAGAATTTAAAAATATAAAAACTAAAGCAACAGCTATGCATCGTATACGCGAACTAGAGCTGAGTGACAAATAGCTAAAAGCTTATGCTATTTTTTTATACCGTGCGTGTTTGCATTTAAGATATGTAGCGATTGCTTTTTGTTTAATAGTATTGATAACTGTTCTGACCACTGATGAGTAGATGCTCACCAGTTGATCACTCATGTGTTGTACTTGTGATGCAATAGTTGTATCAATAAAAGTGCCATCGGCATTAAACGCCTTCCAGACTGAAGGGATGGTAATAGTTGTTGCTACCGGAACCATCTGCAGCCCTTTAGCAACTACAGTCAGATGGGCAACAGCAGTTGCGCCACCGTTGGGGCCGCCGGCATAACCAACAAAGGCAACCGGTTTTTTATTCCATTCAACGTATAGACTATCAAGTGCGTTTTTCAATACGCCAGGAAAGCTGCTGTTATATTCAGGTACTACGATAATAAATCCATCGTAGTGCGCGATAGCGTCAGACCATTTTTGTATGATAGGGTCGGTAATAACAGTACGCGTTGCTGGTGGCGTAGCATCAGCAAAGAATGGGATATTAAAATCGCGTAAATCAATAATCTCAGCAGTTATCTTTTTATTGGGACGCATGATTTTTAAGAGTGCTGCACCAACTTTTGCGGATGAGCGGTCATTACGTGTGCTACCCAATAGAATGCCAATGCGTGGAGTGCGTGCAGAAATATAGGTGACTAAGCACGCAGTGGAGGCAGCTGCTACCGCTACTAGTATCAAGATGCTTTTTTTCATGTGGGTTCCTTTATAATTTTAAATTTTCGCTTTTATTGTTACCCTATATCATTCATTGATAAAAATGGCGTGTTGCCGCCAGCAACACGGGGCAGATGTCCATCCCACTTTTCAATCGCGCGAATGAGTGCTTCTGCTTTTTTTAACGCAATCAGTTCTTGTGTCACTGATTCTTTTTTTACCTTGAGTCCATATGCTTCTGCATCTGCCTTCGATTTTGCTTGAATCATCTCTTCTTTTACTTTTTCTGTTAGATTTTTTGCTGTTTTAGCACTTTGTTCAGCGATCTGCTTTTCTTCTACTGCATGCATAAAATCACGCGAGAAATCAGAATGTACAAAGTTAAAATCGATCAGTTTAATATGCATCAATGCTAAGCGGTCACGCAAATCATTAAATACCATATCTTTTGCGGTATGACGATACTGAATAAGGTCTTCAGCGGTAAATTTAGCAACAACTGCTTTGATACATTCCTGTGAAAGAGGGTCGATAATGATCTCTTCAAAATGAGTGCCAACACTTTCATACAGTTTAAACGCATCTTCTATAGTATAGTTAATAGCTATTCCGATAGAAACATGCTGCAAATCTTTTGTAAGAGCGGTAGTCTCTTCTTCTGACTTTAAAATACGATTGTCGATATACGCAATTTGGTCAATGACAGGTATTTTTAGATACGCACCAGTCTGCTTTTGAACCTTAATTACTTCGCCCAAGCGTAAATGCAATGCAGTATAGCCGGGATTAACGATGTAAAATGACAAAGGCGCGATCATTAAGATAGCGAGCATGACAATAACAAACACAGGAAGCATATTCTTGAACATAAAAGTATCCTTTCAGAGAGCAAAAAGCGCAATGCACGCGAAATGCATGTATAACAACACTGTTTTTTTGATTTGCTCTATTACACCGCTAGAAACACAGAGCATGAGAAATGAAATAATTGAATAAATTAGGTCTAATAGAATTAGTCTACACGAACCGATAAAAAAGGCAAGACTAAGCGCTCGTCCCGAAAGCTAATTGCGCTCGTCCTGAGTTTATCGAAGGATATCGGGCGCAGGCAGGATGAGCGCTTTTTGAGCCGCATTATTTGATACAGCGCCTCACGCTTGTACTGGCATTCTGCCTATTGATATCAAATTTCCACGCAGTAGATCAACTGCTGCTTCATGCGCAGGGCCGATCTCTTCGTAAGCAACAATAATAGTGTCTGCTGATCGCACTAATGACACACTATACGGAGTGCCAAATAGAACAACGGTAACCGTTTTACCTGCTTTGGTAAGTTCGTTAATCAGAGCAATGGTTTCGGCGGTAATGCCAAAGTTCTTTGCAGCGTTCTTATGCATGTCTCCGATGGCAATGATAACGGAGCGGTATAGGAAAGCGATAGCCATACATTCTTCTATTGCATGCTTTGTGGACGCTGGAGACCAATACGTTGCTGGGCAGTAGCGGGCATATGTATCATAGATAGGGGTGTTAAACTGCTTGCTTATAAGAAATAAACAGCTAGATGCGAGAAGATTTTGATTACATGATACTGTATCTGCTTGTTGAGCCACAGTAATTGCAGCCCGATACAGCTGTTTTTGTAAATCAATTGCTTCTGGCCGTGTGAGGAACGCTAAGTTTTGCAAGCTCGCCTCCCTGCGTTCATGTATATGAGCCCACTCTTTCGCACGTAATATTTTTAATACCCGTGCATCTAACTCCTCTATCGACACGCTGCCACTTTCTACTACCCGCTTGATCAACTGCACGGCAAGGGGCACGTCGGTGGGGCATAAAATAATATCAGCGCCTGCCAAAAATGCGTACAGTTCTGCATAGCCTGCTTCATACGTGTTGGTAATAGCTCGCATGCCCATACCATCAGTAATCACCAAGCCTTGAAATCCAAGTTTGTTTTTAAGTAACTGGGTAGTAATAATCGGTGACATGCTGGTGGGCAGCTGTGAAGAGCTATCAAGTGCCGGTACGCTTAAATGCGCAGTCATTACAGCGCTAATGCCATTATCAATGAGCTGTGCAAATGGCTGAAGTTCAACTGATTCGAGGTGTTGGGCGCTATGCGCAATAACGGGTAACATTTTATGTGAGTCAATAGTAGTGTCGCCATGGCCAGGGAAATGTTTCGCTGTTGCTAAAATATGCGCATCGTGTAATCCACGTGCAAATGCAGTTGCGTGTTGTGCGACGCGCTCCGGATTATCACCAAAGGACCGATCATGAATAATGGGATTGCGCGGGTTATTGTTTACATCTGTCACCGGAGCCAAATTTATGTGTACTCCAATGGCAGCACATTGCCGTCCAATTTCTAAACTCAATTGATAGATAAGATTCGTATCTGTAATAGCACCAAGCGTGAGTGCATGGGGATACTGTGTTACCAATTCTGGCCGCATTTTATGACTCATAGCAAGGCCCCATTCGCAATCTTGCGCGATAAGTAATGGAATGCGCGAACAGCATTGAAACTGTTGTGTCATTGCCATTTGACTGAGAGGGTCATTATTGTATAAGAATATCACGCCACCGACATGATATTCTTCAATCAGCTGTTGCACGTATGCAGGGTCGGTATTGTACGCACCAAATAGACGATGGGCTATCAGCGTGATGCGCGGTAGTCTGGTAGAACAGGCTGCTACACACAACAGTTGCCCTACCTTTTGTTCGAGCGTCATCTGCGCTAATGTTTGCTCAGCCCAGCTGCTTGGGGTAGTTAAAAAAGGTGGTTGTTGTGCATGCGATATGTTGCACAGCAACGCAATAAGAGTAAGAAAGAAGACTACCATATAATTTAATCCTGTTGTGCTGCGGGTACTATTATCATTGAATATATCTATTTCTATGCAAGTTTAAAATGGTGGCTGCGTTTGAGCAACAGAACAGGCATGGTTAAGAACAGTGAGTGCAATAACTATTTTTAGAACATTCATATATCTCCTTTTTTTCTATTGAGATAGTGCAGTAGTCAACTGTGTATATGCCTGTTGTAGCTTTTGTAATGCATCGATTAATTGATTCGCTTGATCTGGTTTTTCCGGTTCTGGGTTTTGTTGCACTTGTTTTAACGCATCTATTTTGTTTTTTTGTGCTTGTACGACTGATTGCATAGATTGTATCTGTTCAATAATTGTGGGCGGCACTTCCTGTTCGGGCATGGGCGTAGATTGTTTTAAGGTTTGTAACCATCGTGCAACAATGTTTGGGGCATCATATGGTTGAGATAAAGGTATGCCGGTGAGCAACGCTTCATACCATGCGTTGCCAGAGGTCATAAAAGTGCATCTGAAAAATGAGTTCATTTTGTGTATGGTTACCTGTTTGAGCGTGGTAGTTTGTGTACTTTGAGCAGTGAGCGGTGCGCATACTATTTTTTCAAAATAATAGCTGGTCGGTATTTTTGAAGGATTATTTATAATACTTTCTAACAGAGAAGCCAATGAAACAGTGGGACTATGCAACTCTTTAACATACAGTATCCCTTCGTCTGGCATATTGGTCCATAGTATGGGCATGGTGTTTTGATTAATATGCAAAGAAATTGGTGCATAGATCCAATAGAGAGCATCAGATTTTTGCTGTGGATAGAAATCGAAAAAAAGATATTTCTTGTTGATAACGGTAGTGGGTCTGTTTTCTGCAAAAGCCCGCATTGCTTGTATGCGCGTGATGCGCTGAATATCATCATATTCTTTGTCCAGTTTGAACCATTGTGTGTGAGGAAAGCGAACAGCAGGTATCGATCGGATGATCTTGGTATTAATAAGAAAAGGGTTACTAATTAATTGTACAATTTCTCTCAGATTGCCATCCCCATTCACCATATATCCTTGCAGGCGGGTAAAAAAAGGAGAAAATGCTGCTTTAATATCTAATTTAAGTACCATTGAACTCAGAAAAAAAGTGCTTGAAATAACGGTATAGTTC
>JBAVOR010000017.1:0-6530 GCA_049692255.1 Candidatus Babeliales bacterium
GTATAGTTCAGATCAAGCGCTAGATTTTGTTTTTGGTTCAGCAGCTCGTAGGGCTCTTTTAAATGGTGGCCACCGGCATCACAGGAAACATAGGTGAATGTTTTTATTGACCCGAGATTATTAAAAAATAAGAGGAGCTTTCTGAAGGTCTCTATGGTAAATGAGGCGATTATATCTCGGGTGCTTTCTGTACCGGTTGCAATTCCATGGCCTAATAAAAGCAAGTACCACTGGACCTGTTCTTGTACCGATTCAATTTTTGGATCTGCAGAGGGCATGATAACTTTTAAAACTGTATCAACAAATGTAGCATCATCTCCTTTATGTGGTGTAACTAAATTAGTTATAAATGTGGTATCGCGCAACCAATCAGTTGGAATAGGTATCATGGGAGACCCTAATTTAATATGTTGCGTATATTGCAAGTTGGTAGGTACGCACAGATAATACCCGCTATTGTTAATGTCGTAAAAATACCATTCTTCTGACTGTAGTGGTGCATAATGGGACAGTATTGTTGCAACGCCAACAGAGTCCATGTTTGTTTTCTTTTCTCGATATTGTTTGATGGCATTCTGGGCGCTCGCAATCTGCTTTTTAATTGTGGTGTCAATATTTGGAGAAATAAGATCCTTGGGGTAATTTTGTTTTATAAAGTTTTCTAGATCGAACGTAACAGTTTTCTCTGTTTCTTGCTTACTCAGCTCATACGCTATAATGCGATATATCAATAGTTTCTTGAGTGTGTGGCCGTTAACTAAAATAGGTGTTTTTTTATCCCATACTGCATTAATAAATATTGTTAGATTTGCATTGGTTTCAAATTGGCTGATATTTTCATCATCTTCATCAAATTGTGTAATCATAATTAAGTTTTGTGTTGCGGCAAAGCAGCAGGCCTGGCTGACAACGATCAAGGCAAAAATTAGTTTCATATCATTCATCTTCATCTCCTATAATCTTTTCTTTAATTTTTATCACAAGGAATATGCAAAAAACAATAGTTTTATTGCATTTCATACTCTTTTTCCGTACTCTTCTATGTGTATGTTTTTTATTTTTTTTCTGAAAGAATTGCATGAAAAGATTTTTTTTGCTGACGGTTGTTGCATGTGCTGTGTTGAGCGGTACTAGTTTTGCTATGGATGAACGCGAAAAACTAGCGCGAACAATGGGAACTTTGTTTACCTCTTTGCTGAGGCTTACTGAAATAAACAAGGCTGAAGAAATATGGAAAGAGGTGGGACATAATCTTGAGACGACATCACAGCATCTTAAGCATGGAGAAGAACTACGAGACAGAGGACAAACAAATGAATTCAAGCGGTTACTAAATCACATGATAAAAAAGCAAACAAAACTGATTGATACGCTTACGGAGCATCAAGGTCTTATTAATACCTATATTAATTCAAGCATACAAGGTAAAAATGATATTTATCAAATGATAGGCAGTATCACTGCTTCCCGATATGTATTGATGCAAGAATTAAAGAACTTAAACTAGCTTGCTAGCAAACTAGTTTACTTACTCCAAGGAATAAGCGTCGGCGTGGTGCGCTTATATTCTTGATACTGTGCGTTAGTTGCCATTGCTTTTTCGAGCAATGGTATGCCAGTAATACATATAAGCATGAGCATAATAGTCATTGGTGCGATAATGGCGGTGAAGCCCAGATGCACAGAAAGTGCCATGCAATAGATGCCCCACCACATGATTATTTCACCTAAATAGTTCGGATGGCGAGAATAGTACCATAAGCCCGTTTGCATCACTTTCCCCGTATTGTGTGGATCACGTATAAAGATTACCAATTGGTAATCGCTGATTGCTTCATAGCAATAGCCGAACACCCACATTAATACACCAATAATATCAACGATAGTCAGGCTGTTGTTGCCATACAGGTTAATAAGAACTATGGGGTAACTCATGGCAGCGATCATAATGGTTTGGCCGAATACCCACACGGTATTAACAATGAGCGCATGTAAGCCTTGAGCATGCCAGCCAATAAAACGGGGATCTGTGCCCGTATATCGTTTATATACATGCATAATTAAACGGGATGCCCAGGCAATAACCATGACGGTGACCACTATTTGGCGTGTAGCAAAACTGCTTAACGTTAAAAATGTGTATAGGGTCACCAGCAATACGCCGCCCCCCCAGGTGAAGTTGCCAATGCTCGTGTCTCCTTTTAATTGGAGTACTGCAACCATGCAACAAAAATAGATAAGCAATAGAATAACACCACCAAGAATAATCGACATCATAACAACCCTTTTTTGGTAATAATAGTTGTTATAATTTAACTATTATTGTTAATTCAGATGCAATGGTATTGGTATATTTATTGCACAACGCAAGTCGATTTTTTTTCTGTTTCTTTTTGTACGTAAATGCTTGCGACTGCGCGAACCGGTTCTGGCCACAGCAAGTATTGTAGATATTGTTCAGAAGAGAGCTTACAATATCTACCCTGCTTCATTTTGGTGTAAATCGTTATCAGGAGCGTATGGTCGATAGGGCGCTCACCAGCAGCTAGTTTATTAAAGAACTCTTCGTAGTCCCCGTGCATATGCCAAGGAATGTGTGCCGAAATTTGTTTAAGATCATTTCCCCATGGAAGGCCAACGGTGGTAAGGGCGGTATGGGTAATAGTTGCATTTTCGGTAGCAGGCCAAGAGGCTATTTTTGTCTCAAATGCCTCTTTTATAGTGTTAATTGATGGTTCTTCCATAGCCGAAAGTGCGAATACGCTCAAACACATGCTGGTCATCAGCAGTTTCTTCATGATGCTCCTTTTTCTAATAGTTCCAACCTAATTTTGAACGTAACGGTAACAGAAAAAATATAGAATGTCTTTACCTGCTCAAAAATAATGCAGTATCTTTGTTCTATAACAAGCCATGGCAAAAAGGGGGTTTTAAATAATGAAAGAAGATCTGTTTATTCAAGAGGGAATAATAATTCCGTATCATGAACTAGTCATTGCAACAAGCAGATCAGGTGGGCCTGGAGGACAGCATGTGAATAAAACAAATACTGCTATTGAAGTGCGCTGGTCTGTTGATACAAGCAATGCGCTTACGGTGGCGCAAAAAGAACTCATCAAACAAAAACTAGCAAGTCGTTTGACTACGCAAGGAGAATTAATTGTCACCGCATCGGTATCACGCAGCCAGTTACATAACAAAAAGGTAGCACTTGATCAGTTGGCCACCTTAGTACGCAAAGCGTTATACGTACCAAAAAAACGTAAAAAAATGAAAGTACCTGAAGGGGTAAAAGAAGCGCGCTTGCATGAAAAAGCGCAGCGGAGTGAAGTAAAGCGATTACGTAGTAAAAAATTTGATGAATAATCGTATAAAAAAAAGGAGATCGAAATGTATATTAATAAAAGGGATACAGAAGGAGCGCTCATCCCGAGTGATCGCGTAGCGATAGTATCGAGGGACATGAGCGCTCGGCATTCTTCGATACACCCGACTGCGCCAAGGCTTCATCGGGCACTCAGGACGAGCGCAAAGAAAATTAATTTCCAGGGTTTCATACTCACTTTACTTTTGTGTGTGAGCACCATGCATGCGCTCGTTCCAGAGCGCGTAATTATTGCCAGTGACCTAAATCGTAATTACATAGAGTTCTGGCCAGCGGTAGCCCATTGGTGGCAAGATATTGTGGGCATTAAAAAAGTAACTTTTGCAGTGGTCGGTGGTGTGCCGCCGCAATGTGATGTATCTGATGAAAATATCGAAGTGATCTATGTTGAGCCCATCAAAGGGGTGTCTACCGCATTACATGCACAAACCATTCGCATGTTATTACCTATTTTGTACCCAAATGAGGTGTGCATTTTAGGTGATATTGATATGATTCCGCTGTCGTCCGATTTCTTTGTTAAATATGGTGCACAGGTGCCCGATGATCACTTACTTATTTATCACGAATACCCCGAATCATTGGGTTCTGAATATTATTATCGGTATCCATTTTGTTATACCGCTGCGCGAGGCAGTACATACGGTGAAATTTTTGGTATCAGCGATGTTGCTCAAATACCAGTACTTATAAAGCAATGGTCAGAGTTAGGTTGGGGCTTTCCGACCGATGAGCGCGTGTTGTATGCAGCAGTGCAAAAATGGCGCGCCAAAACTAATCGCGTCTCTTTTTTAGATATACCGGACTTTTACGATCATCGCCTATCCAAAAAACAAGCACTCAATTTTGATGCAGTAAAATTAGCCGCAGGCCACTATTTCGATGGCCACTGCCCGCGGCCGTATAGCCAGTACAAACTATTAATTGATGCAATTGTGCAAGCAGCGCCACACGTGAGTTAACAAACTTGCAATCAAAAGTAGATTGTTTATACTGTGGTGCATTATCAGCTTGAATTACACAAAAAGAATAGAAAATCATGAAGAAATTATGCATTGCTGTCTGTATATTCACGTCTTATCTGCATGGCATGAACAATCGGACGATTGGAGAAGAAGTTCCAGCCATACTAGAATCCGTGGAAAATAGCTTTGATATGAAGATATGCAGTGATTATGGCTATTATTCATATTCTTTCTATGAGGAGGAAGGTGCTTATACTAAATTGGCTACCCAATTAAAAAATTTCAAAACTCAATTTTCTCAAGAACCTAGCTATAAAGAGCAGGTTGCTCTCCTTAGAAAACGATTGCTAGAAGAATATCCCGCGCAATTACAAGCAATTAAAGATGACAGGGGATCAGAAGCTGTCGTTAAGGGATATTGTACCATTGCTTTTGGTATATTAACTTGTGGGTTCGCAGGACTTTCTTATTATTATGGTACTCAATCAAATACATATGGCCAAAAAGCGTTACGTGCGGGTGGGTGGCTGGTCGGATCTATTATTTCTGGTTTCATAACGCGAGAATTTTTGGACGGATATCACATAAGTAGCAGCAAAGCGTCTGCTTGGGGAGATAGGATAGAAAAGTTCCAGCTCCGGTATGTACCACTTATTATTGAGCACCTTCCTGAGACCTCAACAAAATAGATTCGCTTAATCTTGCAAACCAATTGAGCAAGATTGAAGAAAGGTGCCCGAGTAAAATAATGAAGCGCTCATATCCTTCGATACATTTGACTGCGTCAAACACTCCCGACTACGCCAACCTGTTTTTTGAAACTCAAAGAGTGAAGCAGAAGGCTTCGACGGGCAGGCAGGATGAGCGCATAGGGTTACGCTTTTTTAAACGGCGAATTTTTATTTTCAAATACCGCCTTGAGCGTATCAATTGATTGCGCTATCATTGCCCGTACCGTTGGTGCATCTGCCAATGGATTAAGCATACAAGAGTCATGGGTAACGCCCAGGTAGCGGCAACCAATGACCGGCACTCCAGCAGCAATTAATTTGTGCGCATATGCTTCGCCTTCATCGCGCAACACATCACACTCATGCACAGTTATTAGCGCTGGCGGTAACTGTTTGAGCTGATCGAGTGAGGCATTGAGCGGAGTAACGAGTGGGTTTTTACGCATAGATTTATCGGGCACATACGCATCCCAAAACCATTGCATGCCGGCACGTTCAAGAAAATAACCGGTAGCAAACTCTTGGTATGATTTGGTTTCAAAGTTCGCATCGGTCACTGGGTATAACAACAGTTGCATCATAAATTGAGGGCCTTTGCGCTCTGCACACATTAATGCAATGGCTGTTGCCATTAGGCCGCCCACACTATCGCCAGCAATAGCCATGCGTGTTGTGTCCATCTGCAGTGCTGCGCCGTTTTTTGCTATCCATTCCACCACTGCATACCCTTCTTCGTGGGCCGTTGGGTATTGACCTTCAGGTGCCAGCGTGTACTCAACGAATACCACTGCGGCTTGCGCGCCATGAGCAATCTCTCGCACTAAGCGGTCATGCGTATCGACATTACCCAAGATCCAGCCTCCTCCATGCATGTAGATGATTATTGGGAGGTTTTGTTTATTATTTTGTGGTCGTACAATGCGAATTTTGACCGACCCTTTGGGTCCGACGGGAATAGTTTTTTCTTCGATATCTGCCGGCAATAAAGTTACCGGTGTATTTTTTTGTACATTTATCAGTACGTTGCGTGCTTCTTGCGGCGTGAGGGTGTAAATCGGTTTGCCCCCTTCAAGTGATTGAATAAATTTTTTAACGGTGGTCCCCAGCATAGAATAATCGTGCGCTTTTTTTGTCATTAGCGGATCCTTTTTTATGGATATTAATACCAAGAATGCACGTTATCAGCCGAGGGGGAATAAAAGCAAGGGAAATGAAGCATAACAACTTTAAAGCCATTATTTTGCGCGGAATTACGCCACAGCATTTCGTAGATGATATGAAGTGTAGTGGAGCAACGGCGAATGATAAAAAACTGTAGCCTTTGCCCTTTAGATCCGTCTCTGTTTACTTATTATTATTTTCAGGACATGTATCTGTGTACTCTGATTTTCCCTGCCAGATTTGGTCAGGTGATTGAAAGTAGAGATACCTTTTTTGTCAGTAGTAAAT
>JBAVOR010000018.1:0-13248 GCA_049692255.1 Candidatus Babeliales bacterium
AGCGTAGGTACAGCATAAGCATCGATATTACTCCTTTTTTTGTAACGATGTTTTCTGTTACTCTACATCACACGCGCAAAAAATAGCAAGAACAAGTTCTCAAGAACCCCCTTGTTTACGATACCGGGATCTTTTTGAGCCACTCTTTAAGTGCGGTAAATTTCCCTTGCATCCCCGTTGCGTATTCGTCCGATTCGGGATTAAGTGATGGATGGAAAATCATATGCTCAAGCTGATTTATCTCTGTCGCAAGCTCAGAACAAACCTTTCGATACTGCGCAATGGTGCGCTGTAGCGCATTGACCTGTTCACTCATTACAACATTCTCTGCCTTTTTTTGCACTCCATCATTCTTTTCTTGCGCCAGCTGCTCTTGCAAATTACGCATTCTTTCTTTCAACGTTTCAATTGTGCGCATAGACGCTTTAAGATCTTCTTTTTTCTGCTCAACAGCAAGCTCCTGCGCACGAAGATCTTGCTCTCGTTTCTTATTTAATTCTATCTGCAGCAATTGATCTTGTTGTTTGATAAGCAGTTCATGATTTTTCGCATCCGTAAGGTCACGGTGATATTCCGGACTCTGTACGAGTGCATTACGCCGTGCGTTTAGCTCATCTAACATCTTCATACCAGAAGATAGCAAACTCTTTTCAAAAACATCGCACACATGAAGCTGGCAAAAATTTTCCGCTCCCTTAACTTTTTTTTGTATTTCTTTATAATCAGTATCTATTTTTTTTGCTAACTGCACATACGCAAACAGCTCCCCGTTTTTTAACGCATCATCATATGATTGCAGCTTCTCTCTTTCTGTTTTATGTAAATCATATAATGGCAAAAATACTTCATTTGCATACATAAATGAAGAAGCCTGTTTTAACTGCTCAAGCACCGGTTCTGCATGTGCAATAAATCGGTTCAGTTCGGTAGCATACGCCTGCGTAGTGCCTGGCACTACGGCGTGTTTACAGCTATTGATCTGTTCTTGCAAAAGCTGTATATCGGTACGCAAAAGATCACATAACGATGCTTTTGCCCTTTGGGTATGCACCCTACTTTGCATGACACTCATTTGCTCAAAACTAAAAGCATCTGCTGCAACCCCAGATGCAATCATATTGAGTAACGGCGCATAAAATTCTTTCTGAGATGCTAAAGCTTATTTCTAACGAGCTCACTTGCTTTGAGTGCTTGACATACTCCTGAGCGTTAACAATCTGCTTCATCAACAACTCTGCCCGCTGCACCACTTTTTTTAGTTCTTCTTGCGCAGGCTCTTCCATAGGCGCATGCAAAAGTGGTTGTGCATTTGACAGGCTTTTCGATAAGGTTGCAATATCTCTGTTCAACTCTGCTTCACTATCCTTCTCACGCATTGTATTAATCAAAAGGCCAACTTGCGCCTTCATATGTTCTTGCTGAGCTCCTTCTACAAAAGCGCTGGTTATTGGCCGGTATCTCCCTGAAAGGGTATCGACCGCTTCGCGCAAATCAGAAATTTTTTTCTGCTTGTCTTTACAATCTACATATTTGTTATACGCATACATGCTGCCAAACGTCGTTAACGCCCCCGAGAGCACCCCTATTCCCACATTCATATCAAAAACAGTAGCTCTTGCCGTGTAAAAATTGTCTATCATGCAAATAAAAAGCAAATGGGCGGAAATAGTGCGCATATTCATAATATTATTCCTCTAACTGGCATAAAAAATAATAGCCTCATTACACCTGTTTATTCATTTCTTGTCAAAGAAGAAGTGCAACTTTTATATAATTATCTGTATGGATTTTAATTAAAAAAACAAATTGCATATTTGTGCAGTTTTGCTATGATAACAAGAGTATATCAACACATGGGAAAATCACATGATTATGCAAATGCTCTTTTTTATAACGATGACACTGGTGTGTAATACGCAACAGTTAGCACAGGCAAAAGAAAAAAAAGGTTTTTTTACTACCCTCAAAGAGGCGTATAACCTATATTTTCACGCAGCGAACGATGTTTCCTGGCAATCAGAGTTATGGGGAGAAAAAGAGAAAGAGCATGTTCTGTTTGGATACCAGTTACGGCTTGAATATATACAGATGAAAGACAGCGCGCGCAGCGCACATACTACACTCTATTTTCATGGCTGGGGAGACACCAAAAATAGCGCACGACTGATAAAAAAATACCGCTCTATTATTAAAGAAAACCTTGTCACTTTCAATTTCTCCGATGCGCGACCTATCTTGGGAAAATTAGGCCAAAGTTCGTTTGGGCAGCTTCCCGATGTTTTTCCTGCATTATATGCGCTCAATTATACCATCGACACGCTTGGATTGGAATCGATTGATCTTTTCGGCGTATCACGTGGTTGCGCAGTGATTGTTAATTTATTGGCACTGCTCAACGATAATCATTTATTTGCTGCCCATACAAAGCAGTTAACTGCAATTGGTATTGGGCACAAAGAACGCCAGAAATTATTAGCAGCAATTCAACGAGGGACCATTATTCTTGATACACCATTGCGATCGATGGCATTAACTCCGTTTCCCCAATGGATAGCACAAACGTTTACTCGTTACGACAATCGCTTGTGGCAACCTGAAAATACGGTCACGTTGCTCAAAGGATTACAGGTAACCACCATTGTTCACTTTCAACACCGCGATTTTATTGTTTCCAATAAGCAAGAAGCAGACTTCTTTTACGCATTAGCGCAACTTAACCCCCAAACAACCTACTTGGTTATGGGCAATGACGGTGGACATGCACACTCACACCGCGCACTTGATAAAGCGATGATAACATTTCATGCATTACAAAAGAGGAATGATCGTACGCTCTATGCGGTTATAAACAATAAAGCACAGCGTATAAAAAATGGAGAGCTTACTCTCTTTGCCCCGCATTGTCAGTTAACCGACGTACAACACGTGTGTGAAGCGTATCACGCTGTGCAATAGCAAAATCTACGCAGCGTTATCGATCAGTAATTTCATAATCACGGCGTTCTTGTTGTTCATAGCAATATGCAGTGGTGTCTGAAAAAGAAGATTTTTAATATTGGTTTGCGCGCCTGCCTTTACGAGCAAAGAAACAATGAGCGCATTCCCTTTTTTCACTGCAGCATGAAGCGGTGTTTCTTGAAGCACATTTACCTGATTAACGTTGGCACCATGCTGAATAAGTAGTGCAACAATTTCGCTATTTTCGTTTTCAATAGCAATATGTAATGGAGTGCTGCCGCGTAGATTCCAGCTATTGGTATGCGCACCTAATTCGAGTAATGTGCGAACAACTTCCTTCTCATCATTCTCTACCGCAATGTGCAAAGGAGTGTCTAACAAAATATTACGCGTATTAACATCTGCTAAAATTGCTTGATGAGTTACACAGAGAACGAAAAGCAGTGTGAAAAAGGGGAATCTCATAGTCATAGCATCTCTTTCTATTGTTGTTGCATGATATATAAAAGCCGTTTGCAGTATAAAGGGAATATTTGTTTTTTTCTACTGCGCTCGCCGATTAAAGACCGATGATGCAACGGTAAATGCTACAAGGGCTGCAAGCGCAATGCTTGCATAACCATACAGAACTACCATATCGATATAGTTGCCCATAAATAACGCACGAATAGCAGCTACGCAATGAGAAAGCGGATTAAAAAATGCAATGCGCTGCAGCCACAACGGTGCTAACGTGAGAGGCAACATGGTGCCCGCAAGTAACTGAAGTGGCAACAAAAAGAACTGCAATAGTGGCGCGAATCCATCTTCATCTCTTAATATAAATGCGAGAGTATACGAAGTCATTGCCATAGTTGCCCCAATTAAGGCGACAATGCCTAACGAAATAAAAACTCCCAACAGAGGCGCACGTAGACCAACAAGCCATGCGAGCGTTAATAAAAAAGATGTTTGTACCATTAAAAGCAGTACATCACGCAATACACGCCCCAACCATATAGCACGACGATCAATAGGAGCTACGCGTAATCGATCAA
The DNA here is from genome assembly GCA_049692255.1 of Candidatus Babeliales bacterium. Lineage (GTDB taxonomy): Bacteria > Babelota > Babeliae > Babelales > JACPOV01 > JBAVOR01. The sequence goes on from JBAVOR010000018.1 coordinate 3,996, forward strand.
TGACTCCTGCACGCGTATCGTCGATTAAACGAAATCCTACAAATGCAGGCCCCAGCAAAGAAATCATTACCAATAGGCCGGGCACAAATATGGTTAATGCGTTATGCCCTGCACCAGCAATGCCAGTGCGCTCTAATAAGGGAGAAAATAACAGGAGATAACAGATCGGTTGGAACAGGCCAAACATAATCCAAATCGGTTTACGTAAAGAGATCTGTACCGAACGCCAAAATATTAAACGAGTATCATACCATAATTTTTTCATGAATAGTCCTTTAGTTAGCAGATTCAAATGTACGACCAGCTTTTGTCAAAAATACATCGTCAAGGGTTGGTTGGTGTAATGCGATGGCACGCAACTGAATATTGTGCTCATTACATACATGCAATAACTTGGGTAATAGGGTAGCGCCATCTTGTACCGCTAGATGCAATTCATCATGATGAACGAAACTCTCTTTAACACCATCCAAATGCATCAGCAGTTCTTTTGCGTGCATCATTTTCTCTGGTGCAATAGTCAACGCGATAACGTCTTTGCCTATTGCGCGCTTAAGCGCTGCAGGAGTATCAAGTGCTACTATTTTTCCTTGGTCAACAATTGCAATGCGATTACACAAAGCATCTGCTTCGTCCAGGTAGTGGGTGGTAATAATAATAGTGGTACCAGCTTCATTTAGCTTTTTAATTTCTTGCCAGAGTAATGCTCGGTTGTGGGGATCTAACCCAACCGTTGGTTCATCAAGAAACAATATTTTAGGTTTATGTACTATGCCTAACGCAATATCAAATCGACGCCTTTGCCCGCCCGAGTACGTTTCGACTAAACGATCAGCGAATGCCTCAAGCCCAAGTGCGGTAATAAGTTCTTTTGCACGCTCATGCGCTTGCGTATCAGAAAAATTATATATCTTTGCCTGGAGTATCAAGTTTTCACGCCCCGTTGCTGAGCGCTCCAACCCACCAGACTGGCTTACGTACCCAATGCATAGGCGCACGTGCATTTCTTGCGTTAATAGGTCAAAGCCACCAATGATAGCAGTGCCATCGGTTGGCTTGAGCAGAGTAGTTAACATGCGCATGGTAGTTGTTTTACCCGCACCATTGGTGCCGAGCAATCCAAAGATCTCTCCTTGGCGAATGGCAAGATCTATGCCATTGACCGCTGTAACCACAGAACTGCCACTGGTAAATGTTTTGGTTAAATTTTTTGTTTCAATAATGTTCATGATAGCCATTTCCTTGGAGAAAGGATATAGAGAGCTTATGGGTTAAGTATATAAAAAATCAATCAAATACGCCAATGTAATTGTCCATTAAAACTATTGAAAATAGCAATTAATTTATATTATACTATTATTTAATAAGGAAAAGTGTAAAAATCACGAATCAAGGAGAATTCTATGAAGAAACTATTACCGATAACGGTGCTTCTGATGCTTGCCAGTGGTATTAATGCCACTATCGATTCAGATAAGTTAACAAAATTGCTCGATACTGCTAAGGCGCACAAAGATGCGTGGATCGATTTTAGCAAGGGTACGTTTGGTGAAAAATTTGACTTGCTTAAAACTCAGCATGATGAAATGTTTGAGCTGATAAAAAAAGAGATACAGGCTATCGCTGCTTTAACTACCATTGAAGATCGCGATACCCTTCTTAAAACAATCACGAACGATACGTTAGATTTGCTTAAAAAGCATCATACTGCATGGAAAGATTGGCATAACAAAAAAACCAACACTGCAACTAACTTAGGAAAAACGCAAGAAACTGAATTAAACAATTTTAAATAGACAACTAATGCAATAAAGTGATACGATTCTGCTACACTCATTTTAAAATAAGGAAGTTGTGCATGAATCGTATCACTTTGGCAATAGCGCTTACATTCAGCTGTATGCTGCCCCTTAAATCTGCTCAGAAAAATAAACGAATCATACTTACAAGAATAGCTGAAGAACTTCCTGTTCTTGCATTTGATCGTCATGAAATGCTTTATATCGGCCACTGCGAACAACGCACCCAATTAGAACAACTATATGGTCAAAAATTTGCGTTAAATGAACCATTTGTTGCATTAAATCTTAAAATAAAAAAAAGCGATGCACACACATATGCTCATATGGCGTGGCAGTGGCAGGACAAAGATGACGGATACGCCTATGGGCATTGTTATTTTCCACACAGCATGGTCAAAGACTGTCAAGAGGGCACATCTGCTCCGATTTGTTTATGTAAAAATACAACGCTGTTCGTTCATTGCCAGCAGAGAGGTAACGAATTTTATGGCCATCAATCGTTTGAAACAGTCATGGCGATTGCCTATAAAAAATTTTGTCAGCAACCAGACTTCTTATTGGAGGGACGCAAATCTTTACTCGAAAATAAAATAATAGAAAAGCGACTGGGCTGGTTAGGGAAATATAGCGTTCATGGCCCTAAAGGAGATGCTGCTGCATACTACATCTCTTTATCTCAAAATCCCTGCCTAGCAGCATTCGTATGGCTGTGTGATCGATTTACTGCATGATATTTTTTTAAAAATACCTACATGCCTGAGGGGAACGTTTCGGGCAATTCAGCTCGATCCCAGGCCACCGTTTTATCTAACGGCGTAAGTGCGGTAGTAGTATCAATATGAATTATTGCATCAAATTGCTCAGAAAGATGTGCATAAAAATAATGACTTTCGCGTTCTGTTTCCGGTATATACAGTACACCAATGGCACGTTCTAATCGTTTTTGATGTAACGCTTTATATAGTTCCTCATTCCATTTGCTGAGCAACAAAAATCGGGGTATGCCCACCTGATGCAATAACGCCTCATAACTATCAGGCAATGCGACAAGTACTTGTCGGCGCTCAACGGGTCCCTCCCATGCACGGGCCGCAGAGACGGTTCCCGTATAGGTGGTAAAACCAATAGTAAACACACCAGTATCCCATTCTTGTTTTGCTAATTGACCAATGTTATGTTCACCAATTTGCGCCATTTGCGTGGCACGCGCATCACCAATATGCGAATTATGCGCCCATATAATTACTTTTGCATCTTGATCATAGCGTTGTTCAAACAGCTGACGAATGAGCGTAACTGTTTCCATCATATGATTATCACGTACGTTCCATGAATGTGCTGGATTGCCTTCAAAAATAGAACGATAATAATGTTCTGCATTTTTAACTACGCGTGCATTTTGTTCCATATATAGTTTTTCTTCCATCGAATTGAGTGCATCATATTTAAAAAAAGAAATGTCTTTTTTCATTAATGTTGTCAGTTGTTCTAATGCTTGCACACGACAAGACGATTCTGGGTACACCGTGGCATAGTAACCGTACGCATGCGGATCATGGTGAAATAATTCGAAACATTGATACCGTTCACGCGCCCTTTGCGCTTCCTGTGTATCTAATTTTTCCAATGCCTCCACAACTATACGCATAGAACGATGAAGGCTATAAAGATCCATGCCATAAAAACCGACGGGAATTGCGGACTCTGGCAATTGTGCATTATACTCATGCAACCATTGTACAAAAGATACCATCTCGTTGTTGCGCCACATCCATGCAGGAAATCGTTTAAAATCTTGCAAACTTTCCACTGCTTGCTTGTTATCTTTGGATGCGGTTTTGTTATTAATGTATCGATTAACCGTATAGGCATCGGGCCAATCTCCTTCAATAATTACGCAACGGAACCCTTTTTGTGTTACTAATCGTTTGGTAATTGCAGCACGTTGCGCATAAAATTCCTGCGTACCATGCGTTGCTTCGCCAATCAATACTACCGATGCATCACCAATTGTTTCAATTAATGCATCTTCTGCACGATTATTTTCAAAAGAAATGGCACATTGGCCAATAAGATTACGTATATGCGCATCATCCATAACCATTAACTAACTCCTTAATTCAATAATTATTTTCTCTATAAAGGGGACTATATCAACAACTATTATTTTTTTACTGTTTTCTTGCTGTGGTAAGCTATTTGTTACATACAACGCATCAATTGCGGCACATGCTGCTATACGCTCACACGCATGATTGGTAAATACTCCATGCGTTACAAATACAGAAATGCTTTTCGCCCCGTGCTCTTTTAAAAATGTTGCCGCACCCATAATAGTATTGCCTGTTGCAATGATATCATCGACCAGCAATAGATTTTTACCACGCACCTCACCACTGATGCTAGTGATAACTACTTCTTCTTGCATAGGGCGTATTTTACTAATAAATACCGTTTCTAACGCACATGAATGAGCAACGCTGGAAGCGAGCATAACTGCGCCGGTATCAGGTGCAACAATAGTTGCTTGGCACCGTTGGGCAGCAGCACAAAAAAGCTCAAAAGGAATTTTATTGGTAAAATTGAACAGCTCGTGTAAATTTTGTGAATGGGCATGCACAATAACCATATTGGTGAGCGCAAAACTTTTTAATATTTGCGCAATAACGTGCGCTGCAAAACTTTCACCTAACGCGACGCGATCTTGACGTGCATAGCCAAAATAAGTAAATAATACATAAATGCGTGCGTTGCTGCGATGTAACGCATCAAGTAAAAAGAAAAGTTCGAGCAGATTTTCGGCAGGTGCTTGCGTGGATGCTATAACACACACCGGAGTGCCGTCTGCAATGGGGTCAAGCAATTTGACATACAGTTCCCCATCACTAAATTTTTTAACGAGAACCGCCCCACGCTTAAAAGGCAATCGTTGAACTAAGTAATCAGTATTACTCGTATTAAATAATAACATGCAACCCGCTCCTTTTCTGTCTCACCGTATTGTTGCCGCTTCATGCAATAGCTGTATAGCTTCCTTATCGCTCACCTGTTCGAACGATTCATAAAATTGCCCTACGCCATGAAACACTGGGGGCTCGTACACACAGGCAATACCATCAACATATCGTTCGAGATCTTCTAACGCATCGTGCGGGGCAACTGGAATGGCAAGAATAATTTTTAGCGGTTGTTCTTTTTTAATCAATTGAATGGTCAGCTCCATCGTTTGACCCGTTGCTATGCCATCGTCGGTAACAATTACTATCTTATGCGCAAGCGAAATAGGTTGTTGCGCGCCTTTATAATCGTTATATCTTTTTTTGAGCATTTCACGAATAAGGGGAACCTGTTCATCCACATATTCCTTAAATATAGGGTCTTGTGCAAACTGCTCATGAATAGTGACCGCATCTAAACTTGCCGCGCCGATCGCATATTCAGGATTACCAGGAAAGCCGATTTTTTTGGTAAAAATAACATCTAATGGCGCGTGAAGCTCTTTAGCCAAAACAGTACCAATAGCCAAACCACCGCGGGGAATAGCAATAATAACAACATTGGGATTATTTTTATATTCAGCAAGCTGTGCTGCCAACTTTTGTGCAGCATCTGTTCTATCTTTAAATTTCATATCAGGCACCTCTTTTTATTGATGCGCCCAGCATAAAAAATTTATTGGTGTTATTGCAAGGATTCAATGTGCGCTGTTTTTCTTCTGGGTTACGGATTATTGCTGGGCTATTGGTCACTCAGCCATTGAATACCCGATCATGATTAGATATTGTCACTTCATTAGGATTACGATTATGGTGCTGATTACCAGAACGATTATGAAAAATGGTACATCTACCCATCCCTTTCACTTTTCTTGTTTCATTCATTACCCTATAATAATGAGCATTATTACCATGGCAATCAATATTCGCTATAAAAAGGAGCCCATGCTTTTTCTATGTATCATATTACTTTTAAATACCGCAAACATTCTTTTTGGCTCAGAATTACTGGATGATTTTAAAAAAAGAATGCCATTCGTTAATCATGGTAGCTTCACATCACCGTTCATTATCAAACATCACGGTGAACAGCTTGGTAAAAAGCTACACATCAATGAACATGGTAGCTTTATTCTCAGTAAAATTAATCTATCAACAACGGACGCGTATACAACGGAAAGCTATTTGTTTCGCGCAACTACTGATCAAGGATGGTTGACCACCTTAGCTGATTACTGGAATAGTAATCAATACGCTGAAAAAGCAGATTTGTTTGCTCTTTCGGAAGATGGTAAATGGCTTGCCTATTTGACCATCCGCACAGATGAGCGGACGAAAAGTTATGAGCCGCTATACCTACATACCATAACATTCAATCGACTATCACAAGGAATCGTCAAAACATACCCGCTTGCTACGATGGTAAATGAAAATGGCCTATTCACCGTTCAAAAAAACAGCTGTGGAGAAAGATCAGTTTCTAGCGCGCATCAAGAGCGGTATGAATCATATCGTGCTACTGTTACTGATATGTATAACAAAGTTATGACTGCACTGGCAGTTTCCAACGATGGTGCTTGGGTTGCGCTCAGTAATAATAAAACAATTTACCTAATCGATATGAATAAGGAAAAATACCATACCCTTGTTTCACTCCCTTACAGCAAAAGCATGGCGCAATCTAACGTCACTGTGACACTGGACGCCGTTACCGCTCTCAATTTCAATCCAGAGGGTACATGCCTTGGAGCTGCGCAATTAAACGCTGATAAGCAATCGTTACCTAATCAATCAAAAGACACATACACACGCTTGATTATGCCGATAGAACACCACAAAAAATAGAACTTCATTATTTAGGCAACTCTTGCACCACTTCTCGTGCCGCCTTATCGGTGCGCAACCCCTTGTAACGGGGAACACGTAATTTATTGCCTTTGGTCCACTGGGCAAATTCGAATTCGGCAACTAACACTGGCTTAACCCAATGAATACTGCGCATCGATTCTTCATATCCATCAAAGGGGCATGTTTTTATTTCCAATGATCGCAGTTTTTTGCCAAGCATTGTTAACGTTTCTTGGCTAAATCCCGTCCCCACCTTGCCAGCAAAGTGTAGTGAACCGTTCTTATAATACCCAACCAGCAATGCACCAAAATCGGTACGTGAGCGTTGCGGTTCTGTGTAGCCACCTATCACTAGCTCTTGTCCTATGCTGCACTTAAATTTAAGCCATGCACGGGATCGTTTACCTACATACCTACTATCTATTTTTTTTGCAATAAGGCCTTCCCAGCCCTGCTTGCACGCTTTTTTTAAATAGTGCACACCTTGGCCAACTATGTGCTGCGTATATAACAACATATGATTATAGTGCAACAACGATTTAAGCAATGCTTTCCGTTCTATTAACGGCAACACACGCACATCCGCTCCATTAGTATACAGCACGTCAAAAATGCAATAAAAAACCGGTTCAGTGCGCACATGGTCCTCTATTTCCGCTAATTGATGCAAGTTAATACGAGATTGCAACAATTGAAAATCAGAAATCCCTTTATTATTGACAGCAATAATTTCACCATCAATAATAAAATTATCAGCCTTTTGTGCTGTTAATGCTTCCGCCAATTCAGGATATTCATCATTAATACTTTTGTTGTTGCGCGATACTAATGACACTGAACCATTTTTTTTTATTGCTATGCACCGCTCTCCATCAAATTTCGGCTCATAAATCCAGGTATCACGAGAGAAATACTCCTTGGTGAGCGTCGCTAACATGGGCTTAACGGAGGTCGGTTGCGCCTTCTTTTGTGCTTTCGCGCACATTTTTATTTCTCTTTATCAACGAGCTCTAAAAGCTGCTTTGCCGCTTTTACAATCTCGTGATCACCATTTTTTTCTGCTTTTGCAATCGTGTCAACAAGCGCGGGGCGTTGCACCGTTTTAAGGTCCCCATACGGATACACATAATGCTCTTTTGCTTTGGTTGAATGCGCTTTGTCGGTACCCAAAAACCAGAGGCCATATTCTGCCATAGTATGGGCATTAATAAAACGTACTACCTCATCAGGCGTTGGTTGCTCTTCTTGCCAATTAGAATCGAACGTGGTTGTTTCACCTGCAGTGATTAAGGTAACTGCATGATTAAACGCTGCTTGATTGAATGTTGCCATTAAGATACTCCTTCTTTTTTAAATACCATTTTCAAAATTTCCATGCTACATAGCCAGCAAACGTAAAGATATCTGAGAAGTTTGAATGCGGTTGCGCCACTAAAAATTCAAAACCTACCTGAAGAATAAATCGTTTCGTTGAAAGCCAGACCGATGGAGTAATAGCTATCGTATTTTCTTTACCGGCAGTGATAATTCCGTTAATTTTCGATTTTTGCATATACACCCCATCCATTTCTACCATGAGGGCAATAATGGATCCAAATGGATTGCCAAACTCTAGCTCTACTCCTGATTGATATACAAAGCGATTACCAATTTGCGTCGTTCGTCGCTTGATATGTCGTTTTGTAGGCATCAACGCACCGCCAGAAATAAAACAGTACCAATATTGTGCTTGAAACATAGCGGTCGCCCCCAACCCAAAGCCCGGCGCAGAAAAACCGGTAGGGGGCACTTTGAATGCAGAACCGGTTGGTAAGGTTAAACCAGTTAATGCGGTCATCTGTATTTCCCAAGTCAGTGTTGTTTTGTCATAGAATGCATACTCAAATTGTGCTGCGGTGATATCACCCATGCCCGTTGACGAATTGGGTAACTGAAAATTTTCAACAAAAAAGGGTATGGTTGCAAAATATGAAAAAGAATCGGTGATTCCATACAGTGGGCTTATGCTCACCGTGGTACTATCTCTATTATGCGCACGGTCACTATTGGTAGAAAAAAATACCTGAAAATCGTGTTTGTCTACGATGTTCTGACCAATCGCAATTAAGGGCCCTATCTGCTGTGAAGCGGGTAATGCAAAGTTACCAATCTTTAATGGCTCAATTTTTTCCCTTTTACCTTTATCTGTTTTTCCACGCGCTTCATCATCGCTCGCCGCATCGCCAAATATATGGGGCATATGTATCAACATGGTGATAAAAAGCATATACAGCAAAGGCCTCATTAATGCGAACTTCATCATTCTAATTTATTCTTTTTTTCCTGCAATTACTTGCTCTAAATAAGCCGCTACAGATTCTTTTTTGCCTTCATACGCATACGCAATAGCTGTTTTTCCTTGCTTATCAACTCGGTGCACATCAGCGCCATTTTTAACTAAATATTTGACCATATCAAGATTCCCTTTTTGTGCAGCAATCATGAGCGCCGTTTGTAATTGGGGTGTTTGCCAGTTGATATGCGCCCCGTGCCGCACGAGTGCATTGATCATATCATTATTGCTATGCTGCGCAGCAACAATGAGTGCGGTAAGCCCATGATCATCAG
>JBAVOR010000019.1:0-11182 GCA_049692255.1 Candidatus Babeliales bacterium
GTGTGTTATATCAAGAATGGGTCATAAAACGGCGCGGTATTGTATGCATCGTCGGTGATCACGGCAAAGCAGAAGAACTGTTCGACCTCACAACAAATCAACCAAAAACTGCGCACACTACTAATCCGGTGCCATTTTTAGCAATCGCACAAACACCGTTACCATCAACTACGCACATGCATTCACTTGCTGACGTAGCACCGTACATTGCGCGCCTGTATGATATACCTATTCGTTAGGCATTGATAGCACGAGACAAAGCATTAATTTTCTTACCAAAAAACACCTTCTGTGAAAAAAACCACTCATCATGATTTAATACTGCAATATAGTCGCACGCGGTTTTTCCATCAATGTTTTTAAGCTTTTTATTCATATTCTCATTTTCATATTGCGCAGTTATTAAACGCAATAAACTGATCAACCCTATTTGTTCATATTGATTGCGCGTATCTATCCCTTTCATATCTCGCAAAATAATATGCGCTGGAGTATCGCCTTTTTTGTTTTGTGCATTAATAGCATGTTTTGCAATATCATACTGCGAGTACAGTTGTTCAAGTTCACTGAGATTCATAACAAACTTGGCAATATCATATTCCGCCAAAGAATCAAAGAGAGCCTTTTCCGCCACTTCTATTTCTGACCAAGACTCTTCATAATTGCCATCAGTCTTTGATTTATAAATTTTTTTATGTTTAAGCGTTACCTCATAGCTGCCATAACTCTGCTCAGCTGAATGAGCCTTAGTTACTTTTTTATTAGGCAAAGACAATATATCCTGAGAATGGAACATAGCTCCCATATTCGCACTCATTTTGCTAAAAAGTGTTTGCTTAGGCTGCTTATCCGTTTTTACTGGTACATCAATATTTATTTTCTTTAATGATCCTGTTCTCTTTAATTGTGTTTTAATTTTAGGATCAGAAAAAAAGCGAACAAGGGTTTTAGGGTTTTCTTCTTCGCTACTACTGTCTGCTGTATATATATAATTCGGCAGTGCCAGTACGACAAATAAAAATAATTGCTTGTATATCGTATGCTTCATAAAGATAATTCCTGGTGTTTTATGTGATATGAGTATGTTTTTTTATTGGTAATAATATTCCGGCTGTGTTATACGATTGTTAGAAAAATCATGCGAATGAGATGCCATTAAGCCCCAGGCCGTAAATACCGGATGCCAATTATATGAGCCGCGAGCTGTTGGGTTCTTACATAACCATCGCAATCCATCATACAATGGATTTGATAAACTGGGATATTGCGGATTTCTGTGAAGAATAAGATCGGTTGGCATATCTTGGTTCTGATCTTTAAATGCCAACACATCTTTTACATCACCATACTTCATTATTGCCTGTATTCCAGCCATGCAACTTTTGAGCTGCTCTTCTGACTGGATAAAGTTTTTAATTAATTCATGCAACATTGAAGTTCCTTGCATACCTATTCCGGGAGCTAATAATTCATTTATTTCAAATTCTGTACATTGGCTCAGTAACTCACTAATTTTTCGTCCCTTATGCTCTGCAATGTAACTGATTATAAGCTTTCGCTTTTTATCTATTGTCGACTCTTCGTATTCCCCTGCTTCCTTGTAAGATGTATCACCATCCAATAGCGAATAGTTGAACTGTGGTTCTAGGCTGTGTAATTCAGGCGCAGAAGTAAATATTTGTTTATTCTTACCTTTAATTGTTTGCAACTCTGAGTCAGATAAAAAAAACGATGGACCATTCGATTTACTTGATGCTTTACTCTGACTTTTTGTAACTATCTTGTTGAATACTGCATATTTCGATATAGCTGTATCATGATCACCATCTGATTTTACTTTTTTTGCTATTTTATTAAGAGGATTTTTCTCGAAAGAGAATCCCTGATCTGTTTTAACTCTGCCAGTTCCGCCATTTACTCGCGTTATCTGGCGATTGATCTTATCTTGATCTCTCTTTTGCTCTGCTCCAAATAATGAAGCGGAAGCAAACGCGCACATACATATACTTAAAGAGATTGCCATCGACCGATTACTGTAATCGTAGTACATCTTATTTTACCGTGTATTTAAAGTATATAAATCCATCTTCACAGCCATACTCTTCAAAACCGGCTCTCTTATAAATTTTTTGCGCAGAGAAATTGTTTTCGCGGGTGACTAACGTAATCTCGGTGCACCCTTGTGCAACAAGTGCATTGATTGCATACGTAACCAGCTGCAACCCGTACCCTTGTGAACGGAACTGCTCGTTAACGAGTACAAAGTGCACCTTGCCCTTATAAAATTTTACTTTGTAATAGGAAGTGAACCCAACAGGAGTACCCCCTTTGTATAATACTTTAATGGTTTCATTGCCTAAATGCTGTGGTTGCTTTGATGACGCACGATTAAGTAAAAAATATTCGGGGCTAAAATCTGAACCTTCAGCAATAAGCCAATACCAGTTTTTTTGAAACATATCTAAAATAAAGGCGCTATCCCGTTTATAATCAAAATCGTACATACGCGGTTGCGTATAATACCAGTAAGAACCGCTTGCACACAGTATTGCTATGAGCGTACCTACAAATATAAATAGCGTACTCATTCTATGCGTTTTTTGACCGGTCGTCATAGATGCCTTTCCAATCCAACAACATACAATCATAACCAAAGAAATTACCCGTTAGTATGGCAGAAAAAAGAGGAAACGTGAAACAAATTACGTGCACCGTTCTTAGGGGGTGATCAAGGGCTGACCAGTCTGTGGATGATGCAAATAATGGTCTGCCGCATTGCCATCTGGTTTAATATACTGCTTGTTGTAATAAATTCTGTTGGGCTGTTCATAAAATACGGTGAATTTCTCTATTTTTTTATGATCTCCGTCTCCTTGAGCGATATAAATCAAACTGGTTACCTTCGCATTATACCGCGGTGTTACATTGACTCCTTCTAGTGCGGCAAAGAGTACAAAAATTTTATTTAATAATTCTTGTGCATGCACCTTGCCACTGGTTGGGTATATCACTATAGAAGGGAAGACTTCGCCAGTTTTTTTCTTAAAATACGCTCCTTTGTCTGCTTTTATGCGGCTAAGAGGTATGACTTTGAACTTATATATCAACGAACGCCACTCTGCAGATTCTTTTAACATCATAATAAGCTTGTCAACAATTGTTGGGATATCTTCTATTTTTGGCATCAAATGAATCTTATATTCCCCTGCTAGTTTTTTAAAATCTTCATTGTCTAATGTTTCTGTAGCAGTAAGAATCATAGTATCAGAATCGGATGGCTCTTGGCCTGTTTTTGCCTTAACAGCATTTATATACACTTGTTTCAGCGTCACATGTGCATGTGTACCGCTAGGTGCAAATGCCACTTCTTCAAAATAACCCCAATTATAGCCTCCTATCGGAGTTAAATAGATATTTTCTTTTTGAAGCTTTTCTTTTAATTCCTCCCAACTGAGTTTCTCAGGTAACACAGTTTCTGTTTTTGGAATATCTTCTTTATGTTCAACTACCATCGGAACAGCAATAGTAGGTAAACTTACTTTGCTGCGTATACTTGCATGAACTATCTTGCGTATTGCTTCTCGTGCAGATGCGCTTAACGCATCTAACCAGTCATTAATAATTGCTGAAGGAGTTATGAGTAAGACCGAAGGATTTACTACCGTATTTTTAAACGTTGCATCTTTTTCCTGTGCTTGCGCAACCGCTAGAACAGGTACCCATTGAGCAACATATAGAACGCACTTCTTAATCAATTCTTGACATTTTTCACTTCGCTTCGCATGATCAGTTAACGCTACAGCTCGCGCTAATTGCTTTTGTACCTCAATATACAGGGGCATAAAATAATCATCACCTACTCCTTTTGCGTTTTTATATGCCTCAAGAAATTGTTGCCAATGACCTTGTGTCACTTTTTCATCAACAGAAGCTGCTTTGATCTTAGCATCGTAGTCTGTTACCATTGCTTTTATGCCTACGTCAATTATTGTTTGCCCTATCATTGCTTGTGCTAATGCAACCTGCAATACGTCAATAAAATCACTAAGAAAATTTATCTGCTCATTCAACTGCGCAACTATCTGTTCTGCTAATTCTTCTGCAAGCTTCCTAAAATCTAGGTCCAACACTAGTTTACACTCATACCTCTCTTGCACTAATTGCCCCAATAAAGTGCCGTATGTATCTCGTTGTGCGCTATAATTTTCCATTCTTTGTACATTACTGACACGAATTGCTTTCTTACGATTATCATCATTAAAATATGCCTTATAGATATTTCCGGGTATTCCTAAAAATGCCCGCATTGCTTCATATAAATTTTCGCCAGTAATATTTTGTTCTTTTAGATATTTTTCTTTTTCTGAACCAATCAATTGCGCTATTTTTTTTTCTTTTTGTTCCATTTGATCAAATGTTATTTTTGAAGCTGCAGAAGAAAACAGTGATTTATACTGCTCCATTAATTGTGTATGCACTGCCTCATTATTTTGACGTAAGCTTTCTAAAAATTGACCTACTTGTTGGCCGCGCACGTTTGATTCTTGTTTATCTTTTTCATTGGCTTCTTGCTCTCGCTTTTTTTGCGCTTCCTCTATTTCTGGTAGCGCAAAAAAAACATTCTGTCGCAGTTTTTCTAGTTGTCCATACCCTGTTATCGCTAGTCGTTCATCTTCATCAGGATACTGCGTTTCTAATTGTGCAATGAGTGTATCTATTTTTGAAAGTAGTGCATGAAGAGCAGTCGCTTTTTCTGTACTTTCTTGTGCTTTGATCTGCTGAAATTGTTTCTCCCATTCAGTCATTAGCGCAATAGAGAATTCTATTTTTTCAGTTGATTCTTTTTTCCCTTTCCCTCCTGTCACGTCTGCTGTTAGCTTAGTTTCCTTGCCCCCCTTTTTCTCGATCTTAGTCTCTTCTGTTTCCGTCGTTGCTACCTCTTTTTTTGCAAAGCTACGCGATAAAGTAGTAAGCCTCTGTGCCAACTGATTTAATGAGTGTTCTAACGCATGCGCTGGAATGAATGCGCACAAGAATAATCCCAACAAAATTCTTTTCATCCCTTATCTCCTTGATTAATTTTCAATACGCTTTTAAGGTATCTCAACAAATAGCGGGAAGACAAGAAAATATTAGTTTGATTCGTACCGCACTGCACGTAACAGAAGTCCCTGTGCTGGCGCCTTGGGTAGCTCGGCAGCAACTGAACCGGTTTTAAGTGCATTGGTAATAAGATGGGTAGAGAGATCTGGGTGTGAGGCAATAGCGAGGGCGGCGCCGACTATGCGCCGGATCATAAAATGGAGGAATGATTTACCGCGTACTTCTATGCGCCAGGCATATAAGCGACGACAATAAGACAGAGTAATTACATCAATAGTGCGCACCGTGTCATCATATTCACGTGCTACGCAAAAGGCAGCAAAATTATGAGTACCGACAAAGAGCTGTAATACAGCACGTAACTTTTCTTCAGAAAATGGATAGCGGTAATAGTATCCGTAGCGGCTCACCTGTGGTAACGGCCGCTTGGCAAATACATGGTACCAGTAGGTTTTTTGTTGCACGTTACGCTGTGGATGAAACGTGTCATCGCATGCAACACAAGAACGAATAACTATATCTACCGGCAATCGATTGTTCCACGCACGCATTAATTGCGCTGCTTCTATAGCCATGTCTGTTCGCACCCGTACCACTTGGTACACTGCATGCACTCCTGCATCGGTGCGGGAAGCACCAACCATGGTAACGGAAGCACCAAACACGGTCTGAAACGTTTCTTGCAACGTCCCTGCCACCGTGCGCGCAGTGGGCTGCACCTGCCAACCGGCATATGCAGCCCCATCATACGCAACAATCAGTTTATAATACATTATTACTTACGAAGTGAAGCACGCAACTGTTTTTTGCGTAAACGAATGGTATTAGGAGTTACTTCAATCAACTCGTCTGGAGCAATCCATTCCATGCAACGTTCCAGTTCCATGATTCGTGGTGGCTCAAGGCGAACCTGTTCGTCAGTACCCGATGCACGCATGTTAGTTAGCTTTTTTGCTTTGCATGGGTTTACATCCATATCACCTTCGCGGCTGTTTTCACCAATAATTTGGCCTTCATACACCGGCACTGCAGCACCCACAAATAAGATGCCACGCTCTTGCAAATTGTTCAGCGCGAAGTTAGTGGTTGTCCCTTGTTCCATAGATACCAAGGCACCCTTAGTACGGGTAGGAATGTCACCCTTGTACGGTTGATAACCAAGGAAGTGACAGTTGAAAATACCAGTACCGCGCGTGTCAGTTAAAAATTGACTTCTGAACCCGAGCAAACCGCGCGATGGCACTTCAAATTCAAGGCGTAAACGATTATTTTTAAGCGGATCCATTACTTTCAGTTCCGCTTTCTTTGTGCCCAACTTTGCCATGACAGCGCCTTGGTGGTCAGCGTCTACTTCTAACACCACGTATTCAATTGGTTCATTTTTAACGCCATTAATCGTCTTATAAATTACTTGAGGCGCTGAAAGTTGAAATTCGAACCCTTCACGGCGCATATTTTCAAATAAGATACCCAAATGCAACTGACCGCGCCCTGATACTTTAAACGTTTCAGGAGAATCGGTCGGTTCTACACGAAGTGCAACGTTTGTCTTTAACTCTTTCTCGAGTCTATCTTTAATTTGGCGCGAGGTGAGCAATGAACCATCTTTACCACTAAACGGTGAGTCGTTGACCGATACGTATACCGACAACGTAGGCTCATCAATAGATACATAGGCATGGGCTAATGGATGTGCTACATCACATACGGTAGTACCAATCTCTATCGGCTCACTAAATCCGGTGACCGCAACAATGTCTCCATAGTTTGCAGATGGTACTTCGGTACGTGCAAGCCCTTCAAATACATAAATTTTAGTAATTTTAGTCGGCCGCCCAACTTTATCATCTTTTACGCACACTACCTGTTGACCAACGGTTATAGTGCCGCTAAAGATACGGCCAATTAAAATAGCCCCTAAGAAGTCTGAGTGGTCTAAGCTAGTAACCAGCAATTGCAAGCTGTCTGCTTCTGGTTTTGGTTCAGGGATCGTTTTAATAATGGTATCAAGCAGCGGACGCATATCACCACCCATGGTTGGGGTTGTGTTAGCAAAACCAAGTTTTGATGAACCATAGAGAATCGGAAACTCAAGATGGCTTTCGTCAGTGGCATAGTCAAGAAATAGATCTTGAATCGCGCGTTCTGTGCGTTCGATATCTGCATCGGGACGATCAATTTTATTAATAAGCACAATGGGACGCAAATTAAGCTCTAACGCTTTACGCAATACAAAACGTGTGCCTGGCAATACCCCTTCTGCTGCGTCGACGAGCAATAAAAAGCCTTCAACCATCTGGAGCGTACGCTCTACTTCACCGCCAAAATCGGTGTGGCCTGGTGTATCAACAATATTAATACGATATCCTTCGTATAATATCCCCGTTTGTTTAGCCAAAATGGTAATACCGCGTTCTTTTTCTATCTGATTAGAGTCCATTACGCGGTCAGCTGCAGCATCAATTTTGGTGCCTGCTTGACGCAAGAGTTTATCAACCAAGGTTGTTTTACCATGGTCAACGTGAGCAATAATAGCAAGATTTCTTATTTTTCGTTCCATTGGCCACATATCGTTAAAGGGGGGAATTATCGATTCTCAATCATACTTGCAGATAATACCTCTTTTTGGCGCAAATGTCTATTCGATTCCCCTATTAGCTTTATGCATTCCCTGATATACGCAAGGAAAAACTGCTTTCTATGTTATTATATTAATTTATATTATAAATATATTTACTTTCGCTACTATCCCGTGCTACGCTCATCATAAGAGAATGCATTGCGAAAAAGGAAAATAAATGAAGCGGTATAGCATCTTTTTATCTATCAGTATTGCACTTTTAACACAATCGCCAGCTACTTGGGCTGCAGATGACACAAGGCCACAAAAACAAAAAATCGAATGGGTAGCCATAAGAACTAATGATGGGCAGCGCTTTTCTATAGATGCACAGCAAGCGAGACATATGGACACAATAGACACTCTCTATAAACGCAATAAAGGCCAGCGGATACCAATCAATATCAGCTATGACGATTGGAATAAATACGTGCAACCATTTCTTGCCATATTGTCTCAAAAAGGTTTTCCTGGAGACGCAATACGGAAATTAATAATGCAGGAATTTTCTGAAGGAGAAGAACGAAAAAAATTAATAAAAATAGCAAATACATTGGGAATGACCGATATCTCATATATTGCTCGTCAAACCGCCCTTGTACTCATGCTTCAAACCAATGATGGAGAACGAATACCTATAACACCGGTTGAATTAGCGAGCATTGGTGCATTAGAAGAAGAGTATTTTGCCATAAGCAAATGGGGGGAATCGACGATTATTCCAATCGACATCAGCGCCGAACAATGGGATACATATGTACAACCATTTTTAATCTTCATTATGAATAAACCTCTCCTCAAAAAACATGAGCGACATATGTTTTTTGAGACACTTACACATCTAATTCTCACTTACTTACCCTCCACAGAAGAACAGAAAGAGTTCTTGAAAATTGCTACTCACCTCAAAATACCATTATTCGTAACTGCAGCACTTCAGTTGAACTCTACCATTATAATACATACCAATGACAACAAAGCACTACCTATTGAGAGAGAAGTCGCTATGCGCATTGGCACCATTAACAAGGTACTGCGCCATATGACAACTATTGAAACAATCCCTCTCGATCTCACACAAGCACAATGGAATGTATATGTAGCACCATTTCTAAAAGAATTACTTCCATACACGTCACCTGAAAAACGACAACGATTACTCATGAATACCATTGAAGAAAAAAAATTTAATGATAAACAATTAGAAGAATTACTATATATTGCCGATTACTTGGACATACCGCTTTTACTTAATGAAGGAATCGCAGTTGCTGCGCAACGAATAGTGGAGAATATATACAGATACAGTAACGCAGCCAATCAACACAAGTTAACGCAATTAGCAGAACAGCATCCAAAACCCTATGCCCCTTTTCAGTTAAACCATAACCTCATGGCTTTACTAATCATCCAATTAGAAAAAGAAACAACAAAATTAAACAGTACTAATACAAATGCAATTAATACGCTGATACAAGATATGAAATAGGCAAGAGCACAATAAAGGAGAACTAATGAAAAAGAATAGTACTTTTCTAACTATGAGCATCTTGCTTGTAACCCAAGCACCCATTGCTTGGGCAGCAGATAACACGAACACGCAAAAAACAGTGTGGGTAACTATCAAAACTACTGACGGACAGCGATTTTCTATAGATGCAAAGCAATTGAGCGAGGTCCGCGCATTACAAGATACAAAAAACAAGCATGCCCCAATCAACGTTGATATAAGCTATGATGATTGGAACAAATATGTTCAACCTTTCTTACACATTGCATCATACAACCCTCAGTGGGATGAACAAGCTGCAGCGATCAAACAATTTATTGTAGAAAATTTCTCCTCTCCATCAGAACTGAATATGCTCATAAAAATTGCCACAGCCCTCAAAATGGCAATGCCTTTGGCAATAGCATTAGAAGTGAGAGGAGTAGACTTCGTGCAGCGTAATTCTTATAAAGCAAATGTCGGCCGGCCATCTATAATCAACCTCAGCACCGATGGCGCCACTCTTATGGCCGTATATCCTAATGACACTATATATGTGTGGAATACCAACAAGCAATCAAATGAACCCATATTCACATCACAACACTTAGCACTACAAAAAAGTACCTTACTACCCCAAGTTGCTTTAAGCCCAAGCGGTAACACTATTGCTGCCGTAAGCAATGACCACGTATATCTGTGGGAAATCCATGGCGACACCAATCCAGGAACATTTTCTTTTCCATCTGATGCGCTCATTGAAGGCATTATGTATATTTCATCAGAACTATTAGTCATTATAACTACTCAATATATGGCCTTATGGAACACAAAAACAAACCAGATGTTTCCTTTACTTGAAACATCCCAGTTTCCCGAAGCAGTTGCAGCCAGCACCGATGGCTCACTGTTTGCTACGCTCAGTGGTAATGACAAAACCATCAATGTAATAGACTGCACGAAACTCGTTGCTGGAGACGCAACCGCCCTTACGCATGAATTGACCCTCCCTGAAAAAAGAGACGATATTGATCAGATTAAGCTTCAATTCAGCACAGATAATCAACGGCTTATTGCGCTCGTAGCATCAGCCCATGGCACCGATCAGTACCACGTGTATGAATGGGATCTCCAAAGAAATCGTGCGCTCAAGAAATATATAAAGACGAGCATTCAATTCCCACTCATAAGCCCTAACGGCGCCTTCTTAGCAACTCAGAAAGAAAATACAATCACCGTATGGAGCATGGCAACTGGCAGTGAAATCAATAGCATTCCTATCAGATCAACAGTAGCTATCGACAACAATCATCTTATCACCACCCGTTTTAATGCATCAACTTCTCATACCGCAATTATCGCCTATGACTTACACACCGGAGAATCGATAGAAACTGATGCAAAAACAGATATACGCACGCTGTTATTGAGCGCTGATGGGAGCACCCTCTGCACTCTATCTTTTGATGGCGCCATGCAGATTTGGTCAACAACGGCCCATCGCACACAAATCAAATCACAAAATGCCACACCATAAGCAAAAAGAGCATCAGTCTTAATAAAACTGATGCTCTTAAAAACTTGGCGTATCAATCGATACAGAGAGTTTAATATCCGCTTGAAGTGTACGGCAATAACGCCATAACACGCGATTTTTTAATCTCATGCGCTAAAGAACGCTGATGACGCGTGCATACCCCGGAAATACGAGAAGGTAAAATTTTACCACGTTCGGTCAAAAACCCTTTGAGTAATGGAGAGTTCTTGTAATCGAGTGATTGTTCTACTTCTGCGTTTCCACAAAAACGGCAATGTTTACGAGGAGAAAATGAAAGGCGACGCGCTTTCTTTTGTAAAAGACGCCCGCTAATTTTTAATTTATTAATTCTCTTTTTCATGCGTATTCCTTACTGACCCATATCGTCGGCTAATTCTTCAGACACTTCATGCGTGCGTGTGTTCATGCGACC
>JBAVOR010000020.1:0-60390 GCA_049692255.1 Candidatus Babeliales bacterium
GTACTAGATAAGCCAGATTATGGGAATGACGAGCACGTACAAACCATCGCAAGAATCTGCTTAAAAGAAAATAAGAATTATTTGAAGTTGCTCGAAAAGTACGACCCCGAAACCTACCAGGTAGTTCTTGCTTATGCAGCAACTCTCCTCAAATAAGGAAAAATGTATGAAATTATTACTCTACAGCACATTCATAAGCAGCTTGTTATCTGGTGCACTTTTTGGGGAAAACGATATGCCTGCTTGTACTCAAGCAATACATGTGCAACCTAGTGTTACCCAATTACTAACAAAGCTGCAGGCCGTACTCAATGATGGTACTTATGATCCCCAATACAAAAAATGCCCCGTATTATATGGTACGCTAGAAAATAATGATTTTAATCCAGCGGTGGCTCCTTTTAAAGAATTATTACAAGATCCAAACATTGTAGCATCAGTAAAAGAAAGAGTGGTAGGATTTTTATGTCAACCTGCAACAACTAGCAATGCCCAACTATTAAAAAAATATGATCCTATAACATTTTATCGGCTACGGCTTTCTGATTTTATAAATGAAAAAATACTGAACGAACTAGATTTTGTATTCTCTGATGGTATTAGCTCTCCTGAAGAACAATTATATGCCATATTTGATGAAGCAAGAGAAGGAGTATTGAATGCTTCTACCTTTAAAGCACAAATACAACCCTTTAAAGATATGTTGTTCAGAGATACACGTCTGGTTTTCAACCCTTTAGAATCCAATACAAATCGCCTGAAAAATATTTTTCTCCAAGAGCGCAAATCAATTATGGATTTGTTAAGAGAATATGACACAGAAACCTACCACGTAGTCCTTGCTTATGCAGCGACGCTCAAAACTCTCAATAAATAAGGAAAAATGTATGAAATTATTACTCTACAGCACATTCATAAGCAGCTTATTATCAAGTGCACTTTTTGGTGCAGATACTATTGCTCCTGATACTCACAAAACAGATTCGCAAGCAGGAATAGTGATTACCGATGAGCTGATTGAACAATGGTGCTCAGAATTAAAAGAAATTCTGATACAAGCAACAGCACAATACCAAGCCCATTTACAAGATCCATCAATATCTTTTAACTCAGAACAGTTGCAAGCACGCTTACAACCATTTCGTCTGTCTTTCATTCACAACACAAAGCCCTCTAATGGGAACTGCATAAACACGCACTTTGTCAAAGTAATCGAATCAGTAAAAGGGGCACTTGAAATGATTAAACAGCACGACACAGAGATGTATCAGTGCATTGATAAGGTATTAAAATACCACGTTTTGTTAGGATTGATTGCGAGTGGCGCTACTAAAAAACAACGTAACAACCCAGCACAAAGCGAATCTCACGCAGCAGCTACTGCTTAAACAACGTTTCAACAAACTCCCAATTAACTACCGACCACCATGCAGTAATATAATCTGGACGTTTGTTCTGATATTTTAAATAGTATGCATGCTCCCACACATCAAGACCCAATAACACGCGGCTTCCCGTACTGATGGGGCTATCTTGATTGGCAGTCTTTTCAACTGCTAAATCACCCTGCTTATTAAGCACTAACCATGCCCAGCCACTGCCAAACACTGTCTTTGCTGCCGCATTAAACTGCTCTTGCATAGTGGCAAATGAACCAAACTTTTTATCGATAGCAGTACTGATAGTACCAACCGGCTTCTTTTCGCTGTTCGGTTTCATCATCTGCCAAAATAATGTGTGATTATAGTGACCACCACCATTATTACGCACGGCAACACGAATCTCTTCAGGTATTGCGTTCAGATCTGTTAATAACTGCTCAACGGTTTTCGTTTGCAATGCGGGAAACTTTTCCAACGCTGCATTCACATTATTAATATACGCTTGGTGATGTCCAGTATAATGTATTTCCATAGTACGTGCATCAATATATGGTTCTAATGCATCGTATGCATACGGCAACTTTGGTAAACTGAATGGCATATAATTCCTTTACTGCTTGTTTTTTTGTCATTCGCCGTCGCATGAACATCATGCGACGGCATAATTCCGCGCAAAATAGGGGACTCAAGAATCTGTTGAGCACTTCATTAAAAATAATGTCTCATGTGGATAAACCATGTGCAACTGCTCCCGCGCTATTTGTTCAGTATAAAAAAATGAGTGGTTCCACAGTTCTAACTTTTCCTCTATCTGCGTTATCTCTTCTGTCAGCAACACCGTTTCTTGGGTAATATAGCGCATCTGTTTTTTTAATGCGAGTGATGCAAGTAAGCCATGTGCACCAACTACATACCACAAGCCCATTGCTAACACCTCAACCAATGCGATAAATAATAACGTTTGCGCGCTCTTCATATGCATGTCTCCCCTGTTTGCATATACTACATCTTCCTAAATACAACTTTATTGCATGTGTTAGAACAAATGCGATAGAAATAAATTTAAGAGCAATTTGCAGCGCTCATCCTGCCTGCCCGTCGTAGCTTTCCTGTCCTACGAAACTTTAGTGAAGTAGGAAGCGTAGTCGGGAGCTTGTCGACCTTTCCGCCGAAGCTTGCCAAGCTAGAAAGCATGGACAAGCGGAGGCTGAAAGGAAATGAGTGCTCATATGGTTCGATACAATTTTTCGCTTACGCTCAAAATCACTCACCATGAGCGCGAGCCAATAAGGAGCCATTTTATGAACAGATTCTTGGCATTATTATGTATGTATATTCTCTGTACCCAATCAATGCATGCCCCCACTCCGGCGAGCGCAGCACCAGAAGCAGCTGGCCAAAAAGCAACGCATGGAAAAAAAGAGGTGACTCCAGACCATTTTGATAAAGAAGTGTATCAATGGTCAAAGGTTATTGCAGAAACTATTCATTTGCTTAAGCACAAATATTATCAACTGGTTGATCCAGAAGCTGCATTCACCCATGCACTCGGGGCACTAACCCATGCACTTGACCCGCATTCCACATTCTTAGATAAAAAAGCATATGAAGCAGTAAAAGAATCCATTAAAGGAGAGCTGTGTGGCATTGGCGTTATTATTGACCACAACAAAGAGATTGACGATGAATACATCCGCATTAATGACACTATTCCTACGGGCCCCGCTGATAAAGCAGGCATAAAAGCAGAAGATAAGATTTTAGAGGTTGATGGGCAAACGGTACGGGGTATGAGCCTAGAAGAGGCGATTAGTAAAATTAAAGGGAAAAAGAATACCACGGTGCAACTTCTTATCCAGCGCAGTGATACAACACGTCATCTACCATTTACCATCACCCGCGACGTAGTCGCTGAACCGAATGCGCTCTGTTACCATTTTATCGATCAAAATATCTATTACCTCTGCCTTAATTTATTTACAGAAAACTCGGTAGGCCAAATGGAACATCTGATGCAAAAAATAACTAACAGTAAGGCACGCGGCTTTATTTTAGATCTACGCAATAATTCTGGTGGTCTACTGAACGCAGTAATCGACATTGCAGGAATCTTTTTACCACACGGTTCTCTCATTGTAAGCACCAAAGGTAGAGACAATATAGAGCTTGAACGGTACGCTACCACACGTCAACCACTCATGACGAATGCACAGGTGCCTATCTTTATCATCGTAAATAATTATACCGCGTCAGCTGCAGAGATTTTGGCCGGCTGCTTACAAATCTACGCCCACGAACAGCGGCTCAATCGCCCCATCTTTATTGTGGGCACCGATACGTTCGGCAAAGGTTCGGTACAAGAACTGATCCCTTTAGGGACCGATACTTCTTGTGACTGTGCCATTAAATTAACTACACGACTCTATTTTTTACCTGACAACAGTTCTATTCAAGGCAATGGGGTAAAACCCGACTTTGTCATAGAACCGCGCATACCCATATCAGAAGAAACGATGTGGTTTAATCAAACGTTTGGTCGAGAAAGCTCTTTAAAAAATGCTATAAAAAATGATCAAGAGGCCAGCAACCCGCATGCTGCGAAATTGACCAAAAAACAAGAAAAAAAACAGGCTAAAAAAGAGCAAAGTTGGCATGAGAAAAAGCGCGAGCTCATTGCCGCTGATTATATGATTCTAAGCACCGTACGGCTGATGTGCATGTTTGATACCCTCCGCATGGCAATGCCTGACGCGATGCGCACCCATACGCAAGCAGTCAAGATGTTAAAAAAACTCTATCTACCGCAAGATAAAGCGAATATTACAGAACTAGTAATCGATAAATAAGCAAACTCTGGTAATTGAACGGATGAATTTGGTACGCTCATTGTGACAATAGATGGTAAAAAAAAGGAGATTACATGAAAAAGCCGGTAAAAAAAATGTCAGCCGCACTGGTAGTTCTCGGTTTATATACCCATGCAATGCGTCCGACTGCTCAAATGAAAGACGAAGAGCAAAGCAGTGTGGTAGCAAAAGAGACTTGTGTGGTATCTGACGCTGAACAAGAACCAATGGTAGCTACTCCAGAACTGGAAAAAGAAGAAAATGAGGCAGCACGGTACCATCACCACACCAGTGCTAGCCTAGGCAACATTATTGCTGAACTTTTTAAAGGGATCTGGCATGGTATCGTAAGCTTTTTTGTAGCAATCAAAAATGCAATCGCCAGCATTTTAAATAGACGATAACCAAGAAGGGTCTAGGGGGAAATCAAATGGAGGTTATGAAATGAAGGGTATACGATATCTGTTGTGCATGCATTTGATAGTAATAGCCATATACGCTGATGCACCAAGAATAACATTTATGAACGCATCACGAGACCGAGTAAACGTAAAAATTCAATTGGCAACTGTTGAGTTGCACAACAATGCGCAACAACGTGATATCATGGAAACACAGGCATGCGTCCTCGCTATTAGAAATGTCAAACTGGGTGGCGCCAATGCTACGGGAAGTACCGATGATGCAAATACCACCGACTTTATCATTCCTGTGGCCAAAAAAATTTATAGAATGTACTTGGAATACCAACAATCTGGATCTTCGTATCTGATAGATCGTTCAATGATAATCGACAATCAACCAAAATCAGGTCAATTTATCATTTATTCCCCGGGTATTTATGAATCCAATTTTGCTGGTTATGCAGGAAAGGGAACAATTCCTCCATTAACCCAATACACAGGCCCTATGAATAATGAATGTGAATATCCTGAACGATCTTCTGGTCTCTATTAAACCACCCACTTGTTCCCAATGGCAGTAATAAAAACAAAAAGGCCTCTGCGGGTTGCAGAAGCCTCTTGATAAATTCTGATAAAATAGAGTGGCGTAGTTCTTAACGTTTTACGAACTGGAAGCCACGACGTGCGCCACGACGCCCATATTTTTTACGTTCTTTGCGGCGACCATCAACGGTTAACAAACCGCTTGTACGCAATACCGGACGCAATGTTTCATCGGTTTCTAATAATGCGCGTGCAATAGCCAGCTTAACTGCTCCCGCTTGTCCCTTTAACCCGCCCCCTTCAACGTTTACTTCAACGTCATAGTTGACAGATGCAGGAATAGTGGCCATCGATTGATACGCTTGCAAACGTGCTACATCGGTATCAAAATAAATTGTATGTGGCTTTCCATTCACCAATAATGTGCCTGTGCCACCACGACGGAGCCATACACGAGCTACTGACTTTTTACGTCTTCCCACCCCGTGAGCTACCGGTTTTCCTGATGCTACGGTTTTTTTTGATACAGAAGCGGCCGCTTTTTGCGATTTCATATCTTTTCTAACACCCTATAATACTTAAAAAAACTTATTGCTACTCTTGATAAGATACTGGTTTTTTATTTTTTGTCAAAAATGCTACTTATTCAGATAGAAATAAAAAGACTACCGCTTTTGTTTCTCTTCCACCAACTCCTGGCAGTTGATGCACCGGGTAGCATTCGGGTACAGTTTCAATCGTTTTTCAGAGATAGGTTGCTCGCAATCGGTACACACACCGTAGGTACCAAGCTCGATCATCTGTAGGGCCTGCTTAATCATATTATATTCGGCCAGCTCTGTGTCTTGGAGCGATATCTTTAACGTCTCAAGCGAATGAGATTGGGCTTGATCACCTGGGTCTTGTACCTGGTCTACTGAATCTTCGGTCTGTGAAAGTTCTATCAATTGTTCTTCAAGCTGTTCTTTGCGTTCAAGCAACTTTTTTTTAGCTTCTTGCAGCGTTTTATCATGCTCCCCTTTTTTGCGTAGTTCAGCCACTTCGTATCCTTTTTTGTTTAAAAAACTGTTTGAGCAACTGCGCGGCATCGTCAGACAACACGCCTGCTTGTACCGCAATGTCTCTATTGTATAGCTGAATGGCACCCTCTTTGTCAAGCTGATAGCCAAATAATTTCGATTGACATCCATAGACTAGCAAAGATATGCGGCTTAACTGGATAAGCCCCATGCACATGGCACACGGCTGCAAGGTAACGTACAACGCACACCCGTTTAACCGCCAATCGCCGCGCTTTTTTGCTGCACGCGCAATAGCAATCATTTCTGCATGGGCCTGCTGCTGCTTTTTCTTTTCTACCTGATTATACCCAGTACCCACAATAGCGCCCTGCTCATCAACCAGTACCGCACCTACCGGCACCTCATCAATGGCATACGCCTTGCGCGCCTGGGCAACTGCTTTTTTCATGTAATAGATTTCATCACGAGACATGTCATAGTTCCATCTGTTTAATAGTCTTTAACATTTAAGTATAGCGCAATAATGATTAGCACGCCATTTAAAATCATTGACACACTTGTTCCGCATTGGTTATGAAAAAAGAATGAATAGTAATAAAAAAAGGAGCGGTATGTTATCAAAATTGGCGAGTCTTTTTATAACATTCATGTGCAGTATAGGTATGTATTCTCCGGAAGCAACTAAAAGGAATGTAATGCATTGGAAAGAACATTTAGACAGATTAGAACAAGAAAAACAATGGGATGAGGCGATTGCGTTTATGCAACAATTCATACAAGAAAATCCGAACAATATGGATGCCTATATGTTTATGAACTATCTTATAATGAATTTTATAGTGGAAGAAGATTGTGACTGGAATGACCAGCCTACAGTTAAACGCTATGCAACATTAGCTAAATGGTATTTTGATGAGTCATATGCCAAATTTTCAAACAATGCAGAATATTTATATATTACTGCAAAAACTGCTGTAATGTCTGAATGGTTTTTTGGTATCGATGTTACCGATTATTATCGTATGTTTGCAAAAGCACATGAACTTGAACCAGACAATATTATGTATCAGGAACAATACTGGTACAACGTAAGCGACAAAAACCCTGCTGATAAAGCACTTATTGCCCATGCCAAATTAGTATTGAGCGATAATTCCCCAATCAAAATTCAATTAAAAGATAAAGGAGCAGTTGGTCGCTATATCTTGATGCTGAGGCGTGGTTGGGCGGAAGATGTTTTATCGAATGCAAAGCGCGCAAAAATCGAAAAATCAACTCATTCATAGGTTCATATGGTAACAGAACGCACATTGCGCATTGCATACCATGCAAATACGCACAAAAACAGTGCCCCTGCAGCTGTTGCAATTGATCCGGCTACTGAAACATTTGCCCATGCTGCAAAAGCATAGCCAAGCAAACCGCTTAAACATGCAATACCCACCGTATAACCCATATATTCATGCATGGTGCGCGCAAGTAAATACGCAGTAGCGCCGGGCGTAATCATGAGTGCAACCACTACCACCGAACCGACAATATCAAATGCAGCAACTGCGGTCATGCTGGTTATCAGCATAAGGCCATAATAAAGCCGCTGCGGTTTTAACCCGGCAACAGATGCACCAGCTGGGTCAAATAACGAAAAAATAAAACTATAAAAAAAGAAGCGCAATAATAGCAGGGATACGATGATCATGCTTCCCAAAACCCACACGGCACGTGGCCCCACATCAGCGCCAAAAAGTATCAAACGATTAAATGGCGCAAGCGCTACTTCCCCTAATAAAATCATGTCTACATCTAAGTGTACGTTGCGCACCCACATGCTCACCATAATTACGCCCAGCGAAAAAAAGAGCGGAAATACCAAACTAATTGCTGCATCTTTTTTTAAGCGCGTAGTCGCAATTAACTGTTCGGTGCAGGCCACCATCGCAACACCTGCCAATGCTGCTCCAAAGAACAGTAGTGGCGATTCTAACGATCCGGTCAATAAAAACATAAGCACGATGCCCAACAATATCGAATGGCTAATCGCATCACTGAGCAATGCCACGCCGCGTAACACTAAAAACATGCCAGGAATAGCACAGGCAACAGCGGTTAAACAGACAATTGCTGCAATGGTACAATGTAAAAACATGCTACAACCTCCAACGCGGGGCACACCACAATGACAATAACATCACACTCGTTGCTACCACTACGATAGCAGGGCCGGTAGGCACCGCGAAAATGCTACTAAGCAGCACCCCAATCGCTGCACACGTAGCACCACACAAGCCCGCAGCAATGGTTAACCGATTAATCCGAGACGTCCATTGACGCATAGCAGCGGCTGGTGCAATGCATAACGTACTCATCAGCACCACTCCCACTGTTGGCAACCCTAACACAATAACTACTGCCAACAAACACATGAGCAATGCCTGCCAACGCAGTACCGAAACACCAACTGTCACTGCATACACTTGATCAAATGACACGAGCACCAACTGTTTCCAAAATAACAATATTGTCAGCAATATAATACATGCTGCTATTGTCATCAAATGCACCTCTTGCGGCAATAACGTTGCGGCACACCCAAACAGTAGTTTGTTCAAAATCGCTTGATTACTGATTGCTTGCTTTTGAATGACCGTTAGCAACACCAATCCTAATCCAAAAAACGCTGATAACACAAATCCGAGCGCTGCATCTTTTTTAAGAGGGGTAACATGACAGATCATCAAAACTAACAATGCACCGAAAATACCTGAAATTGCACCGCCCACCAACAGCGCTAAGGGGCTATTGCTTTGCGTGTATAAAAACGCTAAAGCTACGCCAGGCAATGCCGCATGGGACATGGTGTCGGCAAGCAAGCTTTGTTTATTGAGCATGGCAAAGGTGCCCAGCACAGCACAGACAAAACCGAAAATAGAAACACCGGTTAAGACCAGTATAAAGGTAGGGTCATGTAATAAGGTCATAAATCTCTTATATGGCTCGATACACTTTTTCGCATACGCTCAAAATCACTCACCATGAGTGGTTTTTACAGGATTTTCTAATTTGATTCAGAAACCCTACGTATAGTTGTATATTACATAAGTATACCCTTATTATTAAACAGGTTGAATAATGAATACACGAAAAATACTCTTAATTGTTGGCGCTTTCTTAGAAGCTGTTTTGTTAAAAATGAAATAATTAAAAAATTATTCACGCGTTAAAAGTAGTTTTTATTACTGTTTCAGCGTAATAAACACTACACGCCGATCTAATTCATTCAGCCGCCAGTTATAGTACAATTGGTCAAACAGTACAGAAACTGTATTATCATGCCAATGCAATGTGTGTTGATTTGAAATAGAATCAACTCGGTTCCCATATGTATCTGATACCTTCCGATGACCTATCTCAAGTAGCAGTAGCTTAACAACAGCAATTTTTTTATACCAACATTTTTCTTTTCGATCTTGTTTGTCAAATTTCAAAACACCCAAATGGGCCATATACAGCGGTAGCTCTTCAGCATCTTTTGCTGGTACTCGCGTAAAAATAAAATGGCATGAATCGTTTGGATTGATGGCGATATCGTGAACATCGCTCAAACCATGCTGTTTACACAAAACGTAGGGTGAATTAATATTTTTGTTATCTTGTTTGCCCACTACCCATACCTGACCTTCGACATCCAAACCAAGCAATAAGCATGGTTTTTTTAACGCTTCTTCCTGATTATTGATACAAGTAAGGTCAATAAGTTTTCTGAAAATTACCGGCTTTCCATCTATGGGATCAACACAATCAAATAACTGCTGCGATTCCCATGCATTAGATGTATCTTGCGTATACAAATACAATTTAGGATTAATAGTTGATGGCGCTGGAGGAAACCTTTTGTACCAGTCTCTATTATCTTTACATACATGTTGATGATCTGCAATTCCCATCACAAAGCGTTTTGCTTGAGTATGCAGTGCTATGCAAGTGGGTTTCACCTTTTCTATATTCGGTATAGAAAGTTTTTGTGTGCCTGGATGTTCGGACCATTGATAATAAAAACGATCTAACCCCAGTGTGCTCCATACGTCAAATGAATGAGTAGTAACTGCAGGATCGTTCCAGCAAATATTCAAACCTCGACGCCACGCTGGGCCAGAATTTATTGAAACAGTACAGCCTTGTTTATTGGGACCATCATTGTATAACCAATAACAACAGGCGCCAGTATCAGGAGAACTATAACAGGTATTCGCAATAAACCATCGATCGTGAAACTTTTTTTTGGTAAATTTCCTGAAATAAACCCATTGATTAAATTTATTATTGTTATAAAACCCATTCACCCATACCTTATCTTTATCATCTTTTACCCACGGGTTATGCGCTGTATTGAGGCCAGGATTTTCATCCCCATTACCATTCCAGCAATAAGAAATTTCACTTTTCTTATCCCATAATTCATAGTGACGAAGCGTATGTTTAATATCACCAATTACCTCGCGAGGTACAGGATAAAAAAAACCTTGTTCGAAATTAAATATTTCTCCATCGGGAGTAAAGATACACTCTCCTGTTGGCCATATTGAGAGTTTTGCATCTTCTATCGCTTTTTTCTTCTGATAAAAATCTTGAGCGGTAACTATATTCTTTATCCCCAAAGATACCGTTGCTGTTGCAAGCCCGATACTGATTGCTGTTGGAACAAAACTACCAGAAGCAATGGTCGATAACTCTTGTGCATACAGATGCATATTTGCATGCAACGAAATGCATGCTACAAAACCAAGAGAAATATTTTTGTATTTTATCATGATATGGTATCCCCCACAGCGCTCATATCCCTTCCGTCGTCACTAACGTTATGGCGGGACCCGCCGATAGGTTAATCACCCTGCCCGACGGAGCTTCACGCAAAGCCTGGGTCACCATGAGCGCATTTTAAATATTTTCAATGTTACACAAGCGCCAATACATCGCGCACGGGCCCAAACCCTTTAACTGTTTTATCTAAATACAACAGTGCATCAAAATATTTTTCGCACGTGTGTATGTTATGGTGTACCACTAAAACTGTTTTCCCTTGTACACGCAAATTTTTAAGAATATCAATAATAATCAGTTCCGTTTTTGCATCAACACCATTAAACGGTTCATCCAACATATATATTTCAGCATCTTGCGCTAATGCACGAGCAACAAATACGCGCTGCTGCTGCCCGCCAGATAGCTGCCCAATGGGGCGTTGCGCATAATCACTCATGCCAACTAATTGCAACGCCTGTAATACTCGTTCGTGATCATCTTTTTTGGGGCGCGCGAAGATGCCAAGATGAGCAAAACGACCCATCATTACTACGTCATACACGCGTAAGGGAAAATCCCAATCAACTGATGCACGCTGCGGCACATACGCAATAGCGCCCGGTGTATTATGCAACAAAACAATAGTGCCAGTAATAGGTTTGACTAATCCCAATAACGCTTTTATAAACGTACTTTTACCGGCACCGTTCGGCCCAATAATACCAAGCATAATACCGCTCGGTATAGTAATAGTCACTTGCCATAAGACTGGCTCATGGGTATATGCAACGGTCAGATTGGTTACACGAATGGCATTCATAAGCGCACTTCCGGTGCCAACGCACTTACCATAGTGTTAACGTTATGCCGAATCATGGCTTCATACGTAGCAGCGCCAGATTGCGCATCGCCGAGCGCATCAGAATAGAGAGTGCCGCCGAACGTTACCGACCATCCGCGCGCAGTGACGGCGTATTGCACTGCTTCGAGGGTACGTGGTGCAATTGACGATTCAACAAAAATTGCTTTGATTTTGTGTGTCACGACATACTCTGCTAGCGCTTGCACATCTTTGGTGGCAATATCGGCGTCGGTACTAATTCCCTGCAATCCCACAACGATCATGCCATATGCAGCACCAAAATAAGAAAATGCATCGTGCGCGGTGACTAATATACGCTGGCTGGCAGGAATATGTGCTACCTGTTCATGCACCCACGCATCAAGCGCATCGAGGCGCTGTGCATATGCAGCTACTCGTTGTGCATACCATTCTTGGTGTGCGCTGTCTTGTTCGCTTAATACCTCAGCAATACGGATGATTACCTGTTTCCATAACTGCACCGCATGCCACACGTGGGGGTCATACACGCAAGGGCCCACTAATTTTAACGCATCAGTAGGCAAACATTCTGCTACTGCCACTACGCGTGCATGGGGCAGCTGCTTCAACACGTCAGCTATCTTACCTTCTAAATGTAATCCGTTGTACAACACTAGATTTGCAGCAGCCAACAAATGTACGTCACCTTCTTTCATGCGGTACAAATGAGGGTCAACACCGGGCCCCATAAGCGCATGAACTGTTATGGCATCACCAGCGATCTGTTGTACTGCATCAGCGATGAGTGATGTTGTGCAGACAACGGTTATCTTTTTGGGGGCGTTGTTTGACGCTGCATAGCTTTGGCGCACAACACGGATAACGAATAATAATAGGAAAGTAATTAACAGAAATAAATAGCGTATAACGCGCATAAGAATAACTCTTTTATTAATGTATTGCATATGGTACAAAAGATGATTTTACAGTATACTGTAGGCATACACAAATCTTTTCTCGAACACGGTGCGTCGATTAATCAGCCCTTTTTTTGTTAGTTAAGGAAATTGTATGGCGAGCGATCAATCAGAAAAAAAATATGGTGCCAGTTCCATTCAGGTTATTGAAGGCCTCGATGCGGTCAGAAAACGACCCGCAATGTATATTGGCTCTGTGGGACCCAATGGCCTACATCATTTGGTCTATGAAATTGTTGATAACTCGGTTGACGAAGCGTTGGCCGGTTATGCAAATAAAGTTAAAGTTATTTTACATGCAGATGGCTCTTGCTCGGTAGAAGATAACGGGCGTGGTATTCCCACCGATATTCATCCAACTGAAAAAATATCGGCCGCAGAAGTGGTACTGACTAAACTGCATGCGGGCGGTAAGTTTGATAAAGAATCGTATAAATATTCCGGTGGTTTACACGGGGTTGGGGTATCGGTCGTTAACGCATTGTCACGCCGCTTAGACCTCGAAGTATATCGCGACGGCAAATCATACGCTATGTCATTTGAAAAAGGTAAAGCAATTGGCCGCTTACAAGAAACAGGCACTACAGACAAGCGCGGTACGTATATTCGTTTTTACCCAGACGAAACAATTTTTACTGAAACGACAGCGTTTAGTTTTGATACATTGTCTGCACGCTTACGCGAACTCGCTTTCTTAAATGAAAAGCTAGCGATCTCTATTACCGAAGAGCTCACCAATAAAAAACATGACTTCTATTTTGAGGGTGGCATCGTTTCCTTTGTTGAACATGTCAACACTAAAAAAACAGCCCTGTTTCCTGATGTCATTCATTTTAAACAAGAAGATGAACAGTACATATTAGAAGTAGCACTGCAATACAATGATGGCTTTGGTGAGCAGTTATTCTCTTTTGTGAATAACATTAACACCGTTGAAGGGGGCACCCATGTGTCTGGCTTTAAAACAGCACTTACCAAAATATGCAATAAAAAAGCGGGCGAATTTAAGATCTTAAAAGAAGGGGAAGCGTTTTCGTCAGAAGACGTGCGTGAAGGCTTAGTCGTCGTTATTAACTTAAAGGCGCCAGAACCACAATTTGAAGGGCAAACCAAAACTAAGCTGGGTAACAGTGAAGTAAAAGGTATTGTTGATTCGTGGAGCTTTGCCGCATTAGAAGAATATTTTGAAGAAAACCCAGCCATTGCTAAGGCAATTTTGCAAAAAGCCGATTTAGCAAAACGAGCGCGCGACGCTGCTAAAAAAGCGCGTGATTTAACACGCCGTAAAACGGTCTTTGAAGGCATGGTGCTACCGGGGAAATTAGCTGATTGCTCCAACGAAAATCCGGCAGAAACGGAACTGTTTATTGTAGAGGGCGACTCAGCGGGAGGATCTGCAAAGCAAGCACGTGACCGCGCCAACCAAGCAATTTTACCGCTTAAAGGTAAAATATTAAACGTCGAAAAAGCACGACTCGACAAAATGCTTT
Organism: Candidatus Babeliales bacterium; assembly: GCA_049692255.1. Taxonomy (GTDB): domain Bacteria; phylum Babelota; class Babeliae; order Babelales; family JACPOV01; genus JBAVOR01. The sequence continues at coordinate 14,288 of JBAVOR010000020.1, forward strand.
CTAATGATGAAATCCGTGCCCTTATTTCTGCAATCGGTTGTGGCATTGCCGATGAATTTGATATTAACAAAGCACGATACCATAAAATTATTTTAATGACCGACGCAGACGTTGACGGTTCCCACATTCGCACCCTATTACTTACTTTCTTTTTTAGATACATGAAAGAGCTGATCGATAAAGGATATTTGTACATTGCACAACCGCCACTGTACAAAGCAAAGATCGGTAAAAAAGAAGAATATTTAAAAGATGATTCCGCGTTTCAAAAATTTCTGTTCGATTGGGCGCTCGAGCAGATCACCCTTTCGGTTAATGAAAAGCCAGTCGATCATAGCGCATGGGCTGCGATGCTGAAACATATGCAAACATTACAAAACCGTTTGGAAGATATTGCGCAAGCATTCAAAGTAGCGCCAGAAAATTTGTACCGTTTGTTAATCTTTGCACGCACTCATATGCCAATACCAACAGACACCAGCGAGTTGCTGAGACTGTTACAAGAACATTTTAAGCAGTACACGGTACGCATGCACAGTACCCCTACTGAAAGCATAGATGATGGTACCGTAAGTGCTCCTACAATCGTCTACTTTAAACGGTTAACTCGTGAATGGAGTATAGATACCGCATTCTTTGCAACACAAGATTTAACGTTGCTGCTTGATATGCTCAAACCATTAGCTGCAATCCAAGGTACGGCGTGGCGCATGCAAGTAAGCGGTAAAGAACGCACACTCAGTGGTAATGATAGTATGCAGCTCGTTAACGGTATTGTTGAACTGAGCAAACCGTACATGCATGTGCAGCGTTATAAAGGCTTGGGCGAAATGAACCCAGACCAGCTTGGCGAAACAGCAATGAATGATACAACGCGTTCACTGTTACAAGTGAGCATTGAAGATGCACTTGAGGCAGATGCGTGGTTTAGCACGCTGATGGGTGATAATGTTGAAGGTCGCCGTAAATATATTGAAGACAATGGGCAGTTTGCTAAAAACTTAGACGTATAACCTGCCTACGCCAACTAGATTATTCCCGTAATCCATGGAATGTACATATAAGACTACTGCGTGGCTTAACGGAAAAAATTAAGCGCCACTTTTTGCAAGTTATGCAAGAAGCTGGCGCTTGTTTTTTTGCTTTTTTAATCGAGATTATTAAGGCTCACTTTTTTAGGTACACTCATGTGAGGCATAACAAATAGATTCGGGCGTGCTTGATACAGTTTATATGCACCCCAACAGCCAATTGCTGCAAGACTCGCATAGGTGCCGTACCGAACCCACGGGTTAGACCATGACCATACTGTGGAATTCTTTTTTCCATTATTTTTGCGCGAGGGAAGCGGCTCTTTTTGTTCTTTCTTCTCTTCCAACTGTATGCCTACTCTCTCACACTCAAGCCCTATGTAGTTATAAAACATACCCTCGACTGAATTCTGTTTTGTGGAGAAAAACTTATCATGCACTTGTTGCTTATATTGCATAACATCATCTCTTTTAGGCAACCCAGAATCTACTACGTATGCAAGTACCTCCGTTATAGAGTCCTGCATTTCTGCGCGCCCAATACCAAAATACGCTTGACGAGCACTAGGATCGACATGGGCGATCAACCAAAAACCATTCAAATAGTGCGCCTTATCTTGTCTCTTTGCGCACAACCGCTGCATATTGGTCTGGAATATTCCACAATCGACTGATATTTCAGATTCCATGCCCCGAAGGTGAACAGAAGCGCTTGTAGCAAGAATAAGTAAAATCATTAATTTTTTCATAAATCCCCCTAAAAACACCCTACACTGTCCAGCGCTTATACAGATAATAAACGCCAATTGACCCAACTGTTGCTGTAGTAGCATACAGAGTAGCCCATAGATATCTTGGCTTTTTTGTTTCTACTGCAACTTGCTCATCAAGCGCTTTAATAAATTCTTCTTTTGTTTTACTGCCTAAATCCTCTAAACCTCGTAGATCTTTTTTTATTTGAGAAAGATCAGGATTACGCAATTTCCAAGTCAATCGAGATAGATCGATAGACTTCAAAATAGATTTCCAGTGCCCGTTCGCATCACTGGTTTCATATAAGAATACATGCAGTGTATTCTTGGTATCTTTGTTTGCTTTTAAGCGGTAATTATTGTGCATACACTCAGCTGATTCAGCAAAAGATAATGATCTTTCACCAAAAGAAATACTCTTATGCTCACTTCCCCATAACGCCAATGGTATGCCGAATGCGATAGTAAGTAAAATCATAGATGTTTTCATAAAAGTCCCTTAAAAAGTTTTACGCTTTCTTCTTTAATGCGAAGCATGCCAGCACAGTTCCAGAAGCAACCATTCCTGCTTTACCAAACCAACTCCATGAATAGTCAGAACCTAAGTATGTATTGTTGTTATTCCAAAATCTTCGTCGCAATCCATACCAATCTGACTCCGCTTTAATGCTGTTTCCACTGCGAGAATCATATGTTTGTATGTAGTATGGATTGCATGCCAATAAGCATGAAGCTCCCCAAACAACTGCGCATGACTTTGCCGGATCTGTTAAAATGTCTTTTGCCATATCAGTAAATCCAGCAGATGAGACGCCTGAAATTATCAATGAACAGATGAGTAATAATTTTTTCATAAATTCCCCTAAAAAATAGTGTTTTTTTTATCGTTTTTAATACTGAGAATAGATTATAATGAATATTTCCATTTGTCAAACAATTATTGATCGCTCCTAGCCATTGCGGCTAAAAGAAATAGGCTTATTCTTTCATCTTTTTTCCCGTCTCTGCATATCCATGCCCACAGACTTGGCATGCTACGACGTGGCAAGCCCTATTAGTCTTTTATTCACGCATTTTCTTTAGTAACCATTGCTCGGTGCCCCGTTCTTCTTTGAACCGTATCAGCACATAGTTACCCTGCAGCTTTTCCCCATGCAAGCGTACTTCTATCTGTCCATCCCGGAGGCATTGCCCTAAAGATACTGGTTTGCCCTCGTGAGTCTTGATATTTTCAAAGGTGCCGTGGTCCCAGATGGCTACAGTTCCCGCACCGTAATGGCCTTCAGCTATACGCCCTTCAAAGGTAGCATATGCCATGGGATGATTATCTGTCCGGACCGCTAATCGTTTAATGGTAGGGTTTTTTGATGGTCCTTTGGGAACAGCCCAAGAAACAAGTACTCCCCCAATTTCTAGGCGAAAATCGTAATGCAGATGACTGGCGTCATGCCGCTGAATAACAAAAAGAGGTTGTTTACCCTTGGTAACCTTCTTTTGAGCTGCTGGTTCACCAGATTCGCTCACCGTGCGACGTTTAGCATATTGCTTGAGCGATGTTTCATTTTTTTTCTGTACCATACTCTCTACTCCTTGCATGCTGTGCATCAAAAGCAGTAAACAAAAAACTACGGGTTTCAATTTGCCTACCCCTTTGCAATGCAACTCGTAACAATCTTCTCTATTTTTGTGCGAACGATTATATCTTCTACAATCCATGATTTATGGCTTTGACGAATGTTCATGAGCGCGGCATATTCAATAAATTCAGGAGTACCGTATTTTTCTGAAAGCAAGTTAATGCCCCATAAGTTCTCTTGCGCAGACTCCTGACTTTTTAACATAAAAAACTCGCCATCTGCATGCATTTCCATATCAACTACCATGGTCTCTTCTTCTACATCAACTACTGCTTTAACCAAGCTATTAAAGATTTTTCCAATCTCTTCAAGCTCTGATACTGAAATGGGGCCCCCTGCCCGCCGAAGTTTGCCGAGTCCGTAGACCCGGATAAACGAAGGCTGGGTATCGACTAATTGCATGAATGCCTCCTTGTGTTGATATTTCCTGTTTATTATTATGCTTTTCTGACCGTACCATAGATTACCCAGGGGATCAATGCATGCAATTTTAACATTTCAGTTTGTAATTATCGGTGGACAAAAGATCGATTTATGCTATTGTTAGAGATAATACAACTAATTGTTAACATTCTAATGGAGGAATTCAAATGAACAAATTAGTTACTACACTTATGGCGCTTGCCATAGCTTCTACAACCGCGTTACCCGTAGTTGAAAATTTCACCTGTAAGGTAGATATCAACAAATGGAATACGCAATTATTACAAGTCAACTATCGTTTGCCAAATGCATCGAGAACAGCGCATGGAATGCAGCCAAACAATATAGTGTTCGATAATATAAAATTGGCAGAAAAAAACATCCCTGCATCTAATTCACAAATACGCGATAATATCAATACATATCTGAAATGCTTGAAAGCACGAAATCTACATAGTTCAGTAATTAAAGCATGCGAAACTGAAATCTATCAAGTGATACAAGAGAAAACAGGTCGCGATGTTCGCTTAAGTACTCAATTGTACGGCTACGCGCAAACATGCGCTGCTTTGGCTGCCTTAGCTGCAGTGTCATACGGCCTTTATCAACAGAGAGAAACACTGGCACAATGGGGCAAAACAGCAGCAGGATACTTAGAATTCTTGTTTTCTAACCCTAGACGACCTTACATTGATCTTACCAATGCGCGCATCGCCAATGCACACATAGAAAACTGCACTGTTAAAATGTAATGCGGAACTATGATAACTACTTTTAAGGTGCGCCCTCAAAAGCGCACCTTCTTTTTTTCTTCTAATCGTAAAAAATGGTATAATTGAGCCATGAATACGTTATTTGCCAATATCACCAACTTTTCACTCACTCATACCCTGATTAAACCAGGCGACACCATTATCGTCGGCCTTTCGGGCGGGCCAGATTCAGTATTTTTATTACACTGGTTGCATGCCTATGCCAAAAACACTCCAATTACCCTCATCGCCGCGCACTTAAACCATGGCTGGCGTGCAGAAAGTGGTGCAGATGAACAGTTCTGCGCACAACTGGCCACCTCATTAGCCATCCCTTTTGTCAGTAAAAAAGCAGCCGATATCACCCTAAATATTAAAAAAAATGGCTCGCAAGAGGCGTATGGCCGCGCGTTGCGCCGCGCATTCTTTGCTCAGGTAAAGGCGCAGTATAATGCTACCGCTATTGCCCTTGCACATCACGCAGATGATCAGCTAGAAACATTTTTTATTCGTTTAATTCGTGGCGCTACTATTACTGGGTTGGCGAGCATGCGCCCTGCCCACGGGCATTACATTCGACCAATGCTTACTATCTGCAAAGCAGATGTTCTGGAATATCTTAAAAAAAATAATATTCCCTACCGCATCGATCACACCAATGGGTCACCAGACTTTTTACGTAACCGTATCAGACACCAGGTTATTCCTGCTTTAGCGGCAGTTGATAACCGTGCCGTGACCAAAAGCTTAGAAACTATCACACACTTACAGGAAACAGAACAGTTTTTAACGAAGCTCACCGATCAAACCTGGCAGGCCCTTTCCGCTACCCATGACGGTCAATTAAGGGTCAAATTACCAGAATTTAGGGCCTTACAGCCCTTTTTACAGGCAAGATTTCTTATACATTGGCTTATTCAAGAACAGGCCACTTTTACCCCTTCTGAATCCTTTTTAGAGGAGATGCAGCGATTCCTCCTATCACCCCGGGGGGGTAGCCATACTCTCGGCCCCTGGAAAATGGTGAAACAGGGAAATGGGGCATGGATAGAGAAAATTTCTATTTGACAAAAATTATACAAAATATATGCTAATATCATGAACATATTTTTAGGGGAGACCACTATGAAAAATATATCAATAAAAACAATATTATTATTCGCCACATTGACAACCGGCATATCATCTTTAAATGCAGCGCCAAGCTTTTTAATGCGCGCGCTCCACTGGGGCATTGTATTTTATTTACCGGTAACAACCACTACTCAAATTTTTGCAGTGCACAATGAGGTTAACGATATGTTTAAGGATGCAAGTCCCTTAGTAACTGCATTTGTGCAAGAAGAGTTTGCCAAAGTAAATAGCAACACCCCCAGAAAAATAATGGTCAAGAGTACTAGTGGAATTGAGACCCTTGCAGCAAACTCGCTCCATAACCATATATTAATATCGAAGAGCTTATGCAAGGAATTAGAAGCGATTTTACAGAAAAAAAATATTAGCACTCTGGGCTATAGCGATACGCTTGCATTGAATGAGGCAAGAGCATCACTCCGGCACGAGTTTAACCACATTAACCACAACGACAGCCAAGCCAAATTAGCATTAAATCTTGCCATACCAATTGCTACTGCACTGAGTTTGAAAACAATGCACGCTGGTTTTTTACGTGCATTTGGTTGGCAAAATAAAATACCAACATGTATCAGTAACGCATGGCAAATTCCTTCTGGTTTGGGAAAACTCGGTTTAAACACCTATCTTGGTAGCCAAGCAAGCATTCGCCGTGAACAAAGAGCAGATGATGAAATAGAAAACAATGTATATATTCTTCAAGGCGCAAAGAGAAATTTCGAGCGCTTTGCTGCACAAGAAAAAGCATTTCATGAAAAATATGACGGCAAGATAGCTGAATTACCTCAATCAATACAACAAAGCATTTCATTATATGAATCTCTAAAAATGAATCATCCGTCAACACAACATCGGCTTGACCAGTTTAATAAACGCATTGCAACATTACAAAAAAACAAATAGTAAGATTTAAATCTTAGGGGAATTATTATGAAAAAATTATTATTACTACTCTTAACCGCAACATACGCATCAATTTACTCGGGCGAGCCTAGAAATTGGAAAGAAAATTTCCCACTGGTTGCACCACAAAAGCAACATGATTCATTACCAAAACAAATACCACAGCAACAAACAACTAAATTTTATTTCACTAGAGATGGGCAAGGATTACAAAAAGAGTTTGAGCAAGGAAATAAAATGGCGCTCTTTGATGCACTGGCGACCATCATAGTCATTCCGGCAATGTCCATACAAACTAAGGAATCTGTACTTACTATAACTACCGTTACCGCAGGCTTGCTGACATACTATACCATACAAAGACTTACGACAGCTCTTCATGAACTCGGACATTTCATGAGCTATAAAATATTATTACCGGAAGTTGCTATAGAAAGTTTCTATGTATCAGTACTACCAACTAATGGCGGTCACATAGCCCCAGATACTGCAACCAAAAAACGCTTAATCGATAATTGGAAAGAAAATCATCACGGGGAGCCCAAATCAAAATTGAAAAGCTACCTTTTTAAAGAGTGCATCGTGGGAGCGGCAGGACCGCTCATAGAAATTGCCACATCAGTAGCTCTTTTATATGCCAACTCCTACTGCAACAACGAGTATCTACAATTGGTGACAAAATACACTGCTATAGCAGGCCTATTGAACGGCTTTTATAATTTCATCCCATTAAACGGTAGTGATGGGGACCTAATCGTAACTAGATTACAAGTTCTAAAGGGATTAGTAGAATTATGAAAAAATTAATATTACTTCTTTTAACCGCAACGTACGCATCGACTAATGCATGGCCATCGCTCTCTTGGCCAACGATGAAGTTCGCCAATGATCTGCCCACATTTAATTTCACCAGAAATGGTCAGGGATTGACGCAAGAGATTATTCAATATTCCGACATAGTTCCATTTACCCTCCCCGTCATGGCATTTGGCAGTGTTTGTCTTTACGAGGATATTAAAAAGAATGAACCAAACCCATCTCTAACAACTATAGGGAGCGTATTTGCAACATGTTATGGCGCGGAGGTTTTTTGCAGATTCATGCATGAATTGGGACACTGCGTAACCGCGCGCGCATTATTTCCAGAAATGACTACTACTCATCCCTCTCATCTCTATGTCTCTTTATTACCATGTGGGCATGGTTCATTCGGCATAGATGCACCACCAAAACCAGCTGAAGTAGTAAGCAACAAGTTTTTGAAGGCTATTACTAATTTCTATGATTCTCTATTTATTCACAGCTCATCGAGTACAACTGCTTCATCAAAATCAATTGAAGAAAGTAGCACATTTTTAATGAAATATAGCACTGTGGCAATTGCTGGACCATTAATGAGTGCATGTGCCGCATGGGGCTGTTGGCGTGCAAGCAAATGGTGCAAAAATGAAAACATAAAAACAGCTATGCAGTATGCAGCAATTTCATCATTTACATTTGGCACAGTTCTTTCTTTAGTAGGCGGTTCTGACGGAGCCCAAATATACAATTGCCTCACCAAACTCATGCAAAGCAAGAGCAATTAAGGGACCATATGAAAAAATTATTATTACTGTTCTTAACCGCAACATACGCATCGACTAATGCATGGTCATCGCTCTCTTGACCGACAAAGAGAGTAGAAAGTAAAAAGCAGCTTAATCGAGCCCAGCATCACCAGTATCTGTTACTATCGTGTGCTCACTGAGTAGCAGTTGTAGCTGTTTATAGAATATAATCTTTTGTTTTTCTGCAACTTCTATGCGCACGTGCGTCAAGAGATCGGCAATCTTTTTATTCTGTGCAATAACTATTTTATTTAAAAAGTTTACAAAGAGCCCGCTCATTGTTGCATCCCAAGAAGCATGGCCTTTGCGACGATAATACGAGGTAGGGAAAAATGAAAGCGCACGCATTTTTATGCATAACGCAAGCAATCCAGGGTTTTTAAAAATTTGCTCTACATCTGGAGAATGTTCGTTGATTAATAACTGATAATAACGATCGCCTGCCGCTTGCCCATCGCCTATGATTAGAAAGGCGATCATATAATAGACATGCTGAGCTACTGAACCCTTAGGTGCCGCGTCTGCCATTTCGATATACTTTCCATACAGGGGCAATATGTTTTGCGTTTCAGCTTCGGTAAATTTTGCTCCGTCTATTGCATCGTCAGCGTTCTCGGCAACATATTTAGCAAGGACTGCTATACCGCCCACAAGCAATCCACGATTGCTTGGTTGACTTCTATTCGTTTTACCTGGCTTTTTTTGGAACGGTTCAACCTTTTGACGTGCTCCACCACCGCGTTCTTCTTGACGTGTTTTGTGCGCATGCAGATGCGGTGTTTGCTTTATCAGCGGGTGTACTGTTGGTGCATGATACCGCGTAGCCGGCTGAGGGCAAGGGTGCCATGCAGCCCCCTGAGAGAATATATTTTTATGCATGGTAGATACCCTACGCCCTGTAACGCGAGCAGAAACCACTGCTTGCAAATGTGTCTGACACACATACGCTGCAACACATACAAATGCAATGCGCATAAATAGCTTCATAAACTCTCCCTTTTTTCTTTTACGCATTTTAATCTAACCAGTACGGATTAGGGATTTCTGGATACGCTTCCTCTAACTGTTCGGTCGTGAGAGGAACAGGAGCGTATGGCTTTGTACCCAACGGCAATAATTTTTTCGCTTCAAAATAGTGGTCTTGCGTTGGCTCATTAGCAAATGCATTAAATGATATAATCACTTTCTGAAGTTGATCTTTATGGAGGTATTCTTTAAGCTTCACCACCTGCCCAGCGAGCTCAAGCAATACAGAGCGTATCTTGTCAGCTGCAAATGCCGTGTGGGGAACTTTGAATGCCAAAAACCAGCCATAATATTCATAACTATACGCAATTGTAGCCCGTAATATTACATTAAGAACATCGGTATTATTCATTGCATGTATTGCCATTTTTGCTTCATATGCCTCGATTGGATGGGCCATAGCAAAACCGATTGAGCCAAATTTCACCATCATTTGGTTAACTGTATATATTTTTTTTTCTACTGACTGTATATATTTTCGCGATTCGTCACCATTACCTAACGAAGCGTAATAAGCAGCATAATACATATCAGCACGAATAGAATCTACCGGAGCTTCTTGTGCCAACTTTAAATAGGACGCCCCTGCTGCTTTAACTTCAGCAATTTCTCCTTCAAAAAATTTTTTCTGTTCTTCTTTAGTGCTGCTGACAGTCGTGCAATAGTTTGCAAAGAACAGCGAACCGGCCCCAATTGTTGCTGCTTTTTTCCAGCGCGTTTTTTCCTTAGCCCCTTGCGTACCCTCTTCTTGTTTTTGTCCTTCTTCATAACTGCGCGTATGGGCAGGACGAACTGATTGTGTTTGTTTGAGTAAGGGAACTGGGCAATAGTGCGCGGGTGCCGTTGCTTGATTACTATACCCACGCACATGTACACTGCTATTACGATTTAACGATCGAGAAATAGCTTGGAAAGCATCGAGGGTATGGAGCGAGAGCGATAGCATCATACTAACTATCAAAAGAATGTGTGTACGAAACTTCATATCCGCTCCTTCCATTTCCCCTATCGAGACCTCAATCCAAATTATACGCATCGAATTTAAGCGGAACAAATTTTTTGATATTAACGTACGAATCCCATGATGGCGTTTTCGCAAAATTATTCAAGGCGCTCTTGGCGGCAGGGGATTGTTTGAGTATTGTTAACCCGTTAAGTTCTGCACCCGATGCTACAGCACTCAACTGTGCATAAAGGGGTACTATATTCGCCAGAGATCTCTGCAAATGAGTAATTTCTTCGGAATTGTTCGTATTTAATATCTTTAAACACATAGCACGCAGCGTAAGGCCTACTAGATCAACACGATTCATAGCATTAATTGCTGTTCGCGCACCTGAATTTACAAACAAATGTTTCAAATGAGCAGACACTTTTGAGGCAAGAGATTCAGGCTGATCTTCTTCCGAAACTAACACTGATAGAATTTCTAGCTGCTTCCCAGCCTCATATATGTTTCCTACAGCAAAATCATAGGCTGCAGCGTATACAGCACGTTCTATTGGAGGAGTGGTTGAATTTATTAGATCTCCATAGTATAGCGCAAGATCTTTTAAATCTTGCAATTCTTCATGAACCTGCTTCTTTTCTTCTTGTGATTCTTTAACTGTAAACAATCCACTAAAAAACGCTGCCCCTGCGCCAGCGCGCAATGCGCTTTTTTGCGCTCCGCTTCTATTATGTTCAAAAAATTCTGATCCATGCGAAGCTTTTTCTTCCCAACCACGACCGCCTTCATACTTGCTCTCAAAGCGTCCCCCTTCTTGAGATTCTGTTTTAACAGTACGCATCGCATTCGATATATTTTGCAATGCTGGTGCTGGGCAATAAGTCGGCACTTCTGTTTTGCCTAAGCTGCGGGTGATAATGTTCGGCTTTATGTTGAGATTTTTCATAGTGGCTGTTGTCCCCCGTTGCAGCATTGCCTGCATGTCGCAAGACAAAACACATGTTACTATTAACACAAAAATACATACCGTGCGATTCATAAGAAACTCCTTGTTAATTAATTCAATCTGGACAAAATATAAAAAACAACTCCACAGTTACCACCTGTTTATTAACGCATCTGTTTTGCTATAGCTCTCGCTATCGTATTATATGATTCTATCGAAGGGTTTATCCAAAATTCATCTATCCTTTTCCAAAATCCTGGATCTAAAGATTCTAATGCTGCAATGTCTTTTAATTGCTTTTTATTATCAACAACTTGAAACAATTTTACTATGTAAGGTAGGCTATCTGTCTGAACCAACGGGCCTTCAATAGCTTGCGCCACTGACCCTCTAAACGACTCACCAATTGTAATTGCTACGTCCTTAGCAATTTGTTTACCAGAAGCAACCGATTGCAAATGATTTAAACATGCTGTCTGTACAGCAAGGCTGAACAAGTGATTTGTATTGATGATATTGATCGCTCTTTGCTGCGGAGAATAAGTAAAGAAAGAAGTTCCATAAGCCGATAGCCGCGCAAAAAGAGATCTACGCTGCGCAGATTCTTCATCTCTTCTGACCTGGCGCTCTTCTTCTTTGATTTTTTCTATAACAGCAATGAGTTTATCTGTAGCTGATGATATTTTCCCTTGAGCATTCAAATAGGCGAATTCATACAGCAACGCCTCAGATGAATTGGGAGCTGCATTTCGTGCAAGTTCCCGGAATTTTTGGGCTGTGCCTTCTAATGACTTCCACTCTTGAGCAATTACTTCTCTTTGTTCTTTTCCTGAAAGATAATAGGCTCCGCCAATGGTTGTTGCCGCAACACCTAAGCCTATGCCGCCCTTATACTTCTCAAAAAATTCTGATCCGCGAGATGTTTTTTCTTCCCAACCACGACCGCCTTCTTCTTTTTCTGTTTTAAATGTACGGCTTTGAATTGGTGCATTTTTAATAGCTGGCACTGGACAACCGGTAGGTACATATGACTTATTAAACCCACGAGTTATCACGCTGGGCTTTATATTCATAATTTTTCCGGTGCCGCGTGACAGCATTGCCTGCAAGTCGCAAGACAAAACACACGTTACTAGTAACACAAAAATACGTACCGTGCGATTCATAAGAACCCCTTTTTACTTAATTCAATCTGGACAAAATATAAAAATAACTGCATAGTTATCATCACCATCATATCAACATTTACATTCAATATGCAATAATATGAGCACCTTTTTCACTATTCTCCTTAAAAAAAGAAACGAAAGCCTATTTACTTCTGCTGCTATTGTACAGTAACTTAAGAATGCAGAAAGGGCTTGGGAAGGAAAAAAGGAATCATTCGATGGAGTATGCACGCGAACAGTATAATGAGGGCTATAAAACTCCTACCGCTCTCCTTCTCGCTTCTCTTCTACTGCATCTGCTTTTGTTGTACTGGTGCTTGCAGCAAGGAATCTTAGACATTGAACAGTTCCTACCAGATTTTACTGCCACAACTACTCATGAATGGGCAGATACCGATGCAACTGAAATTGCAGACCCCAACTTACCAGCAGCCTTGCGCGCCGGTGCATCATCATTTGGTGTTCCCATTGCTTGGGTGCCCGATGATGACCCAACCCTGGGCACTGACGAGCAGATAGAAAATGCTCAGCTGTCTGGCGACGCAACCATGACCCAAGAAAATGAAGAAGCAAATGCGCCCATGTCCTTCGACAAGCTCCCGATTACGCTTCCTACTTCACTAAAGTTTCGTAGGACAGGAAAGCTTCGACGGGCAGGCAGGATGAGCGCTCAGCAACCATCTTCAGCAGAACTTTTGATACAAAACCCGCAGGGTGAGTCAGAAAAACAAATGGTTGATCAAAACACGACCAATGATGCAATAACACTATCCAGTGAACAAAATAAGAATGAAACACACAAAGCGCTCATGGTGAGCGATTCTGAGAGGGAACGAGAAATTGTATCGAATCGCATGAGCGCTCAGGACGCTACTCAAAGCAACTCTGCGCGCACTGAGGCTTCCGACTTTGCCAATCCGCCTTCGCTAGACTCTGGCGAGATAGAGACTCCGTCAGGCAGGCCGAGTAGGCGGCAGCGTAAAAAGCGCACAGGTGTTGGAAACACTCAGGGCAGTGCCGGCATGCGCCGATTAACTATTGCAGATTTAGCAAACGGTTTTCTTGATAGCATTCGCGGAGATGGGCCAGATCTGGCTGACCGTGCAGGGGATCCAAATAAACGCCCCGATGCAATAGAGATGAAAAAATTAAACTATTTATACGCCTTGGTATGGAACATGCAAAACGAGTGGCGCATTAAATCACATAAATTGCGCCTACAGTCACATGACCCTTTTGCGCTCACCGTTAAAATTGTTATCAAACGGGATGGCACATTGCATCATATCGCTGTTGTAGAATCGACCGGTGTTGCTGCATACGATGAATTTATGATCAAGGGTATTAAACGGGCAAGCCCATACCCACCGGTGCCTAGTTACATTAAAACAGATATGTTTGATATAACTATTACTTTCATGTTTAACTCACAAATGCCTGATTACGCACAATCACAACTGATGGGCTCATCATTGTTGCAAGGAAAACCGTAAGCACAGTAACGCGAGAAATTCATACTATCACTTACAAAACTTTTGTTTAAATAAGTATGCTCGTATAACCATCTGCTTATGCACATATGCTTAAAAAACAAACATGTTTTAAAGAAAGTACGTCGAAAAATCAAACATCATTTACGTGAAATATGTTTAAAAATCAAAGATGTTTTCATGCATGTATGTTTAAAATGCAAGGACGGTTTACTTATAAAACTCCAATAGTCATGACAGATCCTTTAAAAACTATTGATTTTAACCTATTGCACATGAGATAATATCTATTAGAATAATATATGTAAAAAAATGGAGCGTCCATGCAGAAGAATATACTGTTTTTTTTAGGCCTTACTGCCTGTTTTATAGGGGTACATGCCGCAGAAGAAGGTTGGGAAATAATCGGCAAAGAACAACCCATTGAGGAAGAAGAAGGGTGGGTACAGGTCCCTGACGTCCCTTCGTCTATTGTTGACCGCTATGCGTTCGTTAATTTGCAATTTACTCTGCACCCAAAAACAACCGGACAATCGAAAACTTATGCCATGGTAGTGCGCGCCACACAAGAAAACCGCGATGTTGACCCAATGCACAAAGATTACATCAAAAACTCATCAACGGCCTTTTTCAACAAAAACTATACATTGACCGAAACCACCAGCGCGCAAGAAATATTTTATTGGGTTATTGAAAGTTTCAACTGGATAGAAACAACAGCCTTTACGTATGCTGGCTATCCATTACGCAATCTACAGGTAACTTTTTTAAATAGATTGGTACCTATGAAAAACCCAAAAGTCATGTTCAACACCCCCACTGTCCGTCTCGACCAAGGGGACTTTGCATGGCCTAAGGCAAAAAAACAGTTTGCACAAACGATTGCGGACACTATCTATGAATATTGCCGTTCATACAATATTTTTTAATTAGTACGCAATTCTTTCTTCTATAGCACTTCTCTTGTTACACTGACAGGTAAAAGAGGAGGATTGTATGAAAAATGTCATGCTACTTTTTACTGCTAGTTCTACTATTTTTATGCGCTTGATGAGTATCACACCATCGGTTGAAGTAGCGCTTGAACCATCATGGCAAACTATCACCTGCACTGATGACGATCAATGGCTACGCATGGGAACTATCACCATTGAAAAAAAGAGCGGTAATAGCTGGGATCTCCATTGTCTTATTTTGCACTGGACCGGTCCTTTTATAGAAAATCTATTCGGTTCATTGTATGCGCAAATGAATACACAACAAAAATTTTTACCCATACAAGATCACTTTGTCTGTGACAGCATCTGGCAACAGAAGAAGCAAAAACTGATTTTCAAACTAGAAAAACCGCTCACTATTGCAGACCGCACACAACTGCACATCACTTTGCATCTAAAAAAAGAAACCGCGCTGGTGCTCAAACAAGGGGCATTTTATATTGATACACATACACTGCCCCATCAGTTGCAAAAAGAGATGGGCCAGACGGTACTGATATTCGCCCATAATTGTTCCTAGACATTTGCATGAGTTTATCTTAATCTAGCGCCAGTTAACCTCAATGAAGGAGATTAATGGCGCATGTTGTTATTTTAGGCGCAGGGCTTACTGGCTTATCTGCTGCGTATCACTTAGAAAAACGTGGTTTTACCGATTTTCGTATTTTCGAAAAAGAAGGAGAAGCGGGCGGCCTTTGCCGTTCTATAGAGCAAGATGGCTTTACATTTGATTACACCGGACACTTACTCCATATCAACGATTCTTATTTTAAAGAATTTATTCAACAGACAATCGGCCTGAATGCTCTAACCAGTATAGATCGCCGTTCATACATTTATTCCCATGACGTGTATACTCAATACCCGTTCCAAACAAATTTACATGGGCTCCCCGCTGCAGTTATTACTGCGTGCATTGCGGGGTATCTTAAAAGAAAAAAACGTAATAAAACAGAAAAAAATTTTATAGACTGGGCATATGAACAGTTTGGTGCCGGCATCGCCAACTCATTTTTTATCCCGTATCAAAAAAAGATTTTTGCTTATAACTTACGCGCCATTACGCCCTCGTGGACCGGCAGATTTGTCCCTTCGACATCTTTGCAACAGATTATCGAAGGGGCAGTGGCGCGCGAAATATCCTCTGTCGGCTATAATGCTCATTTTTATTATCCAACCCGGGGAGGCATTCAGGCATGGCTGCGCGCCATTCAAGCATGCATACAAACACCGATTCATACCAGTTTTACCGTACGCTCAGTTGACTTGCGCCATCGTGTGGTATGTTTTGAAAATGGGCATGAAGAACCATTTACCCATTTGATTAATACGTTACCACTCGATACGTTTTTAAGCTTGCTGCGCGAAACGCCAGATTCACATATGGCGATCGCTATAGATCAACTTGCGTGCAATTCCGTAGTGAATTTTAATATCGGCGTTTCTGGGCGATCATTATCTGATAAACATTGGATCTATTTCCCCGAAAAACAGTTTCCATTTTATCGCATCGGTTTCCCCCATAACTTTTCTGTCGATACGGTACCCGCAGGCTGCAGCTCGCTCTACGGGGAATTTGCGCACATGCAACTGCCTGCACATAAGATTGCTCATGTACTGCGCAGCAGCACTGACGCTGCTAAAAAGCTATTGCATATCAACGCGCATGACATTGCAACAGAGAAAACGATATACATTCGTCATGCGTATGTGATATATAATTTTTGGCGTGAGAAATATTTACCCCGTCTTTTACAGAGTTTGCAAAACTATGGCATTATTTCCACTGGGCGCTACGGCGCATGGAAATATGCAAGCATGCAAGAATCGGTACTGGATGGCAAATTAGCTGCAGAAAATGTAACCATCATGCCTGCAGTACACGCAGAAAAAAGAATAGCGCCTACACCGCATACCATCAAAGAACATCAACTATAACTAAGGGAAACACGTATGTACATACGCACAATGCATGCCGCAACCATGCTGTACCTCTGCATCATATTCAGCATATCTTCTTTACACGCCGCTGAAACAAGGGGACAAACAGATCAAAATGATTCCACATATTTTATCGATCCTCTTTTTTATCACGGCATGACAATACTGAATGCAGCTCCACTCACTACCATTACGGTATGTGAATCATGTATTGTAACCGCAGATGAAAACGATTTTATTAAACATTGGGTGCGCTCCAATGGCGCTATCACGCGCGCAGCAATTATTGAAAATGCAAAACTGGCCGATCAAAAAATTCCGTTGGCGTTCCTAGCTGGCTGGATGCTCTCTGCTACCGATAATACAACGATTCGCGCAATAAGCGTAGATGATCCGCGCGGCTATACTATTGCCAATAAAGAAATAATACATACATTGACCGCCTCACAAAATCCGTATAACTGCTATCTCTTTTCTGGCGGAGATAGTCGCACGGTACAGCTATGGGACATTCAAAAACGGAATCTCGTACAAAAATACAGTGGCCATGAGAAAGAGGTAACACAGGTGCTTGAAGGAAACAATAATACTATTGTTTCCAACGCGTGGGACACTATTAAAGTATGGGATTTTGAAACGGGTAAGCAAAAAAATAGCATTACTCACCATTCGCGCATTATTGACATGACTCTCGATAAAGAAAACTTGTATTTCATCGATGAAACAGGATGGCTTTGCCAAGTTGCTTATGAAACCGAACAGCAAGCAACAGCATTCATAAAACCGGTCATATCACCTTCTGGCATAATAGCTACTGGTCAATTATTGTTAACACGTACTGACGAAAGCAAATATATTTGTTTCTATGACCCGCGCATGAAAGTATATATTGGTGGATTGATAAATACTCTTGGCACTGAAGTAACTGATATGGCTTTCTATGAGGGCAAACTGTATGTAGCAAGCGACAAAGGAGTGGGCGTATGGTGCTCAGGCGGTGGGCCTCTATTTAAAAGCACCGCGCCGCAAACAGAAAAGGAAAAAAAAGAAGCAAATGATTTGTATAGTTAGACTCAAAAAGGGAAAATTATGATAGTGATAACACTTTTTTTGATGTATTGCATAGCGCCATACGTATGCATCGCGCAAGAACAACCATACTCTTGCACTAAAACGTATCAAACTGTTGCCATTAGTGGGCTGTATGCATCAAAAAATCTAATTCTTGCCAGCTCTCTCTGGGATAGTGATATAATTAAGTGTCTAAAAATAACTGATGGAACCGTAGTAAAAACAGTTTCTGACCCCATACAAGAATATATGGCCGGCTCTGCAAACTTTTATACACCCAATGAAAGTTCCATTATTTCAGCCAACAGCGGCATTAATATCGTGAAATATGGCATAGAGACTAATGAAGTGGAAACAATCTGCGCTCAGTTGCCTGTCATTACTGCGCTACGTGCACACTCCATCAGCTTAAATACTTTTTTTACCGGTCATATGGATGGCAGAGCTGGTTATTGGGATGCGGGACAAGCAAAATTAATACATGCATTCATCGACCCAAAAGAATCAGCACCCATTAGCGACATTCAAATACTGAACAACAACACCATAGCGGTTGCTAACTTTTATGGCACCATTACCTTGTGGGATATTGCGCAGCAAAAAATAATACGGAAATTGCCAAACCCTACTAAGAAAAAAATAAATGCTATGACCGTTCCTCTCAATCAAGATACTGTACTGTATTTGCTCGACGCCAATAATACTCTGATGGTATATAACGTTAGCACTAACAGTACCACCGTGATTACTAATACTAATCAAGATTTTAATACCGGGCTGGTTAGTACAGATAAATTAGTACTGGCCAGTGGCTTACTAGGCGGAGCAATAAAAACATGGAATGTTTCTGATAGCACAAGGGGCATAGGAATCGATACAGATGAGACTAGTGTTAATTGCCTTATCTCTCAAGGCAGCACACTCTACACCGGTCACGATGCACACATAAAACAATGGAAGCCTAATACTTTGGCAACATCGAGTGTGCAATAACCCGTTATTCCACCATTTTTCCGCTAGAGGAGTAGGCCATCTATGATATCCTTAAAAAGCAGTTCAACCGCACTTATGAAAGGAATTGCAGTACTTATTACCGGTGGGGCCGGTTTTATTGGTTCGCACTTGGCTGAACAACTGGTACAAGCAGGCGCACAGGTAACCATTCTTGATAATCTATCGACCGGCTCGTTGGACAATATAGCAGCGGTTGCCCATGCAATCCGTTTTATTCATGGAGACATTCGGGATCATGAAGCTCTCGAAACCGCTATGCAAGGCCAAGAAATTATTTTTCATTGTGCTGCGTATACGTCAGTTGCATGGTGTGAAGAAAACCCCGCAGACGCTTTTGCAGTGAACGTAACCAGCACATTAGCGATACTCCAGATGGCAGTAAAGCACGGGTGTAAACGCGTTATTTTTTCTTCTTCTGCAGCAGTCTATGGGCTGTCAAATATGCCGTGTGTTGAAACACAACTGTGTAACCCTATTTCAGTCTATGGCTATTCAAAATTGATTGGTGAACAGCTATGCACGTGGTTTACACAAACATATGGCATTGTTACCGTCGCGTTACGTTATTTTAACGTCTATGGCCCCCGCATGCACAGCAATGTAGTGGCCCGATTTCGCTACGCAATGGAACATAATGAACCGATCACTCTGTATGGTACCGGCATGCAAGTGCGTGATTTTGTATTGGTCACTCAAGTAGTACAAGCAAACTGTGTTGTTGCCTGTGCTGATGCACACCTGGTTTCTGGTCAGCAATTTAATGTAGCAACCGGCTCAAGTATTTCTCTGTTGCAATTGCTTGATCAACTCAAACAAGAGTTTCCTGCCTATGCGGTGCCTATTCAAGTTGAACCAGCACGCGCTGGCGATATCGATCAATCATATGCCGATTGCAGCAAATGGCAGAGGGTTATGAGTTAGTTATTGGTAATATTTGTTTTGCACAAACATGCGCTGATTAGTCAATAATTGAGACACACGAGCGCTTGTAGCAGACATATTATTTTTCTTTTTACGGCTACTAAGGCTTTTGACGAGATTTACTATTCTTTCTTCGGTGCTATTTATTCTGTTGCACAATTCTTTTTCAGTTTCTTCATTCTCTTGCGCAATAAAGTCACTGATTTGCTTAAATGAATCCACAATTTTTGTATCTATCTCTTTTGTATCACGCAGCTTATTTTCTACTCGTTCCAATTCGCTATCGGCTTTTTGTAGGTCCGAGCAGCACTTTTTAAGTTCACTATTAATAACAGTCAGATGAAGCAACCGCTGGTCGAGTATCGCAACAACCCCCTCACAGGCGTCTATGCGCTTCTCTGTTTCTATTTTAATTTGCTTAACATCTTCGTCTGCCTGAGCCATTCCATTATTCTTGAACTTTTGCACATCCGCATACCAGCCATATGCCCCATACGCTACGCCTCCTATCGCCGCTGTGAACAAAACAAGTTTGCCCATATCATAAGCAGTGTTCACCGTATTCCATATGCGCACTGGCAACATTGGTTGCTGCTTCGCTAATGCTTTTTGAACAATAGAGTCAATCATTTTCTCAGAAATATAGGGGCTTCCTACTTCTTGGGCATTTATATGAGCCAAAGTTCCCATTGCTATAACTATTGTGAAAAAGAATCTCATGCTGTATATACCCCTATTGAAAAATATTACAATATATTATCACTATTGTGTAAATGCAATAGATCAATCCAATATTATTATTTCTTGCCTTTGCACTTCTTCAATTACTTTCTCCACTCTATTACATAACTCATCTATTCCCTGAAACATTCTTTTTCTATGTTCCACATTTTCTTTCTTACATTGCTCTCGCACCAACAGAACCTCACCCCGCAAAGATTTCTCAAAGCAACTATTTTTATATTCAAGCGCATCCGCAATTGTTTTTGTACGTTTTTCTCCCTTTTCGCTAGTAGTTATCAAACTTGAGACGAGCTGATCCTGCACATCTTCCTGGTCATCAACTTTTGCTAACGCCGCCGCCAGGCGTTGCTCTACCTGGGTAAGTCTCACATCCAAATCTGCATTGATTTTATTTAGTTTCGCATCTTTATGCGCTTTAATTTTTTCTTGTGCTTTCGTATATGACCAAGCGTCCATAAATGAGCCGACTTGGCTAAAAATTATTGTATCTTTTGCCACGCTACAGGAATTAGAGGCGTCTTTTTCAGGAGAAATAGAAGGGATCTTTTTCATATTACTGAGTAAATTAAATGGGTTAAAAAAACTAACTAACCCAATAGAACAGTTAAGAAAAGATGAGAAACTAAATGCTGATGATTTGCTACTAATACTCAACGCGCACAACAAAATAAACAAAATATTTTTTGTCTTCACGGTTATTCACCTTTTCGCAAAAGAACAACGTAATTACACCACCGCAGTGTGCCAATAACATGCACATATGTCAATACAGGCACATGTGCATTACATGGATAACTTCATTTTCTTTTTCAATTTTTGTGATATTTGAAAAGTTTTTTTATGCTGTTGCGCAAACGATTGCAATGCAGCATAAAAAAAATATTTATCATCAGTTGTTACCACTGCCTGTTCGTGTGCTTCCGCTATGCTAATGGGGTAACCGTACCCTTTTGCAATTTGATCTGCAATGCATGCAATTATGCGTGCAACGCGTTGCTCATCGCCTATTATCCATTCCGGTATTTCTATGCGCATAATCTCATATCCATTATTACCATACAAAAAATGGGGGCGCAATGGGGCTGGATAATGCATTGCACTCGCACTTGCAAAGGCTGTTGTGTGCATCCCTATTGGGATTACATGCTCAAGCAGTTGGGCATCGGTAATGCTCGAAAGATCATATGCCCCTTTTTCTTGTTGCGCAGCTTTGCACAGTTGCTGCATCAACTCTTTGCTGTGTGGCGCACTAACATACCAGGCAACGTCTGCATCCATTTGAAATAATTGATATAACAACTGTTGGTAGCGCAGATTAAAATATTCTTTCATTTCTGATAGCTTGGTGTTTGCTGCACAAAAGGCAAGTGAACCATCGAACAGCAGGAGTGGCTGTTTTTCTGCTTGCGCTATTGCTTGCTCAAGCAGCCGTATGCCGTACGCCAATTCAAGTTCTTGTCGTTTGCCGTCAACCCAATCTTGCACATCCCCTGTTTCAGGGAGCGCAAGAATAGTTGGATACGATTCTAAATAGGCATGGCTGGTTACGGCACCATACAGAAATTGTACGGTACCAATGTTGATCAATGCACATTGTAACCCTTGGTGGCGATCTGGGTACACCTGCGAGCCATCAACCGCATATGCTGCATACTCACCGTGGTACGCTGACAATGGGATTAATCTATGCTCGCCATGGGCCTGCCACAATTGTCGCGCATAGGCTAATGCTTCATGGTTGTCATACCATAAAAGGTTCTGTGCTCCTTCGAGCTCTCGCATAATTTTATCTTTATGCAACATGGAAAAGGTACCTCCCTTTTTTGCTAAAGATATCCGCTAAAAAGCATAAAAATATCTCAGCACAGGGGAGCGTATGAAATCAAGAGTATGTTAAGAAATAAGTAAGGCTTTTTTTATCGCCAGGACGCTCAATGTGGCACAACGGAGGCGCACCGGGCCTATAGTCATGCCCAATAACTGCTGCTGTACAGCATCTGCTTGCACTGCTGCAATGTCAGCAACTGTTTTGCCTTTAATATATTCAGATAAAAGGGATGAGGCTGCAACACTCAGCACGCATCCACGCGCCTGTTGGCTGATCGCGGTGATTATACCATCAACTACGGTCAGAGCAACAATAACGGTATCTCCACAGGACGGGTTAAGTACATCAGAAGAGTGGGTTGGACACGCCAACGACTCTCTGTTACGAGGGGACTGATAATGGTCAATAATTGTTTTTTTATACATGTTTTTATTATACCACAAAAATGCCCGTAATGCGCACGCGCATTACAAAGATATATAAACTATAGACAACGAGCTCATTTAATTATTATAATCTATTTGTAATTAAATTAAGTGAATGATAGTAAACAGCTATGCCTCGAAAGGGAACATAATATGAACAAAGAACGTTTATTTTTAGGCCTTAAATTGGGGCTTTTGATTGTATTGGTCTATATTACCCACCAGCCAATAGCTAACTCGCAACGCTTCAACAAAAATAATGCCGCACAGAGATACAAGGAAGGAGCACGTAATTCACGCACTATTGCGGCTTTGCGTTGACAAAAATAACACCATTTTATATACTTAAATTGTAATTATTTATAACAGTATCTGATGGAGGCTTCCCGCAATGCGTAAACACACCTTTTTTGCTGCTCTCGCTTTATTAGGCACATTCTACAGCGCAAGCTTCGGAGCTATCTTTTTTGTTGACCTTGGAGGGGTATGTTTAGACAGAAGCTCTCTCAAGGCATGCTATGCAATTGGCCCTACCCAGTTTTTTGGGTTTTATAATCCATTTAATCTGGACAATCAACTCTTTGCTTTTCTCCATGCCATTGCGCCACGTCAACCAGAAACACCAATGGCCTATTATCAAGGGGCTATAATGCCTCAATTGATGTGTGAATTCATGGTAGGAGATAAAACGTCAATGGAAATTCGAACCGCTATTGCACAAGCGATCAAAAAACATAAGAAGATTTTTAGCACAAAACATGAACGGCAACTGGTACAAACTATTGCTGATTTTATCTTCAATCCAAAATCGTTGGCTCAGGTGATGACCTTGAACCACAAGACGATCAATATTTTGAAACATTTACATAAAAAAACAGATGCCGCGGGCAACCGCATGCATGCAATCTATATTCTCTCTAACTGGGATGCAGAATCGTTCCCGTTTGTGCAAGAGAAGTTCCCACGCCTATTTAAATATGTTGATGGCATCATTATCTCTGGCGTAGCACACTGCATGAAGCCCGACTCTGCCATTTTTTCGTATGCATTTGAGCAATTTGATGTTAATCCAGATAGCCAATTGACTATCTTTATTGATGACCAAGAAGAGAATATTAACGCAGCTCAGCAGTTACAAAAAAAGCAATTAAAGCCTATTTTATTCAAGAACTCTTCATCGTTGAAAAAAACATTAAAAGAATGGAGTATCTGGTAATATTCGCGCATCAAAAAAAGGAGAGCGCATATGCATCGCCCTATCATTTGGCTGAGCATAGCATTGCTTATCAGCCCACACGCTGCGCCGGTGTCTATTGACACCCATACCGCCCAAGCAATTGGCAAACAGATTTGGCACAACGAATCGCGCTGTAGCGTTGAAAAGTTAACGAGCTGGAATCCGGGTGAACAGTTTGCTTCGCTGGGCACCGGACATTTTATTTGGTACCCCTTATCAGAAAAAAAAAGGCTCTTTAAAGAAACATTCCCCCACCTACTCACCTTTCTTAAAAAAAATGGTAAACGGTTGCCCAAATGGCTTGAGCGCGCACGCACATACGGGTGTCCGTGGCAAACGCGAAAGCAGTTTCTTGCCGCACAAAACAGTAAACAGATGAAACAGTTACGGACTCTTTTGGCCAGCACTATAGAGTTGCAAACGCAGTTTATTATCACCCGCTTTAAGCGAGCGGTGTACCAGGTTGCGTCACACAGAAAAATAAACGTACGCCACATCCAACGACAACTGTCGCGCCTCTCTATCCATCCGAATGGAACATACGCACTCGTTGATTATGCTCATTTTAAGGGAGAAGGGTTTAACGAATCAGAGCAGTATCAGGGACACGGCTGGGGGCTCATGAACGTACTGCTGAGTATGAAGGGCAAACAGAAAGGGATGGTTGCTGTACAAGAATTTAGCCAACAAGCAAAGGCTATTCTAACCAAGCGGGTTGCACTCGCTCCCCCTGAGCGCAATGAAATGCGCTGGCTGCCCGGTTGGCATAATCGCATAGATACGTACGTGCAAACTCAATTTTAAAATATGTGGCGAATTTTAGAAAGCGGTAGGAACATCATGCAATGGAATAATACTTTTTATTTGTTCATACTCTTGCCATGATGGCGCATTTCTGAATTGCTTTAACAGATCATCATTTCCTTTAGTTTCATAGATTGCAATATCATGCATCGCCTGTTTGCCAATAGTCTTACAAACATCAAGCATCTGCATGAGAGAAAATGATTTCAAAAACGCTTCCCCAAATTCAGGATATTCAAGATACTCAAGGCTACTAACCTGCATGATAATAACTGGCAACTGACTCTCGTTAATAAGCTGTATCGCCTTTTCGCGCGAAGCAATATCGAGCCTCTGCGCATTTCCTTCTCCGCCTAACAGATATGCTGATTGCTCAGACTGTAGCGCGCTGTTCGCTTCCTCTGCAATAATTTTAGTCAACACCGATTCCATATGGGCAAGCCCTGCAGCTCCATTTTCTTGCGTAGTAAAATATACGGCCGCGTAAATATTTGCCTCAACAGAATCGTGTGGCATGCGCTGTGCGCGCTTTTTATACATTTCTCCAATACGCCCAAGTGCGGCAAAATCACGTTTAACTAACGCGTGTTCTGAATCTTTCTGTTCTTTTCTGTTATATCCCCATGCAAATGCGGCACCTAAGGCGACTCCTGCACCAAGAGCGGATCTCTTTTTAAAGTCTCTCTGGTTTGATTTCTGTTCTTTTGAATGAAAATTTTCTGTTTCGCGCAATTGGTTTCCATTACTATGAAACGCTCGTATGGGAAATGGCGCGCATGAATCTGTACGCCACGGAGTACGGAGCATTACACCTCGTGAGAATTGTCTTATCTCTGACCCAACGCGACCTACATGCGAAGCGTCGCAAGCGTTATGTGCAGAAACAACCAATAGTACTATTGCTAACGATCTTACATAAATTGGTATCATAATATGTGGCATCCTTTATTTATTTACGATAGGCAACATTTTTTTCACCTTCAAATATTGTTCATACGATGGATTGAGCATAAACTCTTCCATTTTTTCTGTTGCCTGTAACAGCTCTTCTCTTCTGTTATAACCAGGGATCTCCGCGACGCTGTTCATTTCTGTTATAATATTATTTAATCCTCGATTGACCAGCACATGATGCCATTCTATTTCTTGCACCTTTTCTGGCTTTGTGCGCATATGCCCTACTCTCATCACATTATAGGTACCGCAGAGTGTATAGGTGTGTAGTATAGAGGCGCGCACTAACAGCTGCATAACATTGGTACTATTCAGGACATGTACTGTTCTACCGGCGTCAATCATAGCTGCTGAATTTTCCCATGTTTTTCGTGCAGCTTCAATATACTGTTGGCAAGCAAGTTTTTGTTGTATTTCTTTCACTATACCCACCTTTTTATTCACTGAAGCAATATACTGTTTCGCTTGCCACAAATCCCCAGCAAGCGAAAAATGAGTGGCGTAATATAAATCGGCCAACATAGAATCTGGCACAGCATTTTGCGCTAACTCTAAGTACTTTTCAGTAGTTGCACCCATACCTTCAAGTTCCGCTGCTTCTTTATTAAAAAACTCAGTATGCTCCTGCATATTCTGATTTACCACATCACAATACACAGCAATACCAACGGTGCTTGCACCACCCAACGCAATTCGTTTGAAAGTATCTTTTCTTTTTTCTTCTTTTTCTTTATATCGCTGCTTTTCTTCTTGCTGCTTACATTGCTCTGTAAACTGCTTACATTGATATGGCTTATAGGGCACTATAGGTAAACTGTGGCTTGAAAATTTTTCTCCCTCTAGTGGCGTAAGTTTGAAATTATGCTGGGGAGTGCAGGTTGTCTTAGACAACTTATCCGATACCAAAAACGGCTTCGGCGCTCTTGGCACAACAGGCATATCGACTTTTCCTTTAATAAGAAAACCTTTATCACTAGCACCTTTCATCGCGCTTATATCGCAAGCACTCATCAACAAAAATGCCCCTAAAAAGATCTTACAACAGCCCCTCACGAATTTCATTTAACAATCCCCGCAAAAATAGATGTAAATAAAAGATTTAACTATATGGTATATATAATTATGATATCATAATGTTTTTCAGATAGCAATAGATTTTAAAGGGGGAATAAGGGCTTTGCCACTACTCAGATTCTTCTATTATCGTAAGTAGGAGCGAATGCGATCGATAATAATGGGCAAGAGCGAAAAGAGTGCAAGGAGCAGCAATGCGCCGACAATAGAGGGAGACAAAATATCAGACGGCAGCTTGATATGCATCAGCTGCCTCCCTGCATAGGCATAAATGAGGGCTGTAGGAATGGTGCCAATAGCTGCAGTCCATATAAAAGTAAGCAAAGAAACGGAGGAAATACCCGCAATTATGCTAATAACACCGTACGGGCTCAACGGCAACAAGAATAAAAAGAGCAGATACAAAGCACCGTGTTCTTCAAATTTTTTATCGAATTTATCGAGACGATGACCATACTTTGCATGCAACGAATCACGCAACAGATACCGCACGATGAGCAAAGAGATACTG
Organism: Candidatus Babeliales bacterium; assembly: GCA_049692255.1. Taxonomy (GTDB): domain Bacteria; phylum Babelota; class Babeliae; order Babelales; family JACPOV01; genus JBAVOR01. The sequence continues at coordinate 41,629 of JBAVOR010000020.1, forward strand.
GTACCCAACGTTGCCCCAATAATTGCGCACAAGGCGCCACCAAATAAAGCAAAAAAATATCCGGCAGCGATATTTAAGATGGGCGTTAATGGGAGCCCTGTAGCAACAACTACTGTATATGATAAAGAAAAGAGGATAAATCCAAATAAGTAATTGTGTGTAATAAACTGATGAAACGCCACCGCGTGTTCTTGGAAAAAAGATAGGCTGATCTCATGAAACACCCCACTCATGCGCAGCGCAATAAGGGTACCAACAAGCAACAGCCCAATAACAATTTTAAACCAATTATTCTTTTTCATGTTCTCCTTTTTATTTTTCTAAAATGATTGTATTTGATCAAGGGCTATGAGCAACTGCTCAATATCGGTCTCAGCGCTATACACGTACAAGCTAACACGCACTGATCCATCAATACCCAATCGAGTCGCTAATGGTTGTGCGCAATAGTTACCCGTGCGCACACAAATGCCGCGTGAGTCTAAAAATGCGCCAACATCGTGAAAATGCATATCAGCATGCACAAAACTGAGCAAGTGCGCATCATATAGTTGTTGTACGGGGCCTAACAGGCGTATCTTGGGCATTGCCCGTAAGCCATCAATCAGCTTTTTCATCAAGATGCGATAGTGGGCATGCAATTGCAATGAATCAATCGTTTGTAGATAGGCAACCGCTTGTGCTAACCCAACTGCTTGCGCTACTGATGGGGAACCTGCTTCTAACAAATGGGGCATCGGGCGCCACGATGATTGTGTTATTGATGCAGAAAATACCATGCCACCACCAACTTTGTATGGTTCTAACTGCTCATGCATATGTTCTGCACAATAAAGCACTCCAATGCCAGTTGGCCCGCCCATCTTGTGCCCCGAAAATACTAAAAAATCTGGCTTATGCGCAGCCATGTGCCATGTTTTATGCGGCACTGATTGGCATGCATCAATTAATACGCGCGCATTCACAGCACGCGCATACTGCATCACGCGTTCAACATCTACTGATATACCCAATGCATGAGAAACATCGAGTATTGCTACTAATTTTGTGCGTTCGGTAAAATACGGAGCGAACTGCTCATAGGCAAGCGAACCATCGTTATCTATTGGCAATAAACGCAGTTCAGCACGTTTGCGTATACACAGTCGTTGCCACACTAAAAAATTGGCATGGTGCTCAAGAGGAGAAATAAGAACTTCATCACCCTCTTTAATATGATACTCTGCCCAGCTTGCAGCAACCATATTAATCGCATCAGTTGCATTACTAGTAAATACGATTTCATGTGTACGTGCTCCAATATATGCAGCAACTGTTTGACGCGCTGTCTCGTACAGTACCGTTGCGTGTTCTGCTAGTTGATACGTGCCTCGGTGCACAGGCCCATTCTGATGTTGATAAAAATTACGTATCGCATCAATAACTACAACCGGTTTTTGGCTGGTAGCAGCGCTATCTAGATACACTAATGATGGATTATCACGCAATAATGGAAAATCATTTTTTAAAGATAGCCTATTGTTCACCACTAAAAAAGCCCTACATAAAAAATATGTTTATACCTAACACCTTTCTTTACCATACCGTTTTTGACAAAAAATCCCAATCTATTACCATAAATACCATAATATCTTAATTATTCAGCCAGGAATGACACCCATGAAAAAGTTTCTTCTTTGCACTATCTTAGCATTAAACATACGTGTAATTGCGCAAGATGCAGAAAATTCGCAATATCCTTTTAGCGAGACAGTGAATGTTGCTTCTAACACAGCGATAACAAAAGAGCCTAGCACCAATGAACTATTGCAAAAAATAGTTGATACTGGTGATTCACAAAAATTGTATGAATTTATTGTTCATGACCCTGAAAATTTAAAAGCACTCTATCAAATGGCCCCCGAAGCCATAGAAAAATTTGTGTTACAGCAAAAAATAGATGAAGAAAAAGCAAAAGCAAATGCTGATTTTTTAAAAGAACGGGCATTCCGCCTTGCAGATCTATTAAAACATGAAAATGAGAAAAAAGCAGAAAGTGCACAATTGGTAGAAGACACAAAAGCATGGAGTATTGCATTTAAAGAAAAGCGAAAAAAGGAAATATTCGCGGAATTAGAACGTGGTTGTGGCCCACTCCTTGATGCAAAAGCAAATGAAATGGCGCTTGCCAAGAAACACAATGCTCAAGAATCTCATTGGAAGGCAATCACCATCGGAGCATGCGTATTAACCGGAGCTATGAAAGTGGCCGAAAAGTATATTGCTCCGGTAATAGCAAAAGCATTGAAGCCTTCATAACAGTACGCGCGCAATTTCTTCAACCGTTGTTACCCCTTTACTCAGCTTATCAAGTGCATCGTGTGCTAAGGTGCGCATACCGTTCTTTTTGCATTGCGCCTCGAGCGCTGGCGCGTGTGCGTGACCACTTATTAACTCTCGCAATGCATCGGTAATAATAAGTAGTTCAAAAATACCAACACGCCCGTGGTAACCAGTATGCAGGCAATGTACACAGCCTTTGCCTTTTGATACGGTACTATTAGATGGTGCCCCTAAGGCATGAAGCAATGCGCGCTCTTGCGCTGTTGGCTCATAAGAAACAACACAGTGTGTGCAAATACGGCGGGCCAGCCGCTGCGCAAGTATGCCCGTTAATGATGCGTTAATTAAAAATGGTTCAATGCCCATATCCATTAAACGAATGATTACTTGCACCGCATTAACGGTATGAATAGTGCTGAGCACCAGATGCCCGGTTAACGCAGATTCAATAGCAACACTTGCCGTTTCACGGTCCCGAACCTCCCCAATTAAAATAACATCGGGGTCTTGGCGCAACATAGCACGAATCCCTTGCGCGAAAGTAAAGCCGATGCCAGGATTTACTTGTGATTGCGTAATGCCGGTAACCGTATATTCTACGGGGTCTTCGAGAGTAACTATGTGCAATGAGGGGGTATTAATCTCATTGAGCAACGCATAGAGCGTAGTGGTTTTACCCGAACCGGTTGGCCCGGTAATTAAAAAAAATCCTGCATGTGCTTTTACGCACGTACGAATCTGTTCTTCAAGAGTTTGCTCCATTCCTAAATGAGAAAAATCGATAAGTCCCGCTGCTCTATCTAAAATACGCAATACACATTTTTCTCCGAGCACTGAAGGAAAAGTGGAAACACGAATATCGATCAATCGCCCATCATAGGGTATGGTAAATTTACCATCTTGTGGCAACCTGCTCTGCGCAATATCAAGAGACGCAAGCACTTTAATACGGGACAATAACTGGTTGGCAGAAGATTTTTCAATAGCCGGTTGGTCATGCAATAACCCATCTATACGATAGCGAATACGAACTGCTTGGGGTTGAGTTTCGATATGGATATCGGAAGCACGCATGGTAATAGCACGTAATACCAACTGATTTAAAACAGCAATAATTGATGCTTCAGCCACTACTCAAACCCTCCTTGTTTCTTTAGAGTTCTTCATCCTCATACAGTTCTTGCTCGCGCGCCATCTCTTGTTCGCGATACTCTTGTTTTAAATCGATATCTTCAGGAACTGTTTCAATCGATTCGTCATAGAATTCTTTAATCGCTTCTTCTATATCTGCTCCAATACCAACCATACACTGAATATCATAAGATACATACGTACCCAGCAACGGTAATAGTTCTTGATCATCTGGTCGGGCAGCAATAACCATTAATATATTCGTATCAACTTCGAGAGGAATTATTTGATTTTGCAAAAGAACTTCTTTAGGAAACTTTAACAACAGTTCGTGATCAAAAAAATATCCTACCACGTCCATAGCAGGTACTTGATAATATGAGCTTAATATCGTTAAGATGGTCGGCCGTTCTGCTAACCCCTCTTCAAGCAAAAAAGTGATAAAACTGTTTTGGCTACGGTCATGAAAAAGCTGTTTAATAGAGGTAGCTTTGTGCGTATCCCATATTTTATGATGTACAAACTGCGCAACAAGTCCATCGACCAATGTTTTATTTTTCATACGTACCTCCTATAAAGCATTATGATTATTAACTTATTTTGTACCCTACCACAAATGCAACGGTAGAAACAATAAGTTCAACAATATAGACGCGCGAGAGCCGAATATATTCAGAAATAGTGCCTTCAATAGTTGGCGCTGGAATAATACCCGCCGTTTGTAATGCTGTCCAATCGATGGTGATCAATTGAAAATAATATAAGATGCTGGTAACAATAATCGCGCCAATGAACGCATAAAAAAGTGAATTACCAAATCTTTTCACTAAAAACCCGGCTAGAAGTGCCCACAAAAAACAGAGTGCATACGATACTTTACGGTCCCAGGTTAGGCTATCGGTAATATCGGAAAACTTTTGTTTGATCGTATCTAGAATACCAGTAGTGTGAGTAGCCGGTGCAGCGATAGGTTTATTCATCCTCATTCCTTTATAACAACAAACAGAGTAATAAGTAACAAGATATCATAATAATAAAACAGGGAGCAACTGCTTTTAGCAATCGCTCCCTGTTTTTTATATTCAAAAGAAAAAAGTTTATGCAACTAATTCTTTTAATGCTTTACCTGGCTTGAATTTAGGAACTTTTTTCGAAGGTATTTGCATTTTTTTGCCAGTAGCAGGATTTACACCACTACGAGCTTTTCTTTTCAGAATTGAGAAAGTACCAAAATCAGTCAATACAACTGATTTGCCTTTTTTAAGCGCATCGCTCACGATATCCATGAACGCTTCTAAGCATCGTTTGCAAGTAGCTTTCGATTCCTTAGAAACTTTAGCCATATGTTCTACGACAACCGCTTTATTCATAAGAATTCCCTTCCTGGTTTGGGCATTGTATCATATATATCATCACAACATGCAACAGAATACGTTCTAAATCGAAACTTATATAGAGTATTTTTTTTGTCAATAAATTTTCTTTAAAAAAAAGATGTTTTTATTACAAAAATGCTCTATAAATTCTATTCGCATTGCTCAAAACCACTTTGTAATCAGTATAATCACTAATTAAAAAAAATATACTTCTTTTTTGATTTTTTTATTTACAGAAAAAAGATATAACAATGCAAAATATATTTTCATTGCATTGGGCCATTAAAAATCGGCAAGGCCGTAGCGAGCATATTTTTTTCCTGTTGTAGTAGACCAGTAAGCAGCATAGCGATCTCCATATGAAAAATGCCAGTGCTCATAGCTGTAATTAATCAACCCGCCGCTATTTGCAGCTATAAGAAAATACAAAAGAAATAAAATAAAAAAGGATGTTTTTGCATTACTTTGCATAAACTCTCCTATGAAGTGATGCGATGAAGACTGGCCTGCCATGCAGCTACGAAGCACAGGTACGACTTGTTCTACGAAGCTTTTATGCGAAGTAGAAAGCCTTCTTGTCCTACGAAACTTCAGTGAAGTAGGAGGCGAAGTATGGTGCCGAGGACCGGACTCGAACCGGTACGAGTATAACTCGAAGGATTTTAAGTCCTTTGCGTCTACCTATTCCGCCACCTCGGCAACACGTGCTGAAATTTTTTGGCTTTTGTTGGATGGAGGCGGCACCCGGATTCGAACCGGGGATGGGGGATTTGCAGTCCCCTGCCTTACCACTTGGCTATGCCGCCATAACACATTATTTCAAATAGTACTCTTTAACGAGTCGCCGCATCAAGCAATTGCTTTAATTCTTGCGCATTAATAACTTTTATATCAGCAGCCGGCGCATACCCTTCTGGCTTTTGATAATCATCTAAAAAGGGCAACGTCGCGGGCCCTTCTACAGGAAAGCCTAAATGCTTCCATTCTGCTATGCCACCTTCAAACGCTGACACATTTTTGAACCCTGCTGCTTGTAACGTTTTTACTGCGTCCGAACTTGCAGAGCACATGTAGTTAGCACAATACACTACTACTGGAACCGTTTTGTTCTCAATAGTGGTAGCCCAATGTTCTAACTCTTCAAAAGGCACCTGGATCGAACCCTTAATATGGGCATCATCATAGGCAGCCTTATCAAGAACGTTCACGAGCAACAATCGTTCATTAGTTGGTTGTGCAGCGGCACTCCCACTCTGAGACGATGATTTACCCAACCAATCGCACCCTGGCAGCACTACACACGCTACCAGCATTGCATATAATAAAGCAAAACGAGATTTAAGCCAAGCTGATTTCATATAAATTCCTTTTTATTATCGGTTTCACTCAACAATGTACCAAAAAATCTCAGCCACGCACTAGTTTATTAATATACTCTTTTTAAGAATCGACTCCAACGAATGCGCTTAAAGAAATCGATAGGATTTTTAATTAAATCAAAGATAAGCCACTGGTCATGGCTATCAAATGATAACACACGCAATACTATTTTGCCATGAATAAATTCTTCATCTAATGGCCCCCATGCGCGCGAATCATGACTATATTTACGATTATCTCCCATTGCCCAATATTGCCCCTTAGCAAGAGTCACATCAAATTCATCAATACAGCTACCATCATTATCATAGGTTGGTGTGTACGGCTCTAATGTCGCTTTTTCTGGGTAGGTACGCAACAGACGTGCTGCTTGTAATGCTTGATATTCGGTCATCGCATAAAACGGTTGTTTATCGAATGCAACATCTCTGTCCCATGAACGGAACTCTATGTCACATTTCATCGATTCACGATATACCGCAATTAAGGGATGCTTATTTAAATATGGTTCGTGCAACTTTTCACCATTGAGATATACAACGGGAACACCATCTTCTACTTTTCCTTGCACATGATCCCCCGGTGCTCCAATCACTCGCTTCGTCCAGTTCGATGGACCCCACACGTAGCGCTCGAATAATCTTTTAAACCGGTTATTCGAATACGGATATCGTGGATCATTAAAAGTAATAATGTCACCGCGCTTGGGCGCTGAAAATAATATCGTAAATTTATCTGCAAAAAACCGTTCTCCCACCAGCATGGTCGTTTCCATAGAACCCGTTGGCACTTGGTAGAGCCCATAAAAATAGGTACGAATTACAAACGCGATAGGTAAAATAACAATAAATGCTTCAACGTATTGCGCAACGGTCGACTTATGCGGACGTCGATACCAGGCAATAGTTTTCTGTATAAAATTCATAATAATCCTTTGTGTTTAAACCAGAACGGTGAGTGGGTCAACATGTTTTCCTTTACGTTTCACTTCAAAATGCAAATGCGATGCGTTACGGCCACCGTTTTCACCGCGTACATATCCTGTATCACCTACATAGCCTATGCAATCACCACATGAAATCTGTTGCCCATTTTTTACTACAATCTCATTTAAGTGCGCATAGCGCGTTTGATAGCCAATTGTCTGATGATACAGCACCACTGTCTTGCCATATCCTCGGGCCGAATATCCTGCTTCAATGACTACTCCATCATTAGCCGCTGCAACGGGTGTTCCTTTTGGTGCTGCAAGATCGATCGCATAATGAAAGCCCCATGAACCATCTTCTTTACGTCGTGGCCCATAGCGAGAACTTAACCAAAAATTTGAACGCTCAATAGGCCATTGCAACAGCGCTGCAGAATTATACATATGCTCATCAAGCGAAACTGATGCTTGCCTGCGCGCTGTTCTTCGTTTTGTACGCGTTGAGTAACGAGTCAACAATGTTTTTCGTTTGCGCCTTACAGGATAGTGCAAAGGTCGCTCTGCCGAATATAACTTTTCACCAAATTCTGTTTGCGCAAGCCACAGCGGATCAAGCATATGGGTATGAAACTTTTTAATAGGTACCTGAATAGAAGGCAATAACTTATGCCCTGCATGCAGATTATTACATGAGTGGTGTGTCATGTACCATTGGTGAAATTGCCGCAACTGCACGTAATGCACAAAGACTGCACGATACGCAAGAAATACATTAACACCCGCAAAAAAAAGAGCACATACTAATGCGATAAATAAGGCACATACGCGAGAATAACGAACATGCACCATCTGATCATTATTAATAATAGAACACCTTCGCTTACACCAATAGTTGAGTATCGTCATATACTTTTTGTGTTGATATCCAGCCACTCAGCGCACCATACTGTACTTTAGACCACGCCCCGTGTGTTGTCAGCAAAACGGCTTCTGCCCATGCATCAATTTCTGCTCGCTTACCAAACTGTTCACCGGGACCATTATAAACAGATGTTTTTTCACGCACCAGCACATACTGCGTTCTTGCCATCAACTGCACATGATACATACCATATCCTATAACAATGGTCATGCTCAGCATAAGCAACAATAACAATACGCGCATACGTGATGGCCACTGCCACAATGACAGTATAATCGTGAGCACAAAACAACACAACCAGAGTACAGCCAACCACCACAACCCACAGCGAACTGCCATACGGCTCATTGCGTGCTGCACGGTAGTGACATTATTTTGACGTTCGGGGGCAGTGCGTATGCCCATAAGCTTTTTATATGATTGCACTTGAGGCAACAAGGGAAAATAGAGTGCTTGTTCAACACGGCGTAAACAGTACCAGGCTTGGGGAACTTTCTGTAACCGCTCGTAACAGAGCGCCATATTAAACCATACGTTCACCTGCTTACGCTCTATTTTCTGATACGTTGCTAATGCCATATCAAACTGTTGCGCATCATATGCATGATTTGCTTGCAAAAACAGCTCTTGGTCTGTTGCTGCTATGCAGACAAAAAAGCAACTGACTAAGAACGTTAGGAGAGAGTTTTTTCTAATATGGTTAACCATCGTTCAGCCTTTTCAAAAATATCTTTCTGATTACCCAGTGCTGGTGTGCTTGAAAATTTCATACGCAACACTGTTGCATAAAAAGAGCTCCATGCATCGCGTTCTTCTTCGGGTAAAGCGCGCAGCTTGTCTTGCATAAACTGTTCATCAATATCGGCGGGTGTAACATGAAATCGATGCACAAACAGCGTTATAAAAATCATATACAACTCATCAGGTCGTTGCGCCTGCCTGCTTTTTTTAAGGGCTTCGCGTGCTTTTTTAAATGCGCGTCGTGCGGTAATATCTCCCGCATACGTTACCTGATACCAACGGTACCAACGAAATGCCCATATGCATGCTCCTATAGTCCCCACTATAAGTGCAAGTATATAAAACATGGTCCAATTAAATGGCACTGCTTCATGAGAAGCCCACGTGCGAGAAAGTACCAATGGCGACTGTTGTTCTGGTGTGTGATCTGTTTGCTTGTGAGTGTCTGGTTGTTGTGGCGCAGGGGCCGCTACCCCCTCTTTTTTTGATTTCTTTTGCAATGCGTTCACTGTTAACGAAAAAGGGTCAGTACGCAACAGATGATATTTTTTATCGTATGGATCAAAAGAGGCCCACTCTTGCGCATCAATAGTAAAGTTACCCGGCTTTATCGATTGTACAATATATTCAAACACATACGCTTTATCTTGAGTGGTGCTTTTACTTTCTTCAATAAACTGTTTCGATTCATAATATTTGAGTCCATCGGGCAGCTGCAACAAAGGAAATCGCAGGATAGTACCATGGCCCATCACCGTTGCACGCACCACAATACCTTCACCCTCAGCTGCTGTTTTCACCTCGGTTTTGAGCGATGCTAATTTAAACTGCCCTACCCCAAAAGCATTACTTTGATACGATGACTCAGGAAGCGGTTCGACCTGCAATTGTACTGCATTAGAAAACAACTGTTTTTGCTCAAACGGATCATCAAATATAAATGAAAACCCAAACATGCTGGGGCTGCGTCTATCAGACATCGTTTTATACACTGCTGAAGTGGACGGAATGGCAATGGGCCCCACCTTTTGTGGCGTGAGCATGGTGCGCCATTCAACACAATCACGCATAACACCATCGATCTCTTTCTTGCCAGAAAAAGGCCCTTCTAACTTAGTTGCAGTGCAATCGGGAAAATGGGGTTGTGTGACCCCTTCTAATCGCGTTCCTTTCCCCATAAAAAATTGAATGGTACATTGAACCTGTTCGCCAATAAATACCTGTTCACGGTCTATACGTAGACGCAGCACCGGTTCTGTCGGCTTTGCAGCTATCTGTTTAACGATAGCTATTGACGCAGCTTCAGACCGTTCAACTGCACCGCGCACTGACGCAACCGCAGGCCCGATCGTATAAGTACCTTCATGAGTTGCTTGTACAAAAAAGCGATATACTTTCTGCACCGAACGGCGGCCATTAATAATGGTATTAACAGTACTCGCATGCGTTTTATCTTGTACAATAAATTGCTTAATCCCGGTTACTTCAGGCGTATCACTATCTCCATCAGTTGACTCAACCGATACTTCTACAATAAATGGTGCATTAATCGCCGCTTGAGCAATTTCATCACCAGTATGATCTATACAACGCAAGGTGACTAGGGCACTGATATCAGCGCATAAGAATACACTTACAATAAACAATGCCATTTTGGTACTAAGTTTTTTTACGCTCATGTCCTTCGATACATTCGACTTCGTCGAACACTCAGGATGAGCGCGGAAAGTCATGCACTTTAGTTTTGAATATACGCTTATAACAAACAATGTAAGTACACGACTGTATGCGATTTTTTTTTTGCGCTCGCCTTGCCTGCCTGGCGTAGCTTCATGCGGAGCCTGGGTGGGGATGAGCGCTTTGTTAGCAGCTTTTGTAATTTGACTCACCGCGCTCATGGTGAGTGATTTTGAGCGTAAGCGAAAAATTGTATCGAACCATATGAGCGCCATGTTCATATCACCAATTTTTTTGATTCGCATCTGCTCCCCTTTCATGATATAACGCCCCTTGTAATACTTTTTTTACTGCCTGCTTGTCATGATTTTCTAATAATTGTAAAAACTTTTTCTCATCTGCATCAAGTTTTGCTGTCGATTCGTTGCCATCTTGTTGCGCGTCTTGAGCATCTGATTGCGCTAATTGCCCTTTTTGCGTATAATCAGATGGTTGTAACGATGCATTTTTTTGAGGATCTTTTTCATGTTCTTTTTTTTGACCGGTATTATTTTGCTGAGCTTCTTTTTTACCATCTTCTGGTCGATTTTCAAGCTTATCTTGTGCCTCGCGATGTGCTTGCTCTTGCCTTTTTTCTTTATTTTCGGCACCATCGTTAGCTCCGTCTTGAGCATCTCGCTCTTGCTCAGCCTTGCCTCCTGCGTCGTTCATCTCTTCTTTTGATCCTTGCTTTTGCTCATTCTGCTCGCCAGAAGGTCCTTGTTCAGATTTATTTTTTTCAGATTGTCCTTGATCACGCTGCTGCTCACGCTCTTGGCTGCCGCCCCCCGGTTGCTGTTTTTGCTTATTATCTTTTGATTGACCTTCATTGTGCTTTTGATTTTGTCCACCGCCACCATCTCCCGATTGTTGCTGCTGTGGGGATGGTTGATTATCTTTTTTATCTTGGGGCGGCTGTTGCTGCTTCTTTTGATCTGACTGCTGCTCTTGCTGCTGATCTTTATTGCACTGCTTATTTTTTTGGTCTTGCTTATCTTGCTGCTGTTGTTGTTCTTTCTCTTTTTGTTCCTGTTTTTGTTGCTCTTGCAACGCTTTTTTAAGTGCTTCCACCATAGCTTGCGCCTGCACGTGATCTTTTTTATATGTTAATACTTTTTCAAATGATGCAAGCGCATCAGCAATTTTTTTTTGCTGCACCTGTGCATTACCTTTATTATAATAAGCCTGCAAGGAACGTTCTGGTGATAAGGAAGGGGTATGCGCAACCGTATCAAAATACTGTTCTGCCTGCGCATACTCTTTTTGCTTATACGCTGTTTGACCTAAATTAAAAAGTGCTTGGTTATTGTGTTCATCAGCGAGCAGCATATCTGCATACAATTTTTGCGCCTCCTCATAATTTCCTTGCTCATAGGCATGAGCAGCCCGCACATCTGCAAATGGTGCCGCTTGCCCCTTAACAGAAACCAGCAACAGAGCCGTTTGTAAAAAGAAGTGTATTCTGTTCATAAAAACCATTCCAATAGTAAGCACGCGCATGCAACAGCAGCAAAGTAAAAATAACGCTCCTGCCAATGCACTACCGTTTTATCTTCAAATTTTTCTCGCTCAAACTGCTCAACCTGCGTTTTAATTTCTTGCACGTCACTCGCATTTTCTTGCGCGGTTAAATAGGTGCCACCCGTTTCGTGGGCTAATGCGCGCAAAATCCCTTCATTTAATCGCGACATTATCACGGCTCCTTGCGCATCTTTTTCATACCCTTGTTGATTACCCCGCATATCAAGTACGGGCACAGGACCACCTTGCTCAGTACCAATACCGAGAGTAAAGATAGTTAATCCTTGTTGCACCGCTTCCTGTTTTACGCTGCTTAAATTACTCGAAAAATCTTCACCGTCGGTCAACATCACCAGTAACTTTGTTTTCTGGGTGCCGGTATCAGCAAATAATTGTAATGCCTTGCGCAACGCTTGATCAATCGCTGTTGTGCCAGACGAAATAGTTTGCGCATCAAGCGTATCTAAAAATAAATAGAACGCATTATAATCGGTAGTTAATGGGCATTGTACCAACGCTGAGCCAGCAAAGATAAGTAATGCAACCCGTTCTGACTGTAGCTGCGATAGTAACTGCTTTACCTTATTTTTAGCAAAGGTCATTCGGTTCGGCTTCAAATCTTGCACCAACATACTGCGAGACACGTCAAAAGCAATTACTATATCGCGCCCTTCTTGACTGATGCGTTCCTCCGTTTTGCCCCAACACGGACGCAATAGTGCTAACAAAAGACTACTCAGTCCGCCGATCAACAAGATAGTTTTTATTATTTGGCGTGCGAGAGAAAAATGGCGCACCAGCTGGGCGCGCTGCGCACCAGTCCACACACGAATAGCGCGTGAACGACGCCATTCGTGGACAAGACGTATGCATATTAAAATTACTAGTACTGGCACCAGTACTATCCAATGCCACGCAGCAAAATGGATATTAAACAGTTCTTTCATGAAATACTCAGCCACACAAATGTTTGTATAATCATCATCAATGCCCATAGTATCAGCGCACTCATTAAACAGTAGACACCCAGTTCTGTATAATGGGTATACAAAGGGGCTTCCGTTTTTGTTTTTTCAAGCGCATCAATACTATTATAAATAGCGCGCATATCATCCGCGTTTTCTGCCATAAAAAATTTGCCGCCTGTCTGCTGCGCGATACGCTCAAGCAAAGCTTTATTCACCTTTAGCCCAACCGGGCGCACACCAAAAAATGGATCGTTAATTAATCCCCCTTCTTGGCCCCCAATACCAACCGTATAAATACGGACCCCTAACTTTGTTGCCAAATCGATAGGTATTTGCGGATCAATATCAAATTCTGGCGATGGTTCACCATCGGTCAGCAATACCACTATTTTGCTTTTTGCTTTGGAATTTTTTAGGCGATTAATTGCCATCGCTAACCCTACACTTAATACCGTGCCATCGGGGTCAACAATGCCGAGTTCTGTCTTTTCAATAATTTCTTGTATTATCCGTTTATCATGAGTCAACGGGCAACGCGAAACTGCCTCTTTGCCAAATAATATTAACCCCAACTGATCGTTTACTCGCTTTTGCGCAAAACGGATTGCTTCTGTTTTTGCTACCTGAAACCGCGTGCGTCGATCTTTAACATCATCGAAACATTGCATACTCCCTGATGCATCCAGTGCGATCATAATATCAACCCCCTCAACATGCACCTTCGATTCTACATCGACCCGTTGCGGACGACCAAGCGCCACTGCTAACAAACAGTAAGCAAGCATGCGCAACGCAAAAGGAATAGCGGTTTGATACGATAGCGAACTGTGCTGACTGCTGTGTTTTATAAAAGCAGAGACCCATGCATAACGCACGGTAGCAGGTTTATAGAGTATGCGCCTGAGCAGCAGTGCTATAAGCATACATACTAATGCACCACCGGCGGCTAACGGATATGCTAATCGAACTCCTGCAATAATCATGTATCACTCCACGTAGGTACGGGTAAACCATTCTTGCATACAATCGACAATCTCTTGCTCAGTATGTTCTTTGGTAAAATAGACCGGCTTACCAATAACTATTTTCATAGGATATGAAGATATAAACAGCGCGCGCGGCGGCAACACTTTACCTGCACCATAGATAATAACAGGAATCACTGGGCGATTGGTTGCCTTAGCCAAAATGGCAAATCCATAAAAGAACTTATGTATAGTGCCATCGGTATACCGGCCAGCTTCAGGAAAAAGAAGAATATGCGTGTTATGGTTTTTAACAATATCGAGCGTATGGTCGAGCGCTCCCACCATGCGACGCAATTTTGTAGGGTCAACTACTACATTCATACGGCGGGTAATAAATCCAAATAAGGGAATACGCGCAAATCGCGCTAAAAATAGCCATACATGGGAGTGCCGATCCAATATCGAACCGAGCAATGGGATATCAAGAGATGATTGATGATTGGCAATAATAATAGCTGGTTCATTGAGCAAATTCTCTTTGCCAACTACTGTTACTGGCAAAAAAGTTGCCCATAAAATGCCCTTGTAAAATAGATCTAAAAAAAAGTAATAGACACGGTTTTCGTACCGCCAGCGCGCGGGGAATGTGGCTATTACCAACATGGGTATGCCAGTACATATTCCTATGGAAAATCCGAGCACGAAGCTCACTATATTATGAAAAATAAATTTCACTTTACTCATGCACCCTCACTGTTCAAATAGGCATCATGGCCTTTGCCACCGTATACTGTTACTATACCTCGACTCAACGCAACTGGCAATCAAAGCCAAACTTTTTATTCGCCGTCGCTTGAATACCCTAGAAGCCTTGCGCGTGGATAAAACGGCACAGACGCTATGGCGTAATTTCGCACGACAATACAACAAATTTCAAGTCGTCGCGTGCTTCATTCTTGCCGCTTATGGGGAAAATAATAGTTAAAATCTTCATGCGCTTTTTTGATATATAATACGCTTAACCAGCTGATAAATAAGAGATACCAAAACATCCAAAAAATAGTACCTAATATGTGTGGCACACCGCCCAACAGAGACAAAAATCCTAAACAGAACAATACAATATCAAATATTAATACTGAAATGATCATCCAGGGTAATGTAAAAAGTATACATACAAATGCATCGTATACGCTCCGCACTACGATTATTAATTTTACTTTTAATACATGAAATAGCGACGATAGAGAACATACCCTACCATTCTGCACATAATTTTGATCAAGAAAAAAAAATGTTGCCAAATAGATAGCAATTTGGAAAAGACTCATGGCCATTGCAGCGAAGATATATAAAAGCAGTGAATGTTTCAAAGGATCCTGTACAAGTAACAGACTGTAACTCCATATTTGCTGTACCAAAATATGAACCATCATAAAAAATCCTGTTACCATAAAAACAGGAAAAAGAGTATATAAGTTTTTTTGTGTCATTGTCGGTCGCACAAAGGATATAGTTATCACCGGTATCCACCACTGGCGAAAACTATACAAATAGCCAACCCCAAACTGCCAAAATATGGCTATTTCGAGAAAAATAAATAATGCAATACAATACCAATAAGTCGCATTACGCAACGCCAATCGTACCGTATTTAATGTTAACAACACAAATAAGTTTAAATTCTCTGGCTTAAAAATCAGTATGCTTGAACGCCATTCGCTGAGCAGATGCCCTATAAAATTGGTCATATTTTCCCCTTTCTTCTATTTACTTGATCGTAACGTATTCAGCCAACAGACAAAACAGACGATGAACACCAGAAAAAAAATTATCACTCCAACAAAGCCTGTAATCGAATGCATATGAAACAACAGATATCCTAGAAAGCGCTTTGCCCATCTCAACACAAAAATGGTTACGAGCACCAACGGTAGCTGCGCGAATGCACATACTACTGCTTGGCCCAAACTATACATATACGCAGGCACTACCCATTTTAATACCGAGTCTGTGCTTGTCGTACGATTGCTCAGCTGCGCATATCTATCAAAAAAAGATAATGCCGCCAGCACGAATATCATTTGCACAAATCCGAATAGTGAAAGCAGGCTATAAACACAAGGCAAGAATAACTGGGGAGCTACAATAAGAAGTGGTTGTAAGCAAATCAGTGTTAAAACAAAACAAATAATAAAGAGTAATAGACCACTCAGCGTTTGCAGAAGATAGCGTAATCCATGCTTTTCTTGTGACATGCTCACAAAAACGCTCGTAACTAGCAGAAACCATACATACAACACGCCCAGTATAACCGAAACAGAAACACCCACAGATTCTGTATTTATTTTATCGAAATCCAAGGGCCATACGTAAACAATACACGCAAGCAGCGGTACGCTGATTATTGCAAGATACACTCTATTGCTTATGAGATGCTTAATCTCTTGTACAACAATTGATAATCGCACTTTTAAATACGCCGGCCGTAACATGCCTACACTATTGAGCCACGCATACATAAGATCATGAATATATGATGCCATACATGCCATCCTTTCGACATTCTGATTACTCATCAGCTACTTTTTGTATAATAAATCACTTTTATGTATGCTACCATATCATTGTTGCGTATTTCATATAAAAGGAGAATCATGAAGCGATACGGCTTAATAATAGGCTTTAGCCTAGTATCAATACATCAATTACATACCATGAACACGGTGCTTGCGCACAAAGCATTCCTGCATGCAACGCATCTACGCGTACACAATAAAGTGCCGCAACAGAGAATGTTTATGGATCTCCTTAAACCGTTCTTTATCGTTAATCAACAAGAATGTATAATTATTGAACGCTTAGGGCAATATAATCGCACGTTGAGGCCTGGTCTCCAATTCAAATGGCCACTCATTGAAAATCCCCGTAAGGTTGAATGGGGTGCCAAAGGCAATCGCATTGATCTGCGTGAAAGAATTCACGATTTACCAAAGCAACATGTTATCACCAAAGATAACGTAGAGATGACTATCAGCGCAATAGTGTATTATAAAATAGATGGCACTGATCCAAAGAAATCTGTCTATGAAATTGAAGATCTTCCTCAAGCTATCGAACGATTATCTCAAACAACACTGCGTAATATTATTGGTTCCATGCATTTTGATACTACTCTAACATCGCGTGATCAAATTAATAAAACACTGTGCTCAACCCTCGATGGCGCTACAGACAAATGGGGCGTTACTGTTACTCGCGTAGAATTGCAAGAAATCACGCCACCGCGCGGCATTCTCGCGTCTATGGAAAAACAGATGACAGCAGAACGAGAACGTCGTGCCTTGGTTACTGAAGCAGAAGGTGCGCGTGAAGCACTCATCAAACGAGCAGAGGGCGAACGCGAAGCAACTATTCAAAAAGCACAAGCTAAAAAAACTGCTGCTATTCTGGAAGCAGAAGGAGAATCTGAAGCGCGCATCAAAAAAGCACAAGCAGAAGCAGATGCCATTGAAGTAATCAAAAAAGCAATCGGCGGACAAAATCCGACTGAGTTTATACAAAGAATGGAATATATCCGCACCCTTCCTGCAATAACTTCGGGCAAAGATAATAAGCTCATTATTGTTCCCCATGAAATGAGTGTCTTTACGGGGCTATTGAGTAGTGCAAAAGAACTGATCAATGATGCCAGTAAAAGTACATTGAAACATGAAAATAAATGTAATTGGGAGCCAGATTGTCCATAAATAGAAGGAGATTCTATGTTTATTCTATTATTACTCTGTTTATTTGTCGTAACGCTCGATGCAAAAATTGTTGAACATCAGTATATGCAAGAAATAGAAGCATATGTTACGCACAGCGACGAAACGCTCGTTATTTTTGATATAGACAACACACTTATTGAACCCGATAACTGGATTGGTGGGCCGATTTGGTTTGACCATATTATTCGCACAAAAATGAAAGATGAAGGGTTAACCTATCGTCAAGCAGAAGCGGCTGCTGTACAATTATTAGCAAAAGTTATTACGCAAGTAAACTTTGTTCCTGTCGAGCAAAACACCGTTCTTTTTATAGAACTGTGTAAAAAAAGCGGTACCCGTGTTATTGCACTCACTGCACGTTCTACCATGCTGGCTGATCATACTCACGAAACATTGCTCAATGTTGGTATGTGCTTTTCTGACCATACATTTATAACACCTGCCGTGCGTATACATGAAAAATATCACCATCACCATGGCATTATTTTTTGCAGCGGCATGTGCAAAGGGGTCGCTTTAGTACATGCACTAAAAGAACATTGTTACAATCCGAAGCGCATCATTTGCATTGACGATTGCTTGCGCCATTTAATTGCTATAGAAAAACAGCTAGCACAAGAATTTCCCGATATCGAATTTATTGGCATTCGCTACAGTCATCTTGATTATAAAAAAGCATTGTTTGATCCTATTTCTGCTGAAAAAGAATTACAAAAGCTACTGGCAACTAGTTAACAAATATTAAAAAAAGGAACCTGCATGAACGCACTATTCTTGATCTTGCTTACCAGTGTTACGTATCACGCATATGCATCTGATGCACCACGGCTAATAAAACTAGATGGCTCTCTCGTAGAATTAGTAATACCTCAAAATGAGGCCGATGAAATATCATTGATACCGTTCTATAAAAAAACGTATACCTTTGGAAAGGCAGGCTCTCGAAGAATCATGCAACTCGCAACACCAACGGAATGTACGTATGATTTTGATGTCGTTTCTCTTGATAATGGTGGGGC
>JBAVOR010000021.1:0-13554 GCA_049692255.1 Candidatus Babeliales bacterium
CATATAAGTATAGTATGACCCATATTTGCCTATTTGTCAAGGATTAGGGTATCTAACCATCAGGAAGCGGGAATCTTCAGGGAAGCCATGCGTATATATGGGGTATAGCGGGGCAGGCGATATTGCATAGCAATAAAAGCAAGGGTAAATAGCGGATTGCTCTATTTTTATACCTGAGCATTGTTTGCCTCGCTTCTAATAATAATTATTCTTTGTATGCAATCATGCGTTTACCCGTGAGTTCTTGCAAGATAAGACGATCGAGCACATTACTCTGCAGTTGCGCCGGGAACATTCTGTTCAGATGGCTTTTGTCTTGTATAAGTTTTTTAAACGATTCAGAGGCGAGATTTTCTGCTATGATGTCTCGGCAAGTCGCATAGTGTATTGCTTGTAATACGTTGTATTTGAATTCTGGATACTCGTTAGTGACTATTGTCTCGTGAGGATGCAAAAATTTCCAACTATCAAGCCAATAAGGAATGTAATGATTAATAACACCAGTGAGCTCTTGCTGAACATTGCTATCATTCAATACATGGGGCTTCTGTTGATGAAGAGTGGCAATTAGGAGAGAAAATATTTTTTTAGTGTCTTGATATTGTTTTTCCGTAGTAGGATGCTTTCCTTTCAAGAAAAACATGAGTGCATTGCCAACCTCACATTCATACGCAACGTCAGCACCATGATTCAGTAATAGTTGGACCATCTGCTCATGCCTAAAATATACCGCCCAATGTAACGGAGTTAACCCGCGAGATGGCTTGTTGATCGTAATTTTGTTTGTACTGTCTATATTGTATCTATTATGACTGAGTAATAGTTGTGCTATGGCAATTTTGTTTTGCGAAGCGGCAAGTCCCAATGCAGTTTCATGATGGTCATCTTGATTGACATCAACATCACTAAGCAGAAGTTGTTCAACGCGTGCAATTTTATTAGCTTTTACTGCATTAATAAGATCCCTGCTCATGCTTAGCATGCAATTGTTTGTCATCGCAAGGAGAATCAGTAATTTCGCATACATCGTAGTTTTCCTATTATTAAAGTTGGAGCTTTAAAAAAATGGCTGAAGCTTAACCCCTTATTTTTCGATACACTATACGCTCCATCTATTTTTGTACAATGCATTAAGTATAATGGATATTTCAATTTTATTCGCCGTGTGTTAATCAGTTTTCTTTTTTTCTTTTTCATGATCAACAATGGGTGCAGGGTACGATATGTGTGGGTATTTCTGATGGGCAATGTGCCAGGCATGAATGTCTTTGTTGGGTATATCGATAAGTTCAGGAATCCACTGCTTACTATATGCACAATATGCATCATATTTCCTTATAGTAACTATACTTATGCGAGTGATTGGGCGCAGGCCGCATCGTAACGCGTGGCATAGTAGCAAGAACTCCAATAAAATAATCCCGTAATTTTTTATCGTTCGTCATCTTTACCCAGTATGCTACTTTAGTGCATGTTCTTGAACAAGGCCACCCTTGTGTTTTACAACGGGGGTCTTCGCAATCAATGAGTGCAATAGTATCACCTTGGATGACCATATTGTGAGGAAGACAGTCTGAACTTCGTTCGCGGCGCATATTCATGATTAGTTTTGCTACTTTTTCTTTGGTGGGAAATGTGCCGTTGAGCATTTTGAAAGTAATAAGATTAATGCCTTTTTTCCAAGGGGTTACCATTGATCTGCCATTGATAATTTTCTGTAATTCTTTGGTGTGCCAGTTACTATGGATAGTATAATTAGCGGGAAATGGGTGTAGGTTATACCATGAAGTGGTCTGTAGCGCATTTTTTTGCCGCTGGAACCAATACGTATTTGCCAGTAGTGCGGGGTTAGACCATCGGGGTGTTTGAGCAATAATGGAACCGTTCTGTTGCTCAAGATACTGTTGTATGTATGGCAAAAGGGCAACATTGGCTGTTTGCGTATCAGTTGTTTGTGCAGGGGGTGTTTCAATAATAATGTTATCTCCCAGCTGCAATAGGGCATCGATTACTCGTTGCCAGTGTGTGTCGTAATGGTGCACTACATTCATAGCGATCACCATATCAACATGTTCACATTTGGCCAGCTGTTCTAGTTCTTCTACTGTAATACGTTTACTCAACAGCACGAGATTGTGCAATTGAGTATTCAAGCGACACAGTTTGTTCAATACATCATTATTATATGATGGATCTTGCACCATCACACACGTAGCATCATAATGATGTGCCAGTTGCAACGAAATGTATCCTTCTGAAGGGCCAATTTCTAATACGGTAAAAGGGCGCGTATATTGATTAGCAACCTGTTGTATTGCTATATACCGTGATTCGCACGATTGACCATAGCCAGTACAGATAACTTTTCCATTGATAACAATATCATTGTAATGAGCGTGAGAAAGCCCTACTTTGGCGCATGGTTGATGAGCATATGTGCTGTGCGCTATGCAGAGCGTGAGCACAGCATATATAACATGTATCATTTGAATCCCCCCTATTTTATAAGAACAGTTGCTGATCGATATGCTTTACTTTTTAGTGTTAGCCAATAGCGTGATAAGTTCTTTGTTAAATGCAGGAATATCTGCTGGCCTACGACTGGTAACCAGCATGCCGTCAACAACCACTTCTTTGTCAACCCACGTTGCACCAGCGTTTTCTAAATCAACGCGCAACGAGGGCCAAGAGGTCATCGTTTTTCCTTTAACCAACTGTGCATTAATGAGTGTCCACGGGCCGTGGCAAATAGCTGCAATTGGCTTGCCAGCAGCAGCTATTTTTTTAATAAACTCTATGGCTTCGGGGTGCATGCGTAATAGATCAGGGTTGATGATTCCTCCGGGCAACAGTAATGCATCGTAATTTGCCGGATTTGCTTCTTTTAGTGCTTGATCTATTGGGTATGATTTTGACCATTCTATAGACTTTGATGCACGAACAGTATTGGCTTCAGGGGAAATAAGTACTGTTTTTGCACCGGCTGCATCAAGTGCTGCACGCGGTTCTACCATTTCCGGTTCTTCAAAACCGTTGGCAACTAAAATAGCGATAGTAATACCATCTAATGGCTTAAGCATGAAACCTCCTTTTATTAATCATGCGAAAATCGTATCTAGTAACCTAGTATACTGAAGTTCAATGCGCACAATAAAGAGATGGGATGATAAACAAGTAAACAGCGTGTCGTATTGCATTCATTGCCGTTGGTTACGATGGCTTAACACACATGATTTGATGAATCATGCGAATATACTCAGACAATGGCTGTAGCCCAACAGTGGCTCTTCGTTCATCAATATGTGCAAAATCTTCCATTGGATATGCTTTCCATACCCCATTGTCAAAATCACCTTGCGTACCATATCGCTGCAAACGATGTTCGTTAATAGCAACACGATCATACAAATATGCGTAGTTTTGTTGATTTGTTTTACCTAATGGATAGAGCTGTTCTAAGCGTGCAAGTATCTCTTTTTGGAATGTAATATCATGATCTGCATGTTGCACTAGTAACCATGCGTGCTGGTCTGCTTGTGCACCGAATTCATCTATAGTTATCCAATCATAGCAAGCAAGTATTTCTTTGAGTGCTTGGCAATGCTCATCTCTTTTTGCATCGATTATTTTTTTGAGCTCTGGGTCGATTTTTTTATCGTAATGAATGGCTTTACGTAGTTCTTGGTCGACTTGAACCATAGATGCTAATTTTTGTTTTATTCCATCTTTATCAACATACTGCTGGCAAGAAAATGCGAGGTAACAAAACAGCGCTAAACTGATCAGTATTATACTTTGTATTTTTGTCATGGTAATCTATCACCGTTAAATTTTTTTTGGAGAATGTATGAAATTAAGCATATACGTTTTGTTAATAATAACGACGGTAACACATGCAGGAGAATTGGGTATGCATACACAAAAACAACCAGCCGGTAGCCATATTGTTCATGCACCCCGTGAAATTGTGGTAGGCAAAACATATCGTCACTACAGTGGCAAGCTGTACAAAGTCATTGCCATAGCACATGACAGTGAAGATCCTGCGCTTATGCGCGTTATCTATCAAGGGTTGTACGATTGTCCTGCCTTTGGCCCCAACCCAATCTGGGACCGGCCCTATACCATGTTTGCTGAAAATGTAGTAATTAACGGCGTCGAGCAGCCACGTTTTGTACAAGTCGATTAGTTCGGGTGTGAACCTTTGAGCACCGTTTCAATGTGTTCTTTGAACGCTTGCAGTTCAAGATCTGTTTCGGCTTCTTTTTTGCTTTTTTCATCGGGAAATGCGTATCTCATTTCTTTAATTTCAAAACTGCAACCCAACTGTTTAAGTAGCATACTTAAGTTCTGTATTTTATCTGTGTCAAACGAGCGTAACACGGGGTCCTGTTTATCGATGGCCCCTTGCACCATCGATTCGCTTTGATTGGTAACAGCACTTACTTCTTTAATTGTTGCTGCATGCTTCCAAAACTTCCATGATAAACGGTGTATATACACCGCGTAAAGCCCGGTATGTTCTATAACAAATGGGCCTTGCGTAGCGTAGTGCATCGAGTTGTCTGGTGTTGGAAGTAAAGCTGTTGAGCAGCAGACGAAGATATAGGTGAGTACCGCTTTTCTATGAATAAGCATATGATTTACCCTTATGTGGTACGTATAGTTCTTCAGTGTATAGAGCGCGACAACCGCTGGCAAACAGCTTGCACAATATCACTTTTTTTTCTATGTTCGAGCTAACAGCACAATACTTATAAAAAAGGAATATGCGGATGAAGCAATCATTTACCGTTCGTGCGCTACTATCTGTATTAATGATCGGGTATACAACAACACTGGTTGCGCGTGAATGTAATACCGGGTGTGGCCCGCAATCAGTATTTACGACGAGCCCTGAATATCGTGCCGATATAGAGTTTCGTGCCCTATTTTTCAAACCGACAGGCAGCAACTTATATTACGCAGCCGAAGCGCATCCGTTGCCAATCGAATCACCCAACTGGTTTGTCCATGAAGTAAAGCCGACGTACCATTTTGGGTTTGATATTGGATTTCATGGAGTTATCCATCGAGTGAATGCAAGCATTGGCTTAAACTGGGAGCATTTTAATTCAAATGATTCTCACACATTTGCGGTGACAGATGAGAACGATTTTGTTGGGCCCTTTTTTGAAATTGGACCCGACTCGACGCTCTATAAACAAGCGTACGGTCAAAAACGATTTCATTTTGATCTCATAGACCTGACCTTTGGGCAATATGTGCAGTTAGGTGATCGCTTTCATGCAAATCTTTTTTGTGGCATAGCGGCTGCGCGCATTAGGCAAAGTAACTATGCGGTATATTCTAATGTAGATGGCACCATTATTCGTTCTATTACTGCTCCTTCAACATTTGCGGGTGCGGGGCCTGAATGTGGCGCTTGTTATTGGTATGATATTGCATGCGGTGTTCAGCTTGCAGGCAAAACGGTACCATCGTTGCTGATGGGTACGTTAAAAAACAAAACAACCTACAATTCAATATCGCCGGAACTGCCATTGCTTGGAGTGCCAACGCCCAATACACAGATCATTACCGTTCCTAACCGTAATCAAGTAGTTCCCGGGTTTACTCAAACGCTGGAATTTGCATATTCCTATGATCGCTGCAACTATGAAGGACGCATAGCACTTGGTTATCAAATACAACTGTATATTGATGCAATTCAATCGGTTGATATGGGCAGTGAAGTGGTTACTCCTGCAGTGCCTGTTGAAAGCGTTGGCGTATTTGCGCGTACTTTTTTGCGCACGCGCAGTAATTTTGGTCTTGCCGGCCCCTACTTAGCGTTTAAGCTCGGGTTTTAATAGAATGTTCATCGTTCCTTAGTTGCGGCTTCTAAAGTTGCGCGGCTGAATATGCCGGTTGATTGATTATGTACATAGCGGTATAAAATAGTGCCGGCAATGGTTTGAGCAATGGTAATCATTTCAAGGCAAAACCATAAAATAAATGCGCACGTTGGAAGAAGAAAAAAGAGAAAGAACTGTTTAAAATCCAATAGTTCGAGCGTAGGTTTCATACTACTTCTTTCAACCAGCTTAATTACACCTCCCAGGAGCGTGACATAACCAAGCAGAATAAATGGCGCTAATTTTGCCAGTGCAGTAAAACTAAAGATGGCACCCGAAATGCTGCCAAAATAGTTTTTCATCAGCCGTACCGATTCTTTTAATGATTCAAACATACTTTTTTGTTCAAAGGCAAAGACTGGGTAGATGAAAAATGAAAGATAGTGCCAACCGGTATTACGTACAAAGGACCAAAAAGATTCAGCAGAGGCAACAGGGGCTTTGTTTCGATCACTAGATGCCATACGCACTATGGTTTCCAAAATAGACCAGAGTAGTATTGCCTTTAGTTTGGTAAAAGTTTTGTTAAAGGCGTGCGTAATCGATGCATTATTGGATTGGCAATATTGATCGATGGTAAATACCGTAATCATATTAAAAAAAACTTTGGTGAAATTGAGTGTGTACATAAACAAAATAACGAGCGGTATGCCAACAGCATATTCCAGTGTTTTTGATGTTTGAATTAATGGTACAACTTGCCACAGTATTGCTATAAAACCCATAAAAATTGTAGTGAACAAAAGAGCGGCCAGGAAAAGTATGATCATAAGTTTTTTATAGTGCACAAATGCTTGTAAGCTAATAAAACTGAGCTGAGCCCCGTAAAAAAAGCGAATAAAGAAATTTTTAATGCGTGTAACTATATTTTGCAGAAATGACCACATAGCAACCTCCATTTTTTTAAAGCGCTAATGCGCAGTGCTTATGTATAACGTATCATAAGCACTGTAACGATTGCTATAGTTGTGCAGCGGCTATACTTTTTGGAGCACCATGCAAATTACCTGTGAATAATCATACGTAAACCCATCTGGTGCTGGTTGGTAATATTTCAGAAGCTCTTGCTCAAACGAGGCTTCTTTCTCTGGTGGCAGAAGCGTAAAGAATGGAATCTTACGCATGCTTGTTACAAACGCATTAAAATGAGCGAATGTATCGTAATTATATTTTATCTCGAGATAATCGATAGTAACCGCACAGGACTTGATTGCAGATAAAACGGTGTCGAGGGTAGGTAAAGTAATAGGTAACTTTTGTGGTTCAATATTTTTTTTAAATAGTTGAAAGAAGGGTGTCCCTGGCGCAATTATGTGACATATGAGTGCTTTACCCCCCGGCTTAAGGCACGATACAACACGTTCAAGTGCAGCGCAGTAATCTTCGAAAAGGTAGAGTACCCAAAAACAAACAATACGGTCATATAACGCTGAAGGGCTATACTCAAGCAGAGATGCTTGTTCAAATGTTACGTGCAAAGAGTGGCTATTTTTTTGTGCGGCGGCGATCATTGTTTCTGAAATATCAATGCCATGCATGGTGCCGCAAGGGAGAAATTTCTGGGCGATATATGAACTGATAGCTCCATCACCGCAGCCAATATCGAGTACCGCTTCGGTGCCTTTCAATTGTAGTTTATGTATCTCTTTCATTGCATGCATACACTGTGGTGTTTGTTCTTGGTCATTGTATACGTAAAGGGCAGGGCTCCATTCTTGTGCAAAGACACCATGGTGAGCCAGAAACAGTAGAAGAGCGATGAGTGATAGCATAAAACTCCTTTTTTGCGTAATGTATGTAACTATTAATGGTACATTTTACCAACGTATCACAATCCGAGTAGGGTGTATAAAAAAGAGAAGGTGCGTATGAAAAAGCGATTACTATTTTTATGTGCCATGGGTATGGTGTTGCCTACATCTATACATGCAACTTCAATGGTCTATAACTTTCGTATTGCCCAAATCACCAAGCAAGATATTTTTAATAAAGACGGCGGCGATAAAAACTATTCCGTAGTTGCGCTGCTTTTTAATGTGATTAGAAAAAAATATCATGGCGATGTGCAGCAATATTTTCTGGGAACTTTAGACTCGTTTATCTATGATTTTAGAGAAAATTACTATTTTAGAACCGATTTTGCTGTTTCTGCTATCAAAGAAAAAACAGAGGGGATTACCACTTTTCATGACGTAGAAACAGATGATCTGCTGTTTTCTTTAGGCCGAAATCTGCACGTGAATGATAAAGCATCCCTTACCTTTACCGCTCTGCTTGGGTTGCCTACGCATGTGCCATACCGCTTGCGCCATTTAGAATTAGGACTCGCACAGGTTGGTATTGGTGGGCAGCTTGATGGTTCGTATGCATGGAACTCGCGTGATGCTTTTTTATTTGGTGCACGCTATGTCTATTTTGTTCCCCGTACATTGCACAATACGGTAGATCAACAGTTTCGTTTTACATATGGCAATATGGGCGACGTATTAGTTGCGTATAAACATAATTGGCCGAAAAAGCACGGCATTGAATTCGGTTATACCACTAAGTTTCGTTTCGGGGCCCATATTCATCCTTTTGTGCCTGAGGTAGCAAAGAAGAGTGATTATATTAGAAGTAACTGGTACAGCGTGTACAAATATCGCTTTGCCATTAAAGAGGTGGCTAACAAACTGTTGTTTAACATTGCCTATGGGTTTGACCACCAGCCTCACCAGTTTGGTAACAAATATATTGTGACCATCTGGGGTTCATGGATTGTGAACTTTTAGTTGCTCTTGTTTGTTTCGTGAGCATTTTTAAAGAGTTCTCCAAAAATGCGATCGGCACACTGCCTCATATCAGTGTCAGTGCAATTGCATTCCGCATAGACCTTTGATTTGAATATAAAAATTTCTTCTGGCGTTTTTCCTAAAGCGGCAAGTTTTTTTTCTTCAGCATCAAGGAAAAATTTCATTTGGAGCTCAGATCGATAATTCTTCGTTTGCGATGACGCTTGTTGAGTAGATGAATTTCCAGGTAACCATTCAGCATGTACCCATGAGTACAACTTGTTAAGCCAACCGTTATTTTCGAGCGTGCGGCAATATTCTCGAACCTCTTTTTGGCAAGCATATTTTTCCAACGGATCTTTGCAGTTTTTACAAAGGTTGCTGGAGCATACATTCATAATTTCGTTAATAGCATCACTTCTTATCTGTTTTAATGCATCCTGATAGTGGGGACGATTGCGCAGATTTTCGTCTGCATCTGCAATTTTTGCTAACTGTTCGAGAACAGCGTGTGCGGTGACAGAGTCTTTATTTTTGAACTCTTCTTGCATAACAGCAGGCATTTTATGTATCGCTTTTTGTGCTTCTTTTGAAAGATGTTCAAAGCCCTCGCCTGCAAATATACTGTTGATACTTAAACAAGCGATCGTAGCTATTATACGTGCTATTTTCATACGGTTCTCCTGAGTTTCGATGGATTTCTGGTTGCATAAGCATATTCTATTATTTATTTTTATTTGCCTCTCGAGCATAAGCATAACGCCAGAGTGCTTCAGAAAGTTGGTTAACAAGTTTTCTTTCTTTAGCTTGAGTAGATTCAGCATGTATCCAGGAATATAACTTGCTTAGCCAACCATTATTTTCGAGCGTGCGGCAATATTCTCGAACCTCTTTTTCGCAAGCATATTTTTCCAACGGATCTTTGCAGTTTTTACAAAGGTTGCTGGAGCATACATTCATAATTTCGTTAATAGCGTCACTTCTTATCTGTTTTAATGCATCCTGATATTGGGGACGATTGCGCAGATTTTCGTCTGCATCTGCAATTTTTTCTAACTGTTCGAGAACAGCGTGTGCGGTGACAGAGTCTTTATTTTTGAACTCTTCTTGCATAACAGCAGGCATTTTGTGTACCGCTCCTTGCGCTTCTTTTGAAAGGTGTTCAAAGCCCTCGCCTGCAAATATACTGTTGATACTTAAATAAGCGATCATAGTTATTATACGTGCTATTTTCATACGGTTCTCCCGAGTTTCGATGGATTTCTGATTGCATAAGCATATTCTATTATTTTCAATATATCTTAAATAAGAAAAAAATAAAGAAATAGTTAAATTGTCATTCAAATTGAATTATTACTTGTCGTGTAAACCATTGCATTTTTGTTGGGTGCCTTGTTATTATCTTTATTAAAAGAGGAGGTTCTCATGGTTAAACGATCTGTGCTTGCACTGCTTTTCAGTTGTCTTGCCACCCTACGTGTGTCAGCGGCAGTATTTGTTGGGTATTACCCTGAATGGGCCCATTATCGAGTGCCATCAACAAATCCATTTATTAAAAAAGTTGACCCGTCAGATATCGCGGCGCAATATCTCACCCATATTAATTACGCATTTGCCAAACCAAAAGAAGATGGTTCAGGCGCGGTTACGTTGTTTGACCAATGGGCTGCTACGGGGTATGTGTATGGCGTGGCGGCCGCGGCAAACCCCTATAGCGGTAATCTTGGGCAGCTTCTTGATTTAAAGAAAAAATACCCGCATATTAAAACGCTTCTTTCTATTGGCGGTTGGACATTGTCTAATCCGTTCCCCATACTCGCTGCCAGCAGCAAGACACGTTCAAAATTTGTCGGCGATGCAATACGATTAGCAAAAGCCTACTCTTTTGATGGGATCGATATTGACTGGGAATTCCCGGGCTTTGCAGAACATGGAGGCACCGCGCAAGATAAAGCTAACTTTACTTTACTGTTGCAAGAGCTCTATAGCAAAGCACATGCAAAAGGGTTATTGGTCACTATCGCCGCGCCCGCAACTATCGACCGCTTGAGCGATATTGAATTAGACAAAATTCATAAGTATGTCGATTGGATAAATATCATGGCATATGATTACAATGGCCCCTGGTCACCGAATACTGGTATTACTAATCACAATGCGCCACTTTATAAAACTGCGCAAGGAAACCCCGATTATAACATTGATGCAACTGTTGCGTATTACCTACGCTTCGTGCCATCAGAAAAAGTGGTGTTGGGGCTACCTTTATATGGCCGCGCATTTGGTGGTGTAAAAGGAACAGGGGATAGTCTGTTTGCGCAGTATACCAGTGTAGGTAAAGGTACCGTTGAACCGGGTGTGCGCTCGTTTGGTGATATTAAAACAAATTTACTAAACCCATCAGAGGGCTATGCGTACTATTGGGATTCGACTGCGAAGGTGCCGTATCTTTTTAACAAAGTCAGTGGCGATTTTATTTCCTATGACAATGAAGAATCGCTGCAATTAAAAGTGCGATACCTGAAAGATAAAAAATTAGGTGGCGGCATGGTGTGGGACTTAAGCCAAGACTCTGAAAAATGGGATGGGTTGCAAACCATTAACAATGAACTGAAAGCGCAGTAGATAAAATAAAATAGCCCCCACGAGTTACCATGGAAGCTATGCTGTATTCAAAAGATAGTACTATTCTGCTTAGGCCAGCAACAACTGTTTTTTACTAGTTCTAGTGCCACGGGTGCAGCATTCACAGTATTTACTGCTCATGTTCAACAGCCTTGGCAGCATACTCAATAGTAAAGCTTTTTTTTGTACGATTAAATGAAACACCCAGCAACATAATGGCTTTTTTTGCTGTTAGATAGCGTTCGAAGTAGCGGCGTTCTTCAATCTGTTCAAGTGCTTGTGCAGCGGAACTGTTAAATTTAAACTCAAAAACGTAGACATGCTGTTTCATAATAAAAACCACATCGATGCGTCCTTTATCGGTAGACACTTCTGACTGGATATTGTACCCCAATACTGTTCCTAACATTTGAAATAACGAATGATAATACCGTTCTTGGGGAATATGTAATTGATAGGGAATATGGGCAAATAGACTGCGTAGCTGTTCAAAAAATAGCGGTATATCAGTTTTTTCTAAAGCACGGCGAATATCATGAACATATGCTTCAACTTCAGACACGTCTCGCTCTGCAAATGATGCTAACAAATAACGATCTAATGAAATACGTACCTCTTCGTTGGGAATGCCCAATCGATAGGTTTTCTCCGCAGCATCATACTCTTTAATGGTCAAATATCCGGTCTGAAACATGAGGGGAATAATGGGCAACGTTTCTATGTTAAATGAGCTGAGCGTAGATACCGTTACTGAGCCTTCCAGGAGTTTTTCAATGCCCGCATGTTCACGGCGTAATAGTTGCATTAAAAAAGTAGGGGTGCCTGTTTCGAACCAAAAGTTTTCTCGCTTTTTTTTACTCAGATAACACAAAATAGAAAAGGGGTTATACATCCCGGGACTTTTTTCAGAGAAATGGTAGCCATTATACCACAGCTTTGTTTCTTGTAGTAATCTCTTTTTAGGTATCGCTTCAATGGTTGCTTGTGCGTCGAGATAATCGCCGAAATACTGTTCCAGTTCTTCCTGTGTATAGCCAAGAAGCCCACTGTATTCATCATAGGTACTGATGTCGTTAAGGTTATTAAGCCCGGAAAAAATTGAAGTGCGAGAAAATTTAGTAATACCGGTCAAAAAAGTGAACTTAATATGCGCATCCATACTTTTAAAAATACCATACAAGCTGCGCAGCTGCTCTCGCATTGCTTCTGCTACACGGAGATTGGTGACATGTTTGAGTATGGGTGCATCATATTCATCAACGAGTACCGCCACTGAATTAATGGAGGAAAGTTTGCGAATTAACGAGCGCATAATGGCAGATGGGGAAGTTATGTCTTCCAAGCCTATGGTATACGTATCTGCAATAGCGCACAACTCACGCACAAGATCTTTTTTAAAACTGGTTACCGAGTCAACATCAAGTGCAGACATATCTAAATAGATAACCGGATGTTGTTGCCAGTCATATGGCAATTGCGCAATTGCCATATTCTCAAATAATGGTTTATTACCTAAGAAAATCTCTTTGAGCGTAGATACCAATAACGATTTGCCAAAGCGCCGAGGGCGTGAAATAAAATAGGATTTGCCTTGAGTAATAAGTTGATGCAGCAATGCCGTTTTATCTACGTAGATGTAGTTGTCACGGATTAATCGCTCAAATGATTGAATACCAATAGGTAATTTTTTCATACGATACGCCCACTTTTTTATGTGTTCACACAGATAACAAATGCCACTATATACTCTTTTTAGCGTATTTGTCGACTACATCCGTTGGAGTAATACGTATATATACTAGCTGAGTTGTGGACTATTTCTGTTTAGGCTGGCGTAGCTGCTTTAATATATTCTTCTGCTGCTTTTACTCGTTCTGCTGGGCTTGGATGAGCACCCAGTGGTGTGTTATGATATAACCACTTCAACCCCTTATTGACCAAGTGGCTGCACTTTGCAGCATAGTAAGAGCCCATAAAGCGTCCATGGAGAAATGAGCCAAAGGATTCTTTGTTTTGGTTTATCATATCTTTGGTGCGTTCATATTCTTTGTCTTGTTCTTTTTCTATATTTTGTATTCGAGTAAAGAAAGAGATAATACCGGTTGCTTTGCCCATTTTTTCACACGCAAACCGGTCAGCTTCTTGTTCGAATCGTTTATTGATAATTAAAGACGGTAATAAAGAAATAGTTAACCAGAATGCAACGTTTCTCATGTGAGTGTTTTTTGTCGTTTCAAGTGATTCCGGGCTCATGCATATTT
>JBAVOR010000022.1:0-90313 GCA_049692255.1 Candidatus Babeliales bacterium
GCTTCATACCGAGCGAGATCTTTTCATGATCTTTATCAAATGAAAGCACTTTAACCGTGATCTTTTCACCGATTTTTAATAGTTCGCTTGGATGAGCAATACGACCCCAGGTCATGTCGGTAATGTGCAACAGTCCATCTACGCCACCGATATCGATAAATGCACCGTAATTGGTGATATTTTTAACAATACCTTGGATAACTTGCCCTTCTTGCAATCCATCCAACACCTTTTTACGGGATTCAGAACGCAATTCGTGCAAGTATTTGCGGCGAGAGATAATAACGTTACCGCGTTTTTGATTTACTTTAATAATGTAAGCAGTAACGGTTTGACCAACAAATTGATCGAAGTCGTTTACGCGTTGCAGGTCGACTTGTGAACCAGGC
The DNA here is from genome assembly GCA_049692255.1 of Candidatus Babeliales bacterium. GTDB lineage: Bacteria > Babelota > Babeliae > Babelales > JACPOV01 > JBAVOR01. The sequence goes on from JBAVOR010000022.1 coordinate 390, forward strand.
AAGAATGCGGGTACACCAATGTCAACGCTTAAGCCGCCTTTAACTTTGTGAATAACCACGCCTTCAACTGGCTTACCTTGTTCAAACAACTGCATGATAGTATTCCATGCACGGGCAGCTTTTGCTTTTTCATAGGAAACGCTCAACTGACCATCAACGTTTTCTAGTTCTTCCAGCAATACTTCGATGGAAGAACCAATAACTAATTTTTTATGTTCGTGCTCAGGAAATTCATACGCCGGAACTAGGCCATATGATTTAAAGCCAATATCAACAAGCACCCCATCTGACGAAACATCAATAATTTTGCCATCAAGGATTTTACCTTGTTGTAATGAAGCAAACGTTTCATCATAAAGGGCAGCAACTGCCTCAAGCTCTTCGGGATTAAGTAATACGTCCTCATCGAATGCCAATGCATCTTGATTGACATGGGCAAACTGATCGGGACGAATAACGGTTTTTGACATAAAGAGAAGCTCCTAAAACGCTTCTTGCTGGAAGGGTTAGAGTGTTATACATATACTAATACACAGCAGCTATCCTAACACATATCTCTTTAGTTGACAAATAGGACTGAGCCAGGGAGTAGGCAAGAGCCCGAAGGCATAAAGCAAATTGACAAGGAGAATTATTTAAAGTTTCAAATAGAAATGTTTATTGAAAAAAAGGAGTCTATATGATCAAAATTGACAAAAATTCACCTTTGCCTATACTAAAAAAGAATGGGCGCAGAGTACTGGCTGCGTATAAATGGAGGATTTTATGAACATTTCTCTTTCAAAAAAATTATTTTTTTCACTTGCGCTGGCAATAAATACGCTATTATTTGGCGTAGAAATGCCACTGCCGCAATTCTGCCCAGCGACTAACAAAACAATAGAAATCGCTTACGATTTTCACGGGGTCATTGCCAGCATGAATATAAGCAGGGCAGCGAAACAAGCGTGGGCGGTGCTCAGAAATGCAAATAATAAAGCAGAACTGGCGTACTATTTAGTCCCTATAGTCTATTGGGGATGCCAGCCTAAACTGGCAGACTGGAACATTGCGCGTACGCTAGGCATGAAAAGCTGGGTACGAGAAAACTCCTCTCCCGGGGAAATAATTGGGGCACTCTGTAAAGCCTATCCATGCCTTAATCCTCATTATGATGAGGCAATGGCGATAGCAAATTCTCATACTCCGATTCAAGGTACAGTCACCGCATTGCAATGCCTTAAAAGCGCTGGTTACAATATTACCCTTGCTTCAAATCTTGACACGGAATCTGCTCAAATGATGGCACAAAAACATCCCGCATTGTTTGCATTATTTATCGACAAGCTCTTACCATGGCGTACTACACAAGACGTGTACATTGCTAAACCAAATACCGATTATTTCGTGCGTTTAGCACAACAAAGAAAAGCAGATAATCCAGAATTAGAAACCATTGTGTTTGTTGATGATAGTGAAAGTAATGTTAAAGCCGCACTTAAAACAAATGAACTGTTGCGGGAAATGAACTTAGGCGTTGCATTCCAGGTCATCCATTTTAAAAATCCTGAACAGGCGGCTATCGATATGCAAGCAATTCTGACCCATCTACAAAAGCGTACGGTAACGGAGGAAACTCATGTATAAAAAATTACTATTATTTACTGCACTTTTTTCACTCAGCTGTGCTGGCGGAAAAAAGAAACCTCTGATTATAGTGGCCGGCCGCCAAACTCCTACTGCTATCTGGAACAATCATGAGCTCCGATTTGATTGGAACACTATTAATTTGTCTGATACTAATTTTTGGCAAAATCTTGTTAAAAAAATGCCAGCAGGCATGTGTATCGGTACTGCCACTTCCGCACAACAAATTGAAGGGGCACGTACACACAACGGGTTTGCAACAAGTAATTGGACAGAGAGCGTAAAATGGGGCAGCTATTATAGAAAACACATTGGCCCAGACCACTGGAACAACTATGAAGCTGATGCAAAACTGCACACGGCCATTGGCGCTAATGCACATCGCATGTCGATTGCCTGGGAAAAAATTCAGCCCAACGGCCCCAATTCATTCGATCAAGCAGCAATGAATCATTATATTGCCGATATCAAAGCACAAAAAGCTGCTGGTATTGCGGTATGGATATGTTTATTTCACTTTACTGAGCCGGTATGGTTTACTGAAGCTGGCGGCTTTTTAAACGCAGATAACATACAACACTTTGTACGCTTTGGTGATTATGTGATGCAACAATTAGACGGCTTAGTAACGCACTGGGCATCTTTTAATGAGCCAGTTGCCTATGCGTGCGAAACCTATTTAACGGGCAAATTTCCGCCCCATTATGAATCAGGGCTATGGAACTCGTGCGTATGGCTATGGGATCGCGTCGTTGGATTTAGAAATGCAGGCATTGCAACGCGTAATATGATGCATGCACATGCTGCGTTATATGAATGCGCTAAAGCAATTAATCAACATAATCAGTTCGGTTTAATTCATGTATTTACCCCATTAGAACCGTACAACAGCAACAGCTCAGTAGAACAGTTTATAGCTGCGCGCATGAGCCATATGATTAATGAATCGATACTCGATATCTTTAAAACAGGCCATTTTAATTGGCTGGGCATAGTCAAAGAATGCATGACAAAACAACAGCACACGCTTGATTGGATTGGGGTTAACTATTACACCCATGAATATATTCGCATAGCACCGTTCAGTTTTATTTTTGGGCAAGTGAAGGCCAAAAAAGGTGAGCCTACTACTGACGCTCTCAAAGCGATTTATGCAGAAGGTCTATACCGTGCCATCGCCTTAGCGTCAACGGTTAATAAACCAATGTATGTTACCGAAATTGGCGTTCCCGTGGGACCTAAAACGGACCGTAACGAATGGTTTAAAAAACATATATATGCCATCGCAAAAGCATATGAGGATGGCTATCCGGTGAAAGGAATATTTTTCTGGACGTTGATGGATAGTTTAGGCTGGAAAGAAAGAAAAGAATCGAAATATGGACTCTTTGCTGTTGATTTTAATGGTAATTCATACGCGCGCGATTTGCGCTATGATAGTAAGCCATTAGTAGAAGAGTTTATAAAACCGTATATGAAAAAAATTTAGTACTTAACACGTGAGGTTAAAAACATGACATTTGATGTACGTATACTATCACTACTTACTTGCTTGAGCGTGGCCCAATTCTCTGCCACCGCACTCTGCGCACCCAAAAAAAATACTATTACTGTTGCCATTCGCACACAAAAACTGCAAGGGACGAACCCGCACTTTTGGTCTCTGTTGGCACAGTTTCCATTCCGCCCCGATTTTAAATGGGGGGTGGGCACTTCTGATTTCCAGCTGTCTGGCTCTCAAAGTGTAGCGGGCAGAACGTGCCGCAATAGTTGGGCGATGGCAGATTTACCCCAACCGGGCAATTCAACGGGCCACTGGACACAGTACAAAGAAGATATCCAGTTAATGAAACACGCAGGGCTTACTGCACACCGTTTTTCTATTGAATGGAGCAAAGTAAACCCAGCACCAGGGGTGTTCGACCAAGATGTTATGAACTATTACGTTGCTTATATCCATGAAATGATAGCACAGGGTATCGAACCGATTCCTTGCATGTTCCACCACGCATGGCCTGAATGGCTTGAAAAAATGGGTGGTTTTGAAAATCCTAAGAGTGTTGAATATTTTAAACAGTACGTAACCTTTGTATTTAAAAACACGATCCATATCCCACAGCTACGCATGTGGATGAGTTTTAATGAACCGGTTGGCTATGCAATGGAAGGGTGGATTCGTGGCCATTACCCCCCATTCAAGAAAAATCAATTTAAATTATGCGGCAAAGCAGTACTGCATATGTTGCGCTCACACGTAGAGATGTATCATGTGGCACACAGCATGCGCGCTGATGCGCAAGTTGGCTTCCCTCATATCTTCCAGCCACTTGATTCGTACCATTGGTTTAATCCATTTGTCAGCGGCATTTGCAGTCAAATGAACTATTTATTACATGATGTTGCATTAAACTATTTTAAAACGGGTAAATTTGATTGGAACTATACGTTAGGCTCTGTTAAAGCGCATGATGAACAGGCAAAAGGAGCACTCGATTATATTGGCATTAACTATTACACACATACAACACTTAAATTTTCTTTACCATTTGCTATCGGCCCGCAATACAAATCGGACGAAAAAATGATGGGGCACAAAGCATTACACCCGCAAGGGCTCATGAATGCTATAAAAAAATGTGCAAAATTAGGCATTCCTATGTACATTACCGAAAATGGCATCAGCGACCCAGACGATATATTTAAAGATGAATATATGCGAGAGCATTTAGCAATCATCGTGCAGGCGCTTCGCCAAGGGTACGATATTCGTGGTTATTTCTGGTGGACCTTTATGGACTGCTTTGAATGGTCACGCAATGCCAAAGATTCTGCGCACCCTGGCAGAAACCGCGCCACAAAACCGGTGTTTAGCAAAATGGGATTGTACGAAGTAGACTTTACCACTAAAGCCCGTACCTTGCGGCCAAATACGCGCAACTTTGTGCAGTTTTTACATGCAACAGCAGAGAAACGGCACTAGATTATTTTTCTGCACGAAAATCAGCCCTATTGCCCATCGCGACATCCAGGTCAATTATTGACTGTTCTATTGGCTCTTTAATGGCAATATTAATGTTAAGATAGTAGTCCTGCTGCTCGTTTTTTATATCCGCATCAGTACTTATATATTCTTCTGCTTCACTGCCTCCTAATTCGGGATCTGTAAGAAAAGTGGAAAATTCTATAGCAGCGGGCGTTGCCGACGCAAAGACATGCAGCCAGGAAAACTCATTTTTGTCATAGTTATACAAAGCAAGCTCCTCTGGTGCTTTATATTGAAATACATTGCCATAAGGGCTAGAGACTGGTTGAAATTCCATATACAAGCTCACATACAACGATTTACCAGCTAGCAAGAAGTCATGATGTTTGATTCCTTGGTTTAACAAGAACTTTGTCCATTGTTTTCCTGTCTTCAACTGTCCTAGTTTGTACTCTTTATCAAAATTAGTAAAAAAGTGCGAGTCTGATTCATCAATAGAGAATACAATAAAACGATCTTGAGTATTATTTTGAATTGCTCCTATTTTTGCATGAATATGATGTCGCAATTTTCTTGCTAAAGATACATTCTCAACAGCGGTAGTGCCCCGCATTCTCATTTCTTGTACTTGGCCTGCTTGAGTACGTCGATTAATAGAAGAGACTCTTCTTTGACTGCTTAAAATCTGCTCAACCTCTAACAACATTACTCCTAACCCCAATAAAAAAGCTACTTTACGCAAATTCATACCGAATCTCCTTTTTAAATTAATATTACAATTATAGCTTACTTTATAAAAATACCTTAAATCAATGGTTTACTGTTTTTATTTTATAGTAATTATAGAATACAGCTTTGCTTCCTTTTGCTTAACGGTACTGCATGTGGTATAAACTAAGCCTCAGATACCGCCCAATTTAAGTAGGAGGCTTTTTATGAAAATAACAAGCACACGCATCGCATTTTTTTGTCTACTCACAGCAGGATTATATGCGAAAGAAATATCAGCACAGTCTGACTATCAACAGATTAAGGACTTTATGCGCGCAGTTAATACAGGAATGCTTGGCACTTTTTACACGGACGCAATGAAAGAATCCATTAATCGTTTACACCCAAATTGCGCACAAGCATTACTTGCTGACGCAATAAAAGAAAAAAATAGTTTAAAGAACACAATAGCCGCTGATAATTTCAAACAAGATTGTTTAGACGTAGCCGGCGTGTCGGTAGTAACAGCTGGCGCAGGTATAACGTTATTTGGCGTAATTCCTTCTATATATCCTGACAATAATCACCTAGCAACAGCATTGGCAAGCGCCTTGATTAGCATGACCATAGGCATAATAGGCGCACTGTTTCTAGAAAAACACGATCAACTAGTACATGAGATCTCTGCAAATCAAGAAAGACTTAAGTTTTATGTGGCTTTGGAAGAAAAATTGCAACAACATAATTCATAAATAGTTCTCAAATTACTGCACACTCTTGCATATTTTTTTTGATACTCAATATAGTAAGTAAGAACTATTATCTCATGAATATTAATGATTTTTATGCAAGGAGTCGTTTATGCGTAAGTTACTGGTTGCATGCTTCTATTTTTTATATGTAACAATGGGCATACATGCACAGAATTACGAAGCGGAGATGCTCATTACTATATCTCCTATTGCCCCTCAATTTGAATATACGCCTGAAGAGAAAGAAAAAAATAAATCACTTTTTAAAATACATGAATACATACAATTAGTGCCTCTAACGCCAGCAGGTAAAGATAAATCGAAAAAAATAACTCTCGATATACCTTCGAATGACATGGCATTCACCGAACAAAGCACCCGATATCACGTGAAAACATGGTTAATACATCGTTATCAAGCTTTAACGCAATGGAGTAAAGAAAAAGGGTATACCATAACTTCCCTAACAATAGAAGTAAAGGGTGATGCATTTAAAATACTACCTGGGCGTCGCTTCGGAGACTCATTCAAAGAATCTAGAGAACTTATTAAATTAAATGAACAGCAGCTCAATGATACATTTTTTGCTATTGCTAGCGATATATTTGATTTTATAAAAGAATTTGGTGCATTTATTCAACAGGCCACGCAACCAGTTAAAGATGGTAACTACGAGGCGCACTTTTTTATAGAAATACCCCAACCAGCAGATCAGATCACTATGCAGATCGCAATAAACCCGAGCATGCTGAGTGCCTATGAACAAACGAATTTAGAACAAATCAGTAGATACGGCGAAACATTGAATGAAGTTATTATACCACGCGATCAGCTGCAACCGCTTGTAGTGACCAACGCAACGGCGAGAGAGGTAGAAAAATGGCTCATGCAATGCGCTGCTCAATTTCAGAAATGGCGAGCAAACAACCCGCTTAAACATATTATTGCGCTCTATTTTGAAGGGAAATACCACGGGTCCTATTTAAAAACCGCTGGTTATTATAGCCATACCCCTGCTCCACGCACCTATATCGCAATTCCTTCGTTTGCAAGTGGTATGCATATAGCCCCGAGTTTTGTAATGCCAGACATAACCGCTCAGTTGCATGCATACGCACAAAACCTGTTAATTTACATTAAAAAGTTACAGACTGGTATGTATAGCGGCCCAAGCCCATTTGGTGAAGAACCAGAAGAGCCATCTTTATCATCCAACACAGTAACCCAAGCATTAATTGAGCTACAAGGTTCATTGCAAGCCTTGGCACAGAAACTAAGCGCTTAAAAAATAAAGCCCGGCTTTTTACGGCCGGGCTTGACTTGAGTATCAATTAGAAAAGATCGGCATGAGATCCAGTTCCCACTAAAACGATTTCTTCACTGGTCTTTTGATAGATAAGAAGCCAATCAGGTTCTATGTGGCATTCCCAACAATCTTGAAGATTGCCTTTTAGTTTATGGTTTCGATTTTTCAGTGGCAGATTTTTTTGCGCTATCAGCTGCGATACAATATCTGAGAGTTTTTGCAGGTCTTTACCTCGCTTTTCTATGCGCGCCAGATCCTTCGTAAATGATTTCTGATAAATAAGCGTAAGCACTTACAGTCCTAATTTTTTTGACAAAGCAAGCGATTCTACCTCAGATGCACGATTTTTTTTATTCGTAGCATCTTGAATGGCTTTGATAGTTTTCTTATTCGGTTGATGGTTACTCATCAGACATTCTTCAGTATTACTAATCGCCTCTAAAATAATATCACGCATGCTTTTGCCCAGTAGCGCTGCCTGAGATTTAAGTTTTCGATGCATTGTTTTAGGTATATCAATTGTTATACGCGACGACTCACTTTTGTTGTTCATAATTTTCCTCTCTCGCATTAAATGATGATTGCTAACTCATAAATACATATTAGCATAAATATGCAAATAAAGAAATGATTGCCCGCAAAAATAAAGCCCGGCTTTTTATGGCCGGGCTTCTTGATTATCGTTTTTTAAATCTGGGCTTACGCTACGCAGTATATCTCTACACGGCGATTTGGCGCTTGACCATCTTTGCTGTTTTCAAACACTGCTGGTTCTTCTTCCCCTACACCAAATGCCTTACATTTCTCTGCTGGCACTTTGCACAATTGTGCTGTTCTGTGGGCACGATTGTTTGATAGTGCAATCTTATGCGCTCCTGATCTGCCACGGGGGTATTGGCATGAGTGTCCTTTAACTACCACGGTTTTGCCCTCCGCTACCCATTGAGCTGCCTTCTTTTGAACAGCAGACAACTTTGCTTTTTGATCTGCGCGAATAGCATCACTGTCATAATCGAAGTAGATAGTTTCTGCACCTGCTACCCCTGCTTTTTCCCCTTTACTTCCTTCATTCATGGCCAAGGCTATGTCACCACTCTTGGCGCTCAGCTCTTCATCAAGCACAAAACTTTCGGCATCCTCAAAAGATCCTACATTTTCGTCGAAAAATGCTACTTTTTGCCCTTTGTCTGCTTCATTTGCAAAAACAATATGCTCGCTCGTCGGCTCTTCTTGGGTAGCTTTTGGCTTACGGCGACACGCAGGAAGTACGAATAAACTTGCAATAGCTAATAGTAAGAGTACATTCTTTTTCATAGGGTCTCCTTTGGGGGTTTATCTATTTTATTTCTTATGTCCTTCGGTATGCAGTATAATAAAATCATGATAAAAAAATAGCATCTTGAATACGTATGGTACCGATTTTCAAAATGGAGGCGAAAATTTAATATATGAAAAAAATTATTATCAATGTGAATCCCTGGCAGACCAGGGTGGCAATTTTACGCAATAATGAGCTACAGAACATCTATTTCGCATCACCAAACAGTCAAGCGTTAGAACGCACCTTTTTTAAAGGGGTGGTAAACAAGGTATTGCCCGGCATCCAAACAGCCTTTGTTGATATTGGCCAGGAACGGGCAGGGTTTCTCCATATATCTGAAATCGACCGCGAATTGGCCCTTGAGCGTATGGCTGGCTCGGTGGACCTTGAAGAGGTTCCTCATCGGTCCCATGACCGGGGGCGCCACCGTACTACGATGGATGTGAGTAAAATCTTGCACGAAGGGGAACAGATTCTAGTGCAAGTGAGCAAAGAACCGGTCTATGAAAAGGGAGCAAAGCTGACCACCTGCTTTACGTTGCCTGGTCGTTTTATTGTCTTACTGCCCAATATTGCGCGTATTGCCATATCAAAAAAGATCGATGCACGAGAAGAGCGAGCGCGGCTGAAAGAAATTTTACTTAAAAATCTCCCCGAAGGTATGGGGGCCATTATTCGCACTACTTCAGAAGAACGAACTGAAAAAGAGATTGCCGGCGATATTCGATACTTAGTGAATACGTGGAACACGGTTACTGAACGGTACCAAACTGCCAAGGCACAAGAAAAGATTTATGAAGATTTACCTCTTACGCTGCAAATGGTGCGTGATCATTTAGATGATGATGTAGATACCGTTATTGTGGATGACAAAAGCACCCAAGTTGAAGTGTACAAATTCGTTAAAATGATTGCACCTGAATATTTGCAAAAAGTGCATTATTATAGCGGGCCGCAAAATATTTTTGAAAAATATGATGTCGAACAACAGATCGAAGAAGCATTAACACAAAAAGTTGATCTAAAATCGGGCGGCTCCATTATTGTTGAACAAACACAAGCAATGACCGTTATTGACGTTAATACCGGTAAATATATTGGTAAAAGCAACTTAGAAGATACCATTCTAGAAACAAACATCGAAGCTGCTGAAGAAATTGTGCGGCAATTACGTCTACGCAATATTGGCGGTCTAATCGTAATCGACTTTATTGATATGGCCACTGCAAACAATAGACAAAAGCTCATGCGTTTCTTTGAAAAAATGTTAAAAGAACGGGACAAATTCCAGTCTCTGGTACTCAAAGTATCTGAGTTAGGTCTGGTGCAGATGACCCGTAAACGCTCGGGTAAAACATTATTGCAAACATTGGAAGACCAATGCCCGTGTTGTAAAGGGCTTGGTTTTACCAAATCGTTGCAAACCGATTGCTATGCGCTGTTTAACAAATTAAAAACGAGCATTCGTAAACATAAAGATAAAACGATTACCATTACCGTTAGTCACGACCTGTTCGAATATATCACCTCGATGGAATACAACACCATCTTACATTTAGAACAGGTATGGCGCTGCAAAATTATGATGGCTGCTGATGAAATGCACACGAATGATATGTTTACGATTAGCTAAGAGCGCACATATTTCGCGTATACCAATCGTATGTTTGCGTGAGCCCTTGCTCAAGCGGGGTCGACGCTTGCCATCCAATCGATTGTAAGCGATCAACACAGAGCAATTTTTGTGGGGTGCCATCGTAATAGCGATTACCATCAAACAGAATATCTCCCTCATAGCCAATAATATTTTTGAGCATGTTGGCGAGTTCATAAATGGTACCATCAGTGCCGGTACCAACATTGATTGGCAGCGAATCTTCGTAATGGTTCATCAAATAGATAAGCGCATCGGCTAAATCTTCAACAAATAAAAACTCACGCCGCGCACCACCAGTGCCCCATAGCGTAATAGATGGTGCATGCGTTTTTTTTGCTTGATCTATTTTATACATAAGACCAGGAATAACATGGGAATTTTGGGGATGAAAATTGTCGCGGTACCCATATAAATTCGTAGGCATACAAGAAATAAAACGCGTGCCATACTGTTGCTTATACGCTTGGCACAAGCGCAAACCGGCTATCTTTGCTAACGCATACGCATCATTTGTTTTTTCGAGCGGGCCACTGAGCAAATATTCTTCGCGTATCGGCTGTGGGCATTCGCGTGGGTAGATACAGGAAGAGCCTAAAAAGAGTAATTTAGTTACCCCGTGCGTATAGGCCGCATGCATAATATTTGCTTCGATCATGAGATTGTCGTAAATAAACGATGCGGGATACAGATCATTTGCTTTAATACCTCCCACGCGTGCCGCTGCCAAGAACACATATTCTATTTTCTCTTGCGCAAAGAACCGATTCACCGCTTCTTGATTGCGCAAATCTAACTCTTGCGAGCTACGCGTAATAAGGGTCGTGTACCCACGCTCTGTGAGCGCCTCTACCAATGCAGATCCCACTAGGCCATGGTGACCCGCAACATAAATGCGGGCATTACGTGGCATTTCAGATGCAATGAGTGCGGTCGTAACCGCTGACAATAACATTGCAAAAATATATACTTGTTTCATAAAATCTTTCTGGTATGTGCGTTCATGCTATCTCTTTAAACGAACGTTGGGTTATCTGCGTATATGCATTACCACACATTTCGCGCCCAATAATATCAATATCAGCATCAACCATAATGGCCACTAACTGTTCAAGCGTAGTAGATGGGTTCCAGCCTAATAATGTTTGTGCCTGTGTGGAATCGCCAATCAATAAGTCAACTTCAGCAGGACGGAAATAGATGGGATCGACTACCACGAGGAGTTCACCCGTCTGCGCATCATATCCTTTTTCATTAACACCTGCCTCCTGCCAACGCACCGTGATGCCGATGTAGGTAAATGCTTGTTCAATAAATTCACGGACTGAATGGGTTTTCCCTGTTGCTACTACCCAATCTTGCGCATGCGGATATTGAAGCATCAGCCACATTGCTTCAACATACTCTTTTGCATATCCCCAATCACGTAACGCCTCTAGATTGCCAATGTGCAGTGGTGTTTTGTTGCCATGATAGTGCGCAGCAACAGCACGCGTAATTTTACGAGTGACAAATGTCTCGCCGCGCAACGGAGATTCATGATTAAATAAGATGCCATTTACCGCAAAAATATTATAACTTTCGCGATAGTTACGGGTAATCCAGTACGAGTACAGCTTTGCAACACCGTAGGGTGAACGGGGATAAAACGGCGTTGTCTCTCTTTGAGGAATCTCTTGTACTTTACCAAACATTTCAGAACTTGATGCTTGATAAAATTTTGTTTTTTTCTCAAGACCGCACGCACGAATCGCTTCTAGTAATCGCAACGTGCCAATCGCATCAACTTCTGCTGTATATTCAGGCAAGTCAAATGATACCTTTACATGTGATTGTGCTCCCAAATTATAGATTTCATCGGGCCGTATCTCTTGTACTAATCGCACCGTATTTGAACTATCAGTCAGATCACCAAAATGGAGAAAGAAATGTGCATCAGGGCCAGTGCCGTACTGTTGTATTAATGCGTCGATGCGTTGTGTGTTAAATAAAGAAGTACGCCGTTTAATGCCATGTACCGTATATCCTTTGTGCAACAGAAAATCTGCCAGATACGCGCCATCTTGGCCCGTAATACCCGTAACAAGTGCCGTTCTATGTATTGCTTCATTAGGCGCTTTGTGTGCTTGAATTTGAACAAACATACATAGCAGCAAAATATATAGTTTACACATATGACTGAGCTCCTTTTTTATTGAGTTCATGTACTACTAATTTTACCTGTTCTGTTTTATCGCGATTCACTATTAATAATGCGTCAGGAGTATCAACAATGCACAGATCTTTAACGCCTATAAGTGCCACTAATTTCTGCGGCGCATAAAATGTGCAATTATCGCTTTCTATGCAAATATAGGGATTTGTTTGTTCCTGATATTGAAGAAAGCTTTGCAAAGTACCCACATCTGACCATCCAAATGCAGCGGGCACTACGCGGCAATGGGCACTGTGTTCTAATAATGCATAATCAAGTGAAATTGACGGAACTGCATCGTACGATGCGCCATGGTTATAATACGCATTCACCGCTTCGTACACGGCTGTTGCATGCTGTTTGAACTGCGCAAGCCATACGCTCATGCGTGCTGCGCTCATACCAATGTTCCACCAGTATTCATCCAATGAAACGTACAGTTGTGCTGTAGCAGCCGTCGGTTTTTCATGAAACCGTTTTACCGCGTACGATGTTTCCAAAGCGGGCGTATCCATCGATGCTTCAATATAGCCATACCCTGTTGCTGCATAGGTAGGGCGTACCCCTAACAAACTAATGACGGGATGTTCTTGAGCAACGGCAATCATGGTGCGCACTGCTTGAAAAAAAAGTTGCTCTTGATTAATAAAATGGTCTGCAGGCCAAAAACAAACGATGGCTTCCGGATTATGTTGATAAATATGCAAAAGCGCTAACACAGCAGCAGGAGCGGTATTTTTACCCGTAGGTTCTGTAATAAGAGTGCCGATCGTATCACCAATACTCTCATGGGCAAGGGTGCGATGTTTTTCGTTGATGACTACTAAAATCTGTTCTTTTGCTACCAACGCGCACGCCCGTTGAATAGTGGTTGCAAGCAGACTATGCGTACCGTTGAGTGTTAAAAACTGTTTGGGAAAATCGACGCGACTGAGTGGCCATAGCCGCTCTCCTTTGCCACCGGCAAGAATAACGATATAGACATTGTTCATACTACTTCCTGCTTAATTTGAGTTCACCTTTTTTTATGTTTCTTCTTCCACAAGAGTCGTAAGAATGTTAGAGCTCCTTCCTTCATAATAGACCCCGAGAGCTTCGATTGACCATACATACGATTTTGTGCACAAATCGGCACTTCGACAATAGCGTGCCCTGCGTAATGCATATAAAACAATGATTCTATACAAAAAGAAAATCCTTGCGAGTGTAACGAATGGTACAATGCAGGGTCGAGCTTTGCTACGGTATATACGCGAAATGCACCGGTACAATCATAGGGCATGCCTAACCCATATTTAATTAAGTTGCGCCAAAGATAGGTAAATTGCAATCGTACCGCACCCCACTTGACCATATTGCCACCCGCCACATAGCGTGAGCCAATAACTACGTCAGCATGTTCTCGCTTTTCTAATAACGCAGGAATATAGGCAGGATGATGGGTAAAATCAGCATCCATCGTTAATAAATACGTATATTGGTGCGTACGCGCATATGCAAATGCTTGGAGATGTGCGGTGCCTAAACCCAATTTTTGTGCGCGATGCAACACACATACTCGCGAATCTTGTGCTGCGATCGTATCCAGCAGATGGCCTGTGCCATCAGGCGAGTTATCATCGCAAAATAAAATATCGCCATCGGTATGCCTACGAATTTCATGATACAGTTTTTCTATATTTTCTTTTTCATTGTACGTAGGAATAAAAATAAGTAACTCTTTGTGCATGCTACATTCCTTTTTTATTGATTACTAGCACGGTGCGCTCCCTCCCCCTTGCTTGGCCAACTGATCGATAACCAGTGTTATATGCGCAACACTGCGTAAACGATCGAATGCTATAGGAGGGGGCGTATGCTGAATAACCGATGTAAAAAACTGTTCTATCAAGGCGCGATGTCCTTTGTCTGGAATTTTAGTTTTTTCATTAAACGATGCCGGTAGCCCATATCCAGTTAAACGTGCAAAATCTTCCATCACTATTGATTGTGAATCAAAAAATAGCTCCATACGCTCTTTTCCCATCTCATGATGCCCTAGTGCTGTATACAAGAGCGTGCCAATCGAACCGTCACTAAAACTGATCTGAATGCTCACATTATCGGTAACAGTTATATCATCACTGTACGGGCGTGCTGCTTCAACTGAAACAGCAACGGGTTGCGCCTCACATAACATATGAAACAGATCAATAATGTGGCATGCTTCACCAATAATGCGACCAGCACCCATTTCTGTTTGTGTCCAATGATCTTTAGGAATAAATCCTGCATTCATACGATAGTGCATAATTAACGGCGAGGTACGAGAGTCGAGTGCGCGTTTTATTTTTTGTATGTACGGTGCAAATGAACGATTATAATCAATACACAAAGGCGCTTGCGGGTGGTGCGTTAAATAGTCAGTAAAGAGGTGCAACTGTTCAAACGTGGTAACCATCGGTTTTTCAAGAAATACTGCTTTACCATTTTCTAATGCGGTTAATGCCTGCGCGCAATGATATCGATGTGGCGAAGCGATAATCACCGCATCCACGAGATCTTCATCGAATAACGCTTGGTCATGCGATAGCACTCGCGCGCCACGATACAGCGCACTACTGGTCAATGCATTACCCATGTGCGGATCAACAATCGCATTGATAGCAACATTTTTAAGCGAAGAGAGTATCGGCATCAACATGACTTTGGCAAAACCGCCTGCCCCAATAACCCCAACGCGCACGAAATTAGGATGGCGCGTGTGAAACACCCGTGCTGGCTTGATTGATGTGTCTGCTATCTCTTCTTTTTTTTCATGCTGATATGTTAAAATAACGCCTAATGTCTGTTGTTTTTGTAGCTGCTGATATGCTTTCGCAGCCTGCTCTAATGGCATCTGTTGAATAAGAGGATCAATAACAAGGGTCCCTTTTTCAATCATCTGCACCACCGCTTGCATGTTACGATTTTCTGTCCAACGCACATACGCATACGGGTAATCCTGCCCCTCTTTTTCGTACTGTACGTCATATCTCCCGGGGCCATACGAACAGGAAATAAGAAAGTCGATCTCTTTTTGATACAATGGATCTCGTTCTAACTGCATACCTACATCGCCAACCAACACTACTCTTCCCTTTTTACGGGTGATGCGCATTGCCTGTTGTATAATTTCGTTACTCGCTGATGATGCAGTAATAATAGTAACATCAACCCCCTGATGCGCCGTATGTGCAGCAATTATCTGTTCAGCCGATTGCAAAGTACCATTGATAATACAATCGGTGCCTAACTGTTTTGCTAATGACAAACGTCCATCGAGTAGATCGATGCCAAATACGGTTGCACCCGCATTGTTGGCCATTTGTGCGGTGAGCTGCCCGAGTAATCCTAGTCCAAGCACCGCGACCGATTCACCCAATTGTAGTTGTGCACGACGTATGCCTTGCAATGCAATAGCGCCGAGCGTAGTAACCGCTGCTTGCGCTAATAGTTCCTTTTTGTGTACTGGTACCACTAGATTTTCTGGCACCACAATAATTTCTGCATGATGCGCGTATCCTGCTCCAGCACAGGCAACCATATCACCAATGCGCAAATTACGCACCCGTGAACCTACCGCAATTACCACACCAGAACATGCATAGCCAAGTGCATACGTGGGGCCTGCTAACTTCTCATTCACCAGTGCTCGCGTACCGTGAATGCCATTCGCCTGTAAGCTTTGAACTATCTTTTGCAACTTCGTGTGTAAGTTAGTCCAGAGTGGTTGTTTGCTTGCAGCAATAGTAGCATTTTCTGTGCCAGGGCTAATGCAGGAATAATGCACTTGCACAAGCACCATATCGTCTTCAAGCAATGGCTGAC
Source organism: Candidatus Babeliales bacterium (assembly GCA_049692255.1). Lineage (GTDB taxonomy): Bacteria > Babelota > Babeliae > Babelales > JACPOV01 > JBAVOR01. The sequence continues at coordinate 16,786 of JBAVOR010000022.1, forward strand.
ATACGTCACGAATAGCGATCATATTTTTTTGTAAAAATATCTGTCTCATTGGTTTCCTTGGGTAAATTCGAGAATTGATGCGAGCGCTGGCGTAACCGTTGGCCATTGCACCGTTTCAGTAGTATGAGTAATTGGTTGATTACACCAAATGCCACAAAAATCGAGTATCTTTTTATACGTCAGCTGTTCGATAGTAATAGTATTAAACTGTATATGATTGACGAGCGCAAGCACAATATCAGCATCGGCAATACCACGTTCAAGCGTAACAGCACGTGCATTGCTCTGCCGTACAATATCATCAAAAGATATATTGGGCTCACACGCTACTAAATCGATATCAGGGCTAAGTGCTAATTCTTGCACAATCTGTAATGCTGGGGATTCGCGGAGATCATCGATATTTGGTTTATACGTAAGACCCAATGCAAGTATCGTTGGCCGCTTGTGATGATAAGCGATCCACTGTTTTATACACTGCTTGGTAATGCGTATGATATCATGCGGCTTTTGATCATTAATCGCTCGTGCTGTTTGTAGTAACGTGCTATGGGTTGGAAACGTCTCAATTAAAAACCACGGATCAACCGCAATGCAGTGGCCACCAACGCCGCACGATGGATTTAAAATCGATACACGCGGATGTTTGTTGGCTAACGCAATAATATCAAATGGATTCAAGCCTGCAGCATATGCCATGTGAGCAACCTGATTAGCAAATGCAATTGCCACATCGCGAGAGCTGTTTTCTACCAATTTAACCATTTCGGCGCTTAACGATGAAGTAAGATACAGTTGCCCGATCACAAATCGTTTGTAAAACACAGCAGCCGCATGTGCTGATTGTTCGTTAATGCCCCCGATAATACGTGCGTTATGCACCAACTCATGAAAAATATTGCCCGGCAATACCCGCTCTGGGCAATGGGCTACAGAAAAATCGACACCGGCAACTAATCCGGTTTGCTGTGCGAGCCGCCGTGCTAACTCATCAGTAGTGCCAACCCCCACCGTCGATTCTAAAATTACAACGTCACCCGCTTTGAGCACCGTACCAATAGTATGCGTAGCAGCCCATACGTACGAAAGATCTGCTTTTTTATCTGCTAAAAATGGAGTTGGTACCGCGATAATAAAGCAGTCTGCTATTTCTATGCGTGCTGTTGCGTAAAACGATGTGTATGCGCGGGTGTGCGCTAATTTTTCATTAATTTCTGGCTCTTGAATAACTGCATTACCGTGATTAATATGAGTAACTTTTATTTCATCAATATCAAAACCAACAACGTCAAAACTATTGTTAGCAGCAACAATTGCGGTAGGTAAACCGATGTATCCGAGCCCAACGACAAGAACTTTCTTCATGGCAAAACCCTTCTTTATAAATGCGTAGGCAATATTGATTGTACGCGCGATATCTGCATAGTATATGTCTGTTGTGCATACCATTGGCGCTGCATATGCTGTGCAATATATTCTGCAGCATGCCCATCGCCAAAAATGTTATTTTCATGTGCATGACCATTACGTGAGAATACGCTGTTCGTATGATTAATGATAGCTTCTAAGTGCGTACCAACAAGTTGTGCAGTGCCATGCCATACCGCCTCCATACGCTCTGTCTCGTCACGCGTGATAAGCACCTGCTTGCCCATACTAACTGCCTCTTCACAGATACCACCCGAATCAGTAATCACCAATGATACGTGCATAAGTAAATACACTAATTCATGATATGGTAGTGGATTAAGAAGATGGACAGATGACTCGCGCAGCCCACTCTTTTCAATAGCTTCGTGCACCTGTGGATTAGGGTGCGCTGGATAGATAACACACGCATCTGGATGTTCACGTGTGATAAGGGTAATAGCTTGCAAAGCATCGAGCAATGGTTGCCCAAACGATTCGCGCCTATGCATGGTAAACAGAATAATTTTTTGTTTATTGAGCAACGCTGTTTCAACAATCATTTTAAGCACAGTACCAGGAGTCAGCTCGTGGCTGTGAATGCGCGCAGTAATGTGCCGCTGTGCGTCAACAATGGTGTTACCTGTCAATACAATACGCTCGCGCGCAATACCTTCTTTGAGCAAATTAGCTACAGCATATGCAGTAGGGGCGTAATGATATGCAGCACTCATGCCAATAGTACGGCGATAGAACTCTTCAGGAAACGGAGCGTCAACGGTTGCAGTGCGCAAACCTGCTTCTACGTGGCTTATGGGAATATGTAGATAAAATGCAGCCAAAGAAGCGCAAAACGCAGTGGTAGTATCTCCTTGCACCACAACGGTGCGCGGTTTTTCTGTTTGCAACACTATTTGTAATGTTTCTAATAACTGCGTAGTCAAATAAAACAGATCTTGACCGGGCCGCATGATATCGAGTTGGTAGTCGGGCTGTATGCCAAAAAGTGGCTCGCAAATGTCATTAACTAAATCTGTATGTTGACCGGTGATGCAGAGTTTAACCGGTATGTTGCGTTTTTTTAATGCGGTGTAGAGTGGCGCTAATTTAATGCACTCAGGCCGCGTGCCCAGCACGAGCATAACCGGTTGTTCCATCTCCTACTTTCCTCTTTTATTAATACGATGTATTCACTATTGCGTGGTACATACGCATAGAAGAACCATACCAAAAATATGATAAGCCAGCAAATAGGGACATTTCATATTCATTTTTTTATACTGCTGAAAAGCAAGTACCTTGAATTATTATGAAAGCATAAAAATATGGAATATTTATACGCGCCGTGGCGCAAACAATATGTGCAATCAGTACATGGTGAATCAAAAAATACGGATAGTAATACATGTGTGTTTTGCACGCAAATTGCGAGTAATCAAGATGAACAGCATCTTGTGTTGGCCCGTTTTGAGCATGCTGTTGTGATGCTTAATCTATACCCTTATAACAGTGGCCATCTGCTTGTTATTCCTCACGCACACGTGGAACAGCTAGATCAACTATCTGCTCCAACACGCATACAATTAATGGAACTGACTAATGCATTGTGCACACTCTTGCGTTCTCAACAAAAGGCGCATGGCATTAATGTTGGTCTTAATTTAGGCAAAGCAGCAGGAGCGGGTATTCCTCAACATCTACACATGCATGTGCTCCCACGCTGGATTGGTGATACTAACTTTTTACCGTTACTGGCACAAACAAAACAAATTTCCGTTGATTTACGGGAATTATACGCACAGTTAAAGCCACTTGTGCAAGCGATAAAATTATAACCTTTATTGCATTTGAAAATTACCGTCTTGGGAACGAGTAATTGAGTAAGTCGCCGTGCCACAGAGCCACGTAGGTCCGCTTTCAAATTGCCCTGTTGCAGTATTATATTTTTCAGTCAACTGCCATTTACCTGTTACTGCATTAAATATATACAGGTCACCACACGCTGCAGGTCTCCGTGCATTGATATCAACTATGACTTTGTCGGTAACAATAGTCTGAGCAACTTTATATCCACCAAAACGGAAAAGTACCGCTATCGGATTATCGGTTTTGTTAATAATAGTAACCTGCATATGGGTATACTCATGAATCGGCTGAGGCCCACTTTGCACAATTTCACTTTCTGTCGCAATTGCTTGTGCACGCAGGTCATCAATAGGCGTATGCACTACAGGACCTCTATGCGGTCTTCTCGGTGTTATAGCAATAGCAGGCTGTTCTATTTTTTCAGTGGGTTGTTCTTCCTTTTTACTATTAGTATAAGTATACGCACATGGATTTCCCTTATTTAATTCCTGTGCGTCAATTTTATCTAAAATAATATTAAAACCGTTAACTGGATGTTCTTTTAATAATGCACGTGCTCGTTCAACTTCGTCTTGAAATTTTTGTGCATTATTTTCATCACCCACTTTATAGTCAAAGCCATATTGTTTGCCCAATGCATACAATTGATCAGCCACTTTAAATTCTATAAATGCAGGATTCAAAGTATATTTCTCATTCTCTACCGTAACGATATAGGGATTAAATTTTTTATCTTTCCATTTCACCGCTAAGGGATATTTGAGATTTTTTGTTCCTGCTTTTGCGTCTTTCAATATTGTTTCAGGGCTTTTGCATTCAAGCATAGAAAGTTTAACAAAAAAGCGATAATCATCATTTTGCAGCGCATCAAATGATAACGGTAACGGAATAATTTTTTCGCCAGAAAGATTGTATGGATAGATATACCCTTTTGCTTCAAGCTCATTCCACACTGCATTTTCAGGGATGTTTGTTAGATCATCTTTTACTTCTACATAAACGGTCGAACCACCAACTTTTTTATTGGCGCCAAAATCATGGTGACCGTCTAGTAAAATACCATATGTTTTACCCTCGCGCTTTATCAATACGATGGGTAGTGCATTTTGATCAGAAATAATACTCGAACCCTCATTGAATTTTAGATCAGTATAGTTGCCGCCAGCTTGCATTACAAAACCTGCTTGTAATGCAGCTTTTACTTTCTCGTTTACACCAGCATTTGCAATTCTAATTTGCCCTGGAGCAATATTGTCATTTAAAACATACTTTTTATCACCAATCTGAGTTGGCAATGCAACCGATTCTTCTAATTTTTTAATACTATTTATTAAATCTTGAACAACGGTGCCAGCTGCTGCTTTAATCTTTTTATCACCCACTATTGCGTTACGATTGATGATCATTTTATATAAAATGATTTTTTTATTAATCGGGAGATTGTTTGATTCTTTAACAAGACGTTTATACATATCTTCTAATTGCTGTTCAGATTTATTTGCATCAATTGCTTTAAGCCAAGGAAATTCTTTTTCTATTTGTTGCTCATCAACGACAGAAACTTCATAGGGTTGAATTTGGGTACTGAATGTTGGCTCTTCTTCTTCAAATTCACCAGCATTTGAAAATTCTTCTTCTTCGCTGGCCTTGGAATATGAACAAATCGCTAGACAAATACTCCCCAACAATAATAATTTTTTATAAGTCTTCATCTCTTTTATCTCCACTCTAATGGCATATTCTGAACGGATACTTCATAAAATCCCACTTTTTACAGTAACCCCAACTAGATTGACCGTAACACCGTATAGTTGATCCAGTCAATAGTTGTTCTACTTTTACTCCGTATTACTGATACAACGAACGTAAATTCGACAACGAAAACGCAGCACGCTTGCCAATGATATGCTGTAGCGTGCTCCCAATAAAAAATGGGCGATACGGCGAAAACACGTCATCCATATCGGTGCGCCCTTCAAGCAGATGTTCTGCGCTGTATTCACCCAACGTTGCAGCAATGGGCAACCCTGCACAGGCACCAATGTAATAGATTGAGGGACAGTTCTTATCAACTCCGGCAATGGGGGCCATATCTTTGCTTACGCCAATTAACCCGGGCCAAATATATTCCAGATCGATAGTTACGGTAGGGAACTTCTTTTTGAGATACGCATTGAACTTTTTGACGATTGGCAAATACTCATAGTATGCATGAGTGGTATAACTAGCCCACATGGCGCCGCCACCAATCATAAAACGATTATCAATCGTCATGCGATAGTAGGTATACACCAGATCACTGTCCCATACCATATACGAGTTATTGGGAAATAGCGCCCGAACTGTCTTTTCATCCAACACGCGTGATAGCGCTAAAAAACTTTGTACTTGGAAGATCGGGTCTTTTAATGGCGTGAATTGGGGAATAAAACGGTCGGCACATACAACTATCTGCTTGGCAGTAACGGTACCATGCGGCGTTACTGCTTCATGAGCGTTGATACGCGTAACGGGTGTTTCTTCATAAATCTCCACTCCTTGGTTGCGCAATACCTGTTTCATCTGCTGGCAATATTCATACGCTTTAATGCCAAATGAGTTGGGATATACAAGGCCTCCATAATATCCATCCGATGCAACATGGGAACGAATAGAGTCTGGCTGAATGAGCGTTGATTGAAAGCCAAGCGCATGTAACGCGTCGGCTTCTTGAGCAATATCTTTGAATGCTCTGGAACTATTGGCAATCAATAACGCATTATTTTCGATATAATCACACGCAACTGCGTGCTGTGCAATGTTTTGCTTTATCAAATGCCCACCACGCAGAATAAATTCCCAAATAGCACGTGCTTTTGCAGCACCGCACGTATGCACAAAATGGGCTAACGATAGTTCGCAATTGGGAGTAATAAACCCAGATGATTTGCCACTCGCTCCGCCACCACAAAAACTTTTTTCCAACAAAATAACGTGTCGGCCACGTTTGGCAAAGGCATGTGCCGCACTGATGCCAGCCATGCCCCCACCAACAATTACCACGTCAGTTTTTTTGTTACCATCGAGCGATTTAATATCGGTGTATTTGGTATACCAAAAAACGATTGGTTCGAGCGTTGATTTCATAGCCGTGTTACATCACTGCAATAACACCAAAGAAAACCAACAACACGTACACGAGCAGTACGAACACCAAAATATTGATAAGAGTGAGTACCAAGCTTCTGACAGAACCAACCGGTGCTCCAAGGAATAAGAAAGCGAGAAGAAGCGCTAAAATAAGCGCGCCTGCTGAAGGGATAATAAGAACCATAGTAACTCCTTTTTATGGGTACATGCCTGAGTAGTGTATATCAAACATGCATGCAAAAAAAAGAGTTATATGAGTTTTTTTATAGTTATGCAGCAAACCAACTATTTTATACCGATAAAAATGCATATACTCGCATGAGCCAGTTCATTATTGCTACTATGATGAAAAGATACTGTAAATAAAAAAGAGGGGATTCTATGAACCGTTTGAAGATACTACTTCTGCTTATCTCTCTATCCACCACAATGATGCTTACAGCAGATGATAGCAGTATTTCTTCTTATTCTTATAAAGTAAAGATTTTTAATCACACCGATATTGCTATCAAAGCCCAATTAAGAGTTCCCAATGCTGCGATAAATTGGGGGCCACTCTATGTCGGTAATGGCGAGTATCAAAATCCAGTTATCCTACAAACGGTAGACTCTATCGCCCCTGGTGCAACAGTAGTTATCGCTGAGACGGGACATGCTTTCTGCAGAACCTGTGACTTTCATGCAGAGCTATTTATAAACCAATTGACAGGTTCTAACTGGCAATCAATCGCAAATTCTATAGGAACGAGAAGAAATGGAACAATATCAGATATGGAAGCAGAGCAGGTGCATATTTATTCTGCTGATGCACAAAAGGGCACTGGAAATCCTACTTTTACACGGTTCAATATATATAACTGGCAAGTAAAAGTTACGAATCGAACTGATACTCCTATTCGAGTGCTTCTGACCGTTCAAAATGATACAGGAAAAAAACTAATGATTAACAATCAACATAGTGCATCATTTGTCATTCAAGAAATCAATCCACTCGCTCCTAATGAAACAAAACTTATATCAGGATCTGGATTTGCAGATTGTTCTAACTGTTCATACAATGCAGCATTACAAGTAGGGGTACAATCATTTGATCCACAGGAAAAATTACAAACTATTAAAAGCGATATTGTGCCTACTATCAACACCGTGAAATCAGATGATCAGATCTCTCAACTGTTTATTAATGCTGTTGCTACCATACACCCTGGAACGGCAACTAATCCTACGCAGCAAAAAACATATGCATTTCGTGCTGAGTGATTACCTGCATAAATAGGTGTCACGCACGGAGTCTGGGTAAAAAAGAGAGGCAGCAATTGAATTCTACCCCTTAAAGTAAGGGCTTACTTAGTAATAAATATGTCGTTTCGTATGAATTCTTCTACTTCTGGCTTATGAGCAAGATCTCGTATTCCTTCTATGGCTTTTTCAATACTTGCATAGGAATCTTGTGACTCCCAAGAGTGGGCATAGACGATAGGAATGATTTGCTTGTTATATTTTTCTATGCTCGGATATTTAATGACAAGCTTTGCTTTTATTGGCTCTTGTGCTTTATAATTATGTTGTTCCAAAAGTTGCTTAAACGCTTTGAGCGTTTCTCTAATCGTTGAGTCATTCAATGGTGTGGTATACCAAGGGTTTTGGCTAAGTACTTCTCCAGTTCCTCCACGAGTGATTGTACAATAAACTCCCAACTGGCCAGGCTCGCATAATGTCAGCACACCGGTGACCGTAGATACTACTTTTTCTTTATTATTTCCCGATACGTTTCTTTGGCTCATGCCTAATACATTATTTGGGTAAGAACCGACACTCAGCAAAGTAATACAGGTGAAAAATAGTAGTTTGATGCTATTCATAATATGTAGCCTTTTATGACAAAAATACAATAGAGTCAATAGTGTACGAGAAGATACCGTGAACTTGTATTTTTGTCTATACGCACTGCGCTAATGTTCTTTGCGCCAATGCCAGCAGCTCTTCCGGATACGTTTTATTTTGCACAAACTGTTGCAAACGAGTGCGTGCTTGCTGCGTGTGTTGCAATTCGAGCAAACAGAGAATTTCATGAAATTCAAGTTCAGGCGTGCTCAAGTTGAGCGCACGCGCTTTTTGGCAAGCTGCATAACTTTTTGCAATATCATCTATGTGGAAATAACATTCCGCCAACGCATGCCAATTGGCTGCATTGTTTGCATCTTTTTTAAGCAACTGTTGATACATGTGTAATGCTTCTTTGTATTGCTGATGCACAAAAAATAGTTTAGCTAATTTGGTAGCATAGATCGTCGAATCTGGTCGTGTTGCTAACAAATGTGCATATGCCTCAATCGCATCAGCGTATGCACCAAATCGATATGCCATATCACCATATAATTTATAGCCCTGCTCATCGTCAGCATCTGCTTGTGTGCATGCTTTTTTAAAGCACGCAACCGCATGTTTCCCATCATTCAGCTCAGCATATAATTTTCCTAAATTAAACAACGCTTTACCATAGTGTGGATTGAGCTCTAACGCTGTAGCTAGAAGCCGTTTGGCTTCATCGTAGTTTTTCTCTTGCATATAATAGGTTGCTAAATTATTATACGCTTCATGGCAATAGGGGTTTAAATCAATTGCTTTGCGTAATATGCGCATTGCACGCGGCACCTGATGGAGTGCAGCAAAACATACTGCTAAATTGAGTCGTGCATCTGCATAGTACGGGTCCATGCGAATCGCTTTTTTATATAAAGGAATCGCTTCTTGCATATTGCCTTGCTGTGCGTACGCATACCCTAAATTATTATATGCGCGTGCTTTGTGCGGAGCATTCTGAATGATATTCATCCAGAACTCTTGTGGCGTTCGCCACACAGTATTACGCCAATAGGTAAGCAGGCCCCCTCCAATACATATCCAGAGCAAGCAACACAGATATATCTGGTGCTGCGCGCGTTTGGTAATTTTTTTATATACAGCAGGAATGCCCTGATATACAGCGTAGACCAGGGCATTTGCAAGGAGGAATAAGATTCCTAATGAAGCGGCATATGTTTTATAATCTGCCAATAACTCAGAAGAGGGAACAATAGTTGAGCGGGGCGCAATACAAATAGCAAACCATAGCGCAGCAAATGCTGTTGATGACGTCTTGTCTACACGCAATAGGCGCACAACAAGGAGTGCCATCAGCAGTAAAATAACCAAGGGAACTATACAATCGGATGACCACAAGGAAGGAACGATTTTCCAATCATATTCAACACTCATGTTGAATGGCCATATAAATATCCACAGGTAATGTAAAATAACTTTAAATTGTGAAATGAAGAAGGGAATTGGCAAGATATCTTGCGCAGGATCTTGCGTAAGCACATTACCCATATTATTTGGTATGGCGATCTTTAATCCTATCAACTCAAGGAAAAAAGATGGTTTTAGAAAATAAAGATAAAAGCCAACAATAAAACTAAAATACAGTGCATGAAACCACCAGCGACTTTTGCACGAAGCCCAATTGCCATGCGCAATAAAAAACCAATCAACCAGCATCAACAGCAATGGGGTAACAATAACAATTTCTTTTGTGCCACACGCGAAAAAAGAGACTATAAACAACAACGCAAGCAACACTGTACGGGCCCAAGCATGCGTGACGCGCCAAGCAGCAATAAATAATAACACGAGTGTGAACATACAGACGGCAGCCAACCCTTCCATACGCCCTTGAATAACGTAGGAGATAGTTTGCGTTTGCACTGGGTGTAATAAAAAAAGGGCACTCGTAAGAGTTGCAATACTCAAGCGGTGTTGTTGCGCGAATGAACGTTTTTGTGCTGGCTGTAGTGCAAGATAGAGCAAGAAAAAGAGCACGATGCCAGCAACCACATGAAATGCTACGTTAAACGCACGATAATAAAAAGGATCAAAATAACCCATGCGATAGTTAATCGCGTTAATCCAAAAAGGTACCCAACGTGCGGTGCTGCACCACGCTTGGCTCAAGGTAAGGGTACGAATGATATACAGCTTGCGAATATTGAACATATCATCGAATTGAAACGGATACTGGAGTGAGGGGTAATAGACGAATGCAGCAACACACGCAAGAGCAAGCGGAATCGCGCAAAGAAGAAGTGGTATATAATAGGGGGTAGATTTAGTGTGCTGCATCAGAACTCCTCTTTTTTGTCCTGGTCAAACGTAATGCACTATGCACAGTCATTTGCGTTCTAGTGTACGAACTTTTTCCCCCTTGTACAAGCGGCTTGCCCAGATGCTATTTTTGCTTTAACATGAGTGCTATAACCATTTTACCATTGATAACCCATGAATATTCAATTCATCTACGACCTTATCTCGTACATGGCACTTGCTATTGCCTACATCATAAGCACTACGCTCGCTGGTTATTTTCAAGCGTATGTTGCTAAAAAATTAGGCGACCCTGCGCCTGAGCAACTCGGTTTTTTATCGCTTAATCCCGCTGCGCATATCGATCCAATTGGCGCCCTATGCCTTTTTATGATCGGCATTGGGTGGGGTAAATTTATGCCAATAAATAGCATATTACTGTATAACGCATGGCACTTAACTGCATTTCTTTTAAGCAGTTCACTTATGTATCTGCTCATTGGGCTAATAGCCCTCCTTATGTTATTGTTATTGTGCGGAAGCACCGTTGTTCAGCTCGTTGCAGTTATGGTCAGTGTTGACTTTACGTCATTGGCTGCATTCACTAAAAACTATCCAAATAGTTCATCATTAACATTAACCGTGGCATTCATTCTATTTATGTTTGTGTATGTGGGGGTGGTCTTTGCAGCACTCACCATCATCGCCAATGGTTTGCGTGGTACAGTAGCATATTTAATACACCGTTCAGGAATGTATATCAACGAAGTGGCACTCTTTTTAATTTCTGCAATAGTAATGATTCTGTTAGCGCGGCCGCTGCGCATTATGTTTATGGCATTTATTACCTGTATTGCACAACTGCTTGCTCCCTTACTAGGAACGTACGTATGAAAACATTAGCGTTATCAGAACAACTCACTATGCTTATTGCGGGAACCGCACAAGTATTACCCGAAGAAGCATTAGCAAAAAAGTTAGCAAAGGGGCAACCGCTCATTATTAAATTAGGCGCAGACCCTACTGCTCCTGACTTGCATTTGGGACATGCGGTAGTATTACTTAAAATGCGTCAATTTCAAGAGCTTGGGCACCAGGTCGTCTTTTTGATTGGTGATTTTACTGCACGCATTGGTGATCCAACGGGTAAATCGAAAACCCGTCCACCATTAAGCCAAGAAGCGATCGAAAAAAATACTAAAACTTATTTTGAACAAGTACTGCGCATTCTTCACCCTGATCGCTTAACTATCCGCTACAATGCGGAATGGTTCGATGCATTCTCGAGTAAAGATTTTTTAAAACTCTGCGCACAAACAACGCTTGCGCGACTAACGGAACGTGAAGATTTTGCTAATCGCATTGCCGCTCATGAATCGATTGGGTTTCATGAGCTTCTGTATCCTCTGTTGCAGGCGTATGACTCTGTTGCATTGCGTGCCGATGTTGAATTGGGGGGAACCGATCAAACATTTAATCTCCTGATGGGACGCTACATTCAAGAACAGTATGGCCAAGAAGCGCAAGTAATTATGACCGTGCCTATCTTAGAAGGTCTTGATGGTGTGCAGAAAATGTCAAAATCATTGGGCAACTACATTGGCATTAATGAGCCCGCAGATCAAGCGTATGGTAAATTGATGTCGCTCAGCGATACGCTTATGTGGCGTTATATGCACTTGCTCCTTGACATGCCATTGCATCTTATTGATGAAAAAAAAGAGGCTGTCGAACAGGGCACTCTTCATCCGATGACCATTAAAAAACAGATGGCACATGGCATAGTTGCACGCTTTTGGTCGATCGAACAAGCAGATAATGCTCAAAAAACATTTGAAAATCTATTTCAAAAAAAAGAGTATGACCAATCTGCGCAGCAGTTATCATTACATGCATATACATTCCCTATTAAGCTCACCGAACTTCTTAAAACAATGGGCGCGGTAGCCTCTGCCAATGAAGCGCGTCGTTTAATAGAAGAGGGCGCTGTGCGTATTAATGATGAGCGTATTACCGATATTCATGCTACCATTGCAAAGCCAGAAACGATGATTATTAAGGTGGGCAAGCATCGTATTTATAAATTGAGTTAATCAACCATTACGCGTGGCAATGATGCGCGAATGCCCGTCAATATCTCATACGGTATCGTATTGCACATCTGCGCAAGTGTACTGACATGAATAGGCTGCTGAGCGCCAATTAAAGTAACTACGGTTCCTTCTCCTGCCTCAACAACATCAGTGATATCAATAGTAGTCAGATTCATGGAAATACGGCCAATAACGGGTGCATAGCGTGAGCCGGTGAGCACTTGTGCACAGTTCGACAAATGTCTGTTGTATCCATCAGCATATCCTACCGGCAACAGCCCAATGCGCGTTGGACGTTGGGCACTATATACTTGATTATAACCAACCGCATCACCCGCTGCTATCCATTTAGTTTGTATAATGGTTGTTTTGAATGATAAGAGTGGCACTAAAGTAAAACGTGCAACTGATTGTGCACATGCCATTTCAATCGCACGTGATGGCCATATGCCATACACTGCAATACCAGGGCGAATAAGATTGCTTCGTTCATTGCCTTGCATGAAGAGCACGCCACTATTAGCGTAATGCAGTTGATCGAAATAAATATTTTGTTGAGCTAATGCTGCGATAGTATGATTAAATTGCTGTATTTGTTGTAAACACAGCGCACTATCTTCTGGATCACTTAAATGCGTATACGCCCCTTGCCAATGCAATGAAGGGCTCTTGCGTATCCACTGCGTAAGCATATGTGTAATAGTATCAGGCACAATTCCTGCACGGTGCAACCCGACGTCTATCTTTACATGCACTGTCGCACGTACACGCAACTGTTGCGCAATCTGTTCAATATGGCGAACTAATAATTCACTGTGCACCGTAAGCGTAATATTGTGATGCACTGCTTGTGCAATATCTGCATCAATAATGTTGAGTACTACTATTGGTTTGGTGATGCCACGTACACGTAAAAAAACTGCTTCAGATAAAGCAACAACACACATACCATAAACGGCAGTATGGGCTTGGCACAATTGCGCAATTTCTAATAAACCATGCCCATACGCATTCGATTTAATCACGGGCATCATAAAGGCCTGTGGCGTTGCATGCGCTTGCAATGCGCGCATATTCCGATCAAATGCTGATTTACAGATCTCTATAAAAGTTATGGGGTTCATAAATGCTGTTACGCTATTGAATATACTGTATTTTACTTGTCAGATACGAGAAAAACGGCTACTGTACACTTTAATTATCGTGCTTCATCTTTAGTATAGCAGGTACAGTTTTATGAACTACAAATTTTTTATTGCAACGTCATTGTTTTTAAATATGATCACTAATGGCCTATGCGCGATGAAAAAGAGCAACAACCCTGGCCTTATTCCTGCGCAAGTAGTGGTAGGGGCTCGCTCTTCAGCCTATTGCCATGTTTTCGAACACATAGATATAAAACAAATAGACCTATTAAATCCTATCACACAGAATCCATATACAGTTCTTCGAGCAGCAACGCCGTGTATAAATCCGGAGCTATACTACAACCTCGAGTATTATAAAAAAGAGAGCTCGAATGAAAGCGAAGACGATAGCGAATAACGTTTTTTATGAATCGTACCGCTTAAGCTCGCGAGCCGTTTCACGTTTAATATCACGTTCACGCAACGCACTTCTTTTGTCTGCAGCATTTTTATGTTTGGCAATGCCAATCTCTACTTTAATTAAACTGCGTTCGGTGAAGTAGACTTTGAGGGGGATGAGCGTTACCCCACGACGTGAAATGTCTCCAATTAACGAGTTCAGCTCCCGCTTATGCAACAGTAATTTGCGGCTGCGTGTTGCTTGGTCGTCACGTTTTTCATACGCTTTATCATAGGGCGTGATGTTGCAATTGATTAACATCAGCTCCCCTTGATGAAACGTAGCATAAGCTCCAAGTAATGAGATATGACCTGCGCGAATCGCTTTTACTTCATCGCCGGTCAATACAATCCCTGCCTCTAGACGCTCTAAGATTTCATAATCAAAAAGGGCTTTTTTATTTTGCGCTACTATTTTCATATTCCTCCTTTTTGTTTATTTCTTTCGTGTATTAAACGACGAACAGAGAGCCAGACAATGGGATACATAAGCATGCTAATAATAATACCTAACAGATTGCCCCCTACAAAAAAGGGCCAGAAACAGGGCTGCGTCACCCCTAAGTTCGTAGCGCACCATAATTCCGCATTGCTCAGCCACGCAGGAGTCCAAAAAGCCATATCGGTACGCAAGAAAGAATGCATAACCCAACGACCAAAAAAATAATCTGCGCTATAAATAGGAATTGCAGTCCACGGGTTGTTAACCAAATATGACATTGCAAGTGTTATCATAGTATTTAACCGTAAAAGCCATGCACTGATAAACACTAAAATGGTATGAAACCCAATAAAAGGAGAAAACGCGATATAGTTACCCACACAGACCGACAATGCTACTTTGTACGGGGAGGGTTCTGCATGCACCCATTGTTTTATGGTATCAGTAAAAGAAGCCATCTTATTTTCTTATCAATTGGAAGGTTTTTGCACTGTTTCTCTGAACAGTATAAACTAATTCTTTGAAATGCGCATTTATTTATATAAAGGTGATATATGGTGAATATTCTTTTTTTTCGTTTATTGTTACTGATATATGTGCTTGGTACGCAGATACCAATGTATCCCATTTTCCGCAACTCGGTGCTACTCGGTTCATTACAGTTGCAACAACAGGTTGCCGAGCCGATTCGTATTACCGTGTCATATAAGGGAATGGTGACGCAAGCAAAAACAGAACTGGATGAAAATACGGGTCGTGCCTGTTTCGAATTTAATGAAACTGATGATGGCACAGAACTGTATCTTTTATTCACTGAGCGCATTGTGATGCCCACAAAAGATATGGCTCATCAAACAACTCATCCTCTGTGCCCTTACCGTTTATTTCGTATGACAAAAGAAGAACAGTACGATCGAGTAGAGGGGAAAATACGATATCGTTGGCATATTGCAGAACTGAATAATGAGGCGCTCAAAAGAAAAATTCCCGACAACACGCTTATTATTTGGCTTCCGAGTACCCTTTTGGAAAAAGTAGAACCAGGAGCCGCATGGCACCTGGCAACCAATATTGTGTATCTTCCTTCGATCCACATAAAAAAAATAAACAAAAAAGAGCTCATAGAATATGCTAAACAATCTGAGTTTTATAAATGGGATATTATGCCCTACCATGAAGAGCCAGACAAAACACTTATTTTATGCAGCAATCAGCATCTCCTTTCGGTACCAGCAACTGCTACGTTTCTACGGGTATAGTAAACTGTTATGAGTATTATTTTAGCATTTGAAACATCATGTGATGAAACTGCCGTAGCCGTGTATGACACCCAAAAAGGGGTGCTCGCTAATCCTTGCTTTTCACAAATTGCATTACATGCCCACTTTGGTGGAGTAATTCCGGAAATTGCTTCCCGCAGTCATGTTGAAAAAATTGGCGTCGTGTTACAAGAAGCACTCACTGCCGCTGATACAACCTTAGAAATGGTGGACGCTATAGCAGTCACTACCCATCCTGGCTTACCGAGCGCATTGTTAGTTGGTACCTGTTATGCAAAGGCTATTGCTTGGGCGCTGCATAAACCAATTATTGGGGTTAACCACTTAGAAGGGCATATCTTTTCTGCATTTTTAGAGCAGAACGTGCCATTCCCCCACCTGTGCCTTACCGCATCCGGCGGTCACACTGCACTCTATTTAGTAACCGATTTTGGCAGGTATGAACTGGTCGCACATACCGTAGACGATGCAGCAGGTGAAGCGTTTGATAAAGTATCTCAAATGATAGGTCTGGGATATCCCGGCGGTCCCATCATTGAACAATATGCAGCAGAAGCGCATTTTGTTGATTTTTTTCAGTACCCCCGTGCCAGCATACACGATATCAACTTTAGTTTTTCAGGGCTCAAAACAGCGGTACTGTACGACGCAGTAAAAAGAAACCTGTATAATCTCGAAACAAAAAAAAGAACCGATCTGCTCGACAAGGCTATGCAACAAAAAATAGCCAGCTCGTTGTTGGTATGCATGAGAGATATCTTTATGCGCAAGTTGGCCGACGCCTGTGCTCGTTATCCCTCAATTCAAGCGATCACGTTTGTCGGAGGGGTGGCAAGTAACACCTATCTTAAACAAGCGATCGCCGCATTTGCTGCTACCCGTAAACTTGCTTTTTATTCACCAAGTCGTCAATTTTGTACCGACAATGCAAGCATGATAGCTTTTGTAGGGGCCTATAAGGCGCGTAGACAGGAATTTGATCAGTATGATCTGGACATTCGGTACCTCTAAACTCGTTTCTCTCTACCAGGCAACTATTTCGTTCATTGCGCAATGGTATACACCCATCCGTGTCAGCATACCGCCAGCACTTGGGCCCGCAGTGAGTTTTATGATAGGAATTGCTGGGCAATGGTATGCGCAGATTTTTTATTATGCGTGGGTTGTAACAATCATAACTGTCCTTGCACTGTTACTACATAAAAATAAGGTACCACGCTGGCACATATTTTCGGTTACGTGCTTGATACACATGCTCATTGGCGGGCTTGTATATCAAAAACAGATACATCATTTTGAAGCGTGGCAATGGCGCCTCGCGCAACAGCCTATTCAAGGGACTATCAATATTACCCATGCTACTGCTTTTATTACCGATTATTACACCGCCTACCGACACGAAGGAATATTACAACATGAGGGCCATGCATGTACCATTACATTCAATGCTCCGGCGCAGTATCAATGTGGTGATATACTCAGCATACGCGCTGCTTCTATTGCTGTGCCGAAAACAGTCGAACAAACCTGGCAACACCTGCGCAATAACATACAAGCTCGTTTACGCATAGGTAAAAATAATATACAACGCGTAGGCCATCGAGCCACGTGGTGGCACTTTATTACTCAATACCGCGACCAAGTGCATCAATCGATTAAAGAGAAGATGTCAGCACAACAGTTCCCTCTAATCTCATTAATTTTTTTTGGCAAAAAAGAAGCAACCGATATACGCGTAAGCCGTGCCATTAAACAAACACATAGCGTTTGGGGGCTGTATCATTACTTGGCACGTGCAGGGCTCCATTGCACCGTTATTATGATTATCTGGCAAACCTTGTTAGGGTTTGTGCCCTGTCCATTTATACTCAAACAACTCGCCTTGATTGTAATCGCACTCGTATATGCATTGCTCAGTTGGGCATCAATCCCGTTCCTTCGCGCACTTACCATGTATTTATTATACAAGGGCGGATCTTTAGTGCACCGACAAACACATACCACGCATATTCTTGCATGCACCATCTACGCATTTCTTATTTTAAACCCCACCCATCTTTTCTGTCTCGATTTTCAACTCAGTTTTGGTGTCACCTTTATTTTCTGTTGGATTACTTTATTGCAACAGAACACCAAGCGCCATTATTCTTTCAAAACTCTTGCTCATACGCAAAACGCCCCTCTATACTCAACATAACACCTATACGAATAAGGGGAGTGTATGTTAATGAACAAATCAATAGCATTATTCTATGGACTTTTTGGGCTTTTATTTTGCATTTGTTGCAAAGCTGATGAAAATGCCATCTTGCAACACAATTCCGATTTGAGCGACTGGATCGAGCATGCAAGAGATAACTTTGCCGACATCTTTAAAATTGAGATCGATACATTGCTCAGGCAACCACTCGATGAATACGTAACACCTTCAATGACAGTGCGTCGTACGCGGCAGAAAAAAAAGTTTACCATTATCACGTATATGGCAGCAGATAACGATCTCGCTCCATTCGCACGGAAGAATTTGAAACAGCAGACAGACATAGGATCAAGCGCATGGGCCAACATTGTAGTGCAACTTGATACCCGCATTGCTGGCAATAAAAAGGTTACTAAACGCTATTATGTAGAAAAAAACAAACTGACCGTTACTAATGCACATGATCCTAAAACGCAACAAATGGATAGTGGAGCGCCAGAAACACTCATTGATTGCTGTAAATGGGCAATACAATCGTATCCGGCAGAATCATATATTCTCATTCTTTGGAATCACGGCACTGGCGCCTTAGATATTGGCCCTAAGCGTATTATAAATCCACTCCCTTTGTTCAACTATAACCCGCACAAAAATATTATTGAACTCGACCGCAGTATCTCATTTTTAGATTACGTGCAATCATATGAACGGGCCATCTGTTTCGATGATTCTACCGGCCACTGCTTGAGCAATCAAGATCTTATTTTTGCTCTGGATACCGTCAAAAAACAGTATCTGGGAGGTAAGAAGTTTAAGCTCGTTTGCTTTGATGCTTGCCTTATGTCTATGGTCGAAGTAGCCGATATTATGAAAGATTTTGCTGAATATATGACCGCTTCGCAAGAAGTGGTATTAGGGCCAGGGTATAACTATCAAAAAATGCTTACTCCTTTTCTGCACAGTGCGCCAGATAGTGCTGATTATGCAAAATATATAGTCCACTCATTTGGGCAGGTGTATAGCACCATTACGAACGATTACACGCAATCAGCAATCCATTTAGCCAGCGTACAAAATCTCGAAAATTCATTAAATGATCTTGCGTTACATCTTATGAGCGCCTTACAAAAGCAGCAAGGGAGCTCGGTTTTCGATATCATAAGATTAAGCAGAAGCAAGCTCTTTTGCACTCATTTTGATGAAAGAAGCTATATCGATATTCACCATTTCGCATCTAATCTTTTAGAACGTATCGATACGAGCCTTTTCGTCTCTGCGCCTGAAGGGCAAGTGATAATTGCGGCGATAAAACAAGCAATAGGAAGAGTATTACAAGAGATCAACCACACAGTATTGGCCAATACTGCAGGGAAAAATTTAGCAAAAGCGTGTGGTCTATCTATCTACTTTCCTGAGCGCAAATTACATTTAGCGTATCAAAAGACCCCTTTTGCCCAAAAAAACAACTGGTTTAACTTTATTAAACTGTATCTTTCTCTTGCGGCATAAAAGCGACAACGGCCCTTTCTGTGTTAAAATTGCACATTAGAATAAAAATCACAGGAGCGTGCGATTTAAAATAATGCATATATACATTGTGGATAACCTGTGGATAAGTATGTGGATAACCGGTGGATAATGGGTGCGTAATGGTCAAAAACATGCAGGGGTATCTACCATAATCATTATCCTGAGAGGCCGATGGATTGCCAATCTTGAAATAACCCATCTGGAAGCAGTATTGATGGAGTGTGCATAAGTTATCCACAGGTTATCCACAGGTTATCCACAGCGCTGCGGTTTGCCAATACGTACATGTAATGCATGTAATAGAAGGTAAATCTACAGTTATCCACAGTTTTTGGGCTCACCTATTACTAGAATATTTTATATAAATATATATATAATAAAGAATAATAGATGAGCAGCCCATGTTCATGGAATACGCACCACGCCTTTTATTTCTTAAAAAAACTGCTATAATACAGTTTACTTAGAGAACAACTAACCCCAAGGACACTATTCGTGAAACTATCACAGGTTATCGATGAGCTTGTTGAAGAGCGCGGCATGGACCGTGCTTTATTAGGAAAAATTATTTGCGAAGGAATGGAAGCTGCTTATGCTAAGCGGTATCCCGAGCTTCCTATCACTGTTTCTCATAACAAAAAAACAGATGAGCTCGATATTGAAATTAAGAAGAAGGTGGTAGCAACTGTTCACGATGAAGACCTTGAAATATCGCTCAGAAAAGCGCGCAATATAAAAGAAAATGCGCAGCTGGATGAAGAAGTGGCGGTCCGCTTTGAAGAGCCCATTGGACGTATAGAAATTTTAAAAGCAAAACAAATTATTGCTGCCAAAATACGCGACATCGAGGCATCAGCTGTCTATGATGAATTTGTTGGCAAAAAAGGTTCTGTTGTGCTGGGCACTATTCACAAATGTGAACGTGCAGGCGTATCTGTTAAAATTGGCGAAGTTTCTGCCTTTTTACCTAAGTCCCGCTCTATTCCAACAGACAAATGCATCGTGGGATATACTATTCGCGCCGTGTTGCTCGATGTATTGCGTGAGCCCAAAAATGAAAACCAGTTGATTCTTGATCGCACCAGCACAGAATTTGTGCAGCGCCTCTTTGAGTTAGAGATTCCTGAGGTGTTTGAAAAGCTCGTTGAAATCAAAAAAATAGTGCGAACCGCGGGCTATAAAACAAAAGTTGCTGTTATATCTCATGATAAAAATATCGATCCTGTAGGAACGTGCATTGGTGTGGGCGGTGTGCGTATTAAGCCTATTTTAAAAGAGTTAGGATCGGAAAAAATTGATGTTCTTGTGTGGACCTCGTCAAAGGAAGAGTTGGTAGCGCGTTGTTTAAAGCCTGCTATTGTTAATAGAGTAGAAGTAGCAAATAATACGGCACAAGTGTGGCTTGATGATGAACAGCGCTCTATAGCAATTGGCAAGATGGGGCAGAATATTGCACTCGCTTCGCAATTGGCTGAAGTAGCTATTACTCTGATGCCTTCGGGCGCATCAAGTGAAGGGCAGCTGCAATCCATGCAAAAAGAAGCTGAGTTGGATATTGAGTTACAAGATGAGTAATGTGCTCTTTGATGGTGCATTGCTGTTTTCTGAAAGAAGAATAATAATTAAGAAAAGACAAGAAAAACAATGCGCGTATATGAAATTGCAAAATTGCTCGGGGTTACCAACAAGGATGTTCTTGATTTTTTAACCAAAAAAAATATTTCTGTAAAAAGCCACATGTCCGCATTAAGCGAAGATATGGTTTCGCTTGTCGAAAAAGAATTTGCTCAAGAAAAAGAAACGAAAACTCCTATGCAAAAAGCAGCATCTGTAGCGCCAGAATCTCCTGTAATAATCAGTGAAAAAAAGAATGTCTCTGTTGTAGAAACCCCATTAGCTAAAGAGGCAGCATCAGCTGCGTCAGTGGCAACAGAAAAAGTTATTATTGTTGAACCGATGACCGTTGGTCAGTTAGCAGAAAAAATTCAAAAATCAGCCACAGAAGTTATTACGTTACTTCTGCGCAATAATATTGTGTGCGCAAAGAATCAATTACTACCCGAATCTGCGATCTTTTTAGTGGCTCAGCAGTACGGCATTTCTACCAAGAGACCTGAAATTGTTTCATCTGCCGCTCTCAGTGCGCAAGCAGCCTTAACGCGCCCTGCCATGCAAAAACTAAAAGAGGGAATCGAGCGCAACCCAATAGTAGTCATTTTAGGTCACGTTGACCATGGTAAAACAACATTGTTAGATTTTATCCGCAAGACCAAGGTGGCGCAAAAAGAAAAAGGGGGCATTACGCAGCATCTCGGGGCGTACAATGCAGTAACGCCACATGGTTCTATCGTTTTTCTTGATACTCCTGGTCATGACGCGTTCTCTAATATTCGTGGGCGTGGCGTAAACGTTGCTGATATTGCGATATTAGTGGTTGCTGCTGATGATGGTATTATGCCGCAAACGATCGATGCTATTGAAAAAGCGAAAGCTGCGCAATTACCTGTTGTCGTTGCTATTAATAAAGTTGATAAGGTCGACATTGGTAGAATCGAAGCAGTTAAGCGCGAATTCATTCGCTATGATATGCTCCCTGAAGAGTGGGGTGGGTCTGTTGTGTTTGTGCCTATTTCTGCTAAGACTGGTGCTGGTGTTGATGCATTGTTAGAGATGATTATACTACAATCTCAATTAATGGAGCTGCGTACTGAAAACAACAAACCAGCAATCGGGTTTATTTTAGAATCAAAATTAGAAAAAGGATTGGGGCCTGTTGCCACCGTAATTTGCCAGCAAGGTGTTTTAAAGACGGGCGACTATTTTGCCGTAGGATATTCGTGCGGTAAGGTAATATCGATTATCAATTCAGCAGGGAAGCGCTTGAAAGAAGTGGGCGCGTCGGTTCCAGTACAACTTTCAGGTTTTGCAGAAATGCCCGCTGCCGGCGACTATTTCCAAGTTATTACGCAAGAAAAATATAAAGCATTTAAAGACAGTAAGCCCGTTATTGCAGCAGGTCAGAAACAAGCATTTTCCCCTAAGGCATTTAAAGTGGTAATCAAAGCTGATACTACTTCCTCAAAAGAAGCCGTGATCGATTCGCTGCAAAAAGTATTTAAGAAAATGAATCGCGAATATTCTTTTATCTATGAGGGAGTTGGCGATATCGTTGAAAGCGACATTGTGCTTGCGGTTAATACCGGCGCACTTGTGCTCGGATTACACGTTAAAGTAGAACCGAATGCGCAACGGATTGCTGACAAAAATATGATCAAGATTTTACGTTTTGATATCATTTACAAACTGATTGAAGAAATCGAGCTGCTTGTCAAAATAGAAGAACCAGTAAAAATGGTCATGAAGAAAATTGGCGAAGCAGTAGTGCGTAAAGTATTTAACATTAAAAATGTTGGTGTTATTGCGGGTGCGTATGTGCGTGATGGTCGCTTTGCCCGTGAAGGTAAAATAATTGCTTGGCGCGGTAAAGAGCGCATTGGCGAAGGGTCAATTAAGAGCTTAGAGCGAGACCGTAAAGCAGTTAAAGAAGTGCACGCTGGGTTCGAGTTTGCCTTCTTAGTTGATGCTATCAATAACTGGGAACTTGACGATCGCGCTGAATGTTATATCGAAGTACCGCAAGCAAAATAAAACACTCATTGTCTTTGCCATTCGTTGTTTCGCGCGTAATAAAAAAAGGTTGCGCTTAAGCGAGGAGTAGAATATGCAGCTACTACCGTTATATATGCATTTGTTCTTTTTGGGCATATGCGGTTTTATAATCAGTTTTATTACAGTTCCCCTTTTCATTAAACTTGCCTATCGCCTGCGGGTGCTCGACATTCCCGATGGTGCGCTTAAACGACATAAAAATCCTACTCCTTATTTAGGTGGTTGCGCCATTTTTATTGGCGCCTGGGCGCCGCTTTTTTTTATGGGCTCATTACACCCTCTTTTGTATGGTATCGGTGGCGGTTGTGCCATTTTGCTTGTGCTGGGACTCGTTGATGATATATATCGCATAGCGCCATATCAAAAGTTTCTGGGGCAAGCAGGTGTGGCCGCGTGGCTGGTTTTATATGGCGTGTGTTATAAAACGACACTATGTGCATCACCGTCGGTAACGTACCTGTTTTCGTGGCTGTGGCTTGCTACAGTGATGAATGCATTTAATCTACTTGATATTATGGATGGCTTGGCAACTGCTGCTGCTCTCGGAGTTAGTTTGCAGTTGTTGTACATCAGCATTATTACCCATAATGTGCCCGTGGCCAGTGTGCTCAGTTGTTTTATAGGAAGCTTATTTGCTTTCTTGCGCTACAATTACCCGCCAGCGCGCGTCTATATGGGAGATGCAGGGTCACTCTTTATTGGTGGCTTTCTGGGTGCTCTTTCTTTGTGCATACCGTGGCATGCGGAAGATTCGCTATCAAATATACTTGTTTTGTGTGTCATTTTTTCTCTCCCGTTAACAGAACTTGGGGGTCTTATTATCATTCGAACACTCCGCGGCATCCCCTTCTACCTAGGATCTCCCGACCACTTCGCAATCATTTTGCAACAGAAAGGGTATAAAAGGGGGGGGATCATCGCATATACCGTGGCAACTTCAATGTTTTTCCTTATTTTATGTCATTTTTTCTTCTCTAACAGAATAACTATAATCCCATTTATGATATCTGTTTTCTTGGTTCTAGCTCCTCTTCTGTTTCTAATAGCGCATAATTCTTTTTCTATTTTGCATCAAATTTATCAAAAATAGGCCCCTTTTTTTCATTTTGTTGCTTTTGCCCTTTTAAAAAATTTGGTAAACAACAAATTTCTATAATGCCCATAAACAAAGCACTTTTTTGTTGTTGCGCAATTTTATAAATCATTTTTATTGTTTTTATGCTGGTTTCAGGAAGAATTAGTTCTGTAATCTTTGAAAAGCAATTTCCTATGGCAGGCTTGATCTTGAATAGTATGGTTCAAAAAGCACTGCACATTCACTCTAATAAACCCAGAGCATGTAATTGTCACTACAATTCCTTCTTAGCTCACTGTTCTGGGTTTATTTTTTTATAATCACTCAAATTAATGTAATTTTTTTCAATGTCGCTGCGCTTATCAAATGGCACAGCGTTTCCAGATTTTTACGGTCATCGATCAGGCCGTTATCTTTAGGCGTTTCTAGAATCTTAGGGATTGCAAAAAAATCAGCATCGTTCATGAGCAATGCAAACCCTTCTATGCCTATCTTGCCCTTGCCTATATGTTCGTGGCGATCTACATGTGAACCACACTCCTTTTTTGAATCATTGACGTGGATAACCTTCAAATGGGTAAGGCCAATGGTCGCATCAAACTCTTTTTTCATGCGGGCGTAGCCTGTAGACGTGCCGATGTCATAACCAGCCGCAAAGACGTGACACGTGTCTATGCACGCTCCCACATGTTTTTTTTGATCCACTTGCGCGCGTATCGCATGAATTTCAGCAAATGTTGCGCCAAGCACAGATCCTTGGCCCGCCATGGTTTCGAGCAAAAGCATTGTTTTTAGATGAGGAATCCGTGTCAAAGCTTCATTAATCGCCTGGCTGACGCGCGTAATGCTTGCTTGTTTGTCCTGCGTCTTGGCAGACCCCGGGTGTAATACTAAGTATGGTATGCCCAAGGTAGCACACCGTTCCAGTTCATCCACAAGACCGGCAATAGATTTCTGCCAAATCGCATCATCGAAGGCGGCGCAGTTAATCAGATAACTGGCATGGGCAACAACAGTCTGCACCGTAGGACTTTCTTTGAGCGTTTGTTTAAATAAGGCAGCTTCTTGCTCGCTAATTGGCTTGCTTTGCCACTGTCTATTACTTTTGGTAAATAGTTGCAGACAGGTTGCGTGCAACTCATTGGCTCGTTCGATTGCTTTATAAAACCCTCCTTCGATAGACAGGTGACACCCGATAAGTAATGGGGGCTTATGCATAAGAAGATCTCCTTCAAAAAAGTGCGTTAAAAAAGGCTTTTTTATTGACAAGTCATGCCAATAGAGTACCCTAAAATTTGCTTGAATTGTATTATAGCTTTAATATACGCGCTTTTTTGCGTGTAAAAAGGACATCATGATATTGTACGCGGTGGCATTAATAGCCATTTTGTTATCTGAACAGCAGGGCCTCTTTGCCGCTGTGTTAAAAAATGAGCGAATGACCTTTGCTCATGGATTAATAAATGCTAACCTGCAAATAAAATTTAAACCAGAATCGGTTTTCCTGGTTAATGCAAATTTACTCAACCGAAATATTAGCACAGACTTTATCTATCAGAGTGCGCATACTTTAGACACCAACTTCGGATTCGAATATGGTAAGAGTTGCTATGACTACAATCCGTTTGAGTTCTTTATGTCCATGCGTAATAAAAGTGTCTGGGGCAATCCTGAAAGCATAGCTCAAACAACTGATACTTCCATTAGGCAGTTAGAGGCAGTGTTCGGTGATCATAAGCATTTTATTACCAAACATTTAATGTGGTTACGTGAGTGGTGGTTAGACTTTTCAGTCACCGATGCATTTGGGTTGCCAACGCAAAGCGTACACCGGTTGAAGTTAGGTGCGTTCCCCTTTGATTTGGGACGTGGCATTGCTCTTGGTTCAGCGTATGCGGTGGGGCCACGAGTGCTCGGTTTTTACTCCGATAACGCTATTAATCAGTATGCATTTGGCTTTAAGTTTTATGGCGACCTTATTCGCTCAGATATTACGTATGATTTGTATCTTGCCATTTTGGAAAATAAGATGGATAGCTTCAGTAATACTAATGCAAAGATTTTAGGGCAAGAGTTTGGTAAAAAACTGCACCAAGAACGAGGGACTGGTAAGGTAGATTTCGTAGCCGCATCACGTTTTAAGTGGGTTCCTGTCAAAGCAGCAGGCTCTTTGGTAGCATTCGAACCATATGCGCTTTATAACTATGCGCCTGAGCAACGTATTGAGTTCTTAGGGGATTCGAGCAGTAAATTAGCAACTATTGGTATGGCAGGCGAGTTTGAATACAGCAGCGTTGAATGGGGTTTTGATATCGCGAAAAACTTTGGTAGTCAACAAGTCAAAG
This sequence comes from Candidatus Babeliales bacterium, assembly GCA_049692255.1. Taxonomy (GTDB): domain Bacteria; phylum Babelota; class Babeliae; order Babelales; family JACPOV01; genus JBAVOR01. Next base: position 43,530 of record JBAVOR010000022.1, read on the forward strand.
GATGGGATCGTAATTTGACCGAGTTTGAAAACCGTAATGGAGTGCCCACTATAGTCAACTCCCAAGTGCGCGTAGATAATTCTAAGGGGCCGAAGGTAGTGTATGTACCGCGCAGCGATGCACAGATGTTAATCGAAAATTCGATACAGAACGCAGCAGAAAATGGACAGTTTATTGGTGACGCAGATGGTGGGGCGTTGTATAATAGCCAGCATCGGTTTAGCAATCCCTACACTAACAAATTTACAGGATGGATGTTCGTAGCCGATGCAACATACAACTGTAACCCAGAAAAAACATTGAAAGTCTCTGGTACTGCCGGATATTCAACCGGTGACCATAACCCGAATCAAGATTTTAAGCATCCAAACGACAGTTCAGTTGATGGAGATTTTACTGGGTTTATTCCTTTACAAGAAATGTATGCTGGTAGCAGAGTGCAAAGCGTCTTCTTGTTGGGTGGTGCAGGCAGAGTGCCTCGTCCATTGGCCATTCCTGTATCAAATCAAGTACATGACCGTATTCCTACTTCAATTAATGGGTTTACGAATTTGGCATTTGTCGGGGGTAGTGCGAACTGGTTCCCGCAACTGCATGACCGTTCGATTGGCTTGCGACCAAACGTGCTCAGCTATTGGCAGACCAAAGCAACCAATGCATTTGATAGGACAACGGGCAAAAGTTTTCATGACAAAATGGCGCGCAACTATTTAGGAACTGAACTTAATATCTTTGCTGATATAGATTTGTTGCCAGAGTTTAATACGTTTAAATTATTTGCAGTTTCTTCTGTCTTTATTCCAGGCGCTCACTACACCGATATTAAAGGAACGCCACTGAGTAAAGATGAATTACGGGCGCTTGAGTCTGCTGATGTTACCGGTATTATCGATGACAAAAATCCTTTTATTGGTGATAACGTAGCGTATACACTCAATATTGGTATCGAGTGTAAGTTCTAAACAGACTTGGCTACTTTTGGCGTGGGCTATCTGTTTATACGATAAAAACGTGGCGGCTCGGAACCATTAATGAGACTGGGTTTTTTTGCATTTTGAGCTATACTTTTTTTATATATTTTCTCGATTTGCACTTTTTATAAAGGAATTTGAGCGCCATGCGTTATTATGAACGTACTACGGGCTGCGGCCTTATTAATACCGATTTATTGCATACAGACGTTGTGTTAGCAGGTTGGGTACATCGCCGCCGTGATCATGGCGGTCTTATTTTTATCGATTTGCGTGACCGTAGTGGCATGGTGCAGTTAGTGTTCGATAATACCATTTCTGCTACCGCACACGAATTGGCACATCAGTTACGTTCAGAATTTGTCATTCAAATTACTGGCCGCGTGGTTGAGCGTTCAACAGGCACGGTAAACAAAGAGTTAGCGACGGGACTGTTCGAGATTCAGGTGTCTACGCTTACTATTTTAAGTAAAGCAAAAGCATTACCTTTTATGCTTGATGATGCTGACATGGTAGATGAAGAGGTGCGGTTACAGTATCGCTACTTAGATCTGCGCCGCCCAAGCATGCAAAAAAAATTAATGATGCGTAATGAACTCATTTTTGCAATGCGTGAATTTTTGCACAAAGAGGGTTTTTTAGAAATTGAAACGCCGATGCTGACTAAAAATACGCCTGAAGGGGCACGCGAGTTTCTGGTGCCTTCTCGTATGGCTCCCGCCCATTGCTATGCACTGCCACAATCGCCACAGCTATACAAACAGCTGTTGATGGCCAGTGGCATGGAGCGGTATTTTCAGATAGCACGCTGTTTTCGTGACGAAGATTTGCGCGCAGATCGTCAGCCAGAGTTCACGCAGCTCGACATAGAAATGTCATTTATTAAAGAAGCAGATGTGCAACTCTTAATTGAACATTTATTGCAATTTGTGTTGCAGAAGGTATGTAACGTAAATATAGAAATTCCTTTGCAACGTATGACCTATGATGAAGCGTATCGCCGTTTTGGTTCAGATAAACCGGATTTACGGTATGCATTAGAAATTCAAGATTTAACATCACTGTTTGCAGACACGCAGCTTAAATTTTTGCAAACCGTTTTGGCTAACAAAGGGCGCATTGGCGCATTGCATCTGAGTGGACGCGATTTGTCGCGCTCAGAGCTCGAACGTTGGGTAGAAAAAGCGCAACAAATTGGTGCCAAAGGATTACTTTGGATTCGCGTCGGTGAAAATAATATGCTCGAATCGCCGGTACAAAAATTCTTGCCTGCTGATTTTATAGATCGTGTGCGCACCGTATGTCCGCACTTTACAGAAGGCGATGTGTTACTGATCATTGCCGGTGATTATGACGAAGCGTGGGAGCTGCTCGGTAGATTACGTACGCATGTTGCTGCCGAATATAATATGATTCCTGCAGATGTCATGAAATGGTTGTGGGTAATCGATTTCCCTGTATTCACGTATGATAAAAAAGAAAAACGTTGGGATGCTGCACACCATCCGTTTACTGCACCACAGGCGGGGTGGGAAAACCAAGACCAGGGACAGATGAAAGCACGCGCCTATGATATTGTGCTCAATGGTATAGAAATTGGTGGTGGATCGATTCGTATCTTTGATGCAGCAATGCAACAAAAAATATTTGATTTGCTTGGTTTAACGCGTGAGCAGATGCAACAAAAATTTGGGTTTCTGCTGAATGCACAAGAACTTGGTTTTCCACCGCATGGTGGCATAGCCCTAGGCCTTGATCGTTTAGTTATGTTATTAACCGGTTCTCGTTCTATTCGCGAAGTAATCGCATTCCCTAAAACCGCCAGCGGGCATGATCCATTGATGGACAGTCCGACACCAGTTGATGATAAACAGCTGCGTGAGTATGGGTTGGTGACAAAGAAGTAAAACATATAACATCAGATAAAAATTAAGCGTTCAAGTAGTCGTAATTGACTACCTGAACGTCTTTTTATTCAGCGATATGAGCGCGGAGCATCCAGGTCATTTTTTCATGCTTTTCAATCAGATCACATAAGAAATTATTAGTTCCCATATCATTCAGTTTTACTGTCAGATCGATATCTTTGCGGATCTGTTTGATAACTATTTCATGTGCTTTCATGAGATCGGTAATTAATTGCATATCATTTAAATGTGCCTGTGCTTTTTCGGGAATAACGGTATTTTTGTGTATTTCAATAACGGTAGCAGCTGCATGCCCATCGAGTGTTACCACTCGTTCAGCTACATCATCCACTATATCAAGCAATTCTTCATACTGCCCTTTAAAAAACAGATGCAATGCGCCAAAGTGTTTGCCGTACACGTTCCAATGACAGTTTAATGTTTTAATATAAAGCGCAAATTCTTGTGCCAAGAGTAGGTTTAGATGATCAACCACCGTTTTACACACTTTTTTGTCGAGCCCTATGTTCATGATATCTCCTTTTATTCATGAAGTTTTGTATGCTTTATTAAGAAATCCTTACTTTTTTGCCCCATTCGCGTGTCTACTTAAGAAGAGATATATCATAGTTGAAAAAGAAATGAAAAGGGAGAGCACGTATGGGTATAAAAACGGTGCACGGCCGCACTATTTTTAATTCGCGCGGGCAAGAAACAATTGAATGTATCGTAACGCTTGATAGTGGTAAGCAAGGGGTTGCCAGTGTGCCCAGCGGGCTGTCTGTCAGTAGTCATGAAGCGTGTCAGATGCCTGCATCAGTTTCTTGTACGCAAGCGCTGCAACTATTAAAAACTAAAATTAGTCCTCTATTGGTTGGCAAACAGGCAGATGTGGTCACCGTTGACGCATTGCTGTTGCACTTAGATGATACTGAACACAAAGAAAAGCTTGGCGCGCAGCTTATGTTAGCTATTAGTATGGCAGTTGCACGAGCACAAGCACTCGAGTCTGATATCGATTTATATGAATTGATTGCCTATCTCTGTTCATTCGACACCGTTATATTACCACTTCCCTTCTTTAATTTTATTAGTGGAGGCATGCATGCGCGCAACGGCTTGTCTATTCAAGAGTTTTTAGTGGTGCCGTGCGGCGCAAAAAATTTTAGGCAAGCAATGGAAATCACGCATGATCTGCACCAAAAAGCAAAAAAGATGTTGACTAAAAAGAAGCTTAGCACCGCTACCAGCGACGAAGGTGCATTTGCAGATGCTTTCCATGATGACAAAAAAGCATTGGATTTTCTGGTAGAGTTGCTTGAATCGTGCGAATTCGGTTCACTGTTTAAGTTGGCTATTGATGTGGCAGCAACCCGTTTATATGATCCGAAGCGCAAACTCTATGTATGGGGAAAACAGGAATTGCAAGCACATGAAATGATCGATTTCTATAGCCACCTGATCAGTACGTATCCTATCTGTTCTATTGAAGATGGGTTGCACGAAAATGATTGGGTCGGTTGGCAGAAGATGACAGAACGGTTGGGGCAATTCGTGCAAATTACAGGAGATGATTTTTTAGCAACCAATCCACAGCGCATTTATGAAGCGGGAGAGCGGTCCGCTGCTAATGGAGTGATTATTAAGCCGAATCAGATCGGCACCGTTACCGAGACGTTGCAAGCGGTACAAGTGTGCAAAGAATATGGGTTAGGCACTATGGTTTCTCATCGATCGGGAGAAACAAATGATACCTTTATCGCCGACTTGGCAGTAGGCAGCAGTGCTGGCCAAATAAAAGCGGGCGGGTTTAGCCATGGTGAACGTATGGCTAAATATAACCGGTTGCTCGAAATAGAAGAAAACCTTACGCTCTTGGCGCTCGAGGAGCGGTAAGCGGATTTTCTTCTCGTGAGACTAATTTCTTTAACGCATCTTTTTGATTTTCAAGTACCGAAGTGCCCGATTGTTCCTCAGTTTTTGGTTCCTACTTTGTAGCGGGCGCAGTCGGTTTACTGTCTGCATCTTCATCCATTTCGTGGCGCACGTGCGTGTGGAGATCATTGGTAAAAGATTTGCTTTCAATCTCTTCTATATATTCATCAACTGCTTTACCCGCACAGGTGCCTGGTCTAAAGAACCACCGCGTTACTGGATCACGTAAATTTTGAAAGGTCAGCTGTTCATCAAGATTGTTTTTGGAGAAATCAAGTTTCTGCTGCGTATAATCTTCCATACCGCCAGAAATACGTGGCTCAATAATAGTGGGGCAAATAAGAATGAGTAAATTTGTTTTATCGGTTGTTATCTCTTCTCGTTTAAAGAAATATCCAAGTACCGGTATTTTGCTCAGTATCGGCACCTCATTCACATCCAACGTCACCGTATTTTGTGTGAGTCCGCCGAGCGCTAAAATCTGTTTATTGCCTAAATTTGCGTTCGTTTGAATGACGCGGTTATTACGCGTGTTCACGTTATTATTAACGAACTCATCGACGGTAATGGTAACTTGTAAATTGATGTTATGGGATGCACTAATGTGCGGGACAATATCAACAACGAGCGCCGCTTTAACCCATTCCTGCTTAACCGTTACCGCAACGCTACCAGAGTCCGCGTCACCTTGGAGTAAGCGTTCTTGTGAAATAGTAACCGTTGCCTGTTTATGGTTTTGTACATAAATAAATGGCTGTGCTAACACGGTCGTGTTCGTGTACTGTTTAAGCATTTGCAGTATGCTCCAGACTCCATTACTTTGTGAATCGGTAAGGGTGAGAATCAAAGAACCAGCAGTGGCGTTACTTGCCAAGTTGGTGCCCGCAGCAAAAGGGCTACCCAACTGCAATAAGTTAGACATGAGCGCATTCGGCGGCGTTGGAGTACCGTTAAGTAAAATCGGTGCGCTGAGCATAGAGGTCTGCCAATTTACCCCTCCTGATATACTGTCGTTAAACCCTTGTTTATTACGCATTTGCGTGCCAATTAAACGATCGGTGTCCAGTGTAAGATCTACTACGAGCACATCGAGTGCCACTTGTGGTTGCGGTTTGTCGAGATATTGGATAAGACTTTTAATACGAATCCAGTCTTTTTTACGTGCTGCGATAATTAAACGGTTACCACCCAGCTGTACCCCTTTTGTTTCAACCGTAGTTTTTTGAGCACTGCTCGATGCATCTGATGCTGTTGGTTTGATAGCCAACTGTTCAGCGTCTTGAATACGTTCATACGAAATAATAACGTCTTGGAAATACTGTTTTGGCCCCCCCATGGTTTTACCCGTGGATTGATCGGTCCCTTTACCAGCACTAATAATATTGCTTAAGACTGGTGCAAATTTTTCTGCCTGGAGATATTGCAGCTCATACACGTGTAAAATCGATTCACCCGAGTCCATCGGTTTATCTAGATATTTGATAACAAAATCACGTACCGCGTCGATAGCACGTGCGGTGCCCATAATAACGAGAGAGTTGGTGCGCTGCAGTCCAATTACCTTCGTATTTTTTGAAAAGTAAGAACTTTCAGTTAATGTTTTTTGATCAAGCAGTTTTTGAAATATCGATTCAACCATTTGTACCGATGCATAATAAAGCGGCAATACTTCTATTTGATCGCGGATGCCCCCCATATCAAGTTCTTTAATGATTTTTAAAAGATTTACGATATTAACTGCTTTATCAGTTAAAATAAGGCTATTCGTTTTTTCATCGATGCGGCTGTCTGCAGTTGCAGATAACATCTCTTTAATAATGCGCACCAGGTCATCTTTGTGTGTGGTAGTATTGAGATTTTGTAAATAATATACTACACGAATGATTTCATCTGATACGGGCAGTTCAGCAATAGGACGGTCGATATAAATAGCCATAACACTACGAGTAATCGCATTTTGATCATTTTTTTTAATGACGTATAAGTCATGCGTCCGTTCATACATAACCGCATATCCAGCAACATCTAAAATGCTCATTAATTGGCGCCAGGCGGCATCGATATGCATTGCATCTTGGATGCTCAAGGTTACTTTGGTAGTTGCAGGAATTGCAAATGCCCCTTGAGGCAATAGAATATTAACCTTCTTTTCAGCCGCTAATTCATTGATTAGATCAATGAGTGGTTTTTCGTGCAGTTCAAAACGTATTTTCTTCTTATGTTTTTTCGTATCGACAATAATTCCTGTTTTGTCTTTTGGGGCGTCCTTCACTTCTGATTCGCTCGGAATATTTATAATTACGGGCGGAACATCTTCTTGTTGGTTGACCAATTCGGGTGATTCGGTCAATACAAGTGTGGTGAACAGTGCAAGAGCAAGAGAGAGTGTTACTATTTTTTTCATGGGCTTATTCCATACTTAAGGCGTTTCGCCTTGGGCTTGCAACGTGGCAATCATGACATTAAAATTGACCGATTGTTCAGTACCTGGTTTATATATTTCTAATTCTTTTACATAAATACGAGGGTTTTGTTCTATGGTGTCTAACAGTTCAGCTATTTTTTGCATATTTACTTGAGAAAAGCTAGCATACAGCTGTATTTCGGTATACCCATTATCGAGCTGTATCGATGACGTAGCCGGGTCGCGCGTTTTATTGGCACGCATATGTAAGGTATCAATAATAGTACTAAAATAGCCGCCAATTTTGAAATCACGATCCTGTTCAAGCAACGTGTTTACTTCCGCCTTCTGTTTTTTTACCACTTCAAACCGTTCTAAAAGTTCGCGCGTTTGCACGCGTTGTTTATTGATAAGTACCATTTTACTGCTTAAGTGCGTTGTTGCATGATAATACCAATAGAACAGTGCCAAAAGAAGGAGTGTAGTAATGCCAAAAAAAGAGGCGCTCCATTTTTTGAACTGCGCTGCATCAAGATTTGAAACCCAGCCATAGATAGTATACATAAGGGGCATCATGTGGATTCCTCATTCTTTTTAAGGGTCAACTTTTCGTTCAGTAAAAGATTTTGCAACGGTGGCACTTGCGCAAAGAGATTTGTTTGATTAAGTGCTCGTTCCAATTTTTTGAGCGCTTCGTAATCTTTCACTTCGCCTTCAAGAATAACTTCATGCGTATTAATAACCAGTTTTTTAAGTTTGAGCCCTAATCCTTTACGGTCGATATGGGTACTCAATATTTGTACCGTTTCTAAAAATGAAAAGCGCCGATCTCGTGAAAACGCGAACCACAACGATTCCTCTTTGTCTACATTATCTGTTGCTTCATCCAAGGCTGTTTTAACCGTTTTTTTACTGGTTAACTGCAATGCGTACAACTTTTGTTTGATCTCCGTTTCCCGTTGCATAGCAATGCTTTGTAAACGATACTTCTGCCACAACAACGCGCCTAAGATTAGCAATAGTAGGGTCACTAGTAGCGTAATGGCAGTGAAGAACTGTATGGCAAACAAGCGTGTTTCTTGTTCTGTTTTTGCAACACGATTAAAAGAGAAATCGGCAGTAATAGTATTTGGTATGGCCAATGCGCATGCAATAGCATGGGTCTGCGGCACAGAAACCCCATTTGCTAAGCGCACCTGTTTCGTATCAAACAGCTCATCTAACGGCATAAAAAGGCATGCGAACCCAATCTGTTCTTGCACATATTCACGAACACCGGGCGTGTCAGCACCAAAGCCGACCAGAACACTGTGTGTATACGAAAACGGTTCACGAATAGTTTGTCTAAACGAATCGAGAGTGAATCGTATATCATCGCACAGACCAGCCATCAGCTCTTTGAATAGCACCGCTTGTGTTGCATGGGTAGCGTTAGGGCTTAAGCCAAATCGAATAAACTCTTCAAATGCCTGCGCCTGTGTTTTGTCCATCTTGGCTGCCGCTTGTTTGGCGATATGCATGATCCCCTTTGGTAGGGTGCGTACTAACCGTAGCTGTGTGCCAATAATGCAGGCGATAGTGATCGAATTAAGATCAAATTGCATGAGCACTGTTGCCTCTTGTGCAGTGCGTTGCAAAGAAGGTATGCGTAAAAAAAGGCCATATAAATCGAAAATAGCGAGTGATATTTTATGATGCGCGTTTTGTTCAGCAGAAAAGTAGGCCAGATGGTCTTGCACGGTGTTTGTGTACGTAGTAGCCAACTGTACCGTACTGGTGCCCTTTTTCTTATCGCTCTGCGTAACAATAAATTCAGTAATTGCTTTGGCCGGGTCGATGGGCATTACCTGTGCTGCTTGATAGGCAATAACCTGTGCAAGTTTTTGGCGGTCAGTAAAAGGGAACACCATCTCTTTGTATGCCATCTGGTTATTAGCCAAACTGCTGACAAGCGTGTAGGTACCAGTAATCCCATGAGTAATGCGTGCAATAGTTTCTGACACGCGTTCATGATATTCACGTGAATTATCAATATTTATTGGCTCCTGATATATTTTTTCTATAGTGCATTGTGATCCAGAAAGGAGCAGCTGGCAACCATACACTGAACTTTTAGTAATATCAAGCCCTACAATGCGCTTAGGCCGAAGATAATAGGAACCGAGTATTTCAGGAATAAAGGCGTTCATAATCATGCAGGAGCCCTTTGATATGCTTCATCAGGAATAAATGATATAAGACCGTGTGTTCGCGATACTGGTGTGACAACAGAGGCAGAGGTATCTATAACATTTCTACCAACATGACACGCAGTCGAGCATTCTAATAACGGTGGTACGTCAATAGGAACTTTTCCATACACATGTTTTTCAAAATTACGCACCACAACATCGGTATTTTCTTTATTTTCATTAAAAAAATGTTTGTGTATAGGGTCGCGCGGTGGCACACATTTGGTATAAGTACCCTGCATATATTCACTCGTTTCTTGTATTTTGGCATTGGCGTAAGTAGTTCCCTTGGTTCCTTTTGTTTCAATGATATGTGCAGTAATAAAAACCATCAGATTTTGGCTTACCGTACTCTGGTCTTCACTTTTGAAAAACCAAGAAAGAATAGGAATATCACCTAATATTGGTACTTTTACGGCATTGATACCCTTGGTAAGTTGCCGCAGTCCACCAACAGCCAATACCTGCCCATCACCCAACTGCGCATTGGTTGAAAGAGAACGAATGTCTTTATTAGCACTTTGTGGGTTAAGCGAGTTGGTAAACGTATCGACAATCAGTGCCAAGTCAATATTAATTAACCCCAGCGCGTTAATGCGAGAAGAAATTTGAATATTAAGATTTGCATCAATATCTGCAAATGCTGGTGTTGCAACACCCAAACTGGTAAACGTGGTGGTAATAACTCGGCGCGTTTGGCCAATCGATAATTTGGCGGTTTTTTTATTGGTAGTAAGAATAAAAGGGTTAGCAAGAATGGTAGTACTAGAAAGCGTTTGTAATGCTTCAAAAATTGCCCACACGCCATTGGTGGTACTATTACCTACCGTTAACACGGTAACGCCCGGCCCTTCGTTTGCAGCTAAAGAAACAAGATTAGCGCGTAAACTATTGGTTGTGGTATCAACGAGTGGTGCCGCATTGCTAATCACTAATGGTAAGCCTGATGTTTGAAAATCAAGATGCTTACTAATCGTGGTTGGTAATGGATTACGTATTTGCGAGCCGAGCGAAAGCTCAAGGTCGCGCGAGGTAGAAACAAGCAATATTTCAACAGCAATCTGCGGCTGTGGAATATCGAGGTCAGCAATAATTTTTTTAACGTGTTCATACTCGGCGTCAGTTGCGTATACCAAGAGACAGTTAGTTGATGGCTCTGATTCGACCGTAATCGTTTTACCAAACTCAGTAAGCACAGAACTGCTCGTTATAATATTATTTTGTGATGCATTTTTTAAAATACCCATCAGTGCCTTCTTCATATCATCTGCTTGCACATGTTGGAGCTCATAGACATGAATGGGATTTTCATCAAACTTAACTGCTAGGTCTACCTGTTTAATAACAAAATTTTCTACAGTGCGCACTGCATCTCGGGGCCCCATAATTACTAATGTATTAGAACGAGACTCTGCAAATAGTTGCACCGTGTTGGCAAAATAGAAGTTCGTTTTAGGAATATAAAAACGACGCTCCAAAGACGTTTGTGGCTGATTGCTCATAATTTGCTGATACAATTTAACTACATCTTCTGCATCGATATTTTTCAGATGCAGAATAGACAGCACTTCCGGCGGTGCTTTTTCGTCAAGCTGTTGTATTATCTTCATGAGTGCGCGAATATTAACTGCATAATCATCGATGATAAAGCCATTGGTTTGCTCAAGGTTGATCACGCGAGCAAGCGTACTTTTGCATTGATCAATAACAGGCATTAACGCAGTAATTTGGCTATTTTTGAAGAAATATATGTAACGTATCTGTTCATTGCTATCGGGAATCTGTTCATACGTGAGATTAAGTAATGTAGTCACGGGGCCCAGCTCTTTACGCGCGCTCGGTTTGATGCTGTATATATTTTCGCGCGTGTGAGTGATAGTGAGTCCCATCAACTCAAGCCATTGTGTAAAAAGATCCCAGATCTCTTTCTTTGTCAGGGCTTGGGGTGCGCTAAAGGTAAACTTACTGTTGTGTAACGCTGTTGCTTCTGCTGATTCTTTCCCTGTTACAACGGTTGCCTGAGTTATCAACACTATTTGTAACTGGGTGCTCATCCAAGTTAATAGATCAGATCCACTAATTGCGTCGAAAGAAACAAATAATTTTTCATCATTGCGTTGTGCTTGAACGGGATAAGCAGCATGGGTGCCATCAATGGGAGACTGTGTTTCGGTCCCCTGCATCGTTTCTGCTTGCAAGGTACTCTTTGCTCGTTTACGCGTGTAGCTCACTAAAGAGCAAGGAATGCATAAGAGCAAGACGCAAAAAAGGGAACCTATTTCTATTTTATGATGGTTGCTCATGCACCAACTCCCTGCGCATCAGGAAACACAGACACGAGTGAACCTGAGCGATATTTTTTAGAATCGTTGGCACTAATTAATGCTTCGCACGGATGTTCGCAACCATCGAGCTCTTTTGCTTTATGCGGTGTCGTTGGTTTTTGTCCTGTAGTTGTTATGCTCAAATCTGGGCATTGTTTAGCACGTATTTCTTCAGGCGTTACAGGATTATGGATCGAGTCGCCAAACTCACATTTTTGATTGCACATCAGTAACGGTGGCACATCGATATTTACCATTTTATGTTTTTGCTGAACGAAGATATCTACCGTGTCAGCATTTTCATCCATTTTATCTCTGAAGAACCAGCGATGAATAGGGTCGCGACGGGTAGCCGGCTCAGTCATTTCGCGGAAATCAATCTTTGCATTATCAGCTTTTACTTGAGTATGCTGCGTTAAGCCACCTTCAAGCAATGGCTCTACAATGCGCGGTGCAATAAACACGAGTAAATTATCTTTAATAATGCTCTTGGTTTTATTTTTGAAAAACCAACCAATAACCGGTATGCTGCCCAGTAGAGGCACTTCAGTCGTGCTATCATTTTGCGTTGTTTGCAACAACCCACCAATGGCCAATATTTCTTTATTACCCACACTGGTATTAGTACGAATCGTCTTTACGTTTTTATTCGCATCGTTCGGGTTCGTGGCGTCGGTAAAGGTGTCAATGTTAATAGCAATATCAAGATTAATAATGCCGAGCGCATTAATTTGGGGAGTAATTTTAACAGTTAAACTAGCAGAAACGTCACCAAGTGCGTTTGCCGTTGCAACACCAACAACCTGCGCAGTAAGTACACGACGTGTTTGGCCGATAGATACTTGCGCTTGGTACTTGTTGGTAGTAATTAAGAATGGATTAGCGATTACGTTCGTGTGTACTACCGTTTGTAATGCTTTAAATATACCCCAAACGCCCCCAGTAGCACTGGTGATAGTGAGTAACGTTGAGCCAGGATCTTGGTTGGCAGCAAGACTAATCAGGTTAGACACAATGCTGCCGGTATTGGGGTCAATAACTGGCTGAGAGGTTCCTGATGCATTGGGTAGACCAGAGTTTTGAAAGTTTAGATTTTTGCTGATGGTGTTAAAATCTTTATTGCGAATCTGCACGCCGAGCTCACGACTATCGGTAGAGTTAACGTCTACAACCAACACTTCAATGGCGATTTGCGGCTGTTTAACGTCAAGCTGTTTAATAATTTCTCGTACTTTTAAATAATCTTCTTTTTCAGCGCGGATGAGCAACCGATTACCACTTGGTTCTGGCTGAAACGTCATGGGTTGTAGATATTTGTCTCCTTGGCGTACCCCACCGCTTTGCGCAGCAGGTGAGTTCGGAGCAAATTTGGTTACTTCATTAAGCAACTGTGCCATTGCATCAGCGCTTACGTATTGCAGTTCATACACATAGACCGGTGAATATGGAATTTCTAACTCAACGTCCACATATTTTAAGATAAAATCTTCGACCTTTTTAATACCGTCTTTATCGCCCAAAATAATGAGTGTATTGGTGCGTGGTTCTGCAATTAAACGAACAGATGCGGGAAAATATACGGCAGTGGGCGCCTTTTTTGCTCCCAGTATGCGAGCCGCTAGCTTTTGCGGATCTTCTTGTTTAGTCAGTTCTTCATATAAGTTCTTTACTACTTCAGCATCAGTGTTACGCAAGCGGAGTACCGAAAGTACTTCAGGAGAAGTAATTTGATCGAGATCATCAACTATTTGCATGAGCGCACGAATATTCGATGATTTATCGGTCATAATAAATGCATTTAATTTTTCTAACGGTTGCAAGGTGGCAGTGTTACTGCGGAATGCATCGACAATACCCTGCAACGCTGCTAAGGTGCTATTTTTAACAAAATAAATATAGCGTATACGCATATCATCTTGTGGCAAATTTTTCCAGTGAACATTAATGTACGAAGGAAGTGCTGTTTTGTTGGCCGATTGTGCTTTATTTGGTTCAGTTATTTTAATTTTATAGATATCCGCATGGGCCGTTGCTACTAAAGTAAGTCCATACAAGTCGAGAAAGGTAATGAATAAATCCCACATTTCTTTTTTGCTCAAAGACTTATGGCTATGAAATATAATAGAATTTCCCGTAATCGTTTTGCTGCCAGCCGGTAATGGCTGGAGAGTCTCTTCGCTGACAAAACTTACATGATATTGTGCAGAGATCCATGCAATAATATTTTGTAGATCACTATTTTCTAAATTAATTTCTATCAGATCATCACCGTCTTGTAGCGCTGCTGCAGGGCATGCTGGTCCTTCGGGTACGCACGTAATATCTTGTAAACGCTTGGTGCGATCTTGTTCGTCAAGCTGTTGTTGCCCATTATCGCCAACAAGAATAACATCGCGCAATGCACCTTTTTCTGTTGCTGCACTTTCTGCCGGGGCAATAGGTTCATTGACTACTGATGTCGTTTTCTTTTTTTTATACTGCGCATGAGTAGTAGTTATTCCGGCGCAACAGACTATAAGCGTGAAGATGCGTAAAAAACCTATTTTATTCATTGACAGCCGTCATCATTGTTTATGGGTAACGCTTTCCATTAATACATTTCTCTTACGTTCATTACGTTCCATTAAATGAATAATATCTTCTTTTTCTTTTTTGCGTATTTCTTGCGTTGTCGGTGTTAATCGTTCTTTTTCTTGAAACAAGCGCATTTTTTCTTCGTATGCGCGTTTTGGAGTAACTGTTTGTACATCGGTAACTGGTTGATGTGCAATCGTTGCATCACTCTTTTGTAATATATAGGTGATATCAATAGTTTTGCCACGGCGAATGAGGCGCACAACAATAGTGCTATTAATCGTTAACCCCGTGATCTGTTGATAAATTTCCATACGCTGTTGCGCATTGGTGGTTAATGTAGAGTTGACCGACTCAATAATATCGCTCGGCTGCAACCCGAGTGCATAGCCGACAGAATTTGCTTCCATTTTGCCGATGCGGCACCCAATGCTTTTGCCTTCATGAAATACGGTAGTAATATTAAGTTGATCAATAAAATGACCAAGGGCACGCATGCGCTCTACAAAAAGATCTGGATCAACCGCATACTTATTTTCTCCCAATTTCTTAATAACCACATTCCAATTGGTCGGCGTCAGTAACAGTTCTAACTCAGCATCATGCTGTGTTACGTATAAAATTTCTTGCTGACCATTAGCGCGGATAAAGATGACCTTATTCTTTAAAATGCGTACTAGCTGCGCATCATCAATCACATCACCCACATGGTAATTTTTTGCTTTTTTATCGCGTGTATCTTCTATAATCGCAATATTTTGTTCTTCGTTGCTGCCGATAATAATGCCCTTGATCTGGATCTTTAACGGCTCTAAAAATTTTGGTGCCGGGATAGTAGGCTTGGTGGTAAGTATAGGTGCGGGCGGTTGCGGCATCGGTTTTTCTACCGGTGCTTCTTGTTCTACAGGACGCGGTGCCGCTTTGAACGTATCAAAAAGATCATTTGTATAAATTTTACTTAAATCGATCTTGGCAACTTCTTTATGAAATGGTTTTATCTGTGCTGAGGGCACCAGTGATTGTAACAAGGGAATGTGTGGCCTTACGAGAATAAGACCAATAACTGTGCATAACAGCGCCGCCATTAGTATGCTATTGAGTATCCATATAGGATGTCTCATGACAAACCCTTTTTTAAATGTTACTTTCACACAATACCTTTCGATTGCAAAAGTTGTCAAGCACCGAATATGTGTGCACAATTAATTCTAAAAAATATGCGGCGTCACAAACTACGACTTTTTTTAAAGAGACGGTACGTTTTTGAGTATGGTATCAACGAGCGTATCGGTACTGATACCATCAACCTGTGCCTGATAGCTTAACGTGATGCGATGGCGAATAATCGATCCAGCGACCGCTTTTACATCATCAGGTATAACAAAATTTCTTTTCTTCAAAAAGGCATGTGCTTGCGCTGCTTTGTATAATGCAACGGTCGCACGTGGCGAAACACCATATTGTATATACGATTGCAATTGGGCCAAGTTATACATTTTTGGTGTACGCGTTGCAAACACAAGTGCAACAATATAATCAACAATTTTTGGGTCAACGTAAATCTGTTCAACTACCTTTTGTGCCTGGAACAACGATTCCCGGTCAAGCACTTGGGTAATAGTTGCTACATGGGTACTTTTGCTGATAATTTCTCGTTCTTGGCTTGGCTGCAAGTAACCTACCAGTAATTTAAACATAAAGCGGTCAATTTGCGCTTCAGGTAATGGGTAGGTGCCTTCCTGCTCAACGGGATTTTGCGTTGCTAACACAAAGAAGGGAGTTTCTAATTTAAACGTCTGTGAGCCGATAGTAACCTGTTGCTCTTGCATCGCCTCAAGCAGTGCCGACTGCACCTTTGCGGGTGCGCGGTTAATTTCATCAGCTAAAATAAGATTAGCAAAGATAGGGCCTTTTTTAGTCTCAAAATCTTGCGTTTTGGGGTTATAAATCAACGTACCAATCAGGTCAGCGGGTAATAGATCAGGAGTGAATTGAATGCGACGAAACGTAAGTCCTAACGCTTGTGTTACCGCTTTAATAATCGTCGTTTTTGCAACTCCCGGCACCCCTTCTAATAAGATATGCCCATTGCACAATAACGCCATAATAATAAAATCGATAATCGATTCGTTGCCTACCACCACTTTGGCAACTTCTGTTTTGAGCAGCGCAAAGCGAGCGCTTTCTGTTTTAATGATCTCGATAAATTCGTTATTTAATGCTTGATTTTGCATAGTATTACTCTAACTATATACGCATGAATAATATTTTTTTCATTGTAACAGTTTGTGGAGATGTTGCAAATTCGTTGCAGAGTACCCTCACTGATTCACCAGCGCAGCAGCCAAAACAGTAGGTTCAACTATGCTTTCTTGCATCTCTGTTAACTCTTGATACAGAGCGTATCTTTTATGCGCTTTAAGGCCATATTTAATAAACAGCGAAGAAAACAGGCTATAGACTAATCCGAACAGGGCACCATTAAAAAAGAGACCCTCGGTTCCATCCACTCTAAATGACGGTAGGTAACCACTAAAAATGGTTCTATATGTTAGCCAGCTGCACATAGTCGCAAGCAACCCTATATTTACTTTCTGATAATTATCATACTCTTTTATCAAGTGGCGGTTGTACTTCAATTGTTCTTTGCAATGTTTCAGTGCTTTATGTAATTGCCGAATCATGTGAACTTTATCTGCATATGTCATCTGCTCAAGCATTTGATAAGTAGCAAGATTATTTTTATATCGATTAAAATGTTGTAAGAATTCAGTTGCAGGAAGTTCTTCGTGTAAAAATGACGGGTTTACACAATTTTCGATAAATTGCTTAACTGCGTCAGATTCATATTGAGTCGCTGATTTGGCATGCGGGGCCGCACTTATGATGGAACATATAAAAATGAAAAGTAAGTGATTTTTCATGAGGAAATCCTTTGGTGTAAAGCAATCGAGAGATCTTTTATACTATCATTGTACGGAAAAATAGCACCGGCAGTAGTAGAGACAATAAGCCTACATACATTAATGAGCACGATGTTCCCAAATTTATAATAGGGATATGAAATGGCCAAAATAAAGCCTTTATGCAGAATAACACTATTTTACCTCCATAAGAATGGGGTTTATTCGATAATTTTTTTATATCTTGTTTACTGGGAACCGCATTAAACCCACATGATACCCCTATCCAACACAGGATAAATTTTAAGTAATCAAAAGTAGTGCCTTGCAAACTAAATTTTGTACCTAAAATAAAAATTATCCCTATTGGTAGCGTTAAAAGCATGCACAAAATAGAATTGAGAATAAAAGGTACCATGCTAATCAAACAAGCAACGCCAAAATTATTCGTATCTTCATGAAAAACATCTCCTGTAGCTCTGCTGAACACGCTAAAATAATTGATTCTATATACAGGGACGTTCAGTATGTCGCACATAAAACGCTGGGCTATTGCATGCATAATGACGCCGGGAAATGTAAGAATAGTGAATAACATCATAATAAGTGATGTACCCGTAGTAATAATAAAAATCATGCCTTTACCTCTGTGGTGAAAATAGAACGGAATTCATTTTTTTGTTCATCAGTTGGTAAATACATAGCGAGATCTTCAATCTCAGGATCGGTAAGTCCCCTGTCTGTTTGCAAAAATGATAAACCATTATTGTAAAAATTAGGGGTATCTTTCGCAAGAGCAAAACAACCTTGAATAACTCTTTTTCGTGCATGATCATAAGAACGATGCTGCACCAACAAGCTATTGTACAGATATATGGCTTCCGAATATTGCTTGTGGATAAAATAGCGTTCTGCTTGGTTCATTTTGCTTTTGAGCTCGCGATGATCTTTAAATTCTATAAAGAAAAAGAAAGATATTACATATAAGGAAAGGCATGCGATACCTAAACCAAAGAGCTTTATATGTAGAGGATATGTGTGTTTTGGTAAAAAATTTTCGTGCATATTTAATTTCTTTTATTTTTATCCAAATAATGAGCTTTTCTAAGTATTATCTCTTATCGAACTAAATGTTGATTCCAATAAATAACCTTTATAATAATTATGAAAACTGTTTTTTAAGCAGCTAAAATGGCAAAAAAAATCTTGAGTCGGTTTATATTCTATATCCTTATCGTAATTTGCCATAATATTAATATTGCAAGGGTCGATATCTGTATTTTCAATCTTTTTGTTACAAAAACAACAAGTAAATTTTAATTCATTAATCATAATTTCCATCCATTGTAATTTATGCACGTATGCAGAAACACTGTTAAATCATAGAAAGTAGGATTTTATTCTGTTTTTAGTACTTCTTCAACAATTTTAACCGCCTTTTGTAAATAACGTGTAACCATTTCAAGACTTTTAACCTTTTTTTTAAATATGGGATTAAGCCAATCATAATCTTTGATAACTCGTATCATAAATGAACCCTGCACGCTAAA
The DNA here is from genome assembly GCA_049692255.1 of Candidatus Babeliales bacterium. Classification (GTDB taxonomy): domain Bacteria; phylum Babelota; class Babeliae; order Babelales; family JACPOV01; genus JBAVOR01. The sequence goes on from JBAVOR010000022.1 coordinate 62,329, forward strand.
TTCAGGGTACCATCCAACATCAATAAGGTATTTGCCGTTGCAGTAAGAGATTTGTAATAGATCTTCTGTTAATGAAAATAACTGTTCTTGTAAAGGAAGGTCCGGATCGATATTAAATTCATTATATGTTATTACGCCTCCTGATAGATCTAATTTTTCAATCATATGATTATAGCGATCATTTCATTATGTAGGGAGATTGATACTCTTCTACAAATAATCCAAGCTGTTTTATTTGCTGTAATGTTGAATCGCATGCTAATGAGGCGCCAATATACATGTAATAATCATAACCAAAATGAACATACATATGCGCAGATTCAAGGCGACACCACATTGCTTCTCTTAAAATTAATCTTATTATTATTAAAAGTTGCTCTTTGTTTATTATTTGCTCATTTTTAATAGGAACTTGATGTGGGGATATTTCTGAAAATATCTTTTTAAAATTGGTATTATTTTTTTCCAAATCAGTAATTCTTAAGTCGTCGGTATGCACACAATCCATGAATAGAAGAATTGCGGTGATGTATGCTTCTTCAATAGTTAAATACTCGTTTACACAGAATTTTTTCTTATCAAATATTTTTCCTATATCACTATACGATGTCCATTCATCTTTAAGATATACATCATGTATATTACGATATTGTGGGTTATATTTCGTAATTCGCCAACAAAACATATCAATCACCAATCCGAATCTTTTTTAGACACCGTCGTTGTTATCAATAGGATAATATATCAATGATACTGGCCATAAAAAGTTCTTTTTTTCTATCTCTCCTTTTTCCGTAGCGATATAGTGCAAAATGTTACCACATAATTCTTTATCATATTCTTTTATATCTTCAACTGGCTTTGCATCCTCGGGTACTTCTGCAAAGCTAGAAAATGGTTTCATATCTTCCGGATATCCAAAATCAGCATAAACATCATCAAATGCCTGTAGTAAATTTTCACATTCGTTCACATACACTTCAGCAATATTTTGCAAAATACAATAACGCCATTTACGCTTTTCAATATTCCATTGCGGAGAATCTTTAATTATGAGGCATCCAAAATGCCTTAAAACTGTGATCAATTTATCATCAACCACATAATCATCTGCGTACGTTCGTGCTGCCAATTCAGCAACATACATATCAGTTAATTCAGGATTTTGAATTAGATATTCCGTTGCATATTGTTCAACGTCGTGATTAGTTACAAGCCCAAGCATGCGTCCGACATACAATGTCATCCATGTATATTCGATGCCATACTTTTTAAAAATAATTAATGGGTTATTTAAGAGTCTTAACATGGACATTTGCTTTTCCTGTGATTGTACCATTTTCGATAAATAATCTATGCGTAATACCTTTTTCAGGCCTATAGTCTACTATCCATTCGAAAATTCCTGGTTTATCATTCAACGAACCTTCGATTTGATAGAGTTCTTTTAAAACTCCTTTTTCAATAGTATCTCTATCGAACTTTGTGAACTTTTTTGCAAAACGTGCATAATTATCTATTATATCATCAAAAGCATGATACTTATCAATTTTTAACGCACTACCGGTTCGAGGTAAGGATAATACTGGATGATCCAGTTCCATTTGGACTAATGGTCCAGATGGATTGTGAGATAATTCTTTGACTACTTTTTCGAGAGAAGACATGTGAGATGAGCTGCCTTTTGTCGGCTTTAATTTGTTGCCAAATGTGCGGACAATTTCGGATTCGCTTTCTGCCATAGTTCCCAGAACAGCTACTTCTTCAGATAATTCCCCAATGCCCGCTAACGCCGGTATATTTTTTGCATAAGGAGGCAGCTTGATTATTGAATTACGCAACCCAGACGACGCAATATTAAACCCCTTGTGCAGGAGTGGTACTGCCACAATGTCAGTAAGAATGCTTACGCTTGTTTTCAATTTTTCAATGCGTCGTGCATTATAGAAAGAAAGAAGAGCATCATCAGTCATTAGCTTTGCATGATAAGACCATTCATACAGAGGTGGGCAAAGATATTGTACAGGCATGAGTAATGGATCATAAGTAAGCTTTAAGTAATTATAGCCGCGAAAAAGAAACTCTAAACCATGCGCAACGCCAATGGCAGCATCTACCGGATGAATTGTATTTTTTATGGTACGAGGAAGCCATTTTGCTACTTCCCAGCCAATAATCTTCTTCCCTCGTTCAATATGGGATGCCGGTGAACTTGCAATAGCATCTTGTATCGCATTGATATTGTCTATACAGGTATCACTCATTTGATCTAAATAGCTATGTATTGCGCATGCAGGGCCCATTTCCATTCGAATATTTTCTACTACGGTAGGCATACGTGTTTCCATGAACTCTTGCGTTACTTTAGTTGCTTTAGCGGCCGAATCTACTAATACAGATGTAAGGCTATACGCTGGAGAGAGAAGCGACCGCGTCGATGGCATATTGATTTGCATCGGTAATTGCTTAGTAAGATATTTGTCATAATGGCTCATAAGTGCACTAAGACGTGATTTTGCAGGTGTTCGTGGGTTTTGGAAATAATCGGTGTAAGCAATATGTAAGCGGTGTAACATATGAGTAGGACTTTTTCCCTGCACTATCTCATTGTTATTAACCGATTGGGCAAGTGTTGTCGCCATGGTAACGACTTCTTTGTGCAATTGACCATCAGCCTCACTCACCTGTGGCGTGTAAAAACTCCCACATTTCAAAAAGTCTGCTTTAACCTTTTGGTCCACCTTACTGCCAGTTTCCACCAACGTTTGAGCATAGGCAAGATACTCGGCAGCGCATGGGTGACCGTTGCTCGCTTGGACTACATAGGTAATGCCATGCGCATATGCCTCTTCGTTGGGATATTGCATATGCAACAATGTTAATTTATCCAGCAATTCCCATTCTTGTGCATAGGATGGTGTGTTAATATTTGGCGATATATTATGCGTTAAATCAGATACTGTTTGATCAAAAGTATAGAAAACGGGAAGTCCATCTTGTCCAAAGAAGAATTGACCAGCTTCTCGTATGCTTGCGTTTCCATGGCAAGCGACAACATGGGTAAGATAATCAGGGACGAGCATGGGGTTTTTTTCATGGAGTTCAACAAGCGTATATGCTATACCCTTCACATGACGATTCTCTAATGCTTCTGGTGGTAGCTTATTCAGCATGGCATTCACTGCCTCATATCGTTTGCCAAAAAGATTATTGAGCTCTTCATTGGGTACAGGAGTCTCACTTCGTTTTAGTGATGCGGTTTTTTTATCATACAGAGGATCTTGTCTATATTCGCATCGAACACCATACGAGTCATATTTACCGGTGGTGTGGGAACGGTATAAACCTCGCGCCATACCATCCATATTGCGCGCTTCGTTGTCTACTATTGATGCTTGACCTTTGATGAGATGTTTTTCAGATATCAGCGCTGCTTCTTCGAGTTTACCTTGAGCGCAAAGGCTATGTATCGTTTTAAGGTCTTTGTTTGCATTATTATGCGTATATTTATACATGCGCTCTGAATAAGGCATGGACTGGTAATAGGATTCGCTATGCGGTTGCTTCATTTCCATTGCAACAGTAGGATGATTTTGATCTAACCAATACAACAACCGCGTTTCGATTGATGTTGCAATGTTATTTATTGCATCGCTTTCTTCAATAGTAGGTCGTCGCAATGTGCCTTCTGATGTTGTTATATAGTTGACAAGTTCGAGCTTCTTTTCATTTAAAAAATGATTCATATGTGGTTCATGGATAGTCATTTCCAACACATTAATCAGGGGTTGCACACTACCTGCTTGATGACTTGCAGCACAGAGTCTTATCGTACCCGCAACTGCACGGACCTCTTGAGTTAAAGTAGCAACCTTCTTTTCTAATTGAGTTGATTTCTGAGAATTAGCTTTTATCGCGTTATACACACAGTCTTCTTTAGCTATTTGCATTCTTTCTTGAAGTTGACGCGAATCTATGTGTCGAACATCAATATTCATCGTCAAATAAGACTCATGCGAAGCAGATGGTTGATAATAGGAGTGTGTATTGCTTGATGATGATAAATCACTAGACTGTATGCTCGACGAACCCATGCTCACTGAGTTTGCATTCATTGAATGATTAAACGAGAGATTGCTATTGGGTATTAATGGCTGCAAAGTTCTCGTTGAAACATTACTCCCCTCGTATACGCTAATCATAGAATCAGATTGTCTATTACTCGCATTAGTAACATAGGCATTCACCGTAAGTCCGGTATGAGAATGTTGATGCTTATCCATTCCATATACCGAAGTGCCGCAAAAAACGATAAAAAATATTAACTGAATCATGTTGCTCCGGAATTTTGATGTGATCATGCTTTTTTAATTGTTGTATGTATTCAGCAGAATTTTCTTTAATATCTTCTGGAATATGTTGATACGCATCAGAGGACTTATGATGAACTAGTGCTTGAAATACAAAGTTATCTGATGCCATTTTCGTGTTTAGTTTGGCTAATTTATAACCTTTAATGCCTAACAATAAACTCCGTGCACCTATTTGTATTCCCTTTTTCGCAAGCGTTAATTGTTCTTGCTGAAACTGCGATTGTTGGTATACGCCGTACGCAGCAAGCAACAATGATGCGGTAGGGTATATATACGGCTGTATTGCAGTAAAACCCGATTTGAGACGGGCATAAAGAGGTGACGGTATATTAATTTTTTTTAACGCCAAAAAGAAATCTGCTTCCGATAAAGTAATAGAATCGCGGCTCTTAATCCGATCAAGAGCGCACACCCCGGCTTTTTGCACAATCACCTCAATCAACCTTCCAGAATACCCCATTGTGCGTTTTGCCATCATGGTAAGCAACTTATCATTGCATCCAAAATTCATTTGATCTATAAAGCAACGGATCATATCTTTATAGCCATCAACCTCACTCGGAGAGTGAATTTCAAATTTAGCTGCAAAACGATCTTGAGCAGCCTGAGAAAATGTATCAAATGTGTTCGTTGTTCCAATAATACGCGCATATGGATTTTTTTGACGCAGCTCATCAGTGAACCCTAGAAAGTAGTTGGTCGCATCCTCGTTCAACTTTTGGCTATTCTTTGAGTATCCAAGCATAGTTCCTACCTCATCAAGAACTATTATATATGGCTTTTTGCTATTCATCGCTTCTTCTACTCGCTCATCAATACTCCCTGAAGCAGAGTTTTGATAGGCATCGCCAAGGTTCGTACACTCAATAAAAATACAAGCGATTTTTGCTTTCTCTGCAATACCACGCGCTACTGTTGATTTACCAGTACCAGGTTGGCCATGTAGCAATGAGATTGGCGGAAGACCAACAGGACTTTTATAATCTTCAACCATGACTGAAACCATGGATTGAAAGTCTGTTGGACAATACTTTAAAATATTATCAATTGCTTTCATCTTAAGGGGTTCTGGTTCACTTCCCGCTCTGCTTTTCAATGCAGCAAGAAAATCTTCCGACGTTAGCATAATAGGACCAGAATCATCAACGCGCCCATAAGCGAGCAATCCAGCCTTCTTAACAAGTTGCTTGATAGTGCGACCCGAGTGTCCCTCTACGGATTCGGCCATTGTTTTAATTAATTGCTCATCACATCCGAAATTCATCTTATCAACATAGTATTGCACTATTTTTTCATAACCATGTGCGTCTGGATAAGAGATTTCAATGGTATCATCAAAACGGTCCTGGGTAGATTGGGGAAAAGAATTTAACGTATTGGTCGTCCCAATAATGCATGCATAGGGATTCTTAGTACATAATTCTTCAGTTAAATTCAAAAAATACTTGGTGGCGTCATAACCAACTCGAGAGCCACCCTTTGGTCGCGCAAGAATAGTTCCTATCTCATCAAAAACTATTACATAGGGATTTTTGCCCTTCATTACTGCTTCGACTTTTTTACGAAGATTCACAGAAACTGATTGAGTATCCAATTCAAGACAATCGATAAAGAGGCAAGCTAAATTAGCTTTTGCTGCAATGCCGCGTGCTATTGTTGACTTGCCAATACCGGACTCTCCATGCAATAAAAGCATCGATGGTATCACATTATGATTTTTACGGTAATCCGTCATCAATTTAGTCATGCGACTTATTTTTTTGGGACATTGATGCTCCAGAATAATATTCACTAATTTCATGTCCACTGATTCTGCATCGCTCGCTGCTTGTATTTGATATTCAACGGGATCAAGTTCATTAAAATCTTCTTGTTTCAGTTCCATGCCAAAGCTAGGCGACATGAAACTTAACAACACTAAAATAAACTGATTAATTGATAAAAAATGGCTAGAATAAAGTCTTTTTTGCATGTGAGTAGTCTTTCTATATGTACGTCTAGATGCATGTTTTCTACTCACTTATTTTTTTAATAAAAGAAAGCTTAGTCGAATTGATTGTATCTGTAAAGCATAAAAACTGGTGGTTGCAAAATAACACCGGAAGTGCGCCATACTTTTTGTTTTTTACCAAAGCATGTAACGGCAAAATAATAAAACAGTACAGGAGCATTCCAGTTAATGCTGAATAAAATGGCATGTTGTGAACCGAGTATTTATAAAAGGAGAATGTATGGGCATACTATCTTTAATTTTTTTGTGCATGAGCCCTTTAATTGAGCGATGATCCTCTGTATAAAACAGTTGGAAATGCACCTCATTAATCTTGGTGCAAATATGCGTGATCTGATTCGGTATAAAGGTGGCTTACAATTATATGATATACGTTTTTATGCCAACACTTACAGCATAACCACCAACTAGAATTTTATCTTTCATGGTAACTGTCATTTTTCCAAATTTACCAAGACAATGCCCTTGCTCGATAACACATACGGCTTCTCTCAAGAGCTTATGCTTCTGTGCATACGCTGCGAGCCCCCCTGCTGCAATACCGGTGATAGGATCTTCATTAATCCCCGCAAGAGGGTTAAATTGGCGCGCATGAAAATTAGATGATGACTCAAGGGTTTGGTGTGTGAAGGCATAGAAGCCGCGAGCTCCTGATGAGCGACAATAGGCTGATATTCCATCAAGGTGGGGGCTAATACTACATAATGTTGTTAAGGTATCGATCGGTATGAGAAGTTTGGGAGTTCCTGTGGATACTATTTGAATAGGGCCTGTAATGGAAGAAGTACTAATATTGAGTAGCTGGGCAATCTCCTGCTCACTGGCAATGTGATCGATAAACTCTGGTGATTTTTGTTCCATTTGTATAATTCCATTTGGATGACAATAGACGGGTAAAATCCCTGCGCGTGTTTCTTGCGTTAGGCACCGAAATCCTGCGGGAAATTTTTTAGCGATAAGATAAAACGCTGCTATTGTTGCATGACCACATAAATCCACTTCTTGCAGAGCAGTAAAAAATCTAATTTTAACATTTGCTACTTGTGATCGTTGGATAAATGCACATTCGGAGAATTGTGTGAGTGCGGTAATATTTTTCATTTGCTGATCATTGAGATCATCAGCATCGAAAATTATGCCAGCAGGATTTCCTTGATATGTATTATGAGTAAATGCTTTAACGATATGTACTTGAATATTCATAAATGCCTAACATTTACTGGAATTATAAATAATTGTTCTAGTATAAAATAAAAAAGATCGATGTGGGGCTAAGGCCTCACGCCGGTCTTTTTTATTTACTCACTTCATCCCAATTGGCACCTACGCGCGTAGTCACTTCTAAGGGTACTGACCATTGCACGACCGATTCTAATACCTGTTTAACCAGTTTTTCTACAGCCGGTGCTTGATCTTCTTTTACGGCTATCAATAGTTCGTCATGAATTTGGAGTATCATGTGCGCGTCATAGTGTTGCTCTTGCAGTGCGCGCGCAACGTTGATCATGCCCAGCTTCATAATTTCTGCTGCGGTTCCTTGCGCTTTGGTATTAATAGCAACGCGACATGCTGCTTCGTACAATGATTTATTGCGTTCATGAATAGTGGGAATATGCCGTCTTCTGCCCCAATGGGTGGTAACATAGCCGGTCTTTTTAGTCTCTTCAATTACCCCTTCCATCCATGCAGAAACGTGAGTGAATTGAGCAAAATAGGTGTCGATATACCGTTTAGCTTGTCCAAACGATATTTTTAAATCTTTTGAAAGTCCGTATGCAGTAACCCCATATAAAATACTAAAATTAATGCGCTTACCTACTTGCCTTTGCTCGCCGCTGACCAATGCTGGTGCCACGTCAAACAAACTTGCTGCAGTAGTATTATGAATATCTTCGTGATGCAAGAATGCTTCTAGTAACCGAGGGTCTTGTGATAAATACGCAAGCACACGGAGTTCTATTTGGGAGTAGTCAGCTGATAAAAATAGATAGCCCGGGTCTGGTTTAAAAGCTGCGCGTACCCGTATTTCAGGGCACATCGTGCTGCTGATAGGTATATTTTGCATATTAGGATCTGAACTCGCAAGTCTGCCCGTCGCTACTGCCGTTTGACTAAAGTTAGTGTGAATACGCCCGGTGCGCGGATGCACATATGAGGGTAATGCGTCTAAGTACGTGCTCTTCAATTTGAACAGTTCCCGGTACTGCACAATTAATTGGGCAACAGGGTGTAACGGTGCTAACTGTTCCAACACCTCTTGATCCGTTGAATAAGCACTTCTGCTCGTAGTCTTTTTTTGTGGCGGTAACTTGAGCTCTTCAAATAAGAGTTCACTTAACTGCTTGGGCGAATTGAGATTGATATCTTTCCAGGCTGGGCCAATTAATGCAATAATTTCTGCACGCACCTGCTCCAGTACCGTTTGTGCTTGGGCACTATACTGATGCAAAAGAGCACTTTCTAAGCGGATGCCGCGTTGCTCCATTGCAAGCAATAGCGGCACTAATGGCATTTCAATAGTTTGGTAGAGATCAGTCATCTGTTGCTTCTGGAGCTCTTCGTGCATAATGGGTGCTAGGCGCAACGTCTGATGCGCATCTAATGCGCCGTATTCTGTCGCTTGTGCGAGTGGCACATGGCTAAAATCTTTATATCCCTTACCCATGACTACGTCGCGGAATGAAGGCATTGGTTCATGAAGATAATATTCAGACAAATATTTAAGCCCTGCCCGTTGCCACTCTTGCGTTATCAACTGTGCGGCAATAAGGGTGTCATCTACCAGTCCTTTTACTTGAATTCCCTGCATAGCAAGTACCAGCAAATCGAATTTGGCGTGATGCATAATTTTTTTAATACGTGCATCTTCAAATAATGGTTTGCAGTGTGCAATGATTACCGATCGTTCAAGCTGTTGTTCAAGCGTAACATGGCCGCAGGGAATATAGTACGCAGTGCCCGGTTCTACCGCAAGGCATAAGCCAACCAAGGTAGCATCCATGGGAGAAAGTCCATCGAGCTCCGTATCAATAGCGCATATTTTTTTCTCTTGTATAAGCGCACACAGCTCCTGCAGTTGTTCAAGCGTAGTGATTGCGCGGTACTGATACTGCGGTGGTGCGTGCAGTGTTACCGTTGGCGTAACAACGCCTCGCATTTTTTCAATTTCTTGCACGAGCGATTTAAATTCAACTTTTTTAAAGAACGGAAGTGCTTGCGCCCATTGCTGTGCATTAAAGGCGCACTGTTCTACGCGATACTCAAGAGGTATATATTGCAGCAAAAACAGTTTCTCACTCAAGATCGCATCGGTTTTATGTGTTTGTAAGTTCTCACGCAGTTTGGCTTTTTCTATTTCATTAATGCGTGCATATAAATCGGCTACGGAGCTGAACTGCGTGGCTAAATCGGTCGCCCCTTTTTTACCAATACCAGAAACACCGGGAATATTATCTGAAGCGTCACCCAGCAGTGCATAATATAGGGGTAAACGGCTTACATCAAAACCGATCTGCGCGCTGTACTGTGCTGCACCAATAATAGTATCTTTAAATGGATCAAATATCTGTATAAGGGGGTTAGTCAACGTCTGGTACATATCTTTATCAGAAGTCACCAAAATTACCGGTACCCCGTGTTGCGTATACGCCGTTGCTGCCGAATACATTAGATCGTCTGCTTCCACTGCTTGCTTTTCAAGCTGAGCCATGGCGATAGCCGCGATAAACTCTTTAATCAGTTCTTTTTGGGCAAACAGATCGCTCGGTGCTTCTTGCCGTGTTGCTTTGTACAGTTCGTACAGCTCATGGCGTACCGTTTTTCCTTTGCTGTCCCATACAATAGCACAATACGTTGGGGTAAAACGAGTTATGAGCTTTTGTATCATGCGACAAAAACCGTACACCGCATTTACCGGAACGCCAGCGCTGGTATGTAAAGGGCGAAGGCTGTGGTAAGCACGATATAAAAATGAGGAACCATCGATTAAAAATACCGTATGAGGAGCGACTACTTTTTCATTCATAAAAACTCTTACACAATATACATTGCGGTGATAAGCTGGATATTAATTAATACTATATTCCCTTTTAATAATTGTAAAAAAAAGAACGCATGTTTGTACAAGTTCGCCTACTGCGCGGATATTCAGAGCCGTTATGGTATGAAGTAGCTGAAGAGTTATGCCATGGCTTGACTGTCGGCAGTTTAATTCATGTCCCTTTTCGTACCGGTTCCGAATCTGCGCTCATTGAGCATATAACCGCTATTCGCCCCACCGTTTCTTTTGCTATTAAACAGATAGCATACAAAGAGCCGGTTCCCGCCGATGGGCACTATGCATCATTTCTCCAACAGATTGCACGGTACCAACAGATACCTTTACTTGCGTGTGCCAAACGGCTCCGTTCATTTTTGCGTGAAAAGCCGCATGAAATTGCCATAGAAGCACCAACTGTGCATGAAACCAAACGGGCGGAAGTGGTGTTAACGCACGAGCAGCAAATATGCGCTGATGCCATTACCAGTGCCATCGATGAAAATCGCTATGCACCATTTGTGTTACACGGGGTGACCGGCTCAGGCAAGACTGAAATCTATAAAACTGCAATTAATCATGCGTATGCGCAAGGCAAGTCGGTGCTACTGTTGTTGCCTGAAGTAACGCTTGCCGTGCAATTTACCCAAATTTTACAGGCTTCTTTAGCCAACCGTATACCGGTATATGGCTTTCATAGCGCCACGAGCATTGCAGATAAACGCACGTTATGGCAGCGTCTTTTACGCAATGAACCGTTGCTTATTATTGGGGTGCATCTGCCCATTTTTTTACCTATTACTAATCTTGGGCTTATTATTGTTGATGAAGAACATGAAACAGGGTTTCAAGAAAAGAAGCATCCTAAAATTAACAGCAAAGATGCAGCGGTAATTCGTGCATCAGTGTACAATATTCCCATTGTCTTAGGCTCTGCAACACCGTCTATATCGACGCTATACAATGTCGAAAAAAAAGGGTGGCGTTTATTGCAGTTGCATCAGCGCTATGCGGGAACGTTCCCGCGCGTACAAGTAGTGCCTTTAAACACTGGCAAACAACGTAAGCAGTTTTGGATTACTCCAGAGCTTATGGCTGCTATTGCTGAACGGTTAGAGCGGCGCGAACAGACCATTCTTTTTATTAACCGGCGGGGGCACAGCTTTTTTGTGCAATGCCGTAACTGTGCAACGGTATTTTCGTGTACTGCCTGTTCAGTCAGTTTAACGTTACACGAAGATGAACAGTTGCGCTGCCACTATTGTGGGTATAGCACCGCATTACCCACCCGTTGTGCTACGTGTCAGAGCGGCAGTGAGCAGTTTTTAAAAAAGGGGATTGGTACACAGCAAGCAATGCAGATTATTCAACAGTTATTTCGTCACGCACGCGTAGCACGTGCAGACATGGATGCAACGGTAAATCGTAAAAAATGGCAACAGACCGTCGATGCCATGCACGCAGGCACCATCGATATTTTAGTGGGCACCCAAACAATTACCAAAGGGTACCACTTTTCACGTGTTACGTTGGTAGGGGTACTGTGGGCAGATTTAGATTTGCATATGCCTTTATATAATGCTACAGAACATGCATTGCAACAGCTTATTCAAGTTGCAGGACGTGCGGGCCGTGCAACAGATAATGGGTTAGTTATCGTGCAAACAATGAGCGATCATTCTCTGTTCTCTCATTTGAGCGAACTGCAGTACCGTGATTTTTACACACAAGAAATCGCCATCCGTGCACTCGTTGGGTATCCGCCCTGTGTGCGGTTAGCAGAGATCGAATTAAAGTCGGGCGATGAACGGTTGGTAACTGAACAAGCAGAGCTATTATTTGATGAACTGTCTACGCATAACGATGCACATGCCTATCGCGTCAAGCTGTTGGGCCCCACGTTGCCACCAGTGCATAAAATTCAACATATGCACACACGCAAAATTTATCTCAAAAGCACCGATATACAGTCTCTCTTAAAACTGTTTCAATGCATTGATCTGAACAATTATCCAGTGGCGATCTACTTTACGCCCAATCCCGTGACGCTATAACGATGGCACAAAAAAGTTGGTGCGGTAATGGGCCAGCTCTGCAAGCGACTCTTTTATATCGGGCAATGCGCGGTGTGAATCTGTTTTTTTAAATTCGATCAATGGATTATTTGGGTACCAGCGTTTAATAAGTTGTTGCACAGAAGTTACATCGATCATTTTATAATGCAGATGAGTTGCCAGCTGTGGCATATGCTTTTGGATAAACAACCGATCTTGCCATATCGAGTTGCCACACAAAATCAGATCCTTTTTTTTGCTGTGTTGTTGCACAAACGCGACTGTTTGTTCTTGCGCTTCTTCTATTGATACCACTGATTCGCGTACTTCGCGTACTAATCCTGACTTGGTGTGTTGTTGCGTGCACCATGTGTCCATACGTGCGAGTATTGCATCGTCGTGATGAATAACAATGTGCGGGCCCTGTGCAATGCTATTGAGTTGTCCGTCGGTAATGAGTGATGCAATTTCTAAAATGACGTCTGAATCGATCGAAAGACCGGTCATTTCTAAATCGATCCACAACAACAGTTCAAGTTTTTTATTATTTTCTGCCATACTATTTCGTTTACTCGTAAAAAAGTTATACTGATTATTCTCAATAACTATCATAGTACACAAGCAATTTATTTCTATAAAAGGTAGCGGCATGCAAAAGATGCGCATTGGTGTTTTGATGGGAGGAAAGTCGCAGGAGCGTGAAGTTTCTTTTAACTCGGGCAGAACCATTTGTGATCATTTAGATACTGCATGTTACGATATTATTCCGCTCTATCAATGTGCGAACGGTGATCTTTTTATATTGCCGTGGTCATTCTTGCACCGGGGCAAAACAACCGATTTTGAACATCGATTAGCAGGCGAAGCGCACTGCATCTATTGGGATGATCTTAAAAATCGTATAGATCTTATGTACATCGCGTTGCATGGGCGATACGCAGAAGATGGCACCATACAAGGTATGCTTGAGCTGTTTAAAATTCCATACGTTGGTTCAAAGCTATTGGCCAGTGCTTTAAGCATGGACAAGATCATGCAGAAAAAGTTTTTGCGTGCTTCCGGCATTGCAACGCCACGTGATATAGTAATACCAGTGCACGAAACCATGGATGCGTTAGTTATTGAAGCGCGGTTAGTGCACGCAGCAATTGAGTTCCCGTGTGTAGTGAAGCCATACAAAGAAGGTTCTAGCTTTGGCGTGTCCATTGCGCATACGCTTGATGAACTTTTGACAGGCATTGTGCATGCGCGCATGATTAACGGCATTGCGCAAGCGGTGCTAGTTGAAGAAAAAATTGTGGGCATGGAATTTTCTTGTATTGTACTTGCTGATAAGCATGGTCTTTTAAATCCGCTGATGCCGACAGAAATTGTAACTGATGTGGCCAAGGGCTTTTTTGATTATGAACAAAAATATATGCCGGGCCGTTCAGTACAACACACACCCGCCCGCTGCAGCACAACAGCACAGCGCCGCATACAAGAAACAGCGGTAGCCACTTGCAACGCACTCGAACTACGCACTATTGCGCGTATTGATGGATTTTTAACGCCTGATGAGCGAGTGGTTATTATAGACCCCAATAGTTTTTCGGGCGCAGCACCATCAAGTTTTTTGTTTAAACAAGCAGCACAACATGGCTTAAACCATACGCAATTAATTAATCATTTAATAAAAACGGAGCTTGCGCAAGGAGCATATGCCATGCATGGGCATACTACACAAGAAAAGAAAGATATAACCCCCGTATCAAAAAAACGGATTGCCGTGCTCTTTGGTGGAGACACTAATGAACGGGAAATTTCTTTAGAATCGGGGCGTAACGTATTATTTAAATTATCACCCTATTTATATGAGCCGCTCCCCTTATTTGTGAGTGAGCAAAGAAAATTATATCGCCTTGATGCGCGCGTGTTAGTGTCCAACTCGACGCGTGAAATTGAATCACAGCTTTCTGATGATCTCGTGGTACCATGGCATACATTGCCACAGTTGGTTGACTTTGTATTTATTGCATTACATGGAGGCATTGGAGAAAATGGCTGTATCCAAGGTATGCTCGAACTGCTCGGGTTACCGTACAATGGTTCTTCCGTGATTGCCAGTGCGTTATGCATGGACAAATATAAAGCGAATCAATTTCTCGCATCACAAGGGTTTGACGTTCCCCGCTCTTTCTTAATTTCTGAGCAACAATGGGTATTGGATCAACAGAAGGTACTCGGTTCGATTATCGATCTGTTCGGCTTACCGTGCATTGTAAAACCACACGATGATGGCTGCAGTGTTATGGTACAGTGCGCACGCACGGCAGATCAGCTCATTACGGCAATAGGCGCACTATTTCAGGCGGGCAAAACACATGCATTTGTAGAAGAATTAATCACCGGTGTAGAGCTGACCGGTGGCGTAATGGGCAACGAGCATCCACGTGCATTACCGCCGAGTCAAGTAGTAGCACAAGGCAGTATTCTTTCTATTGAAGAGAAGTTTTTACCCGGTGCAGGAGAAAATCAAACACCAGCACTGCTTCTCCCTGATGCATTACAGTTTGTGCAGAAAACATTACAAGAACTGTATAGCACCATTGGCTGTAAAGGATATGCCCGCATAGACTGTTTTTATCAGTCAGCGGCACAAAGCCCTACCGGCACCCAGCGTGTGATAATTCTAGAGATTAATACGCTGCCCGGGTTAACACCAGCAACCTGCATTTTCCATCAAGCGGCTGAAATCGGTATGAAGCCAATGGAATTTATTGATCGAATTATTCAACTGGGCTTTGAAGAGCATGCAACAAAGCCAGTGGTAACGCCAGAGAAGCAGATAACGATCAGCGCTGAATTTGCAACGTTGCTTGAAACGGTTGTGTAGTGCGCGGTTCTTAATTCTGAAACATCTTCTGCAGAGCGTTCAGTACACGTGTCTGCTTTGTCACCCGATCGTCAGTATCTTTGGGATCAAAAACTGACATAGCGCCAGAAGTCATTGCCTGTTGTGCTTGGCGGAATAGCTCTCGCGTTGCATCATCTATACGCATAAGCCCATTGCCTGATGGATCTATAGTAAGAACTGCATCTGTACCATTTTTCACCACAGGTTTGTGTTTATAGTACCAGGTATAGGTATTATTACTCTCTTTGACGCCCACTACCATAGTATTAAGTAACTCTACGTTGTTACAGGGTATTGCTGTTGTAAAACGCCCCCCTTTGGGTATTTCTTGTGCGTAGACAAGCCCCACCGTAAATTCACTGGGTACGTGTTGTTGTAACTCTTTGGGCAGAGTAAATCCAGCATGGCAGTTGGGTGGAGCGTATATATAGGTAGTAGATTCTGATGGCCAATCCGAATACGTAGTTGTTGCCACTTTGCGCGTAATGTTGAGCGAGCCCAGGAGCAAAACTATTACCGGCTCTTCCCTGTTATTATGTATGTATAGCGTGCCAGAAGCCGCATGAATTGCGGCAGGTGTTAGTAAGTTACAGAGTATTAACCCCATGAGACATAACAAATTCTTTTTCATAAAAACCCCCAAGATTAGAAATGAAGCGCTCAACAGCCTAAAGGCCATTGTTTGGCGCGGAATTACGCCACAGCGTTAACCCGCCTTCGCTAATCTGCCTTCGTTAAACTACGGCGAGACTCGGGCTACGGCGTGGTTCTTGTCGCTTACATTCACGGGCTTCACCCGATGGTATTCAAGCGACGGCGAATAATATTCATTAATAATGATAGTGATATTCGCAGTACAGATGCAATAGTTTTAAAAGTCTTTACTTGCAATACAAGAAGAGGTATTGGTGAGTATATAGAAAAAGAGATAGGCTGTTTACAGAAGGGATGAGTCATGCACTCTGTGTATTGGAGTAAAATGCTCTGTGTTCTTGTGGGTGTTACTAATATATACGATTCCTATATAAGGAAGCCAACTAAACCCCATGGATCTGGAGGAAAACCGAACCATGTTCGTCCTACAAAACCATCTAGGCCAAAACAAGAAACAGTTCTTATTAAAGAGACTATTTTGCCTGCGCAAAAAATAGAAGTTGATTTGCCAGCCGAATGCACAGCGTATGGACCTCATTCATACGGCATACCAATCATTAAAAGCTGGGGGGATGGTACTTCTTGGTCTGTAGGTAAGTTCTGCTCTATCGCTGATGGGGCGACCTTTTTTTTAGGAGGAAATCATCGCATGGATTGGATTACTACCTATCCATTTCCAGCATTTTTCCCTGAAGCGAATTCTATTGCTGAATATAAATCAACTAAGGGTAATGTTGCTATAGGAAATGATGTTTGGATTGGAACACATGCGATCATTCTTTCAGGAGTAACGGTTGGTGATGGAGCAGTTGTGGGTGCCTATAGTATAGTTACGAAAAATGTTCCACCTTACGCGGTTGTAGCAGGTAATCCGGCGCGAATTATAAAATATCGTTTTACCCCTGAAATTATTGCTGCATTGCTTAAAATGCAATGGTGGAATTGGCCGATAGAAAAAATAAAAACACACATGCATATATTATGTAGTACTAGAATTGATCAATTTATTCACCGTGTTGGGTAAGCATAGAAGGAGTTTTTATGAGGATTCATGTATTAATGTTACTGATGGTTCATTTTTCTCAACCATTGGCGTGGGGAGAATCCAATGTGCTTAGAAGAATAGAACATTCACATAAAAAAAAGAAAATAATCGGTTATATGACGGTGCGCAATGAAGCAATCATTATTGAGCAAGCAGTACGTTGTTTTTTTAATTTTATTGATGAATTAGTGATACTCGATGATGCTTCTGCAGACGAGACACTTACTATTTTAAAGCGATTAGCATTAGAGCTACCTATCACTGAAATTATATGCAATGCTGCTTCAAGTAGATCTGTTGGTTGCGAGAGTGATAATCATAAAAAATTATTAGCTGCTGCCCGACGCACGAAAGGTACACATTTTATTTGCTTAGATGCAGATGAGGTATTCACGAGTAATTGCTTAGTCAACGATTATTTGAAACAACAGATTTTGAAGCTAAAACCAGGTGAAAGTATAATATTGCCATTGATTAACTTATGGGACACGACAACCACATATCGCATCGATCCTGAATTTAAAGATTTCAAATGTTTGGCAATATTTTGTGATACTAAAAAAGCACATTTTAATACTGTTCCTTTGCATAATCCACGGGTCCCTCAGCTGCGTGGAAAAGTATATACATTGCCTGCTCAATATGGCATTTTGCACTATTCTTTTTGCTCGCGTGAAAACCATAGCCTTAAACGTGCGTGGTACAGATGTTTAGAGTTAGTCAGAGGTTGGTATACTGCAGAAATCATTAATATGCGGTATCGCTTAGACTGGACAGCGCCTCATGTTGAACTTGCTACGATTCCGTCAGAATGGATATCTTCGTATAAAATCTTTGATTCGAACCTCTATGCATTGCCAGTTGATTGGCGTAAAGAAGAGGTGCTCTTTTGGTTTAAAGAACGTGGAAGAGATTTTTTTAAAGGTCTCGACATTTGGGATATAGATTGGAATGAATAACATGGCAGTAATTGATAGTAATGAGTAAAGACATGTTACATGCAAATGGTGAATTAATCATAATGGAAGAATAAAAGAGGGACAAAAATGATTTTGACATTGGAGCGTATCGGCCTATTGAAGCGCCTATTACAATGCGGCATCATTCTATTTTTAGGAGCATTCTGTAATGTTAGAATATATTGTTCAATTCTTTTAATTACTCACAGCTATAACCGACCCGACTTCATCGAAATACAATACAAAACATTTAAAAAATTTTTACAAGATGAGCACGAGTATGTAGTTTTTAACGATGCAAAAGATGAAGATATGGCTAAAAATATTGAAAATATATGCGCGAAGTACAACATTCGTTGTATTCGTATTGCCCAACATTTGCATGAAATACCCTTTGCAGACTTTCCTACGGTATCACCTGCTCAAAATTCTAGCATGCGACATGCTATTGGCATTCAATTTTCCTTAGATACAGTTGGTTATATCCATAACGATATTGTATGCATTGTTGATTCCGATATGTTTCTAATTCGTCCATTTAGTATCAGACAATATTTAAAAGATGAAAAAGTCGCCATTGCCGCTTTTATGCGAAATATTAATGATATTGATTTTATGTGGCCAGGGCTAGTATTTTTATGTATGCCTGAGCTGCCCAACAAAGACGAGCTATGCTTTCATTGCGGCATTGTGAATGGTAAAGGAGTAGATACAGGAGGGTATACCTACCATTATTTACATCAATATCCACATATTAAGGTGAAAGCGATCGACGTTATTTATGGGTATAAGTTATTTTGTCCGTATTTTACTGCACCGCAACATTGGTCATCATATTTTCCCCCAACAAGACCGCGACGAGGAATGGATTTACGGCAATTAATAGAGTGGGATTGGAACCATCGGGTTACCGACAGCCTTTCAAATACTGTTAAAGTTAAAAAATTTAGGAAACTGGGGTTTACTAATAAAGAGATCAAGTTCTTATTGAATAAGCCAGATACTATAGATTTCTTTTTGCATCATCATTTTTTACATTACCAGATGGGAAGTAATTGGATAGGTTCTAATGAACAATATATCAATAATAAAAACCATATATTAAACCAATTCATTGAAGATATTTTACGGGAATAATCGATAGCTTTCATCGATCAATCATAAATATAATATCCTTGACGCATTGAAATGCTCGGCCTAGGATAATTTAAAATTGATCAATTGATATATTTTTACTGTTCTTAAAAAAGAAGGAATATGTATGAAGTACCATATTTTAACCGCAATTTTTGTTGCGCAATCACTGTGTGGTAATAACTTACTTGATAGAATTGCTCTCAAGCATGGAACTGATAAGAGTTCACGAATTCATAATTATACCCGCCATTATTCGCATTACTTCCTCCATTTACGCCACAAGCCTATCAAATTTCTAGAAATTGGTTTTTGCCAAGGCGCATCTGCGCGGCTATGGGATGAGTATTTCAAGAAAGCCGAGCTTTATTTTATAGATATAAATCCAGGGGTTTTTGATGACGCCAAAGGGTTAAGTAATCGATGCCATATAGATCTGATCGATCAAGGGAATGCGGCTCAATTGGAAGAGTATGCTCTCAAGTATGGACCTTTTGATATCATCATTGATGATGGTGGCCATACTATGCATCAACAAATCACTAGTTTTGAAACACTATTTTCCCATGTAGCACCAGGAGGCATGTATATCATTGAAGATATGCACACTTCTTATGCTAAAGGGGACCTTGCAGGTCTATACTGTCCCAATTGTCCTAAAGCTGCTGTCAATTTTTTAAAAGATCGTATTGATGATCTCAATTTCATTGGTGCAGAAACTAATTGCGCAGATCAGGGCAAATGTTCTCCTGAACTTGAATCAACACTTAACCAGTATCAAAGAGACATTACTGCGATGCATTTCTATACGAGCTTAGTGTTTGTTTTCAAAAAATAAGCGTTTAGAGAATTTTTTGTAGGTCCTCACACCAAGCAGCGCATAAGGCTAATTCTGATTTTTGTAAGAAATCTCGCTGCACAAGATCAGAGAACAGCAGGTGCATAATAGTGTGAGGATCTTTTGTTATAGGGTGGGGCCAATTTTTTAAAAAATGTATTAATTTGGCTGCTTTATAATAAAGACCCTCTTCTAACAAAAAATCATGCATAAGATTATGGTCATTTCTTTTTTGGCTCGCACTGGGACCTGAAAACGCAATAGAGAGATCGAATTCTCTTAATAATCTCTGCGCATAATATCCTCTCCAAATATCTGCAACTCTCATCGAAACAGTGCTTGGTATGTATAGAGTAAAGAACGCTTTTTTGTGGAAGAAGGTATTTTGAGAATTAAATGGACAGAACAGATCATTTCTTAAAGCACAAGATGGTTTGCGAGGAAAGAATATTCCCGTAGGATAATTATGAGTCAACCTATAAATAGCATCAACATCAGGGTCTTCATTAACAATACCCTGCTCTATGCCTATATTAACAGTACTCGGAGACTGAATTTGAAAATAAGTACTATTTTTAATGCTTTCGAGTGGATATCCACGAGGCCATATATCCGGTCGATCAAAGTAAGCATATACATTTACGCATAGATCATGAGATGTAAGGATAGGCAATGATTCCTGTTCGTTAAGTGGATGTAATCCATTGATTGGTTCATTGTCATCATCAGTGTCATAAATTATAGTTGCGCCATGTTCAATTGCATACAGATAGCCGATGTTTTTTCGACTATAATGATTCCATGGTAACAGTGGTACAATTTTATACGGTAATGCTTCTTGCTCTTCAGGGCTTAAATAGTCACATGAATCTAAATGCCAATCGACAGGAGTTTTTTTGTCACCGACTACTAATAAATGCCAGTCTGGTATCGCTGCCAATTTTTTGAGTTGTGGCGTTGGATATTGAATAGTAGTAACAATGATCCATTTATCGTGCACGCTAAAACAAGTGACAGTGGCAAATAACAATCCGATGATACATATCGAAGAATACTTTCGATTATTCCACATTATTTTGTCCTTCTAAAATCATATGTGTAAAAATTGTCTCAATAATATCTCTATTTTTTTGATTAGAGAATTTTATAGGATGAATCCAGCTATATGCTATAGGATATGTTTGTAAATCGGTATTGGGAATGTTATCATAACCCCAAAGCATATTTAGATGTTCCCAATTTTTTATATCATCAAGACAACAGAGCATAGTAGGAACAGCAACTTCACAAAAAACATTTTGAAAAATAGTACTCAAGCGATAAAAATCATCTTTAAGGCGCGCTGGGACATAAAACATATCACATGGTTGTGTAGGAATATTGTGGCGCCCTATATTTTTACGCAGTATTTTACGGTCTTGTGATGCTAAATTACGATACGCACGTGCAGCTGCTTTGAAAGCCCATGGCTGTTGCCAGTGAAACCACTCTAGTCCTAAAACATGCCCATTGAAATCCTTGGTAGAATAGAATACATCATTACACCTATTCTCTTCTTTGTATTGCACTGCATACCAGATTTTATCTTGGTCATACGTTACATAGTTCCAAAAATGCAATACACAATCATCTTGCAGGAATAGATATCCTTTATAATCAGGAAAGCGAGTATAGACATCTTGTATGACTGCGGAGAGAAAATAACCCGTATGTGTATTAACCTTACACACATCAGGATGCGTTTCCTCGCCATAAAAAACAATGTTATTAAAAATAGGGGAGTATAATTTTTTTAGGAATTCAATATTAGAATAAAAAGGGTGATTAAAGTTAACTACAAGCAATATGTCAGAAAATTTTTCTCTATATTGATATTCCTTCTTTGTACTCAATGTAAGGTGATTTTTCTCTATTTGAGCACAACTCTTATGTGGGAAGATAAGACCTAATAATAAAACAGAGATGTACTGTATTTGCATTATACTCTCCTAGCTTTAAAAATGCAGCATCTATAAACATTTCGTTTATACAATACTTCAACATATTTCAATTTTCTGCAAATACATTTATTGCATTGGGAGCATTATCGACGTACTTTTTTATGCAATACTGTAATTCATCATTTTATTCAGGTACGATAAAAAGTGTAATAATTTTTAAAAAAAAGGAACTAGATAATGAAGAATGTATCCAAAAAATGGGCTTTTCTATTGCTATTAGCTGTCAATCATATACATGCACGTCCACGGCCGAAGCCGAGACCGAAGCCAAAACTCACGAATACACACATGCATTCGTTGGTTCAAACGCCACCGCCAATTGTAACCTACGATAAAACACCTATTGAGATTATGAAGCACAATGTGTTGCATACGTTTGTTCCTATAGGAAACTTTGTAGATGATTTTGTTAGAGGAACCTTTCCAACATGGGAAAACTCAACTTTTGAGATATTTGATACGGTCAAAGACCCCGAGGGCATAGCCATAGATATTGGTGCTTGGATTGGCACCACTGCGATCTGGCTATCCAAAAACTTTGCTCATGTGGTTGCTGCAGAACCGGACGTTGCTTCTTTGCAATGTTTAAGGGCAAATTTAGAAGCTTCAGGGTGTCCTAATGTGACTATTTGCGAGAGACCAGTAGCGCAAACAAGCAAGGAGGTTGTATTTGGCCCCCGCGGTGATGATTTGAATGGATCAATGTCATATATTAAAACAGAATCGGATAAACCTGTTGATTACACAGTACGCGCTATACCATTTAAACAGCTAGTGCATGACTATATTTATAAAAATGAGCAATTGGCATCTCGAAAAATAACTTTTATTAAATGTGATGTTGAAGGGGGCGAAGAAGAGATCTTAGAAGATATCCTACATTTTGCATATTATAATAATGTAAAAGTCTACATGTCGTTCCACTGTGATTGGTGGAAATCTAAAAAAATTACCGATTTTGCAGATCTTTTTTCATATTTCAAAACGGAATGTCCTTATGGAGATCCGTGCACATATATCCAAAACGACCCTTTTGGTTCTATTCTTTTTGAACCGCTCAATAATGGACGTCTGTTACTCAAAGAAAATATGCCTGCCATTATTATAGGCTACCAACAGGTAACGTATATTAGAAATATGGTAAAACAGCTTGAAAAATATACAAAAGATATAATTGTGATAGACAATGCAAGCACCTTTCAGCCATTGCTCGATTACTATAAGCATGAATTTACATACACTTTATTGCGCCAACCAATCAACTACGGACATATGGTATATTACTCAGATTTTATACAACAGTTAGTAGGCGATGTATTTATCCTTACAGATCCGGATCTAGAATTTAACAAGAGATTGCCTGATGATTTTATTAAAACGCTAATGGATATCTCAATTTATTTTAATGCGGGACGCGTAGGCTTTGCGTTGGCTATCAGTGCGAACGATTTGAGAAGAGACGTAAAGGTTCATGGTAAGATTATTAAAGAATGGGAGCAGCAGTTTTGGCAACAAAGAGTATATTATTCGCCCGATAGATCCCTTCGGTTGTTTCGAGCTGCTATAGATACTACCTTTTGTTTAATCAATAAACGATGCAGTTCCACCAAACAAATACGCATTGCTGGTGATTTCACTTGCGATCATTTGCCTTGGCATAAAAGCTACAAGGAATCTCTTTTGCCAGGAGAAGATGAAGCATATAAGGAAAATAATAAAATATCCACATGGTGGCGAACGCGATTGAAGAAATAAACTACAGCAAGAGTTTTCTAAGCAGTAACTCGCTTTGTTGTATTCGCGGTTATATTTTCGAATATTGCTTTGATTGCCGGATCTTTTAATTTTATTGATACTTCAGTTATGAATAGTTTTCCTCCATTCCATCGATAATTACGAGGAAAAATAACAATTTCATGATCACCGATAAATTCAGCCAGATGACTCAAATGAGAACGCGGTCTGATGAGACAGTCGCATTGAGCCATTAAAAAGAGGTCACGGGCAACGGTGTAGCCTACTACTGAATGATCGTATTGATAATGGAATGTCATATGAGGGTTATTGACTCGATCTTCGATTTCTGCCGAGATTTGCGCAGGATTCGCGAAATCAGTAAATATAAAAATATCGAGTGGTTGATTTGGGAATGCTTTTCCGAGCAATATTAATTGATCAACATAGTATTGGTTAGGTACAAATCGTAATGGCCACGCTCCATCGCATCCCCCTTTTACCTGTCTATATGTTGCTTCATTGGTTTCGTTTGGCTCTTGGACAATATGAGGCTCTGCTTCAAAAAATATTTTTTGTTTTTTATTACTAAAATATTGTTGGGAGATAAGTCCTTTATCGGGGCCTGATCCTTTGCGCATTTGTACCGCTATAGAAACGACTCCATCCCGTTTATGCAGTTGTGGTAATTCGCCATTTGCTGGCATGAGCAGTGGTTTCATCATAGTTCTGAACTGCTCAAAGTTCTCTTTTTTTATTGGATTGATTTTGCAGCCAAAATCAATGCCATGTAAATACCCTGTTCGTGGTGAAAAGGTATGGGTACGTTCTTCTAATATGCGGAATATTTTTTTGAAATTTCTCCGTTCTTCTATTGATAATTTTTGTTCGTGCTCATAAAAAGTAAAATAATCTGCCCCCTCAAAAGGCGTTAATAAGAATGGTAATTGATATTTATATGCAATCCATTTAGCTTTAAGATACCACACCAATTTATCACCGAGTCGATCGCACCAATTGGCTTCGATATTAGTGATAGCATATGAAGGAAGTTCGGCGCATACATAATCAGTGCTCATGACTGCCAATAAAATAATCAAAAATATTTTTTTCATAGGGGTAACCAGTTACGTATTAAGGGTTAAATATCTTTAAGTGTAGATAATCAAAGATGCATCCAAATAACCGTTCGAAGGCATTTTCATAGCGATAATGTTTTCCCATATTTAGCATCTTGTAGAGCTTTAATAAATGGTATTGGGCCATAAAATCAGTAAATTTTGAACTGACTATAAACATGGTACCGCCAGCAAAATTAAATGTTCCCATATGTTGCAAGTTAAATTTATGCTGCAATTCATATATACGCTGTGGAGACATTCCTTGGTCAGGGAAATGATATTTACTGGTATAAATACACTCATACGTTCTAAGAAGTTTATTAATTTTCATGTCTAGAAAAAATACTAACCCATTACGCCAACCAGTTTCCAATTTCGAATGAATTTTAATCAAAAAATCATGTGGATGTTGCTTTTTAATAATTTGATCCAATGAGAGGAAAAATCCTCCAATGTCGACGCCACGGTTTTCGCAAAAAATAATTTGAATATTGCCTGGATCAATGCATAACTTTTTGTATAGATAAGTATGTATTTGATAAAGAGTAGGAGCATTTTTTTCAGTAATAAGGTAACGATGATAGGGAGCGCTTTGTTTCATTAATGTGATTATCTCAGAACTAGTCAAAGCAGGAGTTTCGACTGTTTGCGTAAAGCGAGTGATATTAGAACTAACAGGAACAGTGATTTTAATGGAGTAATGATTATGAGGGTTATTTTTTATAAAATGATTTATTCGATCTATAAACCAATCAGTCAATGTTAAGTCATATAGGTGTAACACAATAGTAATGTTAAATGATTTGCAATATTCTAAATTCTGCTCTTTACCTATAGAAAGATAATGCATAAATGCATCTTGCTCATTCGCAATATTGCTTAATTGGTTTTTTTCAATGTAATATTCCCAATCAAAATTAGTATCTTTGATTTCAGTATGATCTGTTATGCATTCTTCAAACTGGTATTGAGCACTTTGGAGAGATAATCCAATAAAGAGAATATAAAAAATGTGTAGATTAAAAATAGAGTATATTGATCGGTTCATACCCTTTTTCCTTCTTTTTTTAGTAAGATACAGTTTGTAAGCTAGGATATTCTCATAGAACTGTCAATGGTTACAATATAGGTCAGATCATTACATAAAAAGGATTGCGTAATGCAAAAAAAAATAAAGATAAAAATTCTAGTCTTAATATCACTTTTCACGGTGTGCGAATCGGTACAAAAAAAACATGTGATTGGTACGCGAGGAGCCGGTTTTTTTTCTAATTTTCTTGCAGTGCTTAATCACATAGCCTGGTGTGAACGTCATGATAAAATTCCCGTGGTGTATTGGGATAGGGAGTCTAGCTACTACAATCCAAATAAATATCCAGGCATAAAAAATGTGTGGGAATATTATTTTGAGCCAGTTGCATCACTACATTACACAGATGGTGATAGAATACACAGGCGCTACGGTGCTCCTGATGGCACTACGGTTATTACGGGCAAGGGTGATTTTACCGCACATTTTTTACCAGAAGTACGCCAAGAAATGTTTCAATTGATACAGAAATATATACACATTAAACAGAGAATTCTGGCTAAGGTTGATTCATTTTATGAAGCTCATATGCAAGGAAGGCCAACAGTTGGGGTGCATATCCGGCGCACAGACAATTATGTATCTATTCACGTAGCTTTAGAAGAGTATCTTAAAAGAATACAAGAGTTTCCGCTGTATCAAGTGTTAGTGTGTACTGATGATATGTATGCGCTTGAATATATGAAAGATGCGTTAGGCGATCGCGTAATTTATTGCG
This sequence comes from Candidatus Babeliales bacterium, assembly GCA_049692255.1. Classification (GTDB taxonomy): domain Bacteria; phylum Babelota; class Babeliae; order Babelales; family JACPOV01; genus JBAVOR01. The sequence continues at coordinate 88,992 of JBAVOR010000022.1, forward strand.
ATGTACAGCGATCTCATAATAATAAACCTTTGCATCATAGAAGTAAGTATGCAAAAGGACTATTGGGCGAGGAAGTTTTAATGGAGGTATTGCTATTGGCCCGCTGTGATTCGTTCATTCATGCCATTTCTAATGTTGTATGCGGTGTTCTTTATTTTAACCCGACTATGCCCCATATTTTTATAGACCCTCGTGACTATGGAGCTTTATCACTTTAATTTTTAGATGATATAAGGCGATGATAAAAAATGTTCATGGATAGTAGAGGTCATCGGAAAATGAGCAAAATAATACCGTTTTAAATTGAGATGCTCGAAAATACAACCAAACAGCCGTTCAAAATAAGGCTCATAGGTGTAATTGTGGCCTCGATTAAGCATATTAAAATAATGAATAAACGACCAATCAGCTACGAATTGAGTAAATTGCGATGAAACAATAAACATCGTACCAACGGCAAAAGGGAATGTAGGAATATGTGCTAAACCAGTCATTCTTTGTAGTTTGCGCATATATCGCATATTAGTGCAATGGTCAGGAATTTGTAGGTTTGATGCGTAGATGCAATTGTAGTAATTGAGTATTTTATTTACTTTTAAATCAAGAAATAACGTGTACCATGTGCGTGACTCGTGACCTTTTGAGTGAAATTTCACAAGGAAATCATGCGGCTGTTGTTGTTTCACAATCTGATCCAGTGCGAGTAAGAAACCGCCAATATCAACGCCCCTATTTTCACAGAAAATGATTTGTATATTTTCTAGAGGCATTTCAAGGTGGGTATATAAATAGTGGGCAATTCTGTGTAGCTGAGGAGCATTTCTTTTGGTTACTAAATGAGGATGATAGAGTGCTAATCGCTTCATGTCATCAAGAACAGTTAATGGAGTAATCAGAGATTCCTGAGGATGTGCTGGTTTAAAGCGTGTAATATTAGTATCGATAGGAATGGTAATTTTAATAGCATACGAATTACATTCATTATTTTTTATAAATTGATTCGTTTTGTCTATCAACCAATCAATAATAGACATCTCAAATAAATGTAAAACGAAAAGCATTTTAAAGCTTTTGCAATAGGGTAAATTTTGTGTTTTGCCATAATTGAAATAATGCTCATAAGCCTTTGCTTCTGTATTAATACCCACAAGATTATTGTGGGATATATAATATTCCCAATCAAAATTAGTATTATATGCCTCGGGCGAATAAGAGTGAATTATTGCGAAGGAAAGACTTATTAAGATAATCACGTATTTTGTGTTCACTATCTCTAATTTATTAATATTACTGTTTTGACAAAAATACATTCGATATATACC
>JBAVOR010000023.1:0-8279 GCA_049692255.1 Candidatus Babeliales bacterium
CCATGCATACCATATGCTTGTTGTTGTAATAATACACAACCCACTATCAGTATTAACAATCTTTTCACTACAGAAACCATACGATCATCCTTTTCTTTTTTAAAGTAATGCTTTTTATTTATTTTCATAATAGCACTATTTTAAACAAAGGTGCAATAGATTCCGACTTTTATGCGCAAGGAACTATATTCAACCATGAACGGCTAAATAGGAGCGCATAGAAGATACATGACGCCTCATTTTAGCCATCGATAATTTTTGATAAAATGACGGGAATAGCACCCGCCGGGTAAAAAGTTTCGTTGCTATCTTTAAGATCAGCTAAGCTCCACCACAAGCCCCCATCGGAGAAAGATTTTTCTTCTTCATTAAAATTTTCATGCGATATTAAAGTGTGATGAACACGTGCAAGAAAAAAATGCTCTTTAAAGAGGGTCAACGTGCCCCTTAAGATGAGTTCTTTTTCATCATAAAAAAGGGGTTCTTCGATAAATACCGCATCGGTGATACCTGTCTCTTCAAACAGTTCACGTTTTGCGGCTGATAACAAATCTTCACCCTCTTCAACACCACCGCCAGGGGTTATCCAAAAATGAGTGTGATTCGGATGATGTGGATCGACAACAATAACATTGGGTAATACTTTGAGAAGAAAAATCTCATTTTTTGTATTTAAAAGTATTATACGTGCAGTAAGACGTTCGTTCATATGATCTTTCACCAAAATCTCCGTTGTGCAAAGGCGTGGCCTGAACCTATTTTTAAATATTTCTCAAAACGTAGCGCTTTTTCTTTTTCATCAAACGCGACATACGTCACTAGCTTCCATGGTCTAAAATCTGTAGTAAAAATTGATGCACCAGAATTATGTTTTTCCATGCGCTGTTTAAGATCATTTGTTTGGCCAATGTATGTTTTAGAAGGGTCTTTGATAGAGCGAATGAGATAAACGTAATGCATGGTAGTTAAAAATTTATATAAATGAATCAACTAAAACTGGCCCGCCCGCCCTACTACGCTACTTGCGTAGCTTCGAAGGGCATACTTCACAACCATATCAATTTGCTTTTAATTATTCCTTGTTAAGGCGAAGGCATGGCCTGCCATACGAAGCGACCCAAAGGGTTGCGAAGTATGGCTGGGGCGGATGGATTCGAACCACCGATGGTAGGACCAAAACCTACTGCCTTGCCGCTTGGCTACGCCCCAACAAAAACGATGTACTAAGTGTACATACGTATATAAAAATGGAAAATAGTGGGGAAACTTTTATTCGATACCTGCTTTTTCAAATTCAGCAATTACCGCTTGTTCAATAACTGACCGTGTTTCAGAGTTGAGTGGATGCACTATATCTCGAAACGAACCATCTTTGCGACGGCGGGAAGGCATTGATACAAAAAGTCCCTTATTTCCTTCGATAACTTTCAAATCACGAACAATAAAGCTGTTGTCAAAAACAATAGTTGCATATGCTTTTAGCCTGCTATTGTCCTTAGCTGGATACACTTTAACTTCCGTTATCTTCATTACGGATCCTCGCCTTCTCTTTTTTTTGACTTCGTATTACCTACTCCTCATAAACAACTGCTCCTAATTTAATAATAGAGGACCCTTTTGTCAAACAGATTTATCACTTTTCTCTCTTTCTAATACTCGTAAACGAGCTGAACGGGCCGAAGGATTACTGTGCACCTCTTGCGCGCTCGCTTCAACAGGCTTAGGGGTAATGGTTTGCGTAGCGATGCCATACAAGCGCGTTGCATCTTTGCAAAACTGTTTAACTAACAGATCTTCCAACGAGTGGAAGCTGATACACACTAACCGTCCGCCAGGTTTAAGAAGGCGGAGCGCAGCAGGCAAAAAGGCGCGAATATTGTCCAGCTCGCGATTAACTACAATGCGTAATGCTTGAAACACCTGCGTTGCCGGGTGAATCTTTCTCTTGCCCCTGCCCCCAACAACCGATTCGACCAGTGCTACCAACTGCGCGGTTGTCCGTATCTGTTTTTGTTTGCGCTGTTCAACTATAGCACGAGCAATGGCACGCGCGCGGTGCTCTTGACCATACTCTTTAAAAATTACCGTCAGCTCCTGCTCGCTCGAGCGCGCAAGAATGTGGGCAGCAGTGATGCGTTGATGCCCAGGAGACATGCGCATATCTAAAGGAGTATCGGTACCAAAAGAAAAACCGGGCCGCTCAAAAATCTGATGCTGCGAAGTGCCAAAATCGGCAACAATACCATCAACGGCACGAATATTTCCCTTCTTAAGGGCCTGTTCTATATTGGTAAAGTTAGCCCATACCAACTGCAACCGCTTAGGGTATTCAGCTAACAGTGGCTCACCGTTCTGATCTAATGCCGCTGTATCCCAATCAAAACTGATAACACGATACCCAGTGCCATGGGTAAGCAATGCACGGGTATGGCCGCCACCACCAAAGGTAGCGTCGATATATATGCCACCTGGCTGCGGGTTAAGGTATTCAATTACTTCACGTGGCATAACGCTCACGTGATACGGTACTTGTTCTTTCATATTTTTTCCACGAGTAGATCAACCATCTTTTGCAACTGCATGCCATGTGAACCTTTCACTAGGACCACTGCATTGCTTTGCAGCTGAGATTCAAGCGCTGTCACCGCTTCTTGCCAAGAAGAAACATGGGTCACCTGGACTGCCAATGGCAATGTCTTCTGCGTCCATTTAACCAAAGATCCAACGAGAATAACGGTACGTACTGCTGGCGCCTTGCGCATAAACCGGCCAATTTGTCGATGCCAAAAAGGACTCGTCTGGCCCAATTCAAGCATATCCCCTATTACTGCAATTTTAGTCCCCTGCACTTCCATATTTTGAAAAGCAATCAACGCTGCTTTCATGCTTTCAGGATTCGCATTATAACAGTCGTTAATCAAGATACCTTTACCATCTTTTAACCGACATTCTTGAAATCTGCCTTCAATTGCTATCGGCTCTTGAATGGAACGCAATATCACCTCATCGTCGACATTGAGCAAATGCCCTACTGCAACGGTTGCCAAACTATTAAACACGGCTCCGCTGTGCCGTTTTGCAATGCACACATCCTGTTTTTTGCCGTACCATTTCAGGGTAAATGCCATACCGTCTTTAGTGCCCTCTATTTTACGCGCCTGAATTTGATTCGTTGTTTTGGAACCAAATTTGATAATCGGGTGATTATACGCAACGCCCGCCAATACCGCCTGGTCTCCATTGACTATGCCGATATTATCTTCGCCAAAATATTTAAAAATATCACGCTTTTCTGCAGCAATATGTTGTACTGAACCAAGCGCTTCCATGTGCGCGTGGCCCACCCCAGTAATAACGCCAATAGTAGGGCGCGCAATGGCAGCCAATCGTGCCATTTCTCCTGGCTTGCTAATGCCCAACTCAAAAATAGCAACCTGATGCTCTGGGCGCATTCTCAATATATTTAATGCCAACCCATACAATGTGTTTTGGTTGCCAACAGATGCATGCACGCGCCAACCAGCACAACTCAATAAATGGGCAATCGATTCTTTGGTAGATGTTTTCCCTACAGAACCGGTCACACAAATCACGCTATAGCTAAATTGTGCACGCCAGCTTTGCGCAAGCTGCAACAGTGCTTGGGATGGGTTAGGCACTATAATTATAGCGCTTTTAGCTTTTAATGCTTGATCCACAGTATCCAGTAACGCACGCTTTGATGCGGCAATCATAATACCAGAAGCACCACGCAGCAATGCTTCACGAATAAACAGATGCCCATCCGTTTGCCCCCCTTCAAGGGCAACAAAAATTTCTCCTGGTTGCAACGTGCGTGTATCGATAGAAAAAAGCAAGTCAGTAACAGCCCCTTCTATTTTTGCCTCAGGTAATGTAGTACGTATAAATTGCTCAGGTGATATCATGGTGATAATATCTCCGCTTTTTTAAATAAAATTAAACAGATATACTCTATTGCGTTGGAAAAAATGTTCTTTTTTTTAACGATTGTCAAGAAAAAATACCATAAAAACCCGAAGGGCTCAAGTCTATGCGCACAAAAAAAGAGCGTATTGCTCATACAGCCTCTGATAAAACGAGCACTCTTGAAACACTCAAGGCGGCGACGAGGCAAGTGTTTACGGTCGAGCGGGATTGGAATCAGTTCCATTCGCCCAAAAATTTAAGTATGAACATTGCTACTGAAGCAGCAGAACTCATGGAACATTTTCTGTGGTGCACCACAGAACAGTCACGCGAATTAGTACATGATGCTAAAACACGTACCGCCATTGCACATGAACTTGCCGACGTGCTCATTGGGGTGATACAGTTTGCCAACCAAGCAGAACTCGACCTTGCATCTATTTTCTCTGAAAAATTGGCCCTCATCGAACAAAAGTACCCAGCTGACAAAGCCAGGGGAAAAAGCAATAAATACACTGATTATCAGTAATTTCTTCTCTAGAACAGGGGGGTACGGGGAACTTGACAAAAAATTTTTTTTATTATAAAATTATCTAGTAGAAATTTAATGTTAAAAAATGAAGGTATCCGTATGAACGAACATTTTAAATTTTACGTCTTCTTGGGAGTGCTGCTTGCAATAGCAAGCCCTCAATCTCAATGCATGCAAAAAAAGCAGATTGCCGCACAAAAACCTTCTCTGATTTACGCAAGAATTCAGCACCAAGAAGGTGATCAGCACAAAAAAAGCGATTGGAAATTATATATTAAAATTGAGGGATTGCCAGAGGGATTCACATCAAATACTCCTTTCCATAACAAGAAATCCAATGCGTACAAGGCATTGTGTGACGTTATAAATGACTATTCTGGTAGTGAAAACAATATAACTTTATACCTTGATGGTTGGGAATTTAAATCCAAAACTAAGATAACAGAACGCTTAGACGAACTAATCACTATTGCAGAATCAGTAGAAAGGAAAGAAAACGAAGAATTGAAAACTGCAATGGTAAATATTACAAAAAGCAACACTATGCTTCTGCCAAAAAATCCAATTGAAACAGTGCAATCTTCATGCAACAGCACACCCAAACCGTGTACCACATCATTGAAAAAATCTCCTGATAATTTCATCAAACTAAGTGCCACTGCATCTGAAATGAATTTCTTCCAACGCCCAGTAAAGCAACTACCTACTCGCCATATTATGAAGTTAAACAGCATGATTCAACGAATCTCCATAACATCTTTTATAAACTTAATGGATTATAAAACAGATGTAGTTAAATTAGGTGCTATTCTCGGGCGCATAGGCCTTTACAAAACAAGTCCACCACTTATTACTTTCTATAAGACTGGCTCTCTTGATCAATTAAATTAAATCTTCAGATCGAAAGATAATTATGAATATTTTAAAAACATTCGCTTTTTTAAGCCTATGCGTGAGCGTGTCATCCTACACAATGGAAGACAATAACAAGAAGCGCAAACATGATGAAATAGAACAAGATAGCCAACAAATGCGTGATACCAGGCTATTGATAGCCGTTACTGCTGGAAACATAGAAGAGATTAAAAAAGAACTAGCAAATGGTGCTAATGCAAGCGGGGTAATCAATTTTAAACATACGCCAATCCAACGTGCAATTGCACGAATTGGTGCATTTTCACGTAATAATATAACTGAAGAAGAAGAATCTAGAATAATAGGGGAAAACGAAAAAAAAGCGTTAGAAATAGTTCAACTTCTGTGTCAACACAACGCAAATCCAAACGTTTTTACACAGCATACTCGTCATAGCCCTCTGCAACTTGCCACTTATTATCAACAACCATCAATAATACAAACACTATTACAGCATGGTGCTGATATAAATGCTGGTAAGCCCTGGTTGAACGTAATTGATGATGAAATAGCAAATATCTATATCCAACATGGTATTGGAGAAACAATAGATCAGGTTAACAGTGAGAATTGCAATATACTAAATAGAATTATTGCCACCAGAACGCTCTCTATTAAAGAAAAAGAAGGATTAATAAAAATCATATGCAAAACAGCATTTCAATACGGTAGACTCACCTCATTGCTCGAACACAAAAACAATGACAAAAAAACGCCACACCAACTCGCAGTTGAACCCGAAATCAAAGAATTGCTCGATCCTAAGAAAGCGTATCAATCGGAATTGAACGCTTGTTTAAAAAACGAATATCAGCAATCCGGGTCAAAAAATATTTTCCATCACCTCATACTCAGAGAATTAACCGGTAGGAATCCATGGCAATAACTTTATTGCTTTAATACCTTACGCATCTTGCCACCGGTGTTAGGCAATAATTTACCTTGTTTTTCAAGCAGTTCCATCATGCGCGCAGAACGATTATATCCGATGCGAAATGCTCTCTGTAGTGATGAAATAGAGATTTCATCAACCGTTTGCACGTAGGCTAAAATATCGCCAAACAGTTTTTGGTCTTCTGCTTCAATGCCATCTGCACCGGTTGCTGAGCGTGGGAGCGGTATATCATGATACGCAGCACTTGCCTGGGCGCGCACGTGAGCCGTAACTGCTTCAATTTCTTGATCAGACACGTATGCACCGTGGATACGGCGCAAATGAGCACTGGAATCCATAAATAACATATCCCCTTTGCCTAACAGCTTCTCTGCCCCTACGGTATCAATGATAGTGCGAGAATCGATTTTAGTGGCTACGCGACACGCCATGCGACACGCAAAATTTGCCTTAATGGTTCCCGTTAACACATCAACAGAAGGCCGTTGCGTTGCTACAATTAAATGAATACCTGCCGCACGCGCCATCTGCGCCAATCGTGCAATAAGCAGTTCTGTATCTCGCCCCGCAGTTATCATAAGATCTGCTAACTCATCAATCATAACTACCACATACGCAAATGGCTCTATCCCTTTGGCGCGCGCAGCACTGTTATAGTCTGCAATAGAGCGCACACTTGATGCAGCCATTAACGTATACCGCTCTTGCATAAGAGCAACGGTCCATTCAAGCACTGGTGAAACGTCGCTCGCTTGCGTAATAATAGGAAACAATAAGTGGGCCATGCCATGGTACGGTGCAAATTCAAGACGTTTCGGATCAATTAAAATAAGTTTCAGCTGTTGTGGCGTACAGCGCGTCAGCAAACTCATGAGCATTACATTTAATGCAACCGATTTACCTGCCCCCGTAGCCCCTGCTACCAATAAATGAGGCATTTTAGTCAAATCAGCAAATACCGGTTCACCAACCGTATTAACCCCTAATAGCAAGGGGAGCGGCGCCATTTCATGTCGCCACGTAGAACTGTGCATAAGTGTTCCCAGAGGCACCTCTTCGCGCGTTGCACGTGCAATTTCAAACCCTACCACACTTTTACCAGGGATCGGCGCAATAATGCGAATACTGTTCGCTTGTAAAGCCAGCGCAAGATCATCTTCTAATGCTAATATCTTACTAATCTTTGCATCAACGTCTGGCTCATATTCAAATAACGTAATAACGGGCCCTTGTTTAATGGCTACTACTTGGCCTTCAATGCCAAAACGGGATAACTTATTTTCTAAAATACGCGCACGCTCTTGTTCATATTCTTTCGATTGCGCAGCTGTAGATGATGCACGGTGCTCCGCATTGAGCAATCGCAGCGGTGGTAATTGATAGAGTGCCGGGGTGTCTTCTGCCTCAGAAACGATATCTGCTGGTAATGTTTCTTCAAACAATGACATATCGGGCAATGAATCGACTGACATTTCTTTTTGGGCAATAGATGTTTGCTCTATTACGTGTGGCGCATCGGCACACGGTGTTGCATGATCTGGTGAAAATACGGTTGGCGCTGTTAAATCATCGAGCACATGCACATCTAATGTTTCATACACCACTGACAAAAAAGATGGGTCATCGTGAGGAGCTTCAACCCGATGCGGTCGTTGCCCATACGCAGCACGTAACAGCACACGTATTTTTTCACGCATACTCCGTACATATGCAGCTATCTGCTGCTTACATCGCATATACCAGGCAGCACGCGTTATGCCGCGTATATGCGCAAGAAAGATTCTTAGTAAAAGCAGCCCGGGAATATTACCGGCAATAATAAAAGCAGCAAGGAAAAGACCACTCAGCATAACTCCTTCGCTCGTAACATCGAACAAGCGCGCCATGAGCGTATGTAACCATGTTCCCGCTAGCCCGCCGGGGCGATACGAATGAGTTACTAATAAAAATCGGGACCATGCACCCATGGTAGCAGCAACGAAGATTAAAAAAATCGAAGCACTGATACGC
>JBAVOR010000024.1:0-52005 GCA_049692255.1 Candidatus Babeliales bacterium
GATGAATACGTATGCGCACTCGCAGCACATGAAGATAAAATATATACAGGCAATGGTAACGGTGTCGTTCAGCTATTCGATATACAAAAAGAAGCAACTGGCATTGTATGCGCACTGAGTGGAACGATTCTAGAGATCCTCTGCAAAAATGCCCTGTATATTGCTTACGAAAATAATAACATTGCTCTTGTAGATAAAAAGTCAGGCGCAATACAAAAAATTTTTAATGGCAAAAATCCGAATGAACAGATCTTAAACATACTGATTGATCCGGCACAAGAGTACTTGTATGCATATGGAAATTCCGGATCTGTTGACTGTTGGGATCTGCGTATGGGAAAAAAAATCAACGTCGCGCAATCAACAGACCTTGATGGGGAGCTTTTGGCATGGGTAGTAGGAACACCTGCCGTTCAGTATCTCTATACTGTGGAAAATGCATTGATTAAGCGCAATAATACGGATATCACCTCTTTAGGGCAGAAAAAGATCAACTGCGCAGCATACCATAACAATGCATTATTTACTGGTGCCGATAATAGCACAATCACTATGCATGATTTTAAAACAGGGGAGCCGGTTGCTCAATTACAAGATACCACAGTAGCCCCATCTGCAATTCTTAATCTTGCCTATGACCATGAATATAATCGCTTGTATGCAGCCCATCTGGATGGCACCATTGTTGAATGGAAGGCGCAAGAGTAAATAACGAATAAAAAACCGTTCATGCCCCTACTCATTGCGATTAATTGTGATTTTGATACTATCTAATACAGAAGTCCATAATCTGTAGAATGCGTATTTGGCAATACTTAGTAGCCACGAAATAGTGTACATTCATGATTAAAACGTATCGAACCTCGTATCTTTTTTTAATTCTTCTTGGCGTCTTTCACGCAAACGCTTTTTCTGCTGATATTACTAAAAAAATAAAATCGTACGGTATTGATATTATGCAGGGAGCATTGATCAGGAAGAAAGCACTTACCAGTTTTGGTGGCATCTTTATAGGACAAGCACTAATACGTATGGGATTAACCATCGAAGACGAGCCAATTCATCGCAAAGCACTCGCGATAGCATTAGGTTCTTATGCCTGCGCAGCAGGAATGTATGGCATGCGCTCAGTATGGAGAAATTCTAAAGCTATACTGAATCATAAAGAATTACGGTATAGGGAGATAACAAGAGATCTTTTGAATCAAAAATTATGCCATGCACTCAGCACTGATGATACACCAGGAGCAATCACCTACCTTGAGCAAGGTGCTGATATTAATTTTCCTTGCAAATGCGAGCCCAATCACCGAGACCACATGGCTATCAAACGCAAAATATTTGATAAACCAGAAATATTGGCAATTATGTTAAAAAAGGGGTTAAGCCCCAATGAGTGGTTTTTACAAGCCGGCTCGGCACCCTTACACCTCACTCGCAATCCCGAAGCTGCGCAAATATTACTGGACCATGGCGCAGATATCAATGCTTTAGATTGGCAAAATAGAACGCCATTACTGCGTAATCTTGAGGATGACGATAGTTATGATATGTTCATTGTTTTGTATAATCAGCCGGGAATTAAGCTTGATAAACAAATACCATGGCTACATGCGTTATTTTATTTTAAAAACTCAAATGATCCAGATACAAAAAGCATTAACCAACGCTTGTATTGTACAAATCTTTTAATTGATAAGGGGGCTGATATATCACATCGCCTAATCCCATACGGTACGCCATTAGAGGAATGTTTACGCCATTTAGGCTCCCTAGACAAGAACGCAACAGTAGACGATATTATTCATAAGCCTATAGATGCGGTAATGTCATTCGAGAAACGCGAGAGCTATGTGCGTCATTGTGATATTTTTTTATTAATGCATGCAGCCCTTAAACAAGGAAATCCACTACCTGATTTATTGTCGCCGACACGCGATGAAAGCCCATGGTCCTGGGAATTAATACAAAAACGCCTTCATGACTACTGTTCGGCGCCCTCTATCAGGAATTTCGTTTATCAATGCATGATAAATAATGCTCAAGCACTAGAGTTATTGCAGCAAGCAGTAGCAAAAATCCACTATGATACTGCTGAACTGGGATATGCTAATCTGAAAAACAGTTTAAAAAATAAAAACCAGAATATGGCAACATGGCTCTTACACCGACAAATGAACGGTAACAATCGTGTGCCCACCCGCCCATTCATTCAACAGTTGCCCCAAGAGTGAGGCGCTACTCCAGCCCTTTTTCGATTAATACCAGATCTAACAAATCCTTTGGCTCACCGCGTTGCTTTTTCATTGTGGCCAGCTGCATGAGACTGACAAACTTGATGCCGCGTAGATAAAAATGGTACGCAGGATTAAAAATAATATATTCTTTTTCTAATCCATGATAGGGCAGTTCGCTGTGATGACTTTGTACTACTGCACTGGTCAGCTGCGCAATATCGCATTGGTGAATGAGATCTAAATCAGCGCAATCACGAAAACCGTATGCAGAAAGTACTGCGCTGCCATCAATGCACAGCAGTTCGGGATCTATTGCGTGTTGCTGTAAATTCTGTTTAAAATCATGCACGTACTTCTCAAAGCGCTCAAATGCACGTATGTACGCGTGATTAATCCAGTGTACCCCATTGCTATTACATACTGTTTGTGCAAATTCAAAGCTTGCCGCATGCGTATCAACTGAATGAACCGATGAGTTACCGATATTAAATAAAGATCGGACCTCTTTTTTTGCTCTTTTGACAATATCCACATGTGCTGCTTCAAAAAGTATTACTAAAATTGTTCCTTTGCCTTGCGGAAAGCACTGATTTTTTTTACTATGCAATCCACCAAAATTACTCTCTATGGTTCCTATCCACGGCTCGCCACGATAACATTCGTGTAACAAATTAAATGCGCCGCGTTCCGTTAATTCTATTTTCTTGGTATATGCAATGGCACCATATTTTCCTAAAATTGATTTGACTTCTGCAATGCGATGCATCGCTTGTGGAAATAAGATCATTAAATACAGTGGTTCTTTTAAGCGAAAATATTCAAGTGCCATTGCATCAAGATATTCAGTGCGCAACCCCGTTTTTACAAAATTAGTTCTATGGCGAAAATAATCAGCTGATGCTACATCTGCTTTTACTTTAAAAAATCGACGACACGTCAATGGAATGTTATACAATAAACCTGCGGCAGTGCGATGCCCTCCATCCATTAACACAAAATTTTCATCAACGGGAATTACTGATTTTTGCGTATTAAACCCTTCCTTTTCTACCGTATCAAGCAATGCATTAAAGCTGTCTAAAAACTCTTTGAACCCGGTCTTCTGTATATACTGCTGCGCGCATTGAGCGATGGGTAAATGAGGAGCAGGAACACGCTCTATAAAATTATTCCATACCGCCAAATGTTCACGATACACTTCTAATGCCCATGCATCGTGCACCCCCCATGCGCGGTGGCGTGCATACAAATATTTCGCCATCACATCAAAGCGATTGACATGCACCAGCTTGCCTGGATGCAGCGTAACCGTTGTGCTATCGTAATGCTTCTTGCGATAATATGGCGCTGGGTCAAATGCATGGATAGTGAGCGTGAATAAAAATAATAGTTTTTTCATCAGCGGCCTCCCTTACTCCTCCCAATCAATATCCCAGATGGCGAGCTCTTTAAAAAAATCTTTGCCATAGCGCGCAAACCATTGTTTTACTTGATCTTTGCGCCATGTTACGTTTTCAACAAAACAGTCCCTATTAAAAGCTGGATACGCATACCATGCCGCATCAACGGTTTTAAATAATGCATTCGTATCATCAAATGGTTCATGGTACGAATAAAAATAGTTAATGTCTGCGGCTGTGCGCCCAGATCCACCTACTTCACGCGCACGAATAAGTTCTAAACACATATACCATGCGCGTTTAACGAGGACATTGTGCCAGTTTGCAAACCGAAAATGGATAATGCAATACTGTAAATCCATCAAAAATGTTGGTGCTACCGTATCGGGCAGATTTTTAGGGATGCGTGCCATATGTATAAAACCGGAATGGGAATCTTTGGGATTATCTCGATAATCAGCACGCCCATCGTCACCAAACGCGCACCCAATAATACAGTGCTGTGGACTCCAGCGGGAGCTATCATACCTAAACTGATGCAACCCCTTCCAGACATGGATCATAGGCACATACAAAATTTGTCCTGGCAATAAAGCGCATAACTTATTTTTAAGAATATCTCCTTGCATGCATACGGCAGAAAAAATTTCATCTGCATCAAGCAACACAAATTGTGTCCCCCCATGGGCGCGGCCGCGATCAAGCATGAGTTGGCGTTTGTCACTTTCTCGTGCATACTCCCAAAAAGAGTGCGCATTTTCAATTATTTCTACAATAGGCAGTTCAGTAGATAATCGTTTTACTATCGCTACTGAATCATCAATCGATGCATCATCTAACACAATCAACGCATCAACATACGGGGTAAGCGCACGCAACGCTTGCTCAATAATGGGCTGCTCATTGCGCATGGGCACTAGCCCTATTACTTTTGCCGACACTGCACTGGTAAACAAAAAAGCAGCTAACATGCAAAAGGCGCTCATCCCGGCCCAGGCTTCGCATGAAGCTACGCCGGGCATGGTGATTAAAGTATCATCTGTCCGCCATAGTCTTGACGACGGCGGGAGAGGCATGAGCGCCCGTATCCTTCGATACATTCGACTGCGTCGAACACTCCCGACTACGCTGAAGCTACGACGGGCAGGCAGGACGAGCGCGAAAATCTGTGTCATATTACTTCACCTCTGCTTCAGGTTTTTGCCAACTACACGTCCAATAATGAATTGCGAACGATTCCGGTTTAATCCACGCATCTTGCTCTTGTGTAGTGCCGAAACGTTGCCAATTCGGTGATGGATAAAAATAACTACACGGCAATGCAATAATACGGGAATCAATGCACTGTGGTGCAACTGCCATAAAATGGCGCAAGAAATGATAATTACCGGTCGTTTCTAAAATTGCTTCAGGATTATCGCTCTTAACATCATGCATAGATTGTATCACGCACTGCAAGATGGGGTGTTGTGGCACTGAACCGATAAGACCGATAGCTACTTCTGATGCGCCGCCATTTAAAATACCGATATAAAAATCATAACAATGGTGCAGTACATCAAATGGTTTTAAACAGCGAAAATCGGTATCTGCATACACACCACCGAATTGATGTAATAGTTCGTACCGCAAAACATCTGACTTTTGCCCATAGTTACGTGCTTGTTCAAACAGATCACGGTTGACCATATCAAATTTGCACGCCTCTTTGTCGGTCCACAACAGATACATCCAATCAGGGTGAAACTGCTTCCATGATTGCATCCATGGTTTGTATTCGTCAGGCACAGGGCTGCCAAGCCATATTTGATGAATAATTTTTGGAATACGCGCTGTAACATCTGATGTGATTTGATTAAAATTATATCGCTGGTACTGCTGTTTAAAATAGGTATACCAATCGTAATCATCAGGATGAATTAAGCCAAATTGAATAGGATGTTTACCCATCGATTCTTCGAAATCAACATAGATTGCTGGCGGATACTGCGATTGCATATCAACTGCGCACAATGGGGTCGACATACCGCATAACATGATAGCGCTCATCCAACTATTATTTCTCTTCACTGCCCTCTCCTTATCTATTTCTAGGCTGTTTCTAATTCTGCACGTATTCGTGTGTGCAATGCAATAGCTTGAGATAACTGTGCAATTTCTTGTGCAGTAAATAGTAATTCTTGCGAATAATCAGGGCATATCTCTTGCACAATCGTATGAATGAAAAACTGATAAGAAAATAAATAGGCACGCGCATTGCGCAAAAAATGCTGCGCCGCATCTTGATACTGTTTATATTCATGCTCAGGCATCTGTGTTAGAAAAGTATATAATGCTGCATCATCTTTAAAATCACGCCTGTCAATAAAACAAGAAGAAGGAACATACGTATCAACGTTATAGGCACCCCAGTACACAGGAACGCAGTTGGCTACTAAACAATCGAATATTTTTTCGGTCAAATATCCCGCTAGATCATGCGTATTTTCGTAACAGATGCAAAATTTATAGCGGCGTAAACAGTCCATCTTGTTGCTCACCGTTCCTTGATAACAGGGATGGAGCATTGAAGACCAACCAACACCATATAAATCAAATTGATCCGGATGGTGCTGCTCAAAAAAATCGATAGTAGCCAACCGCGCACTATACAGTTCGAAACAAGAGGGAGAATATTTATTACCAGCAATGAGGGTGCATAACTTCTTTTGCTCAAAAGGAAGCATCTGCAGATCACGCAGTAACGTTGGTTGGGGATAATAGAGCTTACGATAGCGATCCCCTTTTAAAGAATCGAGCATCGTATACACGTAAGTAAAATGACGATGTAATGCACGATCATAAAATAGCGGATTGACAGTCGGCGGTTCAAAAATTAAAAACAGCTTTTTTGCCGGGTGATTTTCTAACTGTCTCAGCGCAGCGCATGAGGGAATGTTCAATGCAATAATTGCTTGGCAATCAGGATTAATCGTCTCGAGCCTGCTCACCTCAACCACGTATCCCAGCGCAATTAATGCATCACGCAACTGAATAAACGGCACCGTGGTACCATCACGTTCTTCTGGATTGAAGAACACATCACTATGCTCAAACCCGGCGAAGGGTAAGATGGTTATCACCGGCTTTGCGTACACTAACAACTGCGCGCAAAGGAAATAAACTAACCATATTTTTTTCATACGTTTCCTGCTTATGCCTCAGATAATCTCCTTGGCCCCTACCAACAGTATTTGGTTGGCATATTTAGAGTTATCTGTTTTTAAACGCCAAAATTCCCAATTCCATGTAAGCGCCATCAAATAGTTAGTTACCATTTCTGGAACATTAAGCATATATGCCCAGGCATCAAAAAGATTCTTTGGCAACTGCTTAAACTGGTATGCTAGACAATCACTGCCCCAATAGGCTGCCGGCGCTTGCGGCCCTTTAAATGATACCTGTTTTGAAAGTAACATGGCTACCGCTTTGGTTTGATTAAGATGATCAACGGCATGCTTTAGATTAGTAGATGATTCTCCTTGCCATGTATCACTACACACAAACAGGTAATTAATTTTTTCTTTTTTTTGCGCTAATGCATGAAATGCTGCAAAGAATAGGCCGTTGTGGCACCCCGTAATATCATATTGATTCATAATTTCACGGTAATACGCTTCATGCTCTTGCGTTTGTGCAGACCATACTACACACACTGCATGTTTGAAATTATTGATCAGCTCTGCTTGTTGTTTTAAAAACTGCTCTAACACATCTGGTGTGCCATTGGACACTATCACAAGACCCCCTTGTTCAACCTGCACCTTAGCCTCTTGTTTCATGACACCATTAATACTGGTATACCGTTTTTGCTTGCGAATATATTTATCGAGCTCAAGCTGTTCTTTAGGTTTTTGATACATATCGCTCAAGGGATTTTGCGTATTATACATGTAGAGCACTTCTTTAATAAAATGAACGCGTCCCGCACTCATTTCCAGTAATGGAAACATATAAGCCAAATCCCAGGCAACGGGATAAAAACCGTTGTTATGTAATAAATCTTTTAATTTGATCTGTTTAAATATGCCTGCATAACAAGTACGTAAATGGCTGGTGACCCAATCATATTCGCGGTATGCATTACGCAAAATAATATCGTCAGGAATATCTTCATTGATAGTCCAATTTTCTTTGGATGAGCATTTAAAATTGCCATAGGTCATCCACACTTCTTCATGCTCGTTATTGTATACTTGATTTAATATGGTTAGTACATCTTTGCGGGCGAACCAATCATCCCCATCTAAAAATAAACAGATTTCATCATCATCGCACATGTACACTGCACGATAAATATTAGCGAGTGCTAACACGCGAATAGTATTGGTAATAATGGTAAATTTATGGGCCATACCTTTTTGTTCAACATAGTTTTGCACTAACGCACCGGTACTGTCCGGAGAACGATCATCTAAATAAATGACGCGGTACTGCTCATAGGCAAGATCAAGAATCGAATCGATATTCTTTTTATAGTGATCTTTATTTTTATACGATGGTACTACAATAACAAACCGTTTCTGTTCAGCAATAATCGACATGCACACCAACAATAACAACGATGCCACACGTAACTTCATAGTTATCCCCCTTTGGCAAAACTATTTCGTTTAGTTCAGATACGTACTACCAGTGGCGGTATAAAATCGATATGGGCCGATTCGTTATTGATTTGGTATACTGCATCAATATCAATCTTAAGACCGTCTAAGAAAAGTCTTAACAATTTTTCTGGTGCAATATCAATAGTATGAGGATTATTGAACTCATCATCTTGTACTACATTCAATGGAAGGTTCACAATTTTTGAGAAACTATAGCTCAGACCAATTCCTTGATAATCTGCTATGCCAAACCACAACCCCTCGAGCATATTCGGTGTTTGGTACAAAAGATTCGTTAATGGCGCTAATGCAGTATCTCTACGGTATATGGTCATATCCAACGTATTGGGATATTTCCAATCATGGCTACCGTGTTGAAATTCCCATGCACATACATGATGGTCTAATTCTATATACGGTTTAATAGAACTATCGGGATTTATGGGCGCTTGCGGAAAATAACATTTTTTTATATTTTTACCCAACCGCAAATAAAACCCATAGGCTTTCGTTTTTTCGATCCACGAAACGCAATCTTTTAAATTGATTTTATCTTTTACAATAATATCATCAACGCCAAACATGAGATACGCAGAGCTTTGCCGCACGAGCTCAACTGTTTGCATTTTAAATTCATTACGCGGGGTCATTATTTGTGGTACGAATTTTACCTTTTTAAAGCGGTCTTTTACCAGTTTGTAACCCCGTTCATACTCATCATTAGTAACTCGATACAGTATTGAGATGTTACCAACCCCAGACATGTGCCGTTCAATAGATTCTAGTAATGCATACAGTTGCATGGGCCGATTAAATGAAAAAACAATAATATCAACTCCATCACACTGCACTGCCTCGCAAGACAACGTACGCAATGGTTTATATTCTTGTTTCTCTTGTATGTACCGGGCTACTGCCATCTTAAGATATATATTCTGCTCTGCTGGCACATTGATACCCCGCTTGTTATAGATATACAACAGCTCTGGCACAAACTGTACATGATTGCCCGCCATTTCTAACATAGGGTACATAAATGCCGATTCAAATGCGCAGGGGAAGAACCCGTTACGTTCAATAAAATCTTGCAGCTTAATATTTTTAAATAAGCGCCCATAAAAGGTGCATAGATGTGAGTAGGGTAGTAAGAGTGACTGTTTACGCCAGCTATTGTCGAGCACAACCGACTCAGGATATTGCTTACAATACCCTGGTTGCATGGTAGGGTACACCATAAATTGTGCATAGGTCATCCACGTTGATTCATCCTGATACAGTTCATTAATATGTTTTAAAACGTGCTCATGCTCGAACCAATCATCTGCACGCAAATGAATCACAATTTCATCATCTTCAATATATTTGTGAATGATCGACCAATAGTTACCGAGCAACCCTTTCTGTTGATGGTCGGTAATTATAGTAACACGCCGTTGCGTATCATGCTCACGGATCCAATAATAAATGCCCTCTAGCACCCATGAATGCAGCCCATCATCAATGTAAAAAATACGAAAATTATTATATTTTTGTGATAATGCAGATGATAAATTGAGTTCATAATATAAGGGATTGCTTGCATAAATAAGAATGGCTATCGGCTTCTCTGCCGTCTCACCCGCAGCAAAAGAAGAGCAGTAAAAATTAACTATTGCAATGAACGCCAATATTGCGTGAACAGCAGATCTCTTCATTATTCACTACTCATCTTTTTTATGATTACAGTATTTATAACACCTGTGCATTCAATATAAAAAAACTAGAAAAAAAATACCATAAAAAATTACCCTTCTTTCTTCACGCGCTAGCAAAAGAACGATTAATTACCTCTATTGCAATAACGCTCAGCAAACACAGCGGACATTTTATCTGGGGTGCGAGTGCAGTAATGGTTGCTCCTGGTTCAAGATATGCATAGGCAGGATGTTCATACATATGGTGCGCACTTGCACGCATCATCCGGGTGATAGTATCAAGCGCATTTTTTTTGACTACATTTTCTGGCACCAGCGTTAATTCTGCTATCGGTTGATCATTGCCATATGATTGCACCGCTTGTGCCATCTGCTTTTCCACCGCTGCAATGAGCGTATGCCAGGCAATAAGCTCTCCCTCAGACATCACCGTTTCTTTTGCAATTGCGGGTATCAGCGGCTCTTGTTGTACTATACGCGTAACACACGCAATTGCGATTTCAAGCAGTAACAATAAACGGTTAATCCACGCGTTGGGGTCAACAAGCATCTGTGCTGCATCACCCATCTCTTGCGCAATCCCGTGCATTACTCCAACTCCTACCGCACCAGCCGTTTTAATACCTACTAGCGCTACACTGCGCAATAATGCCCAACACAGATTGCAAAGCGTAACTGCACGATCACAAAAGCCTGCTTGATTATACGCCCGCGCTGCATCGACACAGCGTACCACTGTCTCCTGCATTACATCGGGCACGTGCATTGCACAGTGCTCCATAAGCGTTATGCATTCCATATGAATTGTTTGTTGTAACGGTGCACCAATGCAACAAACATAACAGGTAAACGGTAATGCGTAGCGTTCAGCAACTATGCCAACTGCAGGCGTGGTACTATACATCTGTTTTTCAATAGCACCCATATCTATCAAATGCGTGCGTACTGCATCGACGCGCACTGCGTAGATATCTGCAGGCATCGCTAAGCGTACTTGATCAAACGGCTTATGTTCAGCAATCAAAGAACGTAATTGCACAGCCTCGCTCATTAATCTTTTGCGCAACGCGCGCTTGTATGCATGCAGTTGGCGCGCATAAGAAGTAGATTCTTGCGCATCGGTACTTTGCATATTTACTGGTACTTGCGTCTGGTTTGTTTGCACAGGCATTGGTGCTAGCGTTGACTCCGGTGTATTCGCTGGCTTATGCCACCACTGCCACAATAAATAACTGGCTGAAGCAAGCAAGCTGGCAATACGTGGTATTTGTGCAGCGAAAGATTGCTGTTGCGATATTGGCGGTACAGCAATGGTGTGTGTTGCTGTCTGTTCAACAGCAGGGAGATGCAAAAACGATATACCAATCATAGGCATAACACATAACAAAACCTTCCTCTTCTTTCTTTGCATAGTGAACCCCCTAAAAATAGGCTATACCCTTTTTATGAGAAATATCATATTATAACGAGAAGATGATAGATTTTTTATGATTCTAACACAGGATATCTTTATGCAACTGAATAAATCTATACTGCTTACTGGCTATTGCACGGTCATTGCCATATCATTCTTTACCAATACAATGGATGCCTCTGAACAAAACAATAACGCAGAATGTTTCTTGTGTTTCGAAGAACAGAGCAAAAAAGTACAATTGAGTACTCTTACATGCATAAACAAACATACCGATCTGTGCTGCAATATTTGCCGCAGCAAACTAAAAACGTGCCCTTTGTGTCAAGCACCATTAGATGCACATGACAAGCCTAAAATCTCAAAAAGCATGAAGCGCGCGAGAGATATAGATCCTATGGATTCTGACGAGCGCCGTTTATTTATGGAACGAATAGGGGCAATAATCGGTGCCAAACGTCATACGGATAAGTAGCTTATGAATATAACAACGGATATGTTTCTGGGTGTTCGATCGATTCAATATCGAGGTCGATGTCCAAGTCAGGCCAGTGCAAATGTTTGCCATGAAAAAATTCTAAATTATATATTTGCTCAACTGTTGCTTTTAAAAACCATGGAAATTGAGTAAATGGCATAAAATACTCTTGTTCATACACTCGCCATGCTAAACACGCAGCAGATACTAATACGCTCGCGATACGCGGCAGTTGCGAAGCGGCAAACGATTGCGCGTGCAGTGGCACATTCACTGCGCCAGACATACTTTGCTCAACAGCACACAATGACACATGCAGTATGCCAAAACACAGCGCAGCAATAGATTGCTTCATATGCATAACAATTCCTCCCCCCAATACATTCCCTCTTTATGAGAAATATCATAAAATAACAGGCAAATGATAGATTCTTGTTATCATTAAGTCTTTCTGTATAACCCTGAAAAAGGAGAATAATCATGCACCGTATATCATATTCTTTAAAAACTATGCTTTTCGTGCTTTTATTGTCTCACTCTTTTGATCTCATAAGCTCAGAGCATACTCAAACAGACGCGCAAAGAGCGGCAGCGCAAGAACAAGAAATGAATCGTGTTCTCGCAGCAATAAATCGCGCAATTACTCCCGAAAACATCCGCAGAGTGGTTCGCAATGACCAACAAACAGCACTACTTGGCCTCAGCAACGCAACAAAACCCCTGGTCAAGTCCAGACATTACAAGAAATTATTATTAAAAAAACAATTGCGACTGAGTTATGAAAAAAAAATTGCAACAATCAACAAGTAACGATAGATTTGCACGAAAAAAAAGAATGCCTTATCTGTTTTGAATCGGGGCATTGATTTGTTGATAGTGCGAAAATTAAAAAATTATTAAT
This sequence comes from Candidatus Babeliales bacterium, assembly GCA_049692255.1. Lineage (GTDB taxonomy): Bacteria > Babelota > Babeliae > Babelales > JACPOV01 > JBAVOR01. The sequence goes on from JBAVOR010000024.1 coordinate 12,771, forward strand.
ACCTGGACATCTTCTCTCATAACATCGATAAAAAACGTTACTGACTAAATGGCACTCCCCTTGAGGCGCTCATGCCCTTGGCCTCTGGAAGCTGAGCTGCCTAAATCAGGTATCTGGCATGAGATAATAAAATTTCTACTTGACAAAAAATACAGAAACATATAGATTCGTTATATGAAGTTAAATATAGAGGATCATATGAAAAAATTATTATTACTGCTCTTAAGCGCAACAACGTGCGCAATAATGCACGCCGGTGAGTTTAGAAATTATAAAGAATATTTACCGCTTGTTGCACCACAGAACAAACAGCAACAACAAGAAACCAACTTTTATTTCACTGAAAATGGACAAGGATTAAAAAAAGAGCTTGCAGAGATGATCAATATAAGCTTAGCAAGTGAAGTAATCCCGGCTCTGACTGTTATAGCACATTGCACCCAAGATGCTCAAAAACCCCTTCTTAGTTTACCGACTATTACCAGTGGCTTATTGACATACTATGCCATAGGACGTCTTCTAGTAACATTCCAAGGATTAGGGCACATTGTAGCGCATAAAATTTTATTGCCAAATGTTCGCATAAAAAGCTTTTATGTATCAGCATTGCCATTGGATGGTGTCCATGCAACACCGAATGGTGATGATATTGCACGTGAATTAAAAAAAAGCGATCAGATCTTCGCCAAAGAAAAAAGAACCACAACAGAAGAAATAGAAGCGCTATCAGAAATCAAAAGAATTGCCCTTGCACAGGCTGGCATAGAATTAGCTGGCCCATTAACAAGAATGGCTGCCTCACTGGGTTGTTTATATGCAAGTTCATATTGCAGTAATGATAATATACGATTTGCAGCGAACGCTACTGCTACCGCTCACTTGATTAGAAGCAGTTACAACATTATTGCAAATGATAAGGCTCACAAGCTCTTGGATAGGATTGAGGAAATCGAAAAACACGAAGAACTTATTAGAAAATCACAAACCTGGTAGCTGTAGCTCAATCTTTAATTAACTGCTCTTGCCGCGCATAGAATGTGTATAAAAAAATTACGGAGATACCTAAAAGTATTGGTAATAACGGTAGCTCAAGCACTATGATACCCGCACCCATAAAATTGACAAGGATCGATGAACTTATCAACGCATGGAGCTTCCATAACACGCAATACATCATATAGCACACCCCCATACATGGCAGGAGCCCAATCCAAAGTGCTATTTTTGTTACCACCGTATATTGGCGCCATTGTGTTGTCACCAGATCTGCACAGGCAATAAGCTGCATACAAAAAAGGGGATTAGCAAACAATGAAACAACATGCTTTACTAGCTCGGGATATACAAGCCCTCCTGGCACTAAAAAAAGCAATAAAGTTAAAAAAGATCTATTCCCCTCGTTTCGTATAGCAGTAATCATAGCATTAATTTCTTGCATCCATTGAGTAAAAGTACCAAAAATAATACCCAGACATATAATATACAAAACAAGTACACCATAAAATCGATAACCAGAAATATATCTGCTCTTATTCTTTGAAAAAAATGCATACAACACGTTCAAGAGAATAGTTGCAAGAATTATATATAAGAAAGCCGTTAGCAGCGCATGCCATATACATAACGTAAGAAATGGAATAACCCATTGCGAACCATCACCTAGTGGTTCATTCCTATACATCACTAGAGCTATCATCATCAATATCAATCCGCAAATCCCTATTAAAAAAGACGTCCCAATTAAAACGGATTCATAGGCAATTAACCCGTACCGTACTTGAGTAAACAAATGCTTGAATCCATATTTCAGATTAGCCCAGAACTCACCCAAAAAAACAATAAAATTCTGTGGCCAAAAAACCAATACCGAATTGAGCAATTGAGACGCCAATAATTGCAAAAACATAAAATCCCTTTCTTTACATATAACCCATTTGTTAGCTATCTTGGCAGGAAAGCATCAAAAAAAGCAATGGCTTGCCCTCCCGGACCAAAGTGAGTCCTCAGAAATACAGATACACTCCAAGAAAAAACAGGATAGCACCAAAGGGGCTTTTTTCCCTGAAAAGACCATATTGTTTGACTTTTTGTAATTTTTTATTTTATGATACTATTGAACTATTCGAAAAAAAGTAGTACCACTACTAATCCTGGACTTGTGTGTAATGGAGTAACGGCAGTACCCTTAAATAAAAAGAACAATGAAGAAACTATTAATTGTCGAATCACCCGCAAAAATTAAAACGATCTCTAAGTTTCTAGGCAAAGATTTTAAGATCATGTCCACAATAGGGCATGTTAAAGATTTGCCCCCCAAAAAACTGGGTGTCACCATAAATGATAAGGCGATCGACATTGATTATGAAGTCATTGAAAACAAAGATAAGGTTATTGCAGATATCTGCAAAGAAGCTGCTAAATCTGATGAAATTTACCTAGCGCCTGACCCTGACCGCGAAGGGGAAATTATTGCCTGGCACATTGGCCAAGAAATTGAAAAGGTAGCCAAAAAATCCTCTCACATGTACCGTATCTGGTTTAACGAAATTACCAAAAACGCGGTTACGAACGCGCTTGAGCACCCTTCCCATATAGATATGCAAAAGGTTGCCGCACAGCAAGCACGCCGCGTGCTGGATCGCTGGGTAGGGTACGAAGTATCACCAATCTTATGGCGTAAGATTACCAAAGGGCTTTCTGCTGGCCGTGTGCAATCGGTAGCGCTCCGTTTAATTTGCGATCGTGAAGACGAAATTCGCGCATTTAAGCCTGAAGAATACTGGAGCATAGAAGCAACGTTTAAGCACAAAGACGGTGACATTATTGCACCACTCACGCACATCAATGATAAAAAGATCGATATTAAAACAGAAAAAGTTGCCAAAGAAACGGTTAAGAAGATTGAATCGGGCGATTATAGTATTGAATCGATCGAAGATAAAGAGCGTAGTAAAAAGGCATCACCACCGTTTATGACCAGCACCTTGCAACAAGCTGCCTATAATCAGCTGGGCTTTGCCGTTAAAAAAACGATGCAGCTGGCACAGAACTTATATGAAGGGATCCCGCTTGAAGATGCGCAGTCACCCGTTGCGTTGATCACGTATATGCGTAGTGACTCATTGCGTATTGCTGAATCAGCAGTTACCGAAGCACGCAGCTTTATTAAAAAGCAGTACGGCGCCGATTATCTACCAAGCAAAGCAAATGTATACGCCAAAGCGGGCAAAGCGCAGGACGCCCACGAAGCAATTCGCCCTATTGATGTGAGCGTTACGCCCGAGATGGTCAAACGTCACGCAAGCCCAGAATTGGCAAAACTGTATGAACTGATCTGGAAACGATTTGTTTCGTGTCAGATGACTCCTGCATTGTATGCGCAACGCCAAGTAACTATTACTGGTGATAAGTTTACGTTTAAAGTGACTGGGTCAACCTTAATTTTTGACGGGTTTACTAAAGTATATAGCGCAAGTGACGATGAAGATGGTGATGAAAAGAAGGTTGTATTACCAAAACATATTAAAGAAAAAGACGCACTCGATCTAACCAAAACAGATCCTAAGCAACATTTTACACAACCACCCGCACGCTATTCTGAAGCAAGTTTAGTAAAAGCATTAGAAAAAGAAGGCATTGGCCGCCCGAGTACGTACGCAACTATTTTAAACACTATTCGTGCTCGCTCGTACACTACCGTGGAAAAGAAACGGTTCATGCCAACTGAGTTAGGCATGACAGTAACTAAACTACTCATCGAGCATTTACCCCGTATTATGGATCTCAAATTTACTGCCGCCATGGAAGAGCAGTTAGACCGCATTGCCCAAGGGGAATTAGAACGAGATAAGTTGTTGCGTGGATTTTATAAAGAGTTCCAAGACGATCTTAAGAAGTTTATAGGCCCTAAAAAAGAACAGGGCAAAAAACATATTGAACCAACAGAGATCACGTGCCCTAAATGCAAAGATCATAAACTTGCCATTCGCATGTCACGCAATGGGCCGTTCTTGGGCTGCATGGGATACCCAGAATGTACATTTACGAGCAATTTTAAACGTGCAGAAGATGGCACTATTGAACTGATTAAAACACCGGAACCAATACTACTCGATCGCATCTGTCCGAAATGTAAAAAACATAAACTCCGCCAAATGGTGGGGCGTGCTGGTTCATTTATTTCCTGTTCAGGCTACCCTGAATGTAAATATATTGAACAAACAAAAGCATCGTTCCCTTGCCCGTTAGACAAAGGAGCAGTAGTTAAAAAATTGTGGAAAGGAAGTGTCTTTTGGGGATGCGCCAACTACCCGACCTGCAAGTTTGTTGTCTTTGGTGATATAGAAGAAACACCCTGCCCACAATGTGGATTGCCCTTTTTAGTTAAGAAATACACCAAAAAAGAGGGGTCACTGCTCGTATGCTCTAACAAAGCATGTGGCTATAAAAAAGTTGTTGCACCACCCGATGAAGAAAATTAATAAACCACAGCAATTTTCACGTGCCTATTTAACGACACTGTTGCCCGCTAACGCGATATTTATTGAAGCAGGAGCGCACGATGGTACAGACACCGTTAAGTTCAGCGCCCTGTTTAGCAGCGGCACTATTCATGCGTTTGAACCGGTCCCTGTCCTGTATGCAGAACTATGTGCGCGCACGCATAATTTGCCCAACGTACGCACGTATCAACTAGCGCTCAGTAATACCATTGGTACTGCGCCTATGTTTGTAACGGAAGGGGTTTTTAGCAGTACAAACTCATTGTTTGCACCCCAAGAGATACAGCAAGAACATCCTGACGTGCACTATCAGACTATCAAGGTACCAACGACCACTCTGCATGCTTGGGCACATCAAAATACCATACCAACCATAGATTGCATGTGGCTTGATGCACAAGGGGCAGAATTAGCAATACTGCAAGGCGCAGAACAACTGCTGTCCAATGTCAGCGCATTGGTGGTAGAAGTAAATACAACGGAACGATACAAAGGCATACCGCAATACACTGAAATTCGTGACTGGTTAGCGCAACATAACTTTGCACCGTTGATTGAGCATCTGCATCACACGACGTGGGGCAACGTACTATTTTATAATACGCAGCTATTTACGCTGTAATAGCAAAGCATCTTTTCTTCAACCAAATATTATCGTCGAAATGCAAGATATCGTGCAATAGCAAGCAGTGTTTTACTCTGCACAAAGCGTTGTGCGGCTAAAGAGCCTTTGTTGAGCAGTTGGAATTCGTACAACGCACGCAATTGGTCACGATTACCTTGTGCAATTACCTGTTTTTCATGATTACTGAGAAACTGTTTTAAAAGATGTTGTTGTTTGATAAGTAGATCTAAATCATCTGCAATGAATAATGCATCAGCAATACGTGTTTGCACATTTCTTAATTGATCTGACCATGCATACAATGGCCCTTGTGGCTCTTTAGGTATATGTGCCGTTGGAAATGTTGCTCCATGCAACTCGTGTATATGTGCTAGCTGTGATAAAAATACTACTCTGCTGGTAGCATTGGCAGGTACTTTAGCTAAAAAAACTGGTACTTCATCAAATGCAGAAACACCCATGGCTAACTCTGCTTCTTGCACCGTGTGCACTGGTTCAATATATAACGGAAACGATGGAAGCAATGCAAAACGTGTATTACTTTTTATCGCACGCGCTAAACAATCTGAGGCAAAATTCATATTAGTTATGATCTGTTTACATGCATCTGCGCTACAAGCAGTAACATTTATTCCTGTTACTGCTTGGGAACTGCCATACCATTGGTCCATCAATGCGTCAGCATGGCCACATGAACCGAGTAAAGAACAAATGAGTGCTGGGGGCGTATCAGGATGAACTTTAAGAGCAGAAAAACGGATTGGTTTAGGTAGTGCACGGAACATTGCAATATCCCGCTCAATCATATTATAATGAGGTACTTCTTTTTTTACTTCGCGCCACACTTCTTGCGCATATTGCTTTTCAAATGCATGCAAAATATTGTACGCAGCTGTGCTTAATGGCATTTTTTGATGTAACATAATGCATGCAATCTCATTACATTGTTTATCAGATGCGCCGTATGTAATAGCATCATACATATACCGTTCAAACAAACTGAATGTGTCCCTTACTTCTTTTTCACATTGTTCAGTAATCAACTGATCGTGTGATGCATAGGTAATCATTGAAATAGAACAAATAAATGGCAATAGATTTCGCAACATTATTCATCTTTCGCTAAAACGAATTCAAAAATATATTCTTTATTTATTTCCAGCGACACACTCGCTTGCACACATGGCACTTCTTTTTTATACCCATAACCAGCTGAAAAATACCCAGGCACCAATGCTAATGGCACATTCGCTTGGATTGTTGCTACTGGTTCATTTTCATGCAATAGCTGTATCGCGCTCTCATCTACATACGCATCAACACCTAATGTAAAGTACCATGATATCTGTTTACCCGTGTATTGTTGTTCGATGGCAGAAATTACATCAATTACAGTAATTCTCTGTGCATCAGCATCCCAAGTGACGGTACGCGTAATTGCAAGCCCTTTGTGCGCGTAGCAGTAGTGCGTTGTACGCACTATATTTTCTTGCGCGATGCACTGCGTGCGCTCACCCTGACCCGTCTTCGCCAAGGATTCGCCGCGGTAGGGTGTTCGATGTATCGACGTGTCCGCCATAGTTTTAACGACGGTGGAATGGCCACGAGCGCTCATGTCCCTCGATACAATTGCTCCGCAATCACTCGGGATGAGCGCTCGGCTTACCTGCACAGGCAAAGTAAAAAGTTCACTGGTCAACGGTGCTGGCTCTTCGTCGTCAATGCAAGGGCCGTTGTGCGTTCGTGCAGATCTAAAATAGTTACGCCAATACGCTGATGCAGTGTATACATAGGTGCCGGGATCGACAATTAGTGGAACGCCGCGCACTGCCACGGTAACCTGTGCAGCATCTTGATGGAAATGACCAGTGGGTTGATGCGTTTGATACGCATAATGGCGCAGCATTATATGCACTGACTGATTTTTAATAATAGATAATCCAAATGATGGGTAGGTATACACTCCATGCAGCGCATGGGTGTGAACAAGGTGCGGCGTAATGCCAAATACCAGCTTTCCTGAATCATTATCGCCGATCTGCATCCATGCTTCATGATTATACTGACACGCATCAATAAACTGGAACATGCGCTGCAATTTTTGGTGTGATTCATGATCAAATACTTGTCCCATAGATTCGGCAAGCACAAACGCATGATAAAAAAATTCAGTTACCATCCGATGATAACTGGTTGACCCTTCAAAGTCGGTACCTTCATCAAATACTTGAACTGCGAACTCTTTTTTAATCTGTTGCACACAGCTGGTGAATGTATCTGCAATACCAGTATTGTTATAAAAGAAATGAGTAAGATACAAATAGCCGATTAGATCTGCCAGATAATGATTTGAAGTGTGCCCGTCATAGATTTCCCAATTATGTTCCAGGTATGTCATATGATCATGCAACGCACAGGTAAGTCTTTGCCAAAACTGCATATCATCAATTGCATGCTTAAAATAATAGACGCCCCAAAGCCAATTAACAGCACGAATAGCTACATCCATGGGACACACCCAGTTCACCCCAAAATGTAATGGGTTCTGTTCGAGCCAATCGGTAATCTGCTGTTTAAACAGCTGCGCATAACGCTGATCTTTTGTTTTTTCATACACCATGCCCAATTGCGCAACGTGTTGAAAGCGTGACAGTTCCCACGGCACCTTAATATCACGCCCACGCTCTGGCCCCGCGTGAGGAATAATAACTATATCTTTGTAATAGCAGGTGGGGTCGAAGGAGCATGATGCTGACTGTTCTTCTGATGAAAAGAACGTTTTCTCAGCGCTCATCCCGAGTGTTCGACGAAGTCGAATGTATCGAGGGACATGAGCGCTCGGTACCCTTCCACCGTCGTCAAGACTATGACGGACAGGCGATAATTTAATCACCCTGCCCGGCGTAGCTTCATGCGAAGCCTGGGTCAGGGCGAGCGCTTTTTTTTGCAATTCGTTCAACAATATAAAATCATCATGCCACGGCATTTGAGTAAAACAGATTTCAGGAGAACCTAAAACAGAAAAACATTGATTCAGCAACGCAGCTTCGTCGCGCGGATATGCTGGTGCTGTTTGTGCAAGAATCTTTTTAAACAACGCAACGTCACGCGTGCATTGTTGTTGCCACCACACGGTAAATTCTGGCAACCCATATTTTCGTTGTAACTGTTGCCAGGTGATTTCCTGTGTACGCGCATATGCTTGGTAACGGTTATACCTATACGCCACCTGTGCTGCTACACGACGCACGCTCTTGCGCATACAACCAACAAACCCATGTTGTCGTATTTTGTGCAGGTAATAATGCATCTACTACTCTTTTTTAACTGCTATTTCAATCGTGTTCCCGCCGGCACATCGCTTAACGGTTGCATAATAATTGGCTTACCAGTGCTGTCATTTGCTGCCAATAACATGCCATGAGATTGGAACCCCATCATGGCACGTGGGGCTAAGTTAGTAACAAAGATCGCCTTGCGTCCAATAAGCTCTTGTGCTGCATATGCTTTTTTAATACCAGACAAAATTTGACGCACACCCAGCTGCCCGAAGTCTACCATTAATCGCCACAATTTTTCCGACTGCGGCACTTCATGACATTCCTGAATCAACCCCACATGCAATGCAACTTTGGCAAATTCATCAATAGTAATTGATGTTTCTGACTGCACGGGTTGCGGCGTAGCTGCCGCGGCAGATGTTTGAACAACAGCTCCATCTGTTCCTTTGGCCCCGCCGGGCGTAGCTAGCCGAGCCTGAGGGCCCGGATTAGCGAAGACTGGTTCAGCTGCTTTCGGCTCGATTCTCTGAAACAGTGGTTGGATCATCATTAAAATATAGGTTCTATTCCATGCACCCAGTTTTAATTGCTCGATATACGGCGCACCTATTTTAAGTTCAACGCCCAATGCTTGCAACATTAAATGCATCTTTTGTGGCATAATTGGCCACAACAAGAGAGCTACCGCTTCTAATGCATGACACGTTGCTGCAATAGTTTCTATAAACCCTTGTTCATCTGTTTTACTTTGTTTCCATGGTTCACGGGCATGAAAATAGCTGTTCACTGCGTGCACAAATTGCCAACACACTGCCAATGCGCTATGAATCATGCCATCGTCAAGCAATTGGCTATACTCTTCTAACGTATTCCACCACGTGTCTCGCAACTGCAATGATTGCTCTGACCATAGGTGCGGGGCAGGAACAATGTTAAGGCCTTGCTTATGCGCCAGCACTAATGTTCTGTTGAGCAGATTACCTAAATCGTTTGCTAAATCGGTGTTCACCCGTTGCTCTAAATCAGGGATACTAAATTGCGAATCGTGAGTAATAGCTAGGTAACGCATTAAATAATAACGCACACAATCGGGACCGTATTGGCTCACTAGCTCATCGGGATCTATTGCATTGCCCAACGACTTTGACATTTTGTGCTCGCCCACTTTAATCCAGCCATGCACGAGCAACTTTTTTGGTAACTGCAAACCAGTTGCCATTAAAAATGCGGGCCAGAAAACAGTATGAAATCGTACAATATCTTTACCCAGCACTTGCACGTCTGCAGGCCACCAGAAATTAAACTCTTGTGTTCGCGCAGGGTCTGCATATCCGACAGCAGAAATATAATTATTGAGTGCATCTGCCCACACATAGACTACGTGCTTGTCGTCGCCCGGAAATGGAATGCCCCATTGAATAGTGGTGCGAGAAATGCTTAGATCTTTTAGTCCTGATTTTACAAAAGAGATTACCTCGTGCAACCGTTCAGGTGGGTTAATAAAATGAGGGTTTTGTGTATAAAAATCGATCAGCCGCTGAGCATACGCAGATAATTTAAAAAAGTATGACTCTTCTCGAATAAATTCCGTTGGGCGATTGCATGTATTGCATGGCGGGTGTTGTGCCCCTTCGGGCACCTCAGTTAAATATGTTTCGCAGTGTATGCAGTACCAACCGCTATATTCACCCTTGTAAATATCACCTGATTTTTGTAATGCAACAATCCATGCTTGCACTGCCTTGATATGATCAGGATCAGTAGTACGAATAAATTTAGTATACTTGATATCATACCGCTTCCACATCTGCCTGTATGCATCAATAAAACCATCTACAAAGCTTTTTGGTTCTTTACCTGCCTTTGCTGCAGCCTGCGCTATCTTCTGCCCATGCTCATCGGTACCGGTTAAAAAAAAGGTCTTTTCTCCTTTTAATTGGTGCCATCGATTTAACACATCTGCAATTAAGGTTGAATACAAAGTGCCTAAATGCGGCTTTGCAGTAACATAATAAATAGGGGTCGTTACATAAAACTTTTTTTCTAATGCCATTATTTCACCCATATCTGCTGAGAACGAAAATGATAGTATAGTATTCAAGCATACTACAAAACGGCGTCTTTGTACTTGTTCACTTTTGCTGTCACGTAAATACCATTGACAGGTAAAAATAGTTCGGCGTATGCTCATGAAAATGAATTAACCCCATTTCATAAAACCAGGAGAATTATATGAAGCGTTTCGCGCTCCTCGCACTTCTTTTCACGGGCACCCACTTATTTCTAGCGATCAATGCTAGTGATGGCACACTCGACCCTTCATTCGGTGGCAGTGGCACAGGATATCTAACGGTACAAAATGTCGCCAGCGGCTTCGAGTGCTATGCAATGGCAATTCAAACAGATGGCAAAATAGTTACAGCGTCTAGCACTCAAATAGTACGCCTGAGCCCTAATGGCAGCCCCGATACCGCCTTTGGCCCCGCAGGAACTGGCGTGGTGACAACCACATTAGCAGGTATTTTTGCTCTTCTTATTCAACCAGATGGTAGCATTGTAGCGTGTGGTTATGATAGTTCCCTCAATGGTGTTTTAACACGGTATACGAGTGCTGGCATTATCGACAACAGTTTTGGCACCAGTGGTAACGGGGTGGCGACTGCACCAGCGCTTGTTAATTGCGACCTGTATTCAATGGTGCAACAAGCAGATGGTAAAATTGTGGTAGGAGGTGGGAATATCGATACTTTCGCTAATGTGGTGATGCGCTTTACTGCCAATGGTTCCCCTGATGTTGTCTTTGAAACAAGCCCAAGCCCCACAGTACGCGGCATAGTAGGTTTAGTAGTACAAGCAGATGGCAACATTGTTGCATTAACGGGATCTCAAAAACAGCAAGCTACTGGTTCCATATACCTTGTACGTTACTATACAGATGGATCGATAGACAAAACATTTGGCATGAATGGTTTAGCAACAGGCCCAGCAGGCATAATAGGCGCTAATAACGGTCTAGTAATACAACCTGATGGTAAATTGCTGGTAGGAGGCAAAGCATTTGTTGGCTCGACTCCTCTATTTCAAGTAACCCGATTTGATACACAAGGTAATCTTGATTCCAGCTTTAATGGCACCGGTTTTAATAACAATGTTCCAGGCTCTTACTGTAATACAATATTATTGCAGGCAGATGGTGCAATAGTGTTAGCAGGTTCCTCTCCAGCTGAGTTTTGGCAATTAACCCGTTACACAAGTACGGGCATTGTAGATAGTTCATTTGGCAACGATGGTACTGCCATTGGGCCTGTTATATCCGGAGACACCTTTTCCATTGCCGTGCAAGCGGATGGCAATATCGTTATTGGGGGCAAAACGAGCTCCCCAGCCAGTGCTTTTGTTGCTCGTTACCTGAGCAACCCTGCACTGGTTACTACCACCGTCAGATCACCAATTGCCGCTGCATCAGTTAACACGCCAACCACTTTTACCGGCCAAGCGCAAGACCCATCACTGGTATTTTTGCTTATCGATGGTGTACCACAACCACAAGGCACACACACAGACCCTAATAACTGGTCAATTACTGCTACTGCCAAAACAGTTGGCACTCACACCGCGCAAGCAATATCTATCTATCAAGACGGTAATTTAAATATCGCATCAGACCCAATCACCTTTGTCGTAGGGCCACAAGCGCCGAGCAGTTTTACGGGCACTATTACCAAAAATGAGTTTTTAAACAAAACGGAATGTGTGCTGCAAGCAGCATTTACACAAAGTCCTAACGCACAAACAGCACAGTACATTGTTGCACAGAACGGGGTAACAATTGCGGTTATTCCTGCAACTCAACTGGTAATACCAGCAACACCTTCGTTTAAAGGGAATAACGTATTAAACAATGCAAGCAAAACGACCATTGCTAACATGGTTTTTGATTTTGTGCTGTGTGGCAGCTGCAAAGGTAATGCATTTAATGGTATTACCGTAAGCGCAGCAACTGCAAGTGGCATTGTTGGTGCACCGCAGCCATTGGTAATAACATAGATAGACATCTACGTTGTTTTAACCGCTAGCCAGAGGTCAAAGAGCTTTGATTCAGGAATAATGTCTTGAAACAAGAATAGTGGCTTTGTTGGGTGGAAATGCTCTTGAATGAGCGCGGGTGAATAGTGCATGGCCTTCATGTTCTCTTCGGCCTCTTGCGTCGCCATAATTACCGGCAATGTTTGCATGTGATGGGCCACTATTTCGGGGTTATATAAAAAGTTGATAAATGCATAGGCCAAATCTTCTTTTGAACAGTTGGCGCTGATCATCATAGTATCAATCAATAAAAAACCTCCTTCTTGTGGCACTGCAAAATCAAGGTGAGGATATTGTTGCAATGCACGGGCAATATTGGCACTCGTGACCACCGCTTTTGCAGCCTGCTGAGAGATAAGTAAATAATTGGCACGAAAATCTGCATCAACATAGGCCGCTACACATTTCTTTTGTTCTTTGAGCAGTTCTTCAACCTCAGTCACTTCTGCTTCAGATAATTGATGAAGATCATGATAGCGCATTAACGCAGTTATTGCTGTTGCCTCTCGCACCGCATTAACCATGGCAACAGTACCGCGTTGAGATTCGGTACATACAAACAGATCTTTCCATGTTAAATCGTGTGCTGCAACGTTAGCGAGCTCCTTGTTAACCCCAATGCCATATAAAGTCCAACAGTAGGGAATGGAATATTCGTTGTGCGGGTCATAGGGGCGGTCGAGCAACTGGGGAATTAATCGATCAAAGAATGAAAGCCGTTCAGTATCTATTTTTTTTACTAACTTATGGTCTATAAGTTTTGAGACAAAATAGTCTGATGGCATAATAATATCGTACTGCCCACCATTACTGAGAAATAGTTTTACAAATAACTCTTCGTTGCTTTCAAAATGGGTCACATATACTTTGACCCCCATTTTTTTCTCAAATGATTCAATAATGGCGCTATCGATAGTGTCTACCCATGCAAGCACCGTGAGTGAACGTGCAGGATCGTGCGGGTACTCATACGTTGCAATCTTTAATATGCCAACGATGAGAAACACTGTTATAAAGAAATAGCCCAGACGCACTGCTATGACCATTTTTGGGGACGTTACCATATTTTTGCTCTCCCGCTCACCAAAGAAACGATGAACACCAGCACACTACTGAGCAATAGCAATATGGTGGATAATGCGTTAATTGCCGGAGATACTCCCGAGCGTACCATGGCAAAAATGTAGAGCGATAACGTTTGCACCGAGCTACCTGCACAAAAGAAAGCTATCAGAAAATCATCAAGCGATATAATAAATACCAGTAAAAAAGAGGCGAGCACGGTAGGAAATAATAGAGGAACTACAATTTTAAAAAATGTTTGATGAACCCCTGCACCTAAATCAAATGATGCTTCAATAATATTGGTATCAAGCTCGTCAAAACGAGCTCTCAGCAATGGCACTACATAACCAAGCCCTAAAATAGTATGCCCAACTATAAGCGTTGCTAGTCCAAGCATTACTTTGCTATAGGTAAAAAGTACCAGTAGTCCAAAAGCAAATATGAGTTCAGGAACAAAAAGGTTAAGGTAGAAAATCTTATTCATCCTACCCATATGTGCTTGATACCCATAAAATACCCATAAAAGCCCCAACCCAACACTGAGCAGCGCGGAGCTGGTTGCAACGACAAAGGAGTTATAGGTCGCATTCCAAATTTCAGGGGAATTAAACAGTTGCGTATACCAGGCACCGGTGAATCCTACCCAGCGGTACGGAAATGCCACTTTATTGAATGAAAAAATAATTAAAATGATGATGGGCAAATACAAAAATGCATAGGTCAGACCGAGTATCAATGGCCACACCAACCATCGAATCATCTGTGTACTTAACTGCTTCATGCATAATCCTTTGCCGAAAGAAGTTTACGCATAAGTATATCGATAACTCCGATAACACAGAGCAATACAACGCATGCAGACAGCGTAAATGCTGCCCCTTTTTGCAAATCAAGTGCGGTAAAAACGTAGTGTGCTATGGTAGGCCCCACCAACATGTATGTGTCACCACCAACCAATGCGGGAATAGCAAACTCTCCATACACCGGGACCAATACGAGTAAAAACCCATTACGAATACCAGACCAACTGAGTGGTAAAATAATGTTAAAGAATGTTTGTCGCCAGCTAGCACCTAAATCTGCTGATGCTTCTAACAGTTGTGTGTCAATTTTTTCTAATGCTGAATACAGCGGTAAAATCATGAATGGCATGTAACAATAGACGGCAACAATAAAGATTGCCCAGAAACTATTTAAGAAGGTGAATGGATGGCTAATTGCATGGATATGCAATAGAAAACCATTCAAAAGACCCGTTTTTTCTAGGATCAAAATCCATGAATAGGCGAGTACTAAAATATTGGTCCAAAACGGGACTACTAATAAAAACAAGAAAAATGTTCTATATTTCTTTGCACAACGCGCAATCCAATAGGCAATTGGATAACTGATGAATAAACAAACGGTACTGACAGCAAAAGCGAGCCACAGGGACCAACAGATAATTTTAAAATGTACTGGATCGAACAAGAAATATAAAAAATTATCCCAAAAAAACCGAGCCTGTGTTCCGACGCGCCCGATGGCCATGATAATAAAAAAAGGAATCATGCCAAACATAATTTGCCAGGCAAGTGGAATAGTTGCTAAAAAAAAGGGAATCTCTTGATACGCGATCTTTTTAAATGATGATTTCATGCTCAGCCCGCCTATCTCTCAAGTAATACCGCATTTTTTTCATGCCAATAGAGATATACATGATCATCATAATCAATAATCTCTTTTTCTATATGCTCTTCGTTCTGCTCAAACACAGATACCATTTCTCCCGCTACCCGAACATTATACTGTGTTGAACGGCCATAATAGATAATACCGACTACAACGCCTTGTATACTATTGGCGAAGCCAGCAACCTGTTTTTTGGTAATCAATATTTTTTCAGGTCTTACACTTACAAACACTTGCATGAGTGCATGAGCCCATGGTCGATATTCTGCAGCAAACACGCGAATAACACCAATGTTCGCCACATCAACAGAAACGAGCCCAGCTCCTTGCTCAATAACAATCCCTTTAAAAAGATTGGTAGTACCTACGAACTGTGCAACAAAGCTAGAAACAGGGTATTCATAGATTTCGCGCGGCGTTCCTACCTGTTCCACTTCGCCGTTGTGATTTAAGATCGCCATCTGATCTGCAACTGCCAATGCCTCTGAATGATCGTGAGTAACATAGACAAAAGTGGTTTGCAAATTACTTTGCAGCTCAATCAGTTCAAGTAACATGCGTTCGCGCATTTCAGGATCAAGTGCAGTCAACGGCTCGTCTAACAACAATACATCCGGTTCATTAATAATGGCACGCGCTAATGCTACTCGCTGTTTTTGCCCACCAGAAAGTTGTGCGATCGATTTATGGGCATGTGCTTGCAAATGAACGGTACGTAGAATTTTATTTACTCGCTGCTCTATAACTACTGCAGGAAGCCCCCGTACTCGTTGGCTGTAAGCAATATTTTCAAATACGGTCAGGTGAGGAAATAAAGCATAATTCTGAAATACCGTATTGACCGTTCGCTTATAAATTGGGGTGTTTGTGATATCATGATTGCCCAAAAATATGGTGCCACTATCAACTGAATCAAATCCAGCAATTAACCGCAGAATGGTCGTTTTGCCGGAACCACTCGGGCCCAACAATGCAAAAAATTTCCCTGATGGGATAGTTAAAGAAAAATGTTCCAGTACTAGTTCACCGGCGTAACTTTTTTTTACATTCTTAAGCTGAATGCTTTTCATGCATCTTCCTCGTACGCGCAAAAAAAACAGGGATAATAATATCAGCTAATGTGCATGGTACAACAACCACCAAAATTAACAAGACAAATACAAGCCCCATTTGCTGGTGCCAATCATAAAACCCTTGCCCAATCATATAAAAAAGGGATGCAAGGCAACTGACTAAAATATGAGAAAAATGGGCAACAAGCGAATGGAACGCTTTAGCGGAAGATGGATGTTGGCTCATGATCAGGCCGTTAATAAGACCGACCAGTAGAAAAGGAATTACGTTATGCCATTCAGTTAAAAAGCAAAGATGAAGCTCCATAGACACCCCAAATAACCGTGCAGCGCCATAGGGCAAAATAATATCAGAAAGTGTACAAAAAAAGAATGACGATACCAGCGCAACAATAAACCCTTTAATTAAGTTACGCGAGTAACGAGAAAAGGTTAATAGCGCACCAGTAGCCGCAAAAACCAAATGTAAAAAATGGAAGCTATGGAACAGAATATCGAGTGTACATTCATCATGTTCCATAGTATGGTCATGAGGCGCTTGCATGCCACCAAGCATACTTAATATGCTGACCAGAATAAGCCCCAATGACGCGGCAAATATGGCATACGGTAGATGACAGATAATTTCATCGGTAATAGAATGGTGGGTATGATCATCGTGATGATCATGACAATCGTATAAAGCCTCTTTCATTGGGTGTTCTTCCAAAAATAATTGCCAACTATTGATTCAGACCAGGACATAATATTCTTGTAGAGTAGCGGCATTTTGCCAAATAAGCAAAAAATCGATTAAAATCTCATGGTCCAACAGCAGCGCTCATGGTGAGTGATTTTGAGCTTAGCGAAAAATTGTATCGAACCATAAGAGCGCACATGCCCCGCGATACCCAGCCTACGTTTATCCAGGCCTTCAGGCTTGGCAAACTTCGGCGGGCAGGCTGGCACCTTGCCGCGACGAAGCCTTGGCGAAGACGGGTCGGGGTGAGCGCTCATGCTAATTTGTCAAATAAGCAAAAAATTAATAGCACTTTTAAAATGCATGGCCCAGCGTAAAGAACCACGCGTAGCGCGCCTCTCCTTTGACATGCCGCCGCCATTTCCATCCTATGTCAAAGCGTAGGGGGCCCAGTGGCGTTTTATAACGTAAGCCAAACCCGGTAACGGCAAGCAATCGGTTGCCCATCACTTCAGCTAATGAATGCTCAAGCAATGCACCAAAATCTTGAAACAGAACGACTCCTATGCCAAAGCGAACTGGTATACGCATCTCAACCATACCATTAATAATCGAACGCCCCCCCTGCGGCACTACCCTTTCTTTATCATCTTCTCGAATCACCCCAAGCGGTGGGGCAAAATCTGGCTCATAGCCACGCAATGAGTTTGCACCGCCTAAAAAAAACCGGTCAGGAGGCATAATTTCACGAATGGAATGATGAAATATATGGCCAAATCGTGCATGCACCGCAAATACACTATTGCGCACTGGTATAAAAATCGATTCTTCAAATAAAAACTTAAAAAAGTTAACCCCCCCTCTATGCCAAGAAAATAAGCCCTTACTGGTAAGCATAGAGATCGTTCCTTTAGTCGGATCAACTTTATCATCGAGATTTTCAAAGAAAAAGGTAGGCTCAATAAAAATGTAAGGAATTGCTTTATCTACTAACAGTGGTTCAAAATTAATCGCCTGCGCCACCTCTTTTGAAAGACCGCTCGTTTCCATCACTTCTGCACCACAATTAATACCGATAGAACTTTTTCCCCAACGATAACTGCAGCCTACGAGCCCTCCTTGCTGAATGGCATTATAAAGCCGTCTATTATCACCTACACGGATAGGTTGCGTATATTTGTTGCTGTATCCCTTAATAATGCCGTACAAGGGTATGCCGCCCATCCACGGTCTATTGTAAACGCCGGAAATATAGCGATAGAATCGGCTATAGTCTGCATTAAATGAAAACAGATCACCCGCGTTAAAGGGGTTTTTATAGACAATAGAACTCCCCAATTTATAGGTGGAAGCAGAGTTAAACGTTAAGTTCCAATTATTCACTTGCTGAAACCCAACGCGCCAGCGCATCTCAACCGGATCATCATCAACGACATGCACAATAATTGTTTTTGCTGCCTCTTGTTTTTCTATGGTATCAGGGTAAATGCGTATCGTTTCAAATACGCCCATCTCGCGTAAACGAAATAGTGATTTAGTTATTTTTTCTCCATCCCATGCGTCCCCTTCGTGCCATGCCATAATACTCAGTAATTTCTTAAAGGGTATCGTTGTTGCGCCCACGAGCACCGTTTTACCAAAAAAAACCGCCTCCCCTTCTTGCAGATGCCATTGCAAACGAGCAGCGCCATCACAAAGTAGTTCTAAATCGTAGGAAACTGTCGCATATAAGTAGCCATGTTCTTGCGCATAGCGCAGTAACTGTTGTTTCTGTTCTTGGATGCGCGCCGGATCGGTTAACGGCACCTGCGCACATAAGCGGGCAGGCAAATCGTGGAGATACAGTTGTTGATTGCCATCGATAGTCACTTCTCGAATTACCGTTCGTTCGCCTGGAAGACAAAAAATATGCATCGTATACGTTCCATCTGCATTGCGTGTATAGGTAATCGTGTCGAGAGCAAATTGCCAATATCCGTGAGCGCGATACCGCTCGATCAGCTGTTGTTTACTTTGTTGTAACTGTTCTTCGTTATAGGTCCAATGATCGTGCAAATAAGCGAAACTGTCTGCAAAAAAAGGTTCTTGTGCTGAAGCATGCATGCCGTGAACTATCATATTCTTTACTATCGCACGTTTTCTCTCATGTATAACACAAAGGTACTGATCTTTTTCTTCTTGAACTGTGACTGTCGCCTCCCAAAATCCATGCGCGTGATACAACTCTTGTAAAGCCTGTTGCATAAGCGGTGGTGGCAAACTGATTGCTGCTGGCTTGACCGAATCGATATAATGCAAGAGTGACTGTTGAGAAAAGTAATGGTTGCCGAAAAAGGAGACCGTTTTATCGAGCTTGCCCAATGTTATAGCACACTGAACGGTAACGCGCAATGCCGCTTCATCAAAAGAAAGCTCCATATCAACATGTACTGCGGTAAACCCTTTTTTTATGAGATATCGCTCAAGGGCCCGTTTTACTTCATTAACCTGTTTACTACGCGCTTCTTTCCTATGCAACCGTTTGCGCACAAACCGTTCAATCTTTTCTTTTAACCGCTGCGGTAAAACAGGAGAGCCATCGCTGTACGAAAAAACAAATGCATCAGTTACAAAGCGAATACCCGGCATGATTGCCAATCGCACATCGAGCAACCGGGTACGGTCATTATATTTCAATTCATCGTATACGTGTGCTTGGAAAAAACCTTCTTCCCGTAATGCCTCTGTTAACCGAAGTAACGAATCTTGATGTTGCCGCATACAAAAAGGCTCAAGCGGATTAGTGGTATAATATTGCGCATACGAGTTAATGCCCAACAAGGGGCCAGATAGTTTAATTTTTCTCACTGCCCAATAAGCATCTACTATAACAAAGAGCGCGCACTCATCTTTTTCACGCTCAAGACGGAAGGTCACTGCTGTAAATCGTTTCTTTTTCTGCAGATACGCTACCGCATCACACAGCATAGTTGGATTAATAACGGTACGGGCTTTAAGTCCGGTTAAATAGGAAAGCTCACGCAAATCGATACCGGTACCCGAAAAAAATATGCGATGCACAAAGAGTGGTTCGGCACACCAATGCGCTATCGATTCGGTATAATTATCGTGCATTAGATTAATATGACACGTGTTTTGTCCAGCCGCCTGCACACCCAAGCTTGCTGGATGCATGCACAAAAAAATACACGCAATCAATGGCAATAGTCGAGCAACCACTTTTGTCCTTATGGCAAAAGTACATAAGAACAGTAGTTTACCCCATTTCAAATACTGCTTCCAGTTCTATGCAAAAAAAAACGCTATTCAATGACCCGGAAAACGCCCCTGAAGTCTCGCTCTTTTAAGGTAGGCTCTATTGCCATGTCACTGATATGGTTTTTACCCACTCCTTGATGCAAAGCGTCTACTAGTTGATCCAATGCATCTCGCGTGCCACAAGCAATCATTTTCACCTGTGATTCGGGCGCGTTAAGCCCTTGGACAACCCCTTCGATGCCTAGCTGCCGCGCTTTTTTTTGAACAACATCTTGTAAAAAGTTTTTATTTTTTACCAAAAACGTAATATGTAAACATTGACTCATACGATCTCCCTTTTTTATTGGTGTACCCTATCATAAAAGAGAAAAATTTGTCAAAATATAGAATATGAATAGCCAAATACCATTGGATCTCCTATTTTTAACCAGGTTTATCAAATGAATAGTTCCGTCCGCGTTCGTTTTGCACCATCACCAACCGGTCTTATACATCTGGGAAGCGTGCGCACCGCGTTATTCAACTATCTCTTTGCGCGTAAAGAACACGGTACGCTTATTTTGCGCATCGAAGATACTGATCATGAACGTAATTTCGATCCACAAGCAGTCAAAATATTAGAAGATCTCGCCTGGTTGCAATTACCGTTCGATGAAGGCCCTACTACCGGTGGTCCGTACAAACCATACTTTCAGTCGCAACGCATGTCACTGTATCAAGAAAAATTAGAAGAACTTATTACAAAAAAAGCGGTATATCGTTGTTTTTGTTCCGAAGAAGAGCTGGAACAAAAACGATTACGCCAGATGGCACTCAAGCAGCCGCCGCGTTACGATCGCACATGTACCCAGCTTTCATCAGCAGCTATCGAAGAAAAAGTTCAACACAACACTCCTTTTATTTGGCGTTTCAAATTAGATACACAAAAAGTGGTGCATATCAACGATATCGCCCGCGGCACTATTGAATTTGACTTAGCCCACTTTTCCGATTTTGCCGTAACACGCCAAAACGGCACCTTTACCTTTCTCTTTGCCAATGCAGTTGACGACGTGCTCATGAAAATATCTCATATTTTCCGCGGAGAAGATCATATTTCGAATACCCCTTTGCAAGTTGCACTGTACGCATCATTCAACTTTAATACCCCCATTTTTTGGCATATGCCTACCATTTGTAATATTGATGGCAAAAAACTTTCAAAACGAGACTTTGGTTTCTCTTTGCGCGATTTAAAAGAAGGCGGTTTCTTGCCAGAAGCAATTTGCAACTATTTGGCCATTATTGGAGCCTCATTTAAACAAGAGATTATGGCGCTAGAAGAGTTAGTACATGCCATTGATTTTACCAAAATTAACTCTACCAGCGGCATTAAATATGATTTAGAAAAACTGTTATGGGTTAATCATCAATGGATTATGCGTTCTTCAACTGAACGCATCGCACGATGCTTGCAACCTTTTATTCATGCTGCATATCCAGCAAGCACATCGCTCAACGACGAAACATATCTGCAACTTATCGATGTAATAAGGCCCGAATTACGTACGCTCAAAGACGCAGTGCCATTGTTACAGTTTTACTTTACCTATACACCTCCATCTTCAGAACAGTTAACCGCTGATAGCACAACACAAGCGGTGTTAGCGCTGTGCAAAACAGTTATTGCGCACGCAACGAGCACGCAAGAGTTATTCGATGTGCTCAAGAAAGAAAGCGTTGCGCATGGCATAGGGCAAAAACAGCTCTGGCAAAATGTGCGTTTATTGCTGACCGGCAGCACGCAAGGGCTAAGCGTAAAAGACACTTTTGAGTTACTTGGCTTGGCAACAATTAAGCAACGAATTGAACGGTTATAAACTGAGCTCAATACGATTAGGCAAATTTTGTAGCCCTGTGACTATACCCGCCTGTTCAAATTGGCGCATGAACTGTAAAAATAGATTTTCCAATTCTGCCGTTACAAAAAATTCGAATTGGTTAGTAGCTTTACAAACGGTTCGTTCAAATGCCAGCCCCTCACAGCTACGCAATGCACCAACCACAAGCCATGTTTTTTTTCGTTCAAGAACAGCTCGGTAATAACGACAATACATAACCTACCCTTTGGCACTGGTATCAAAAGAAATAGTTGAAAATAGTTTATTTATAGTATGTAGTATAGAAAAATAGAGAAGCTCTGACAATTGGGCTTGCAATACGCATAGCATATCACGTTTACCATACACCATGAGCACTTTCTTGATCTCTTGTGACATAAGCTAAAGACTATTTGACGGGTCATGAAATATAATGCTATACCATAAAAAGACCCATTGCGAGTACATGAGAAAGGATAGTAATGAACAATGGCCAGAATGTGCGCATATTTTTTGCAATTGCCTGCATAGTAAGTGGTACGAGCATTGAAATTCAGCCCTTTAGTACTCTTACCAGAAACGATCCGTACCCCCTTTTTTCAACCACATATCCGTATAGTTACTTGCTCGATAACACTAAAAACTATTTAAAAGGGTTTGACGAGTGTTACGATAGACAACATTTTTATCTAGCATTCACCGGCATATACCAAAAAGCGAGCGTGGGGAGTAACTACGATCGCATAAAAAATCTACCTATTGGCGATTTAGAAGGTCGCTGGGCCATGCTGAGCATGATCTATGGTACTGCCACACCCGGGCCCGGCGTAACGCCCGAAGAGATTGGGCCGCAACTCCAGTTCGCTAAAGAAATTTTGTTCCCCGATATCGACCCGCTCGACACCATTCCGGATGAAGAGATTCAAATTGATACTAATCAAGAAATTGGTTTTTTTAGTGCTCCCATAAAATACCGCAAGCATGCTGTACGATTTGAAATGGCAGCGCAGCCACACGAAGATTTTGGTATCTTAATTCAAGGGGGCTGGGCAGATATTAAACAAACGCTCACCAATCCCGTCAATCTCGCTACTGATACTACCCCGAACCCTGATGAATTTACCTTAAGTGTTACCGTTATTAACTCAGTGCTCATGAGTACTTCATCACGTAACGCAGTATTTAAGCAACAAGGGCTCGATCCATTCAGTAATACGCAAAATATGAATGATTACCGTGAAGGTTCCTTTGAAGATTTGCGCTTTTCGGTTTGGCTGCGCCACATTTTCCAAGCAAATTGTGACCGTGAATGTGAATGGCCACCGTTTTTATTTATTCCGTTCATATTCTTGGAGGGATCCATTTGTCCAAGTCGTGTTTTTGATGAACAAAGACCATTATTGGCAGTGCCATTTGGCAACGATAGGCATACCTCCATTGGGTTTACCGCTGGTTTTAATATTGATCTACGCGAGACATTAGAAATTGGGTTCCACGGCGGTATTATGCATTTCAATTCTCGCACCGTACACGATTATCGCCTTCCTACTCACCCAACACAAACAGGCCTTTATCCATTCGCAACTGACGTCAAGCTCCACCCTGGCAATAACCATCATTTTGCCGTCTCTGTCCACGGGTACCGTTTTATTGGCAAACTATCTGGTTGGGTAGAATTTGAATACGTTAACCATGCACGCGATAATATTCGGATTATTAACGAAGAAGTAGCCAATAATCCCGACATATTCATTGTTGGTCAACAGGAAAGCTTAACCAAGTTCTCTTCACAGTTTTTGACCACCGTTATGAACTATGAAATATCGCCCAACTTCATGTTAGGCTTTGGCGTGCAATGGCCATTGCAACAGCGTAACGCCTATCGTTCAACCACGGTATTGGGAACAATTAGAGCCACGTTTTAATGCGTTGCCCTGTACACAATGACTGAAAAAAAGGCGCGCAAATCACGTTGCTGTTAGAGCATAGGTATTGCCCGTGCGTATTATTTGTACTGTTGTTTGGCAGTTGGAACATGCGTTAAAAACTCGTATTGTTTTCCAACGGTTCTCAGGGGCAAGATGCTCTTTAACCGAAACGTCAGTAACGCAAATTCCTGTCGGGCCCCGAAGCGGTTGGCTCTTTCCAGAATCGATTGCCCAAGTTACCGTAGCTAACCCAGAAAAGTTAACTTTAAAATCAAGTGTTCTGCCTGCATAGTTATAAATCGTGCACGTGTATGCTCTTGCTTCGTGCGCTCCCATTGCAGCAAACAATAATACAGCGCCCAATCGCACAACTGTGTGTGGCCTTGAAACGTTAGACATAAAACTCCCCCCAATCTTTATATAAATTATCTATCTGAATTTATATTATCAGATAGCTCTGGGTATAATCAAGAAAGCGGTATTATGCATAGACAATATGGGTTACTGTTGAAGAAAGAGAAAAAACAGGTATAATAAAGTATCTATGTATAAAAAGATAACGAACCCTCTAGAAAGGACTATGCGATTTTTATGAGTAAAAGACGAGCAAATATCACCATCAACGTTAATACCAACATTGAAAAAGCCCTCCGTCAATTAAAGAAAAAAATTGAACGAGAAGGGGTAGTACGGGACATGAAACGAGTGGTATATTTCGAATCACCAACCCAAAAGAAACGCAAACGCCTGATGCGCGCTATCAAGCAAAACTATATTCGCATGGCCGCACAAAAGTTAATCTAAATAAGGCCATATGAGTCATAATCCCCGCGTTCATGCTATAAAACGTGCCCAAAAAGAGAAGTTATTGCTGCGAGAAATATCGCACATGATTCATGAGCTCTCATTAGAGCACCCTTCCCTACGCGCATTAACGGTGACCCGCTCAGCCCTTTCACCAGACAAAAGTATGTTTACTATATTTTTGTACGCAGAGAATGAAGTTGAAGGGTATAAAGAGCCGTTAGAAATACTTAAACTGTATCGCCCTTCCATGCGTAAAACACTCGCTCAAAAGATTACTGGTCGTTATGTTCCAGACATTCGTTTTGCTTACGATACAAAATATACTAAGCAAGCACGCATTGAGCAGCTGATGGAACAAATAAAAACGAAATAATACGCATGGGTGCATACACTGCCGGATGCTCATTCCTATTCTATATTGCTCTCAGT
Source organism: Candidatus Babeliales bacterium (assembly GCA_049692255.1). Taxonomy (GTDB): domain Bacteria; phylum Babelota; class Babeliae; order Babelales; family JACPOV01; genus JBAVOR01. Next base: position 38,034 of record JBAVOR010000024.1, read on the forward strand.
ACCTGGGCATTATTCTTGTGGCAGATTGCGCATTGGCTTATCGGGCGCAAGCGATGCACCAACTCTTTGCACGTACCAATCATTCTTGCAACTCCTGGACTATTACTGATGCTCATTGCCCTTAAACAAGGCACTGCCGCCATCGTTTGGTCACTCATTTTTTCTGCACTCATTATTTCAATCCACACAGATCTCTGTGCATTTTTACTTTCCCGCCTGGTTACCCTCTTTGCAATACCCGCAGTATGGATTGCCATTGCTGCAGGTTGGCTTGATCTATCATTATTTGAAAGCATTGTAGGCGCATTGAGTGCGTATCTTTTTTTGTTTGCAATAGAAAAAGGGTATGAAAGATGGACTGGTCATAGCGGCATGGGAGATGGAGATAAAGAATTACTCGCATATATTGGTGCTTTTTTAGGCTTTGGCTGGTGGTATGCATTACTTATCGGCTCTTGGTTGGGCACTCTCTGCGCAGTTGCTTATAAACTCTATTCCGGCCAGGCAATTCGTTTCGTGCGCATTCCTTTTGGCCCTTTTTTAGCGTTAGGCGCTATCGCCTATGTGCTTGTAAGCCCATTGTTTCATTATTACCTCCCTATTTTATTGACTATTTGATAATTGTTTTAATACACTAATCTTAGGCACAGCTTTCTTTTTAAAAAAATGGAGAGATTAATGAAATATACATTCATTGCACTTGTCTTAGCATGTAGCGTACATCAAGCAAGTGCGTATAAATTTTATGTACACAACAGCACTGAAGATAACCTTGATGTTAAACTAATCTTTACTTCACTATTCTTTAACACGCAACGAAAAACATGGGCGATAAATGCAGGGCAAGAAAGCAATGCAATTATTGTCGGAGGATACCGCTGCCTAAGCCGCGTACAAGTAAAACAACGTGATGCTTCTGAATCTGCCTATAAAGATATTCCAGCAGAAGTTCCAGCCGATCATAAGAGCAAGGGATTCAAGATATGCGATGATGGTGCAGTCTTCATTGTAGGGGAAGAAGGTAACTATCGCTGGAAAGCACATCTACAGTAAGAGCCTATTGATAAAAAAAATAATGGAGAAGCTCATGAAATGTAAACTATTGTACGCGTTCGCGCTACTCACTCTTGCACATCAATTAACCGCATACGATTATAAAGTACGTAATGATACCAATACTGACCTCGTGACAACAATAGATATCACTGGTGACGAACGCAATTGGGCTGTTCCTGCTCATGGGGAAAGTGGCCTCATGCGCAAAAAGCTGTCAGCATGTCTTTCGCGCGTATTTATTAAAAGACCAACCGATGCTCAGAGATTCCAAATAAATCACGAAGAAAGTTATCAGACTTGCGGTAGTTTAAGAATAATTATCAAATATGGCGTGAGTTTTTCAAAAGGAACGCCCCATTATTACTTTACTACAGAAAACCTTTATTAATAACGAAAAAAGGGAGTGAGCATGAAACAGCTGCTACAATACATGGTATTAATCGTAATCATCTGTGTCGCACCTCTTCATGCAGTCACCTGGCAATTTACTAACAACGTACCGTTCCCTATCGATATCTCGCTCAAATTTGGCTCTCAGCACAAAGAGCCTGCGCCATTGACTCTCACAACTAATCAAACAGAAACTATCACGCATAACGAATGCGTGGCACCTGCAACCAGCACGCTCATGGATATGTTCGATCTTCGCATAAAAAAACATGATGATCCGCAATGGCAATATCAAGTTATGTTTATCGAAGGCACATCGCCTATAACTGGCGCATCATATAGTTACCCCACTCCGTCGCAAGCATGCCAAAATACCCAGATAGTCATTCACAATTATTTGGAACCTATCGATAAAAATGGCAAGACAGTGCGGCTGTTTCGCCTAGGACTCTTAAAAAATCCCAGTATTGAAACGCAATAACGCTGCTAAAGAATTAAGGAGAAGCTATGCAACATATTGTACGTTTCGTCTTGATAAGCACAATAAGCATCTCATCGCTTAACGCGGTCACCTGGCAATTTGTGAATGATACCGACCACCCAGTAGATATTGAAATAAAATTAGGCCCTGGGCGCTTTAGTGAAGGTACCGGCAAGCAGAGGATTGTTCATTTTTTGCGCACAACCAAACAGATAAAAAATTTACACACACACCAATCAGATTGGGTATCTGATCACCACTATTGCGTCTCTCTGCAAGGAGGACATGGATACGACTTATTTGATCTTAAAATTAAGCCTTCATCTGCGCATACGTGGCACCCATATGGAGTACGTTTTACGCGAACTAATCCACAATATGACCGCCCAACTGCAAATCACAGTTGCGCTGATGCTACCATTACTATTTTGGATATGGAAAAAAAAGAACCAATTAAAAAAACGCACCTTCCCAGAAGAAGTAGATATGCTAGAAGGGCAGTATCGCATGCTGAAAAAGAATATACATTTGTGCTAGGGATTCAAAAAGGAATATAAATAAAAAAAAGGAGAAGCTATGCAACATATCGTACGTTTCGTCTTGATAAGCATGATAATCACATCACCTCTGCATGCAGCGACGTGGCAATTTGTGAATAATTCTGCCCAAGCGGTGGACATTGTGGTGCACTTCGGCTCAACACATTCACCCCAATATATAAAAAATTTAAAGCACGGGGAATCAGATTCAGCCACTGTTGTAGGTGCTGCGCTTTCAAAAGAATCGGGTAAACAATATGATCAATTTGAGATCCAAATAAAACCAACATCAGCTGCAGATTATAGCAAATATGGGTTTCGCTTTGCGAAAAATGCTGACTATAGTCGTCCTGTGCCAAATGCTGGTAGCTCTGATGCAACCGTTTTCATTTTAAGTCTCGCAAAATCAACCAATAAAACGGAAGCTGCAAATATGTTCCAGTTTGGCTATACACAAGGGGCTTCGCAAGCAACCCCAGCAGACACAGCAACAGCGAGTGATGATAGTCCACAATAACGCGCATATGCGCATATTTGTTCATCTGTGCATGTATATACAGATTGTTTTGCCTTGCTGATAAGCAACCGTGCTAGGTCTGGGCGATTATGCCATACGGTACCGTAAATAAAACTGTACCGATAGGCAAGTACAAAGTGGGGATCTAGGGTAATAATGCGATCTGCATGACTAAAAAAAGTTTCGATCGATTGTGCTTCTTGATTGCTTATCAACCAGTACCAGTAACTGTGTGCAGCAATGCGAGATATAAAAACGGGGATTTGTATGAGATCTGCACCATAGCAGACCAACAGCAGCGCTATAACACCTACCGTTGTGTGATATTTACGCAGTATCGTCTTGCACCACTTTAATATCATTGAACTGATTCACACTCAGAACGTCGGGGTGCCCATCACCATCAATGTCACCGGCAGCACCTGCTACAAATTCTTGTGCATTTGCAAAGGTGTTGCTTAAAGCAGCAGCTGGCGTATTTAATTTACCAGTAAATACCGCTTCGCCCTCTTTGCCGTTGGCAAAGCCATAGGTGTAATAAAAACGTTCTTGCGCACCACCGCCAGAATATCCTTCCGGCTTCCAGCCTGCGCCATTTGCACCGCCGAGGTTTGTTGTATACGTACCGTGCTCTGCCCAGTACGCTTTTTCAGCTAAATATAATGACCCTAAATTCATGTACGCTTCAGCGCGCTTAGCGCGGGCCAAAAAGCGCATAAAGCTAGGAATCGAAATCATCGACAAAAACGCGATGATCGCGACAACAATCATTAATTCAATGAGCGTGTACCCTCGGCTGCCTTTGTTCATTAACTTCCCTTTTTTCCACCACGCACCTTATTTTTGCATGAGTCTACTCACGCAAAGACGCGAAGGTCAATCTTTTTATTTTTATTTTTGAAAAAGGGTTAATGGATGATACAAAAATCTTAACCCTTACATTAATTGGAGGTTTGTTCTTCCAACAATGCTAAGCGCTCTTTAAACCGTGCAAGTCGTTCTTGATCAGTAGGATGCGTTGCATGCCAATAATAACTGAATGCTTCACCATATTTACTCAGCAGGGAACCATTGTTAAGATTTTTTGTAGGCTGTTCTGCAATGCGTTGTTCGAAGAGATCTATAGCTCCTTGCAGATATTCGTCTTTATTGGGTATATATTCGTCAGCATATCTTTCTTGATGACGACTGTATAAATTACCTATTATCCGACTTATGCCATACATCGGCACCGCAGTACATGCATAGACAAGGGTATGCTTTGGACCACGTAACGGAATAGGCATCCGTTTTAAAATACCTACGCACGCTGTATAAATACTCAATGGCATTGCTACAAAAGTAACTAATCGACTTGCGTCATGGTAAGCGTGTATGTGGCCAACCTCATGCCATAAGGCAGCAAGAACTTGTTGATAATATTTTTTTGATTCTTCTTGCGTACCGGTATACCACTCTTCTATTACTTTTTTATCGCCGTTTTCATTCCTATAGGTAGTGGTGCTCAACGGTGCATGTAAAATACCTGCCTTTATAAACCTTTCACGAAACTCTACACCGATCAATATCTTATTGTGTATACTTGATAAAAATGGTTCTATATTGGTTAACTGCACCGCAATGGATTCAGCATTGGGTATTCCATTGGATTTTAATTCTTTATGCAGAAACGATTGCATAACATCTTTTTCATGCATAAGTTCTGCATAACGCTCAGGATTATGCTGCTTGTGATAATTTTCAAAACCATCGCGTAACTGGTTAGAGAAAGCCCGAATTGCTAAAGGCGCACAAGATACGCTCAATGGGAGCACATGGGGTAGAATTTTAGATGCCATTGAACTGAGTGGCGGACTCATAGTTGCCATGGCAAGCAGCGAGAGCAAATGCACTGATATATAACGAATATTCACTGATAATCTCCATTAAAAATTAATCAAATAATATTTATTATAGTATCATAAAAACAAATATAGTACAGATTCGAATAATTCTATATTCTTACGAAAGCTCCGCTTATTTCTGGAAAGACGTCCCATACAATTGCTCCAACTGGGTAATAGGATAAACACCGGTACGTATAACCCTCGGTTGAGCGCCCGTTATATCGATAATGGTCGAGGAAACCGTCAGGGCAGGCTCATCTTCATTAACGATTATTCCATCTACTGCTTCTAGAATGGCAGAATCCACTGCCATTAACGTTTGTGGCACTGGTTGGCCAGAAATATTGGCACTGGTAGAAAAAAGCCCCCCCGTTTTCTGTAATAGTGCCAATAACCCTGCGTGTTGCGGTATGCGTATACCAATCGTTGCATATCCTCCGGTAACCCATGAGGGAAGCCCTGCACGCGGCGTACAGAGTAAAGTAACCGGCCCCGGCCAGCATTGCCGCATGAACTTTTCTATTTGTAAATATTGCACAGGGTCCAGATACCGTTCTACTGCCTCAAAAGTGGGTAAAAGCACAATATATGGCTTTTCAAAGCGTTTTTTTATTTGATTTAAATGCTCAACCCCTTCGAGTGAAATCGTTGCGTAGAGGCCAAGAATGGTGTCTGAATGACCGAGGATAACTTTTCTATTTGTCAATTCATTAGCACAGAAATCACGATCTTCGCCAATGGCCCAGGAGAGCTGTTTCTTGTTCATTTTTATTTTTTTGTAAATAATAACCCCAATATTTATAATCTAAATTCATAATTTGACATTTTTAAAACCATCTATACGCTGGATATAGGTAGACTGATTTAAAATAATCATAATAGATAATCAGCATATCCACAAATGGAGCATGTGTCTGAGCTCTGTTTTTAGTTTGCAATACTATGACCAATGGAGAATCATATGAACAACACCACCCGAAAAAATACTAGCAGCACCAAGGCAACTTTGCCTTCGGTCAAAAGCTATAGCGAAATAGTTGAATTTTTAGACAGTCGCTGGCAAGCTCAGCCCAAAAAAGATTTAACTGCTTTTAAAGAACTTGATAAAGCATTAGGCTCGCCATCAAAAGCGACACCTCTGATTGCAATAGCAGGTACCAACGGTAAAGGCCTTACGGTAAACTTTACTGCCTCCCTCTTCCATAAAGAAGGACTGAAAGTTGGAGCATTCTATTGTCCGCGCGTACTCACTTATAATGAACAGTTTGCGCTCAACAATGAACTAATCGCCAATAAAACATTTGCTGATTTAGCTAATGAAGTAATCAACACCGCATTAGTACAAGATATAGCGATAAGTTCACACGAAATAATAGCAATGACTGCATTGCTGTATTTTAAAGAACAAAAAGCTGATGTAGGTATCGTTGAATTAATGCATGGTTCACTCGACCCGTTGACCATTGCTACCCCAAAAATTTTAGCTATTACTCGCGTTACTGACGATGTTATTCCTGCTAATGAGCAAAAAACTGACGATATTATTAAAGATTTAATCAAAAATATTAAATCAGAAACATTCGTAGTGTCTGCTGATCAAAGCAAAGCACACTTGCAACTTATGCAAGAAGAGACTAAAAAGAACGGTGGCACGTGGGCTATGCCTATCCGTAAATTAGCACCATTAGGATATCCATTCGAGCAGTTACATGGCCGTTGCGCAGCACTTGCGGAACGTATTGGTCAAGTGTTTGTCGAAAATTTTGTTCATGCCGATTCTCTTATTTTAGAAAATAGCTTTTTGGCAAAACAAAAAGGACAACGTGGCCGTCCAACGCTTGAGGCAAAACGTCATGCAGAATTGAATCCAAAGAAGACAATTGATCAATTCTGGCAAGAAACTATTGCAACGCTTCCAGCACGCTTTCAAGTACTGGAAAAAGAAAAACCAACTATCTTGCTTGATCCATCACCAAACGTTGATGCATTAAAAAATCTCTTGCTTGGTGTTCGTTTATTAAACTATCAGCGACCACTCAAAGGCATTGCTTTCATCTTCGCATGCGACAAAAAGCAAATGCATGTAGAAGAGTTTTTGCGTCAGTTACGTTACTTTAGCAAAAAGAATTCAGCACAAATAGTATTCACGCCAATTAATGAAACGATTCCTGGTGTTTTTGAAGAAACATGGGATATCGAGCAAATTGCACACGAAGTAAAAGCGTATAAAATAAAAGCACGTACCGCACAGACGTTCCAAGAAGCGTTTGAAACGGCAAAGCAGCTTGTTGATGAGCGCAACGGCCTTGTAGTTATTGCTGGCTCACATGCCATTATTGCTGACTACTGGCGCTCAAAAGGCATGAAGAAGCTATAACGTAATCGAATAAAACAGTGCCATGCTTGTACTGTTAAGCGTAAGTATTGCGCTAGGAATTGGATACGGGTTTTTGTTTGTCATAACAAAGACCCGTACTATTTTTACCCAGCGCCCGTCAACAAAAACTCTCTTCTTTGCTCATATCTTGGCAAACCTCCTCAGAATTGCTCTCTGCCTGATTCTTTTGTTTTACCTATTGCGCAAAGAAATCTTCCCCTCTATACTCGTTATCAGTGGTGTGCTTATTGCATTCGTAGCTACCGTAATACTGTATACCGAGCATATGATGAACAATGACTGACATAGATTTTTTCTCAAACGAATCGTGGAATTTACTGGGATGGCTTTCTATCGATCATCCATTATTCCACGTTAATAAAGTTACTCTCATAAATAGCTGGATCGCTTTAGGCATCCTTTGGTGCCTGTGCGTGTGGGGTCGCTATAGCTTACGCCGTACCGGGACAAAAGCGCAGTACCTTTGCTTGCAAACAACCCATTCGCTCATGGACTTTACTGAACAAACGGTCGGTTTCTTTTCATATCAACACTGTTCTGTCGCTGCTGCTTTTTTTACTTTTGTTCTGTTGTGCAACTGTATCGCCATCATCCCTTGGACCAGTGAGCCTACCAAAGATCTTAATACTACCCTTGCATTTGGCATTTCTGTCTTTTTATATACCGATTGGCAAGCAATCCGCGCTCATGGATTAAAAAATTTCTTAAAAGAGTTTATAGATCCTACTATTTTTATGCTTCCCATGAATATCATCGGCCATTTTTCGAAAGTAGTTTCTATATCATTCCGTCTTTTTGGCAATATATTTGGTGGTGCCGTTATTATGGAACTGTATCAATCAGTTATAGAAAGCCATATTATCGCTCAAATCATCGGAATCATGTCTGGGTTCAATATCATAGTTACCCTCTTTTTTGGTCTTTTTGAAGGACTCATTCAAGCTGCAGTATTTGGCATGCTCAGCCTTACCTACCTTTCGCTTGCATTACAGAAAGAACACCATGATTGATGCTTTTGCAATTGCATACTACAGCTCCGTTATCTTGGTAATTGCGCTCAGTATTATAGGCAATGGTATGGGAGGGGGGAAAATAGGCAAGGCAGCCTTGGAAGCAATAGATATCCAACCTCGCGCAAAAAATGAAATAATGCGCGCGACAGTGATTGGTCTTGCATTGCTTGAAACGGCTGCATTACTGGCCCTTATTATTGTGCTGTTTATGCTGTTTACAGCGCGCACCGTAAGCAATCCTTGGCAAATGGTAGCACAAATGGGTACCATCGTTGCAATCGGCTTACCCGCATTACTCGTAGGAGTCTACGCAGCCCCTGCTATTGAAAAAACATGCAAATCGATTGCGCGCCAACCATTTTTTTACCAATCAATCATCAATATGATGTTGATTACTCAAGTGGTTATTCAAACGGCTGTTATTTTTGGTTTTTTAATTTCCCTTCTTATCTTTTTCAATCTTTCTCAGGTTACCACATGGCAGCAAGCGGTTGTACTCTGCATGGCAGGAACTGCGCTTGGTCTTGGCGCTATAGGGCCCATTATAGGGCTCTCTGCATTTGCCCAAACGGTCTGCGAATATATCAGTATTAATCGCACTATTTTAATGCCTTCACGTGCGCTGTTATCATTCACTTTTTTAAGCTGCGCTATCATAGAAACACCACTTATCCTTGCTTTTATTATTGCCTTGGCAATAGGTCTTTCAACGGGGTCAATTGATGACCCGTATTTAGTTGCCCGCACTTTTGCTGCAGCGCTCTGTATTGCGCTCGGTACTCTTGGCCCCTGTTTGGCTTCGAGCAAAACAGCAGCACAAACGGCACGACAAATTGCCCAAAATCCTTCTATGCACTTATCATTATCTCACGCGAGCATGTTCGCTCAAGGAATAATAGATGCAAGTGCCATCTATGCATTATTGGTTTCTCTCATTATCCTATTTATAAAATGAAGCGCGCAACTGCTTGTTGAATCCATTATATCGCGCGGAATTACGCCATAGCGTTGATCCGCCGACGCCAAGGCTCTGGCGTGATTCTTGTCGCTTGCTCCACGAACTAACCGTGGTAATTAAATAATACGCGGCGGCGAAAAGGATAACCAATGAAGCACGCTACTTCTCCCTTTGTGGTATATATTATTACTAAGTTAGAATTGGGTGGCGCACAAAAAGTGTGCCTTTCATTATTTGAACAGATACAAAAAAAGGATCCGAATCGGGCAGCATTGATATCGGGGCAAGAAGGAGTGCTTGTCGAAGAGGTAAAAAAAAATAATAACGTTTTTTTATTACCAGATTTTAAGCGCGAAGTTACATTGTCTGGTATTATAGATGAACTGAAAGCATTTTACGCACTCATGCGCAGGTTGTACCTATTAAAAAAGAAATATATACATGTTATTGTACACACGCACAGCACCAAAGCAGGTCTTTTAGGTCGCTGGGCAGCATTCTTAGTACGCATTCCTCATCGCATACATACGGTACACGGGTTCGGATTTCATCAACATCAATCACGCTGTGCCTGGTATGTGAACTATTTCTGTGAATTGTTGACCAGTTTTATTACTACTCAGTATATCTGTGTGGCAAAGACAGATATTGTAACGGGAATTAAGCATATCCCTTTTTTTAAGCAAAAACATACCCTCATTCGCGCTGCTGCAACCATTCCTATAGCATCACATAAGAAGGTCCAAGTAACCAATACGGCGCACAATACACACATTTTTGGCACTATATCTTGTTTTAAAAAACAAAAAAATATTTTCGATCTTCTGCAAGCGTTTGCCTATTGTTATCAATACAATCAGCAGTGCCGTCTTGAAATCATTGGTGATGGCATACTAAGGCCTGCTATTGAATTATGGATTCAGAGCAACCAGCTCCATCACGTAATTACGTTGCACGGGTGGCAATCAGATGTAACTCCTTTTCTACGCACATGGCATACTTTCGTATTAACCTCACTTTGGGAAGGGCTCCCCTGCGCAGTGGTTGAAGCACGGTTACACAAACTGCCGGTAATCGCCTATAACGTAGGTGGCATAAGCGAAATAATACAGCACAATAAAAATGGATTTCTGTGTAACCCAAAAGATGTCCATGCGGTGAGTACACATATGCATATGTTGAGCACCAATCTAACAGTTTGGGGTCGGATGGCTCTATATCACGACACATTGAACTCTTTTTCATCAAGACATATGCATAGACGCCATGAAAAGCTGTATCGGACTATGATATAAAGTTAAAGCTATTTCTTATTATCTTTTCGATTAACACCTGCCATGGACCATATTCCGCGCAATGCCGTCTTAAAATCACTCTATGATCTTGTGGCAATACGTTTTCATGCGTTTCTTTAAATTTTGCTGGAATAGCGCGCTAAGCCATGTCAATGATTGATTATATTTCTCAAACGACAACCAAGGAAGCCCAACTGCATTCTTTGTTTCTTGCGCGTGTACTGAAAAAAAAGATTGCTCAAACAATAGCTATTATAATACAGTGCATATTCTTTGTCATAACGCCCTTCTATATTAATTAGTTTGAGAAAAATGCGTGAATTGATTCGTTGACGGTTGCACAGGGGCCTGCATGCGCTTCAATGCTGCTTGATTTTTGTGTTGGAGACTCACTAAGTAATTATTCACATACGCATATGCACCCAAGGAGGCACCTTCACCGTTAAATAGTAATTGTACCGAATCTCGCGTTGCAGCTTCACCTGAAATAACATTAGTCATACTGTCCATCATGATCTTTAATGCTTTACCGCAGTATGCATACGTTAAACCAAGGTCGTTATTGGCCAATGTAAACCTAGCACGTATGTTTTCGCTTGATTGCTTCAATCGGTATAACGATGAAAGATCACTCGATTGCCTTACTCGCTGTTCTGCCTGTTGTTTTAACGATTGATACAGATGCAAGTAACAGAAGCAAAGCGTAAAATTAATTTTCTGTCTTAATTCGGGACTGAATGCGGGTTTTTTTGCGAGCTCTTCCACTATGCCACAAACTGCATCAGAGCCAAAATCGCACCACAAAGCACGCTCGCTTTCACTGCACGTGATACCGTCCAACTGCACATAACGCAATATGTCTGCAACAATGGCATCGAATGATCGCTCTGTATTATTATTGTGTAAATCAAATAATGCTAGAATAAAGTTTGCAACAGGCATACCTTTACGCCGTGCCAATTCACTAAGCCGCTGACGCTCTTTAGGCAAGTACGGTATGCTTTTTGCTGATGCTTCAGATTTCTCTTTAAATTTAGCATACACAAAATCTATGCATGCCTTTTGATCGCTCTCTTGCAATATGGTACGCGCATACGTATTGCCAAATGCTTCGCATTGCATTAACTGCGTTGAAGCGGATATATCATCATACAACAAAGAACTTGCATCTGCATAAACATCTTTAAGTATGTATGCTGTTACTTTCTTGAGAGGAAAACTGTTCTTCAAGAACTGCAACGCATCTTCAACTATTTTTTTCGTACTGTTATTCGTATCAGGAGCTAATCGGCAATAATAATGCAGATTCTTTTGCAAGTGCTCAAGTGCTTCGTTACAATCATCAACTAAATGTTTTTGACTAATGTTTGCTGTTACCTTTTTTAGCTCTTTACCAAGATCCTTTGCCCCTCCATTCATTATAAAAATGGGACTAAGACCATCGCTATCATCTTGTCCATTAGGGAAGGTCTGTTTTAAATATGCGCTGATACTTTCGATGTTCGCTTCAATAACTGCTTTTTTTAACTTGTTATCGGTTACTGCATTATAAAAATCTGGCGAGCACCTTGTGCAATAGAGCTCATATAACATACGCCCATATGAATCGTATTGCGTACCGGCCTTTGCATGTAGTTTCTTAACCAGAGTATTGAAAATATCTGCTACCGCATCGCAAGAAACCTGCGATGGCATAGCGCACTCCTTATGATGCTTGCCGTATATTTCTTGCAACCTATACAGCAATTTAATGCTCAATTGTATTGCAGGTTCTATAGCCATTCCATCCAAGCGTCCAATAAAAGAACGTGTTTCTTCAAACAGTTGGGGCATAATCTCTTTTTTGTTTATAACTGCATCAAAATTGACATACAGTTGTCCAAATAGTATCGATGCAATCCGGTTAAGGCAGTTAATAAATAATTTCTCAAAGTAATGGGCATTGCCTGCAAAGAAAACATCTCTTGCTTTAAAAAATGCTTCTATCCGATCAATTAGATCACTCTGTATAACATCCTTAAAATCAAGTGGCATTGAAGTTGCCAAGATACCCAAGCAAGCTGCTTTAGTAAAAGGATCTTGTGTACTGTTTGCCATCTTTTGCAATTTTTCTTTTGCATGAGAATCTCCCTCTATCAGTGCAAGAATACTATCACCTAAGCTCCCAACAGGGTATTGATCAGCAAAATTCTCTAACTGACGTGTACGCATGATTGCTTCTCTAAGCGAATGTGCGTAAATGAGCGTATTCTCCGGTTTATGGACAAGAGAAAGCCTAATTAAATAAGCAAGCAATAAGCGCTGCGTAACGCTATTATCTCTGCTATCAAATGTCATTTGTATACTGGTTTTATCATCTATTTTTTTATACCAGTAGTATCCATTCTTTACATACTCTAAAAGTTGCCCAAGCGCTGCATTGAGCCTATCTTTTTGCTCCATGAACTGTTGATCGCCAATCGCATTAAACAGGCAAAAGGGAATACAGGTATAGTTGCCCATCGCGATCTCTTTATCTATCACTTTCCATTTTTGTTCATTGCTCACATGAAGATTGCTGTTCAACATAGAGAGATATAACGTGCGTATATAATGACTTTTTGCACATCCGTCTAAAACAGACCATGCATCTTGTAACGTATCTGCATAGTGAGTTACATTGCCACACATTATGGTTAGTTCAGCAATCATTCTGGCCGCATCGTGCAAGATCTCATTCTTATGGGCATCAAGCTTCTCTTCACGGTGTAATCTTTGCACTATTGAAAATAAGGGCTTAATAATAGTTTCATACTGCTTAGTGGTAAGTGGACTCTTATTACAGGCTTCAATAAGCCAAGCTCCAATATTCCAAAATGCTATGCGCTGGCTGTCTTCACTAAAAGAAAGATGTTCAAATAATGCTGCTATCGTTGTACGTTCGCACCCCTGTATAAAGGAGTTGATTGTCGTATCACGGCTGACCTCTTTATTACTGTCCATATTCTTATGGATACTAATAAAGTGATCAATCCATATCGCATCACCATTTTTTTGCAAAATAGCATAATCATTGAACAAATTAGCAAATACAGGGTCTCCTTCAACAAAAAAGTCACTAAGCGCAGCGTTTTGCAAATCCCTTAATTGTGGCGCTATGGCAGCATATTTTTCTTGTTTTTTGAGTTGAGCAGATTGCTCTAAAAAGAGCCGGTGGTTTTTGCTCTTGAAAATCCTTTCCATCTGCCACAACTTTACACCAGGCTGCTGAGAAAAATAGGTATCTGCTGCAACAACTCTTCTATAGATATCATCTTCAGCTAAAGCATCGAACATCTTATTTTCCATATATTGGGCACAGCAGACAGTTAGGCTTTCATTACCTTTATTATCATCCAGAAATTTACCAATATCACTCGTATTAAAGGTATTAATTGCCGGCATCACTGTTTTATTGGGT
>JBAVOR010000025.1:0-84984 GCA_049692255.1 Candidatus Babeliales bacterium
GTTGTGTATACCGTGCTGCATATCGCTCCTTTAAACAAAACGAATTTTGTAATAACTACTTATGATTGTGAATCAAAAGAGGTAAAAATAGAAAGAAAATAACTGCGGAAAATTAAAGAAAATGCACTATGACTATGACCTCCTTAGTAAAAGAATGTATACTAACAGATCGAAAATATATGGATATTGTATACAAAAAAAAAGATGAAGCAATGATACCGTTAAAATTGCATATCAAAAACTTCTTAAGTTATGGCCCTCAATTACAAACAATCGATTTTGGCTCTCATCAGCTCATCTGCTTAAGTGGTAAAAATGGTCACGGCAAATCGGCGCTGCTTGACGCAATTACCTGGGCACTGTGGGGGCAGGCACGTAAAATTACAGGATCTTCTAAACCAGATGCGCAACTCGTACATTTGGGCCAAACACATATGGTGGTGATTCTTGATTTTATGTTTAACAACAATCGATACCGCATTAAACGTGAGTTTGGTACGCCCCATGTAAACAACAACCCTATTTCACAGCTCGAATTTGGTGTCTGGGATGAACATGCACAAAAATTACATCCTTTAACTGACAAAACTATGCGGGCCACACAACAAAAAATAGATACACTGTTGGGCATTAGTTTCGATACTTTTGTTAACTCAGCTTTTTTGCGCCAGGGACAAGCCAATGAGTTTTCTAAAAAAACCCCCAAAGAGCGCAAAGAGATACTCGCGTCTATATTACAACTTGGCCACTATGAGCAGTTACGTAAAAAAACAAGCGATCATGTACGCGCATTCGAACTGGAACTGTATCATCTAGAACATCGCAAAACGGAATTAACCCATGCTTGTGCACATCATGATGCACGCAGAGAACAAAAAGATGCATTATACACACAAAAAAAGCAGATCGAACAGCAAGAACAGCACGCGGCTCACCACTATAAACAGCTCCAAGCAGAACAAGAAAGTGCGTTACGCATAACACTTCAATGGCAAACAGCAGTAAAAGAACGAGAAAAATGCGCACAAGACAAACAGCATAAAGAAGAAGAACTGCGCGCTCTCTTTGCATATTGGCGCTCTATCAATAAACAATTACGCCACGCGCCAACCATTGCTCAGCTAGAAGAGCAAAAAAAACATATTATTACTGCAATGCAACAGCAACAACAAAAGCAGGCGCGCTTGCTTCAACTATCCCATGAGCAGAATGCACTCGAAAAACGCAAACAGGAAATAGAACAGCAAACACAGGCACATTTTTTACACCATATCAAACAACAAGAGCTGGTCGTTACCCGCGTAGATAATGAACTCATATATGCACAAAAAAAGAATAATGAACTATTGCTCCATAAACAGGCTGTCGAACAACAGCTCATTCAACAACAGACCCAGAGCATGGCTTTAGCAGCAATAATTGCAACTGCAAAACCCTTTGCGCAACAACTTGCGGTAGAAGAAGAGCATTTTGAAAAACGGAAACGATACTATCACACTTGGGT
The DNA here is from genome assembly GCA_049692255.1 of Candidatus Babeliales bacterium. Taxonomy (GTDB): domain Bacteria; phylum Babelota; class Babeliae; order Babelales; family JACPOV01; genus JBAVOR01. Next base: position 1,505 of record JBAVOR010000025.1, read on the forward strand.
TGCTCGCTTAACTGCATGGCAAGAAGAAAAAAATAATATTATTCATAAAGAAAATATCGGGTTTGAAGAACACGATTCGAGCTGTCCGTTATGCGAGCAAAATCTATCCGCCGCACGCAAACGATTCTTGCAAAATAAATTTATTAAAATGGGCAGCATATTGAGCCACCGCATTGAACGATTAAAAAAGAATATCAACTCTCTTAAAGAGCTGTTGGTCAAGCAACATACGCATATACAACAACAACGTAAAGAGCATGAGGCTCATTTGCAACGAGAAATGCAGTTGCAGCAGCTCCTGAAAAACAGAGATCTTCTTGTCACCCAACAGCATCAGATACAACAGGAATGTGAAGAGGCTTTTGCAAAGATCGCTGCGCTTACCGCGGAACTCACCATAGAAAAAGTATTACTTGATACCGCACTTTCAGAAAAACAGAGCGCTTTGCACGCACACGAAGAATATCAAACCACTATTAAAAAGATCGCTACCATTGCGCATGCTATCACACAAGAATCGGCTCTACAGCAAGAAACAGATGCATTGGTACGGTTAGAAACTATCACACAACAAGAACGAATGCTTAATGATCTACTCTTAGAAGGGGTACGTCAAACAGAACGTGCACACATGATACATAGCTTGTGTTGTGCGCTCAAAACTATAAAAGAGCAGCTCACTCAATGCGATGCAACAGTACAGAAGCTTAAAATAGAACAAGAACGTTACGCAGATATGCCGCTCAAACAACAGCGCTGCACCGATACCATACAAACCGTTGTACAACAAAAAGAGCAGATCATCACTGCCATTGCCTCAGTAGAACAAGAAATTAATGCGTTGGAAAAACAAAAACAAGAATTACGCCAAACACAAGAATTAATAGAAGAAAAAAAACAGATTTCTGCGCAGTATAGTGCCCTAGCGCAAGCGTTTGGCAAAGACGGCATTCAAGCGCTGCTGATTGAAGATGTATTACCTGAAATTGAACAGGAAGCGAATGATTTGTTAGCACGTTTGACCAATAACCAGGCACATATCACTATCGAATCATTGCGTGATTTAAAAAAAGGGGGGACTAAAGAAACTCTTGATATTAATATCTCTGATGCCTTTGGGGTACGCCCGTATGAACTATTTTCTGGTGGCGAAGCATTTCGCATCGATTTTGCCTTGCGTATTGCCATAGCAAAACTATTAGCACGACGTGCTGGAGCATCATTGCAAACACTTATTGTTGATGAAGGGTTCGGCTCACAAGACGAAGAAGGGTTGGCACTGCTAATGGATGGCATTCATAAAATTCAAGACGATTTTGCGAAAATTATTATCGTATCACACTTGCCAATTATGAAAGAGCAGTTCCCTGTGCATTTTATGATTAACAAAAGCCCGACTGGTACTATCGTGCAAACGATACACCAGGGATAGATTAGGTTTGTGCAGAAAAATCAGCTTGATTCATCGATCTGTAATGTTTCCATGCCATATAACTACCGCCTACTGCTAAAACACTGCAAAAGAAGAGATGTGGAGAAGCAGTGACGATTCGTTTAGCTTCATGAGCGTATTCTCCAGTCGAATCTACTGTTCTCAGATACAATGCATAACCAGCCTGATACCACTGAAAAATAGCATTAGAGAGATAATATTTATCGTCAATTGCATTATAAGCTTTTTTAACTTTGTCATCTATGCGCAAGAGGTCTTTTTCTATTTTTTTCTCCACTGATTCTGATTTATGTTTTTGAATAAAACTTCTGGCAGAAGCAGCTGATTGCTTTGTAACATTCCAGGATTTTTGTGCTGTTGATGTGGTAATTTCTTTAACCTCTTGCCACCTTGCGTTGATCATGCTACCAGCGTACCCAAAAGCAAATGCTGCCGGGTTCATGGCATTCACACCCATAGATAACACAAGTGTCGTAACAAGCAGATATAAAGATAGTTTTTTCATAGAGTTTCCTCCTGTTATATACTTCATATATACAAATATACATATTTTTATAAAAAATGCAACTTCGCTCCTCCATGCCAGGGATTAAACCAATAGGCCTTCAGGAGTAAAATTGCCCATTTTATCCTGTAAAAACAAATAAAAAAGCCCCAGGATCAATTTATTTGACCTTGAGGCTATTTTTATATTCTTTAAGCAAGTAACAGGCTTTTAGACCCATTCCAAGCGAGCAATAGTTGCCGTATCAGATACACGCACTCCCATAGGGATAATACGAGTATATCCCCCTGGTCTACCCTGATAGCGTGGCGCTATGTCGGTAAACAGCTTATCTAAGGCTTGGGCCTTGTAAGGGAGTAACATGGTGGCACGGCGTCGTACTGCAAAGGTGTTCCCTTGACGAGCCAAGGTAACCAACTTTTCAGCAAGCTTACGCACTTCTTTTACGCGGGCTTTGGTAGTAACCAAGTGACCATATTCAATGAGATGGATAACTTGATTGCGTAAAAGCGAACGACGATGTGCAGGCTTTATATTTAATTTTTGTTTATTAATTTGATGCAGCATGGCAAATTCCTTAATATGTTACAGTTTTACCAGTTTTTTGATATCGGCTTCATCTATATTCATACCTAAGGAAAGACCAAATGCCTTGAGGCTTTCTTTGATCTCAGTTAACGATTTTCTGCCCAGATTTTTAATCTGTAACATATCGTCTTCTGTTAAGTTAACCAGATCAAGAATACGCTTCTTGCCAGCACTTATCAGACAGTTATGGGCACGAACCGAAAGCTCAAGCTCATCGATTGGCTTAAGAAGAAAATCAGGAGATACTCCTTTAAGTCCTAAATCGAGTGGCGTAATTTCACGTTCTTTTTTCACTTCCTCAGGGACAGCCGAGATTTGATTGAAAGGAATCTCTTGCGTAGTCAACAGATGTTCAAGCTGTGTACGCAATACAGAGACCGCATAGTTCAACACAGCAACTGGCGTATCTGATCCATCGGTACTAATGTTCAAAATTAACTTATCATAATCAATTTCTTTACCAACACGGGTTTTTTGCACATCAAAACTTACTTGATGCACTGGCGAAAACATTGCGTCAATAAATATTTTACCATCTTCTTGCAATGGCTTACCTTCAGGCCATTGTGCCGGAAAATAACCACGTCCTGTTTCAACAAAGAACGTAATTTCAAGTTCCCCTTGTGCGGCAACATGAGCAATCACGTGTTCTTTATTAACTATTTCAAGATGTTTATCACCGGTAATAGCTCCTGCCGTCACTTCTCCCGCGGTATTGACTGAGAGTTTCATTACTCCCGGCTCACCTTGGATATTGCGTACTACTATTTGCTTAATATTAAGCAACAGTTGCATGGTATCTTCTTCAACACCAGACAATGAAGTAAATTCATTATTTACTCCTTTTATGATCACGGCAGTAACCGCAGATCCTTCGACGCCACCAAGCAATACGCGCCGTACGGCATTACCAATAGTAATACCAAATCCGGGTTCCAATGGATATACTTCAACCTCACCAGAGCGTTCGGTCAGTGTTGATTTGTTCCACACCAATCGTGGTATGGTCAATGGTCTATACGTTCTCTTATTCATAATCCTCCCTGCCCTATTCATTAATCAATAGGCATGACCTGTAATGGCGCTCACGCATTATTTAGAATACAACTCAACGATCAAGCTTTCTTCAATTGGCGACTGAATATCGGAACGCACCGGCAAGCGTAACACGCGTCCTCTACGTTCATTTTTTTCCAGCTCAAGCCATTCAGGAACTTTGATGCCTACTTTCAAACGCTTATCAATAACTTGCTCGAGAAATGCACTCTTCTCACTCACATTAGGTGCCAGGGTGATCAGATCATTAATCGCAACCATGAAAGACGGTGAATATACTTTTTTACCATTCACCATAATATGACCATGCACAATTACTTGACGAGCTTGCGTACGCGTAGTTGCTAATTTTAAACGATACACAACATTATCTAAACGGCGCTCTAATAAACTCAACAACATAGGACCTGTTGCTTCGTTACTTTTGGTAGCAAGCGCAAAGAAACGTTTAAACTGGCGTTCGCGCATGCCATACATTTCTTTTACTTTTTGTTTTTCAGCAAGTTGACGACCATATTCTGATGTCTTACGGCCACCGCGCGCTGAACCTGGCTTATCTTGTTTCTTTACTTTTTCTTTATCATTCATTGCAATAGAACCTATTTCAAAAATTTAAGCATTATACAAAAATTAAACTCTGCGTTTTTTTGCAGCACGCGTTCCATTGTGTGGCAGTGGAGTTACATCGCGCAACACGGTTACGTTAATACCGCTGGCTTGTAACGCACGAACAACTGAATCACGTCCAGAACCGGGCCCTTGTAAATTGACTTCTACTTGTTTAACGCCGAGTATTTGCATATCTTTAGCCAAAGTTGATGCAATCTGCGTTGCGGCAAAAGGGGTTCCCTTACGAGCGCCCTTAAATCCATGCTTCCCTGCGCTTCCTCTTAACAAAACATCTCCATCAGGAGTAGTAATAGTAACTAACGTGTTGTTAAAAGTAGATCGCACGTGAGCAACCGCTTCACTCACTTGTCGTTTAACTTTTTTCGCTTTTTTCTTGTAAGCCATTGTTCCCTTTAGCATTTCGCCTAAATTTGATTGGTTATTCTATTGCACTACCACAGTTAATATTATTTCTTAGCGACTTTTTTCTTCAGCGATATCGCTCCGCCTGCTTTACGAGGCCCCTTACGAGTACGCGCATTTGTTTTGGTGCGCTGTCCTCGTACCGGCAATCCTTTTTTATGTCTTAAACCACGGTAGCTGCCGATTTCTTGCAAACGACGGATATTTAACGTCACTTTCTTGCGCAACTCACCTTCAACTGTGTAGTTTTGAGTAATTTCTTTCTGAATTGCTGCAACTTCAGCATCAGACAAATCTTTAATGCGCTTTACTAAATCGATGTGCAGTTTGGTAAGAATGTCATGAGCACTTTTATGTCCAATGCCATATACATACGCAAGACCAAATTCTACACGCTTATTCAGAGGTAAATTAACACCTTCTATTCGTACCATACGCTAGCCTACCTTCAACTTATCCCTGGCGCTGTTTATGACGCGGGCTTTTCATACAAATAATACGGACAATGTTTTTACGCTTGACAATACGACAATCTTTACAAATTTTCTTTACTGATGTTCTAACTTTCATGCTCAAACCCTTACTATTATAACGTTAATTTTATCCCTTATATCGCAATACAATTCGCCCACGCGTTAAATCGTATGGTGACAGCTCAAGAGCTACTCTGTCGCCAGGCAATAATTTAATATAGTGCATACGCATTTTACCTGACACGTGCCCCAGCACCATATGACCACCTTCAATCTCTACTTTGAACATGGCATTGGGTAACGTTTCTTTTACGATGCCATCAATTTTAATAACATCCTCTTTGGTATGTGCCATTGCTAGCTCCCCCCTACCGGTGATAAGCGCGTTAGAACACGCGGCCCATTATCAGTAATTAAAATTGTATCTTCCACATGTGCAGCCAAGCTTCTATCCTTTGTTTTGACTGTCCAACCATCTTCCATAACATATACGTCATAATGACCCAACGTAATCATTGGTTCAATCGCAAAGGTCATGCCGGCGCGCAAAATGGGACCCTTGCCCGGCTCACCGTAATTCAAAACTTCCGGATCCTCATGCATTCTTTTACCAATGCCATGACCGGCAAAATCACGCACTACACCGAATAATTTTTTCTCAACCGCCTGCTGTATAGCAGCTGAAATATCGGAAAGCGCGTTGCCTACTACTGCTTTCTCTATTCCCTTATCAAGTGCTTCTTGTGCCGTTAGCACTAACTCGCACGTACGCTCAGGAAGCGTTCCTACAGCAAAACAACGGGCCATATCGGCACAATATCCCGACCATGCGGCACATACGTCTACTTTTACCAAATCACCATCTTTCATATAGTGCTTAAAAGAGGGTATGCCATGCACCACTTCATCGTTGATAGAAATGCAGCTCACATGCCTATACCCATGGTAGCCCTTTGATTGCGATATCAATTGACGTTTAATCAATTCTTGCGCTACCCATGCATCAAGTTCACCAGTGCTCATGCCTGGCTTAAGGAGAGCAGGAATCAGCTCAAACAGCTCTGCTAATAAACGTCCAGCATGCGCCATCTTCTCGATAGCTTTTTTATTTTTTATAGTAATCATTAGCCCAACACCAACCGTTCAATATCAGCAAACACCGCTTCGATTGAGCGTTCAACGTCAATCTGATCAACCATGCACCCAAATCTTGCGTAAAAATCAAAAAGATCATTCTCAACTGAACGATATACCTTCAGTCGCTCCTTAATTGTTTCTGGACGATCATCATTGCGTCGCGACAAAGCTGCCTTACATCGCACGCATACAGCTTGCTCTTCATGCGCATACACCTGTTGACAATCTGTATTGACACACACGTAGCGATGCGCAAGTCTCTGCATTACCGTTTCATCCGAAACGGCAAACTTCAACACTACCAGACTAAACCCAGGATGAGCTGTTTGTAAAAAAGCGGTCAACGCATCTGCTTGCGCTAACGTTCGTGGATACCCATCTAAAATAACGGGCTGATCCCCTTCATAGCGCGCAAACCAATCACAAACCATCTGAGTTACCAACTCATCAGGAATTAGCGTACCAGATTTCATAGAAAAATCTATCTGCTGGCCTATGAGACTCTTTTGAGCAACATGCTTTCTGCATATAGAACCGGTCGACAGTTGAGTAAACCCAAGTCGTTGCGTGCATAATTGTGATATCGACCCCTTTCCTGAGCCAGGAGGCCCCAGGAAAACCACTAATTTCTTACTCACCGAGCCGCCCTAGCCTTTAAACGTCCTGTTGTTAAAAAACCTTCATACCTATTTTCAATCAGATATGATTCGATCTGTGCAAATGTTTCAAGCGCCACGCCGACTACGATCAGAAGTGACGTACCACTGAGCGGAAGCTTGAAATATGCATAGAGCAAGTTTGGTACCAAGACCAACGCTGCTAGGTACAGGGCTCCAATGAGGCCAATTCTATGCAGTATGTAATTAAAAAATTCAGCTGTCTTTCGCCCTGGGCGCAACCCGGGAACGAATCCACCGCTCTTTTTAATATTGTCTGCCAGTTCTTCTGGGTTAAATATTAAGGCTGTGTAAAAATATGAGAAGAATAAAATTAACCAAAATTCAAGCACGTTAAACACAACGCCACCCGGTGCTAACACTTGCGCAATCCACGCAAAGAACGGAATATGCGATAATGCTAGCGATATGGTAGTAGGAAACTGCAATATCGAAGAAGCAAAAATCACCGGCATAATACCCGTTACATTGATTTTGAAAGGAATATAACTGGTTTGTCCACCATATACCCGATTACCAACAACGCGACGTGCATATTGCACAGGAACCTTGCGTTCTCCTTTTTCTAAAAACACGATTGATGCGGTAATAATAAGAAAAATGAGCGCCATAATAATAGCGTGCCATAATTGAATAGTACCGACGTCTATCAGTGCCTTCGTTTTAATAATCATTTCCGGAAAACGGGAAACAATACCGGCAAAGACAATTAAAGAACTGCCATTGCCAATACCATACAAGGAGATCTGGTCACCCAGCCACATCACAAAAAGAGAACCTACCGTTAACGACAATACAAAGAGGAACCTAAAGCTCCATCCTGGCGTCATCACTAACCCAGCACTTTCTAAAAATGCGACATAACTCGAGCTGTACATAACACTCAAAAAGAGCGCTAAGTACCGTGTATACTGATTAATTACCTTGCGTCCATACTCGCCCTCTTTCATGAGCAGCTCAAGCTGCGGCACTGACATGGTTAATATCTGCATCATAATCGATGCAGTAATGTAAGGCATAATTCCCAATGCGAACAGCGTGCATTTGCTTAAAGCACCACCGGAAAACACATCGAGATATCCCAACAAACCACCAGCAGCAGTAGAGCGTTTCATATATTCGCCAACCATTGACACGTTAATGCCAATAACAGGAATATAGGTACCCAAACGATCGATAGCCAATACACCGAGTGTAAAAAGTATGCGCTTTCTCAGCTCAGTGATGAGAAATATGTTTGCGAAGTTTCTAAATAAAATCATTACTTTGAACCTCCTGGTAAATTAACTATGTACTACTTTGCCACCAGCTTTTTCTATAGCCTGGCGAGCAGATTCGCTTACCAACGCGCCTGTAATGGTGAGCTTTTTAGTTAAAGCACCCATTCCCAACACTTTAAATTGTTGTGCCGCCGGTGCACCCTTGCGCACACGGATAACCCCAGAAGCTTTTAATGATTGCAATGAAACTTCATCACCATCATTAAAACAACGCTCTAAGTCGCGTAAATTAACGATTGCATATGAAGTTGCAAAGCGTTCATTATTAAAACCTCTTTTAGGCACATGACGAGCTAGAGGAGTTTGTCCACCTTCAAATCCCAAGCCAACCCCCGAGTGGCCAGTACGAGCCGTTTGACCCTTACCACCACGGCCAGAAGTACCACCGCGACTACCGCCGCGTCCAATACGTTTACGTTTTTTAACTAATTTTGCTAATTGATTAAGCTGAAACATGGCTTCCCTTTAAAATCTGATCAATTGATCTTCCACGGAGCGCACTTATTTGTTGCAAGGTACGAAGCTGCGCTAATGCATTAAGCGTTGCTTTGACGACATTTTGTTTATTAGTAGAACCGAACGACTTAGCGAGAACGTCCGCGATACCCGCTGCTTTCATTACTGCGCGCATAGGTCCACCAGCAATTACACCAGTTCCTTTGTATGCAGAACAGATAACTACCTTACATGCCCCATGCTTACCGGTAACATTATAAGGAACAGTAGCACCACGCAATGCGAGAGTAATCATATTTTTGCGTGCTGCAGTTGTTGCTTTTGCTATAGCAGAGGAAACTTCACGGCTTTTACCTAACGCAATACCAACATTTCCTTGTTGGTCGCCAGAGATAACAAACGCTGAAAATGAAAAACGTTTACCGCCTTTAGTTACCTTAGTCACTCGTCGTACGCTTACTACAACGTCTATAAAATTTTTCTCTTTACGCTCTTCAACCATACATTATCCTAAAAACTTACAGTACCTTTAAAATTTGAGCCCACCTGAACGAAGACCTTCAGCAAATGCCTTGACACGGCCATGGTACAAAAAGGAACCACGATCGAAAACAATTTTTTCAACGCCTTTTTGCAACGAACGCTTTGCCAACTCAACCCCTATTGCTTGCGCAACAGCAGTCTTGTCACCCGCAACGTCTTTTATTTCAAGCGTTGAACAACTTGCTAAAGTAATACCTTTTTGATCATCGATCAACTGCCCATAAATATGCGCTGCCGATTTAAACACAGACACACGAGGGCACTGGATATCTTTAAATGCTTTACGCACTCTCATCTTTCTTCGCCACGTACGCTGAGCATTTTTCTTAATTAATGACACGAGGTCTTCTCCACATCCAATAATCGTTAACTTTATTAATCTGTTATGACGCTATGCTGATTTTGTCTTACCTGCTTTTCTGAAGATAACTTCTTGTGCAAGCTTAATACCAGTGCCTTTGTACGGCTCTGTAGGACGCAGTTTTTTAATTTGACTGCATACCAATCCCACCTGTTCTTTGTCGGCACCTTTTACTTTGAGAAGCTGGCCCGTTTTATCGATATCAACTGATACGCCTTTAGGCAAATCAAAATCTATCTTATGGCTGTATCCAAGAGAAAAGACTATTTTTGTCCCACTCAATACGCCTTTAAAACCGAGGCCTGTAATAATAAGATCTTGCTCAAATCCTTTATCCATTCCAATGATTTCATTGGCAATAAGAGCACGGTGCAGACCCCACGCTGCGTTTAAGTCACCAGAAGCATCCGTACACATAATTTTAATGTGCGTGCCTTCATTAATGAGCTCTGCGCTAAGGCCTTGTGGCAATACGTGTACCAGCTCACCAGACTTGCCTTTAATATGAATTTCTTGGCCTTTAATTTCGACCCGTGTGTTACCGATTAATATCGGCTTTCTTCCAATCTTCGACATATTTTATCCTTACCAAACGGAACACACTATTTCACCACCGATTGCCATGTCTTTTGCCTGCTTATCAGTCATAAGGCCACGGTTGGTAGTTAATATCGAAATTCCTATGTTGCCCTTCACTGGTTGTATATTGGTCGCTTTGGTATAACAGCGACGCCCCGGCGTACTAATGCGGTCAATAGCATGAATAGCCGATTCATTTTGCACATAGCGCAAAAATACTTTAAGTGATTTGATTGCCCCTTCTCCCTCAACCACGACATCCTGCACAAAACCTTCATTTTTTAAGATTTTTGCAATCGATTCGTTCATTTTTGAGTATGGAGCAACAGCAAAACGCTTACCAAGCTTTGCCGCGTTTCTTATGGTGGTTAAAAAATTTCCTATTGTGTCAACCGACATCGTATGATCCTTTTGCTAAACGCCTACCAGCTTGACTTTTTAACGCCAGGCAGCACCCCATCAAGGGCATTTTTTCTAAAACAAAGCCTACACATTTTAAATATACGCATATACCCGCGCGGGCGCCCGCACAACTGACAGCGATTGCGTTTACGGGTCATAAATTTTGGCGTTTTTTTCGCCTTTTCAATTAACGCTTGTGTAGCCATTTCTTACCTCTTAGTGTGTTTTTTTATAGAAAACGGCATACCAAACTTTTTTAACAATTCAAGCGCATCTTGATCGTTACGTGCCGTCGTATGAATTGTGATATTTAAACCGCTATTCATTTCTTCCGCTGCAGAATCTGCTTCAGGAAAAATTGACCATTCTTTAACGCCTATATTATAATTGCCGCGTCCATCGAGTTGATCTTTCAACCCTTGGAAATCTTTTACCTTAGGCAGCGCTAAGTTAATAAAGCGGTCAAGAAATTCGTACATATTTTTACCACGTAGGGTTACTTTTACACCCAGTGGCATTCCTTCACGAATCTTGAAACTTGCGATCGACTTACGCGCGATTGTTCTGACCGGTAACTGGCCAGTGATACGCGCAATAACATCAGAAATTTTTTTAATAATTCTACTATCAGCAACCGCTTCTTTAGAGCCAACGTTAATGACTACTTTTGAAATCGAGGGAACTTCCATAACGTTCTTATAGTTGCCCTCTTTGAGCAATTGCGGACGAATTTCTTTTCTATATATTTCGTCTAAACGAACTTGAGTACTCATGCACCAATCCTTACCCCGTTAGAAACTTTCTTGACAACGATTACAAATACGAAACTTCTTGTGGGTTTCATCAACTTTTACCCCAACGCGAGCAGGCTTTTTGCATGCAGTACACACAGGCATTACATTAGAGCTGTCTACGTATGATTCGATTTTTCGAATCGCCGAAGTTTCACCACTTTTACGCGCTTTCGCGTGCTTTGTTACGAGTGAAATTCCTTTGACTCTTAATTTACCCTCTTTGAGTAAAATTTCAACGACTTGTCCCGTCTTGCCCTTATCTCTTCCTGTTAAAACATAAACAGTATCGTTTTTTCTAATTCGATTCATACGTTCCCTATAATACTTCCGGCGCAAGCGAAATAATTTTTGAATATTTTTTGCGCAATTCTCGAGCAACTGGCCCGAACACACGCGTTGCCATCATATCTTCGTCTTTAACAATCACTGCTGCGTTATCGCCAAAACGGATATAACTGCCATCTTCACGACGATACTCTTTGACCGTACGCACAATAACCGCATCAACAACGTCACCTTTTTTAACCATGCCGCCAGGAATCGCTTTTTTAACCGCACACTTTATGCGATCACCTAGGTACGCATAGCGCTTTCTCGTGCTACCCACAATGTGAATACATTGAAGCTCTTTTGCACCAGAATTATCTGCAACTTCTAAATAGGTCTCTTTTTGTATCATAGCACTTATCCTACTGTTCAACTACGCGAGCAAGATACATATACTTTGTTTTAGAAATCGGTTTTCCTTCATAGAATTCAACCATATTCCCCACCGACGCTTGTCCGTGCTCATCATGCACTTTATACTTTTTCACTTTTTTCATGATTTTGTCGGTATGCAAATTACGATATGTTCGTTTATGCGCAACAACAATAGTCTTATCCATTTTATCAGATACTACTATTCCTTGATACACCTTTTGAACAGCTTTGTTAATTTCTTGCATGCTCATATCCTTTACTGCATACTCTTGCTACGCATAACGGTATGCGCACGAGCAATATTTTTTATTAGCTTACGAAAAGATGAATTATCGGCAATAGGCTCAGTAGACGATTTCAACTTAAGATAGAATAATTCTTTCTTAAGTGCACCAATTCTTTCTACTAATTGCTCAGATGACAGTTGCAACAATTCTTCCATATATTTCTTATTCTTCATGTGTCGCCTCCGCACGGGTCACAAATTTGGTTCTTATAGGCAACTTGTATGCTGCTTGTTTCAATGCTTCTTTTGCTTCCAATTCAGTAAGCCCGCCAACTTCACAAATAACGCGGCCACGCTTACACACGGCAACCCATAACTCAGGAGCGCCCTTACCTTTACCCATACGAGTTTCGGCAGGTTTTTTTGTTACTGGTTTATCAGGGAACGCGCGAACAAAAACCGTGCCCCCTTTTTTTAATCTTCGAGTAATTGAAACACGCATTGCTTCAATTTGTTGTGCAGTCAACCATGCTGGCTCAAGGACTTGCAAGCCATATTCACCAAAGTCAACGGTACGGGCGCCTTTAGAAAGCCCCCTTCTCGACCCTCTCTGCACTTTACGATATTTTGTCTTTTTTGGCATCAACATGTTTTCTCTTTCTATCTGTTCCGTTCAATCACTTGGTATTCACCACGACAGACCCACACTTTAACGCCAAGAATACCATAAGTTGTTTTTGCTTCTGCAAACCCATAGTCAATATCGGCTCGCAAAGTATGTAGTGGCAGTACGCCAATACGCATGCCTTCTTCACGGGCAATTTCAGCGCCGCCCAAACGACCGGCACAACGAATTTTGATTCCTTTAGCGCCACCACGCATTGCAGCATTAGCTGCTTTTTTCATGGCCATTTTATAGTTGCCACGACGAGACAGCTGTTGCGCAATGTTTTTTGCTATTAATGTTGCGTTCAGTTCAGGGCTACTAACCTCTTGTACCGATACTTCAACATTTTTAATATTGAGCAGATGGCTCAAGTCACGACGCAACACTTCAATGTCTTGACCTTTTTTACCGATAATAACACCGGGGCGACCAGAATGGATGATCACTTTAACGTTATCGCCAGCGCGTTCTATTTCTACGCGACTTACTTCAGCATCTTCCAGCGAACGGGACAAATATTTCCGAATCGCGATATCTTGCAGCACTTGATCGCCATATGATTTACGGGCAAACCAACGCGCATCCCAGTCAATAAAAACACCGAGCCTAAATCCTTTTGGATGTACCTTTTGTCCCACGCTTAAACCTCTTTTTGTTTTGAAACCAAAACAACACTGATATGACTAAACCGTTTTCGTAAAACCGTTGCACGGCCCATAGCACCAGGCTTAAAATATTTAAAAATAGGGCCTTGATCTACGCGCAAATCTTTCACACAAAGGTCTTGCGGCGCTATTCCTTTTAATGAATGCGCGTTAGCGATTGCAGATTTAATTGCTTTTTTCAATGGCGTCACGCGTTGATTTTCATGCGCGCTTAGCCAAGCAAGGGCATAGTGCGCATCTTTGCCCCGTATCACGTCAGCATACGGGCGCAACTTATATGGAGAGTAGCGAACAAACTTCGCCTTCGATACAAACTGCATTTTTTTCCTTGTTAATTTAAATAATCGCAGAGGCTATGCCTTTTTAAAAGAATTTTCATACTATTCTTTTAATGTAGCTTATTTATTTTTCTGGGGCAACCCCTGTTTTTCGTTGTCCACTATGCATTTTGAACGTACGCGTTGGCGCAAACTCACCCAAATAATGTCCAACCATGTTTTCCGTAATCAATACAGGGACAAACTTTTTCCCATTGTGTATTGCTATTGTAAGCCCTACCAACTCTGGTAATACCATGCTACGACGCGACCAAGTCTTGATCGCCTCACGCTTATTACTGGTTTTAGCCTTAACAACTTTTTTCATCAATGAGCCATCTATAAATGGCCCTTTTTTTAACGATCTAGTCATATCATCGCAACCTATTTTTTACGTCGACGGATAATCAACGGATTTTTTCTCGTTCTTGTACGGGTACCCTTACTTCCCTTACCCCACGGGCTAACGGGATGTGAACCAGACTTAGATCGCCCTTCACCACCACCATGGGGATGATCTACTGGGTTCATAGCCATACCACGCACCGATGGGCGAATCCCTCTATGGCGCGTACGACCAGCTTTACCAATTACCATATTTTTATGTTCAGCGTTACCCAGCACCCCAACGGTAGCCCAGCACATTTCATGTACCATACGCACTTCGCCAGATGGCATGCGCAAGGTAACATAATGACCTTCTTTAGCTACGATTTGTACTGATGTCCCTGCTGAACGCGCAAACTTACCGCCCGTTCCTGGTTTAATTTCTACGTTGTGAACTACAAACCCGACCGGAATACTGCGCAATGGTAAGCAGTTACCTACCTTTGGTTCTGCAGTAGCGCTTGCTACAACGATATCGCCAACACGCATAGATTCAGGAAGCAACATATAATTTTTAGCGCCGTTAGCGTAATGAACGAGCGCAATACGTACGTTACGATTTGGATCGTACTCAACGGTTGCTACTTTCCCTTCAATATCACGTTCAGCACGCTTAAAATCGATAATACGATATGTTTGACGTGCACCACCGCCACGATGACGTGTAGTAATTCTTCCGTGTGCGTTACGACCACCTCTTTTACGCAATCCGACTATCAATGATTTTTCTGGGCGCGTCGTAGTAATATCTTCCGAAGTGGAAAAGCTTTGAAAGCGCAGAGAAGAATTTCTTGGTTTTCTTGATCTAATTGGCATAGTTTAACCCTTCGTTATTGTGCACCACCAGCCACTTGTTCAGTAGCCGGCACAGAAGACAAGTGCTGACTTGCTTCTTGTAGATATTCTTCTTTTACCGTAATGATGGCACGCTTGGTTAATTTGCCAACTGTTTGCTTGCGCTTAAAGTTTTTCACTTTTCCTTTGCGCACACTAACGCGCACATCAGAAACTTTAACATTGAAAAGCTTTTCAACCGCTTGTTTAATCATCGGCTTATTTGCTTGCGGATGCACGTACAGTACCAACTGCCCATGATTTCTCAAAAGGTAGTTTGCTTTTTCCGTACCAACCGTTCCTTGTATGATATCAAAGGCTGTTAATTCCATAAGTTCACCATTTGCTTAAAGAAGTCCATATCTTTTTTAAGAACAACTACTTTATCAGCTGATGCGAGATCGTATGCATTCAACTGATCAAAGAAAGCAATCTGTACTGATGGAATATTAATAAAAGATGCATGATGCAATACATCGACCGGCGATAATAACAACAGTACACGCTCTTTATGAATTCCTGCATCACGCAACAGTTGGTGCGCCAATGCCGTTTTAGGCAATTCATGGTTCAATGTCCAATCAAGACAGATAACATTATTACGCGTTATGGCATGGTATAATAAGTCATTTAAAATACCTGAACGCAACTCATGGGCAATTTTAAGCTTACGCACCCGTGCTTGCGGACCAAATATTACGCCACCTTTTCTCCACAACGGCGAACGAGCACTTCCGGCACGTGCGCGGCCAGTGCCTTTTTGTTTCCATGGTTTTCTATTGGAAAATGAAACATCAGATCGGCCCTTACATGCGACCGTCCCTTGACGCCAATTCTGTAAAAGCGCACGGATCCAAACAGCAAATGCTTTCGGGTCAATCTGCCTATTCGATAATGCTATTTCCGCATGGTCAACCGCACGCATCAGCGACTGCTTGTCCGTGTGGGTTTTAGTTTTTGCTTTATTCATTTGTTTTCTCGCTTTTGCCTATCAAGGTTTTTCCATAAATACCAAGGAACCAGCACTGCCAGCAACACTCCCTTTAACGAGAGCAATATTACTGTCACGCTCGATACGGATAACTTCGAGCTTCTTCATCACTCGTTGTGCGCCGCCCATATGTCCTGGCAATCGCTTACCTTTGATAACTTTACCTTGTGAACGCATAAAACCCATAGATCCTGGCCAACGTCCAAAACGAGGGCCGTGGCTTGCTCTACCACCGGCAAAACCATGACGTTTCACAACACCTTGAAACCCATGACCTTTAGTTATCCCAACAAGGTCTACCTTCTGTCCTGCTTCAATAACCGAAGCAACTTGCAGAGGCTGTCCTATTTCATAAGCAGCTTGCGCATGACTATCTAATTTTATTTCGCGTAATGCCTGAAAATATTTCTTTGGATTTTTCAGCCATTCGCTCGAAAAAGGCTGCTCACGATATCTTTTACGCAAATAACCAACTTGCACCGCATCATAACCATGTTTCGCTTGTACACACAGATTGGTAACAAACCAATGGTTACAATCGATAACAGTCACCGGCACAATGGTGCTATCTTGCGCAAAAACTTGCGTCATGCCTATTTTTTTTCCCCAAATACCTTTGAGCATTGTAGCCTTTCTTAATTCTTAGCTAATTTCCACATCCACGCCGGATGAAATATTGAGCTTCATAAGCGCGTCCATTGTTTGATCTGACGGAGAAACAATATCTAAAATACGCTTATGCGTTACTAATTCAAACTGCTCGCGCGACTTTTTGTCAACGTGCGGGGATCGCAAGACAGTAAAAGGACGACGCTTATTAGGCAGTGGAACAGGCCCGACAATTTCGGAGCCTGTTCTTTTTGCTGTCCAAACAATTTGCTTTACTGCTTTTTCAAGCAATTGCGAATCGTAAGATTTGAGCGATAAACGAATTTTTTGCTTTTTCATGTAATCCTCAAATGCCTACTTATTTAATAATTTCGGTAACAACACCCGAACCAACCGTTCTGCCACCTTCACGGATTGCAAAACGAAGATCCTTTTCCATAGCGATTGGTGCTATAAGATCTACTTTTAATTCAACGTTATCACCAGGCATAACCATCTCACGACCTGCAGGCAACGTAACAATACCGGTAACGTCTGTAGTACGGAAATAGAACTGTGGACGATATCCGTTGAAGAATGGACTATGACGTCCGCCTTCACCTTCAGTCAAGATATATACTTGACATTTGAACACCTGGTGTGGCGTTACTGAACTTGGCTGTGCGATAACCATACCACGTTCAATTTCTTCTTTTTTGACACCGCGAACGAGCAACCCGAGATTATCACCCGCTTGCCCTTCTTTCAGTTCTTTTTTAAACATTTCAACGCCGGTTACCGTTGTTTTAAGCGTTGTGCCAAAGCCGATGATTTCAACTTCATCACCCACTTTAACTCTACCACGTTCAACACGGCCCGTTGCTACAGTACCACGGCCAGAGATAGAGAATACTGATTCAACTGCCATCAAGAACGGTTTGTCGACTTCACGCGCTGGTTCTTTGATGTAGTTATCAAGAGCATCCATCAGCTTATCGATCGCTTGTGAACCGATTTCTGACTTATCGCCACTCAATGCTTTTGTTGCTGATCCACGGATGAAAGGAACTTCATTGCCAGGGAATCCATATTTTGTCAGAAGATCGCGCACTTCTTCTTCAACCATGCCAACCATCTCTTCATCATCGACCATGTCAACCTTATTCAGGAACACAACCAATGCTGGAACACCTACGTTACGCGCAAGCAAGATATGTTCACGCGTTTGTGGCATCGCACCGTCGGCAGCTGATACTACCAGAATTGCGCCGTCCATTTGCGCCGCACCGGTGATCATATTTTTTACATAGTCAGCGTGACCCGGACAGTCAACGTGCGCGTAGTGACGCTTTGGTGTTTCGTATTCAACGTGAGACGTTGCAATGGTGATACCGCGTGCTTTTTCTTCAGGCGCATTGTCAATTTGATCGAATGGCTTGAAGTTTGCTAAACCTTTGTCTGCTTGGCATTTGGTAATCGCAGCCGTTAACGTTGTTTTACCATGGTCAACGTGTCCAATAGTACCCACGTTCACATGGGGTTTTTTTCGTTCGTATATCTCTTTTGCCATGAATCGGACTCCCAAATAATGGATCAGTTTGAATTCTTATTTTTTCTCTACAATTGCTTTTTGAATATTGAGCGGAACTTCCTGGTATGAATCAAATTCCATAGTAGAACTTCCTCGTCCCTTAGTCATGGAACGCAACGCCGTTACATAACCAAGCATTTCTGCCAAAGGAACCTTTGCTGCAATAACTTGACTCATTCCTTTTGACTCCATACCCGAAATTCTTCCGCGCCGTGCGTTCAAGTCGCCCATCACATCGCCCATATATTCATCGGGAACTTCTACTTCTACCTTCATTACCGGCTCAAGGAGCACTGGTGATGCTTTCGACATCGCTTCTTTGAATGCCATAGATGCAGCAACCTTGAAAGCGATTTCTGAAGAGTCGACATCGTGATACGAACCGTCAAAAACGACCGCTTTCACATCGACCACCGGATATCCACCAATATTACCGGTATTAACTGCTTCTTTAAGCCCCTTTTCAATTGCTGGAATAAACTCGCTTGGAATGGTACCGCCAACAATTTTATTTTCAAAAATAAAGCCTTTTCCGCGCTCTAACGCTTCAACCTTTAGCCATACGTGACCATATTGACCACGACCGCCGGTTTGCTTGATATATTTACCTTCAGCTTCGGCATTTTTCTGGATAGTTTCTTTATAAGCAACTTGCAACTTCCCTTGCACTACTTCAACTTTGTGTTCGCGCTTGAGACGGTCAACAATAATTTCTAAATGCAGCTCACCCATACCCTGAATGACTGTTTGGCCTGTTTCTTGGTCAAATGAAAATCTAAATGATGGATCTTCGAGCATCAGCTTTCGCAACGCTAAAGACATCTTTTCATAATCACCTTTATTCTTAGGCTCAATTGAGGCAGAAATAACGGGAATCGGCACATCAATAGATTCGAGCACTATCGGGTGCCCTTCTTGACACAATGTGTGACCGGTAATCGCTTCTTTCACGCCAACAGCGGCACAAATATCGCCTGCGCCAACTTCATCAATTTCTTCACGTTTGTTTGCATGCATACGAACTAAACGACTAATACGTTCTTTAGTACCCGTATTTGAGTTAAGAACGTATGATCCTGATTTTACTTCGCCCGAATATACGCGCATAAAAGAGAGCACGCCAACGTACGGGTCAGTCATAATCTTAAACACGAGAGCACTGAACGGCTCTTTGACATCTGCATGACGCACAATTTCGTTTTTAGTAGATGGATCAAATCCAACAACAGGAGGTACGTCAAGCGGTGATGGCAAGTAGTCGATGACCGCATCGAGCACGAGCTGAACACCTTTATTCTTAAATGCGGTTCCACAAAATGCAGGGACCACTTTAAGCGCAAGCACACCTTTACGCAATGCTGCTTTAACTTCAGGAATCGAAATAGGCTCTTCGTTTAAAAATTTTTCTGCTAATGCTTCATCAAAATCACATGCTTTTTCAATAATCAGCATACGCTTTACTTTTACTTGCTCAGCATATTCTGCAGGAACTGGATGCTCTTGCATGGTCACGCCGCGATCATCTTCGCTAAACGTGATCATTTTTTCTTCAAGCAAGTCGATAATAGCATTAAACTCATCGGACATGCCAACTTGAATTTGCATGGCAACAGCATTAACACGTAATTTTTGGTTAATATCATTCACTACGCGATCAAAGTCAGCACCAATACGATCGAGCTTGTTGACAAAAATAATGCGCGGAACTTTATAACGAGACGCTTGGCGCCACACCGTTTCCGATTGTGGTTGTACGCCAGCAACACCACAGAAGACCCCGATCATACCATCAAGTACGCGCAGAGAACGCCCTACTTCAATAGTAAAGTCAACGTGACCCGGTGTATCAATAATATTAATATGGCAATTCTTCCAGAAACAAGTGGTAGCCGCAGAAGTAATGGTAATACCTCGCTCACGCTCTTGTTCCATCCAGTCCATGACCGTTTCACCTTCATGAACTTCACCAATTTTATGCGTTACCCCGGTATAAAACAGAATACGCTCAGTAACCGTAGTTTTTCCGGCGTCAATATGGGCAGCGATACCTATATTCCGCAGTTTCTTTAAATCTTTACTCATACATTCCCTCTATCGACTTACCACGCAAAATGAGAGAATGCACGGTTTGCTTCAGCCATTTTATGAACATCTAATTTTTTCTTAAATGCGCCGCCACGCCCTTCGCCAGCTTCAAACAGTTCGTTCGCCAGCTTCACGCCCATAGCAGTACGCGCATCCATAGAACGATCTGAGCGAGCAGATGCCGCTTGAATCAGCCAACGCATACCCAACGAAAGCGCACGGTTCGACTCAACTTCCATAGGAATTTGGTAGACACTACCCCCAACACGACGCGGGCGCACTTCTATCAAAGGAATAATTTGATCGATTCCTTTTTGAAAAAGCTGCAAGCCTTTTTCTTCGCTATTACCTGACTTTTTGATAAGAATATCAATCGCATCATACACAATAGCGCGTGCTACGTTTTTTTTGCCGCGCCACATTACCACATTAATCAGCTTTTGTATTAACGGAGATTGAAAGCGCTCATCTACGCCAATATCTCTGCGATAAGAAACAACTTTTTTACGTCGTGCCATGTCTTAATACCTTTTGTTCAACTATCTATTTAGGTTTTTTCGCGCCATACAACGAGCGACTTTGTTTTCTATTTTCTACACCAGCACAGTCTAATGCGCCACGAACCACATGGTATTTAACACCAGGCAAATCGGGAACACGGCCACCACGAACCAACACCACGGAGTGTTCTTGCAAATTATGTCCTTCACCAGGAATATATGCAGTCACTTCGATACCTGTTGACAACTTTACACGGGCTACCTTACGTAAAGCAGAGTTTGGTTTTTTAGGCGTCGTAGTAAATACGCGCGTACAAACCCCACGTGATTGAGGAGCACCCTTTAGAGCAGGGCTTTTCGATTTATAGCGAACTTTCGTTCTTCCAGTTTTGGACAATTGATTAATGGTAGGCATAATTAGCGGGATCCCAACTTAATCAGGTTAAGGTATATACATCACATCTTAATTTGTTTAAACACGCATTAACAACAACCAGAACGGTTTTTTTGTCGTGCAGCTTTACATTAAACTCTTTGGAAACTTAATGATTGTAGTAGTAGTTTAAACTTTTTTCTCATTTTTTCAAGAACCAATCAATGTCTACGCTCCAGAGAATGTAATAGACTGAAAAAAAATGATCGGTATTATTAATAGCAAAACAGTATAACCTTTTTTTAAGGAGCTTCTATGAACTCAGCTATTCTTACCATGTATGCCAAACTAAGCGCACTCGGCATGCAGTTCTTTTTTATTTCAATTGGAATATTGGGCATAGGATTCTTAATTGGGTTTCACGAGTTCGGCCATTTTCTCTTCTGTAAGCTCTTTGATATCGCAACACCAACATTTTCTATTGGCATGGGACCGCAAGTGCTCAAGAAAAAGTTAGGCCAGACAGAGTTCGCCCTTTCGGCAATTCCTATGGGCGGGTATGTGGAAATTGAACCCGCTTCATTTAATAAAA
This sequence comes from Candidatus Babeliales bacterium, assembly GCA_049692255.1. Taxonomy (GTDB): domain Bacteria; phylum Babelota; class Babeliae; order Babelales; family JACPOV01; genus JBAVOR01. The sequence goes on from JBAVOR010000025.1 coordinate 23,359, forward strand.
AACCATGGATTCAAAAAATGCTCGTTATAGCTGGCGGCATTCTTTTTAACATGCTTTTTGCATACGTAGCGCTATCCGCACTTTTTTATGCAGGAATGCCCCAAACTGCTCTTACTTACCCCTATCACGCCACGACAGTGATCGAACAAGTAAGAGATGACTCCCCCGCACAAACGATTGGCTTGGTCAACGGAGATACTATCGTTGGATATAACGGAATCAGTTCCCCTCGTTCGACGGAACTGATCGAGTACATTCGCTCTCACCCCGCTCAATCGATCACTCTTTCGATTATTAAAGACAATGCCAGCGAAGCTACTACCCAAACGGTAACTATTGGCAGCAAAGAATTACCATGCGCAGTCGGTCAACCAGCGCAAACGATTGGCTACCTTGGCATCGAATTTGCTATGAGACGGTACGGCTTTATTCAATCGATTCATCACGGCATCAGCACTACCCATACCCTTATGATGCAAGTATTGGCAGGTTTTAAAGCGATTGTTGCCAAGAAGGCAGTAGGGCAGCTCGGCGGACCGCTCATGGTTATTTTCCAGACGGTCAAAGGGGCAGAAAAAGGAGCGCTGTTCTTCTTATTTTTGCTGGCGTTTATTAGCGTAAACCTCGCTGTGCTTAACATTTTACCTCTACCCATCATGGATGGCGGTCAAGCGCTATTAATTACGATCGAATCGATTAAAGGATCACCGCTGTCTGAAACCATTAAAACGTATATTCAGTACGCTTCATGGCTTCTGGTATTAGCACTCGTAATTACGCTGAGCATTAAAGATATGATTTTCTTCTGTAAATAGTTAAAAAAACAGATCAGGGAGCATGATACCACCTTCGTAACACCCGCTCCCTGATAAATACAACTTGTATAGTTACTTAGTCGAGCTTATCTTTCTTAGGCTCTTCCAAAGATTCTAGCACTTTCTCAAGATTATTTTTTTGTGTTAACTTTGTCCTCTTCAAATTCTCATAATGTTCTAAAAACTCTTTCATACATTTCGAACAGTTTGTCACCTGTTCAGTGAGTTCGCCTAAACTTTTAGGGTTACTGTGCTGAATAAGTGATTCGCAACGTTCATTATTAGAGCGCCAAGAATAAGTTGGAAGCATTTCAGTTTTTGGCTCTATAGCATGAAAATATTTACCCAATAAATTACATTGACACTTATAATTAATATCCATCCCAGCCAAGTCAGCTATGTGTTTTTGTGCCGGTGTTTTTGCTGTTGCACATGTTTCTTTTAACGCAACTAATGTACCTAACACCAAACAATCCATGCCATTTGCCAGGTTTTTCTTAAACTGCGGCTTTGCTGTTTCTCTTTGTTGTTTTGTTTGCTGTTCTTTTTGTTTTGTTTGCAAGAACGTCTTTATCTTATTGCTAAAAAAAGAAAATTGACGCGCTTGCGTATTCATTGCGCTCGTAAAATTACGCGATAAACGGTTTGAAATTTGCGTTAATGATCGCTGCATCATTGGTTGTGTTACCGTTGCTCCTAACGTCATACTTACGATGAGCGTTGTTGATAATAGCTTACTCATGAAATAACCTCCAGGTATGAGTATTTTGATATATTTACAAATAGAATAAATAAAAAAAACGGTTGTGTCAATCGCCCCATCAGATGGAGTACCCCTGAAAATAATAAAAATAGCCGTGATTTCTCACGGCTATTTAATTTCTTAAGTAAAGCAGCGGATGCTTATCGCACTTGCGCTTGGTGCGGGTGTTCATTCCCGGCATATACGCGCAGCTTTTCAATAACTTGTCTGCTCAATTTTGATTTTGGCAACATTCGTTTTACTGCCAATTTCACTAATTTTGTTGAATCTTTTTTGTGCACTTCTTGTGCCGTTTCTGTTTTGTAACCACCCATCCAGCCAGAGTAACGGTCATAGATTTTACCTTGCCATTTGTTACCAGTAAGCACAATATCTTGTGCGTTGATTACAATGACATAATCTCCTGAATCGGTATGTGGTGTATAGGTAGCCAAAGTCTTACCACGCAATGAGTTTGCAATCTGTGTAGCAAGGCGACCCAATATTTTGCCACGCGCATCAATCACTATCCAGCGAGGCGCGCGTTGTTCATTTTTTAAAACAAATGCTTTATTTAAATCTCGACTCATGAAGCGATTCCTTGAAAAAGAAAGGATTTATCGGTAGATGCTCTTAGAAAAAAGTATAACTTTAACTTTAACAGTTTTATAATAGCCTAAAAACCACGTAGGGTCAAACACCATTATACTACATCTTTTTTCGAAGCATTTGAATTCAAAATGCAATACCTGTTATAATAGAGGGCACAATGAAGATACGCAGATTACCATTCACATTTAAGCAAGGGATTGAGATGAAACATTCATGGGTAACACTGCTCCCCCCCACTATCGTACTCGTATGCTCTTCGCTCACCAAACGGGTCTCCTTTTCTTTATTAATGGGCATTACCAGTGCTGCATTAATCGTTTCTCATTTTTATGTGCCGGGAACGGTTGCCATCGCTACTGCTCGCATTTTTAATGAAATAATTGACCCCGCCAACATGCTCACCAATGCCTTTTTATTGCTTTTGGGCATGATTATTACCCTGATGAACTTAACCGGCGGCACCTACGCATATGGGGTATTGCTGCAAAAATGGCTCAAAACTGCCCGACATGCAAAACTTTCAAGTATCGCTTTATCTTTGTGCTTTATGATTGATGACTTTTTTAGCAGCCTAACGGTTGGCTGTATCATGAAACCGCTGTTTGATACATTTCATATACCACGGGTTAAATTAGCATATTTGATCGATTCATTAGCAGCTCCCATGGTTATTATTATGCCTTTTTCTACCTGGCTTGCCATGATACTCATGCAACTGCATAAAGCAGGCATACACGAAGAGATGGCACAACACCCCCTTATCATTGCCGATCCATTTTTAACCTATTTACGCGTAATTCCATTTATTCTGTACTCATTCGCTTGCCTGGCAACCGTATTTTTCATTTCTTACTTTTCTATCTCGTATGGCCCTATGGCGGCACAAGAGGCGATAGCTCATGAAACAGGCAACCTTTTTGGCGGAAAATCTCCACTCAAAGAAACGGTTAGCATTGTCACCCCCACAGGGTCTATTATCGACTTCGCTTTCCCCCTTATCAGCCTCATAACCTGCTGCGTTGCTACTATCTTGCATGATGGTAACTCTACGGTATTTGGTGGCACCAACGGAGTGTTGGCTGCAGTACAGCAGGCAAATATTTTCTGGGCCCTCTTTTTTGGGGCTGCTATTTCATTTGTCATAAGCTTTTGTTTTATGATCTTTCGCAAAAAAATGGGTGTTTTTGCATTAGTAGAAACGGTTCGTGGTGGTTTCGACCTCATGTGGACCTCTATCGTAACCCTAGTGCTTGCCTGGACCTTTAGCAGCATGCTCCGTACCGATCTTTTTGTCGGCTCTTACCTGGCACAAAGCCTAACGGGAACCATAGCTGGCTGGTTGCTCCCTGCCCTCTTTTATTGCGCTTCTCTTATTACCGCTATTGCCACCGGTTCTTCTTGGGGAACCATTGCAGTTATGGTGCCTATCGCGGTGCCCATGTTGCCTCCTTTCTTTGGCATAGCTACCCCTGCCACCCCTGAAACAATTGCCATGGTATACCCGGTCATTGGTGCGATATTTTCTGGCGCTGTTGCCGGAGACCATGTTTCCCCTATAGCTCCTACATCGATTATGTCTGCCACCAGTGCTGGCTGTTATTTGACCGACCATATCGTTACCCAATTACCATACGCCATACCCGCCCTCGTTAACACGGTTATAGGGTATCTGGCTATTGGGCTTATGCTGCACAACAGCTACTCTCTGTGGCAATCCTGGGCCGGCGGCATGGCAACTGCCCTTATAGGGACTATTCTCTGTATTAGCATTGCCAATCGCCTCGCGAAAGAACGTGCATAATATTTTCTGTCTGAAATGTCGCTAAGGCTATTTTTCAGGTTTGGGCTATATTTTTGACAAATAAGCATAAGTTGGCTATAGTAAGAGAGTAAATATGACTTTTAATGGAGGTCCATCTTATGAACTTTAAACAATTTTTATTCTTCGTAGCAGCAATGCTTCCCGTAACAACATTGCTCCAGGTGACTCCTGTTATCGCAGGACCAGAAAAAGCCTTGGAAACAGGATTGTTGTACGCGCAAAAAGTAGCAGATTACACACAAATAGTACAAGCATCGCAAAACGCAGCAGCAACAGTTGCTGCCGGAGAAGCACCAAAAATCAATCAAAAAATTATTTCGCTAGCATTTTCTGATGCTAAGGGGTTCTGGTTTGGCGCACTGGGGTTCGGCGCAGCTACTGTTCTGGTAGCCACCCTAACTCATGTATACCAAAAATATAGGGCCAATATCGATCACACCACAAGCACTGCCATTACCCAAACTACTCAACAACAGGCTAAACAGAGCAGTTTCATACGAGCCCAGCTTTCAGACAAGGCACAATTTTGGGGAACTCTAGCAACTATTGGCCTCGGCGTTGCCGCCTATCAGATGGGTCAAAAAGCAATGGAACACACCAGTTCTATGTTAAGTTTATTCATTCGTGACGGATACCTGTGTGGCGATGTATGGCGAGCATGGCGAGCATAAAAATTTCTCTCTAAAAAACAAAAAAGAGCCGCGTAAAAACGGCTCTTTTTATTTGTTCTTACATTACTGTTCAAGCGCCCTTATCCAATTGCTTCTTCTTCTTCACAGCAATCACCATCGCAACAGTTATTGTCTTGGTCTTCATTTTCATCATCATCTTCTTCATCTTGAGAGTAATCCATAGAATGGACACCATCTACAAATGCTTCCAACTCTTCTACCGTTTTTGGTAATGCTTCACTGAGGCATTCGACCCCATCTTGCGTTACCCGGTAATTATCTTCTATGCGAATGCCCAGCTGCTCAGCAGCAATGTAAATACCTGGTTCAATGGTAATCACATCGTTGACTGCTAGCGGCTGATTATAGTCACCCACGTCATGCACATCTAATCCGAGGTAATGGCCTATGCCATGGAAGAAATATTGATCATAGCCACCCTTTTCCTTTAAAAAAGCACAGGCTAAATGATACAGCGATTTTTCAGGGACTTTGGCGTTAGAAAGCCAGTAGCCTGGTTTGGCGATCGACGCAATATATTCTTGCGTTTGTAGCACAATTTCATACACCTCTTTTTGGCGATCAGTAAATATGCCCGAAACAGGGTAAGTACGGGTTAAATCAGCACAGTAGCCATTAAATATGGCACCAACATCTACCACCACCAAATCACCATCTTCCATGGTGCGCATATGATCGTGATAGTGCAAAATAGTGCTATGCGGCCCCGATGCAACAATTGACGGGAACGCTGCACGTGCCCCTGCACGCATAAATTCCCCCTCGATAGCGCCATGCACTTCCATTTCAGTGGCGTGGTGCTCGATAAACCGAACCGCTTGCAATTGGCCCATCATGGTAATGCGTATCGCTTCTTGCATCGATTCTAGTTCATATGCAGATTTTGATCGTCGCAACTCACCTATAACACCAGAAATATCGATCCATGCAGATTCTAACGCAGGAACAAAAATAGTAAGCTTATTTATCAGCAGTTGTTGATCAATAGCAGTAGCAGTGCTCACCGGCCGCACTGTGTATAGTTTCTTACCCGCCTGCACCTGGATTTGCAAGTCTTGCAATAGATGACTATATGCCTCGCGTGGGGCCAATAAAGAAATGGTATACCCTGGCTGTGCTGAACCAAGGTACGCAATGGTATCTACACCGTTCGTTGCTTCTTGGCTTTCGTCAGGAGCTAACACTCCCGCCATCCACTGCGAACGCGGCTTGGTAAATTGGGGAACATACACCGTCGTTGTTTCAGTTGCTAGATCGACCGTCATGATTACGCCCGGCTCCCGAATACCGGTCAAATAATAGAATGTACCATCTTGACGGAACGATTCATGTTCGCGTTCAAAACTAGCACATAATACAATGAGCCCATCTGAACTATTATTGTTTGACGCAATAATGGCATTTTTTAATTGATTACGCCGCTCTTGGTATACGGCAGGAGAAACTTGCTCAAAATATGGCATAACGAAGGGTCCTTTCATAGCAAATAATTTTGTATTGAGTATAGCCTTTGCGTGGGCAAATGAATAGCTTTCACCAAACCCTTTACTTTTATTTCTAAAAGAAATTATAATCATAGTATGCAAAATACCCTCACAAAAAAGGAATCGATATGAAATATCAAATAATGTTCATTGTAAGTATGTCGTTATTCAGCGCGACCTCTGTTTACAGCTGTGATGAGTCGTGGTGCGATGAAGATATGTCATGCGTATTTGCGCCTTGTGTTGAATCGCACAAACCAGAAGCAGTGATTCGCGATGAAGACGAAATTGGGCGTCAATATGCAGACAATCATGGGCAAGTAGGCAATTGGATTACCGATGGAGACCAGAAAAAAGCTGAAGACCGCGACTTACCGTAAGAAATTAAAAATTTCTGCGTTCAGAAATTGCTTTGAGCACCGTTACACGGTCCATATATTCTAAACTGGAGCCGACTGGTACCCCACGCGCTAAGCAGGTAATAGTAACAGGAAACGACTTTAATTGCTGCGCAATAAATGCGGCGGTTGCCTCACCTTCTGGCGTTTGATTGGTCGCCAAAATCAGTTCTTTTACTTTACCAGCTTCTATACGCTTGATTAATTGATCGATTGATAAATCATACGGGCTAATGCCTTCGAGTGGACTTAAGGCTCCACCAAGCACATGATACACTCCCTTAAACCCCTCTGTTTTTTCTATCGCCAGTAGCTCCTGCCATGTTTCTACTACACAGATAACTGCCTGATCACGCGTAGGCGATTGACAAAAAAAACAGCTCGTTTCTTTTTCTTTCCATGTGCAACAGATAGGGCACCGCACAATCTGCTCTTTTGCCTGCATAATTGCCTGACAAAACTCTTGTGCCTTAGCTTGTTCAATGGTCAAAAAATGCGCAATAACTCGATACATATTTTTTGATGCAAGGTACGGCACTTGTTGAAATTGGCGAACCAACTGTTTAAAGGTAGGGCTTTGGTCGATCATGCTTCACGCCACTTTTCGCCGCTGCGTTATCACTGCTTGTACCACACCAGCATAGGTGCTCACCAGCACGCATAGTAAAAAGCCTGAAGCTACGTTAGTCAAAATTGCACCAGCCACTACTGCAATCACCAATGAAGAAATACGTTGGCGCGTATCAGGGGCTGCTGTAGTCGCAATATGAATCATAAAACCAAAAGCAGCAATGAGTGGTAAAATATAATATTTATCCGGTGATGAAAGATCATCTACCCACAAAAATGGGGCGCGATACAGTTCTACCGCATTGGCTAAAATAATGCTGGTAGCCCAAAACATAGGCAGCTGAATAAGGCTAACCACACAACCGCCCAATCCTGGCAACCCATGCGTACGCATCAGTTCCATGCGTTCTTGGGCAAGCTGTTGCGGGTCATGTTTATATTTTTGCTGAATATACTCTAATTTACGCTGATACTCTGCACGTTTTTTTTCATTTTTAGTGCGTGGTTCATACGTGAATGGGAATAATAGTATTCGGAACACCAATGATATGATAATCAATGACCAGCCATAGTTATGCACATATTTATTAATCCAATTAAGCGCATGAAGTAACATTTTAGAAAGCGGTTTAGAAAGAAATGAAAACCACCCATAATTAAGCGTATATTCTAAACGGGGATCTACCGCTTGTAACGCTTCATCCTCTTTAGGCCCAAAGTAAAATGACAATGTCCATGTCTTATTTTCAACAATGGTTGGACCTTCTAAAATGGCGTACATACGCTCAAGATCGATCGATTTAAAATAACCGCGTTGCGCAAAATGATCTGCATCATGTACTAATGCATGCACAAAGTAACGATCTTGCGCACCAAATAAAGTGGGGCGCGCCCAGTACGCATTAAAGCTATCTTCTTTCTTTGGAATCGATTGCACCTTGTGTTTACCGCTGTTAGCTATACCAGTGATTGCATCATTATTCGCTAAATCGGCAATCAATGGTGATGCAAAAAAGAGGCGCGGTTGCTCTGTTTTTCCATGCCAATCTGCACGAGTAACTGCCACTGTACAATCGATACGATAGGTGTGGGTATATACCACAAATGTTTTAGTGATCGCTCCATCCCCATCAAGTGGCGCTTTGTACACCAGCGTGTGTTTTTCATCATTTTTATCTTGAGACACCAACTCATAGGCTAATGGGGTTTTTTCCGCAAGTGCAACTATAAAACTGAGCCGTTCATGCTCGTGCACATTAGGCACTGCCAACGTACTCATAAAATAACTTTTGCCGCCAAATGGTCTTCTAAACTGCACTTGCTGCAATGTGCCACCACGGGTACTAAATTCGTACCGTGCGTGCTCCGTTTCAACAGTAGTTATTTTGAAAGTTCCTCCCTTGGCATCCTTGAAATCGATTTCCGTAAACAACGGTTGATTTAAAGCTGGTTCTACCACCTTAGGTGCTACTACACGCTGGCCAGAAGCAGCCGGTTCATTCGATTGCTGTGGACTAAAATAGTATTGCATAAACATGGTGAAAAGAAATGCTAAACCAGCAGCAAGGATAAGATCTTGTCGTTTCATGCTAAAAACCTTTGATAACAAGAAGAATGGTATGACTTTGATTAGTTATAGTATCATGAAAATACTGTGAGAGCTATCAGAATTGTAAACCTGAGGCAAAACTATTGCATTTCAATAGCAGTTTTTATTTTATTAAAAACAAAAGAACTTTACAAAAAAAGGATATACCATGGCTCGATGGTACTAATAATAGTACTGGCAATAATGATCGTCTCAGCGAAAGCTTTTGTAACAATAACAGATGTATTACCCACTTGCACTCTAGAAGAAAACCAATGCACCCACCAGAAAAGTAACAGCAGCAATAACTGCTACTCGATCTCCAACGCCCCGAATATGGTTTTGGTTTCGATCACCAGCTGCTCTGCAACGCCGGGGTGGGTGAAATAGACAACCTCACCGAACGATACCATATTACCATCGGGGAAAGTAGCCGAGCCACTAATAATTTTGGCGGTAATTTTAGTAGGTATTGCAGGATCAAGCTTGAGTATTGTTTTACCAAAAACGGTATTAATACGCACCCGTTGCATATCATTGTATTCACGCGGTTCAATAATACGTTTTGCTAAAGTAACATCAATAGTGCGGCAATTTGGTTCATCAGCAGTGTTATTATTCCAATGGCATTGCCACTTGTTTTTCTTAAGTAATGGCTTTTCAGTAATCATAGTCACGCCGAGATAGATGAACATACCCGCTAACGCTAAACGCACAAACGGTATATCGATACCAAACAATGCTTTCATAATAAGGGAAAGGCCAATGAGAATAAGTACCGTTCCCCATATAATAGATGATGTCATGCGACTTCTTTCATGTGTATACATAGTAATCTTATATTACCCTAAAAATTTCTTAAAAAACCCAGTAATGCCCCCTTCTGGTTCGGACACGCTGTCGCCAGTGAGAGTAGCATATTCTTTTAACTTTTCTTGTGCTGTTGTATCAAGACTCGTTGGAATATAACAGTTCGTGATAATAACTAAGTTACCACGCTTAGTACTATTGATACGATAAAACCCTTTGCTTGCAATAATAATCGTTTCTCCAACTCTAGTCCCCTTAGGCACCTTAATGGTTTCTTTGGTTCCATCAATATTTTCAATTTCCAACTGGCACCCAAACACAAGCTGCGCGTAGGTAAGCAGCAATGTTGTTTCTAAATTATCTCCATCTCTTCTAAATTGCTTGTCTGGTTGTACCGTTATTTTGAGGTACAGGTCCCCAGCCTCACCACCAAATACTCCCGAATCGCCCATACCGGACACGCGTAATTCCGCACCATCAAAAATACCTCGCGGAATGTTAGGGCTCATTTTTTCTAACTTTTGAATACGCGACTGTCCGCCACATGCTTTACAAGGAGATGGAATGGTGTAGCCTTGCCCTTGACATGTGGCACATGGCTGACTAAAAGCAAAAAAACCTTGTTGATACGTTTGCTGCCCTGTCCCATGGCAGGCAGTACAGGTTTCATAGCTCGTCCCTTTTTGTACCCCTTTATTGTCACACACTGCACAAGCTACAAAGCGATAATAGCTTAACTCGCGCTTAGTCCCTAAAAAAGCTTCTTTTAATGTTATGGTTGTTTCTTTGCGTAGATCATGTCCTCGCTGTGGCGCAGGAGCTGCTTTACGTGAACGTTTTTGCCGCTTAGAGCCGCCACCGCCAAACAGTTCACTAAAAATATCGCCAAATTGATCAAAGATATCATCCATAGAAGCATTTTGCCCATGGAATCCGCCAGCACCCCCTTCTAGCCCCGCATGGCCGAATTGGTCATACTGCTGCCTTTTTTGCGTATCCGAAAGCACTTCGTATGCTTCAGCAGCCTCTTTAAATTTATTTTCTGCTTCTTTGTTATTCGGATTTTTATCAGGATGATATTTTAATGCTAGCTTGCGATAAGCAGCCTTAATTTCCTGTTCAGTTGCTGTTCGAGCTACCCCTAATATTTCATAATAATCATGTTTTGCCATAGCATGCACCTGTTTTAAATATCTTATTTTTGCGCGTTATTTCACTTTTTTAGTATAAAGTATGTAGAAAAAAGCACAAAATGTTGCTATCCTAACTCGTAATATTACCATTACTCTTTTCACAAGGAAAAAATAATAATGACACCTATAGTTTATTTATCAACTATGTTTCTATTAAGCTTTTTTAATAAAACACTGCACTGTGCGGATAACGCGCGTACTGTGCAACCATTGAACAACAAAATGGCTCTAAGCACCTTAGTGGACACAGCGAATGTAGACCCAACACAAGATACAGTTTGTTTTTCAAGAAATATGCAAGCTATCCGATTACACAATTCGTTAGTTCCTCATAAAGAAAGAATAGTCACTTCGCTAGCAGTCAATCCTCATCCAGTCCACCAAAAGCATTGGCCTTGTGCTCTCTGTATTAACACCGCATTAGCAGCATCCCAATCAATCAAAAAAAGAAGCAGAAAACCTACTCTCCCACAAGCAGAATTTAATAGTTATAACTTTACCCAACGATGCCTCTACGAAAAGCACCTACAAGATGAGCATGCCATTGCAGATCTTAATACAGAAGAAACGCGGTCCTGCACTCCATGCCAAAAAAGCTTCAATCAGAAAAAAGAGTACAACAAACACATCAAATACCATATCACAAAAAAGTGAGTAACCATTTTTATATGAAAGCAAACACCATGATTACCATACGAACATTTGCGCTTTATTTTCTACTAAGCCTCTCTCATAGAGCTCTCTACAGCGCTCAAAATAATGCCGATACCTATGAAATGAACGTAGTATCAGTGGCCCTCTGTCTGCTCAACAAAACTCCTCCATATGTGCCGACACCAGAAAAGTTAGCACTCTCGTACATTACCGATAATCCTACACTGACCACGTCTACAGCGATTGTCATCAATAACACGCTCAAAAAGAAGGATTCAAAAAGGAATTACAGATGTGATTTTTGTATTAACACGCTCATACAGAACAGCAATCAAGAGCTATCAATCATACGAAATAATAGAATGGGCGCTGCAAAATTTCCCGCTGTTGAAAGACAAATGCTCAAAGCATACTGCTTTAACAGTAAAACGGAGTTCGAGAAACATGAAAAAACCAACGCGCATGGCTCAACAACCCGCATTCGGTGTTCCCCCTGCAAAAAAACATTCGCGGATAAGCACGCTTGGCACAAGCATATCAAACGGTTTCATATCATAGACTAACGTTTTTCTCTGGAGCAAAAGTGAGAGTTGCGTGTTTATCGCCGTTTGAATGCTATGGTACACGCGTCTGCCCCAACAGAGGTAAACTCTTGCGATAAGTACCATTTATTTTTTATGGTATTGACACCTGTGGTTTGTATAAAAAAGGAGCATTCCATGAAAGCAACGCGCAAAGAAAAGGTACGCATTGGAGCACTTGCCCGCCAGTTGGGCGTTAAGCGGTTTGTTATTCGCTTTTGGGAAAAAGAGTTTGGTATTACTGCATCTCGCACCAAAGGAGGGCAACGGTTTTATAAACATACCGAATGCGAACGGTTTCATCATATAAAAAAATTATTGTACGAAAAGGGGTTTACTATAGCCGGCGCAAAAAAAATTCTTGAGCAACCAACACAACCACTCGAACAGCCCGTTCTGGTTATTGACGTCCCTCACATATTCACCAAATATGACGCGCTTTTAGAAATACAAAAAAAGCTGATTGCATTGCGAGAATCACTTTAATTCAGTAGAATAACCACATATCATTGTATGCACAAAAACCGTAAACAACACTCATTGCAAGCAAGGCACCATTTTTATGTACCATAAAAAAGCACATATCCATTTTGTAGGTATCGGTGGGATTGGCATGAGTGGTATTGCCACTATTTTACGCTTGCAAGGATATCAGATCTCTGGGTGCGATATTGATACCCATCAAAAAAGCATTATCGATCTGAAAGCAATCGGTTGTACTATAGGCGAAGGCAATAACAGTGCACAATGCGATGATCATTCAATCGATATACTCGTCTATTCGTCCGCTATTAAAATAACAGATGAAGAAATTCAACGCGCGCAACAACGAGGTATTCCTACTATTAGCCGGGCACTTATGCTTGCCGAACTGATGCGTACCAAATACAGCATCGCCGTTGCAGGCATGCATGGCAAAACTACCACTACCTCCCTTATTTCGCATATCTTAATTGAAGCACACAAAGACCCCACCGTTATTATTGGTGGTCATTTAAAAAATATCTCAAGCAATGCGCGCATGGGCACGGGTGACTTTTTGGTTGCAGAAGCAGATGAAAGTGACCGGTCATTACTTTCTTTACAAGCAACGCTCGCTATTATTACCAATATTAATCTGGAGCATTTAGATACGTACACAGATATTGAAGACATCAAGCAAACGTTTGTGCAGTTTTTAAACAATTTACCCTTCTACGGTAAAGCAATCGTATGCATTGATGACCCTTATATCCGTTCAATCCTTCCAATGCCCCATATTAAATTCATAAAATATGGCATTAACCCCGATGCAGATTTGTATGCAGATGCAATAGAATTGGGCACCGATCACGTGCAATTTACCGTGTGCACTGCAACTGAACGGTTAGGACGTATAATGTTACCCATGCCAGGCATTCATAACGTACGTAACTGCCTAGCTGCTATTGCCTTATGCAGAGATCTCACGATATCGTTTGAAACGATTACTCAAGCATGCGCTACTTTTAAAGGAGTTGATCGTCGCTTTAGCTATCGTGGTATCTTTAATGGCGCAGAAATATTTGATGATTATGGGCACCACCCCGATGAAATTAAACATACCGTAGCTGTTGCACGCCAGCGAAGCAAAGGGAAATTAATTCTTGTATTTCAACCCCACCGCTATACCCGCACCGATAAGCTTTGGCACTATTTTATCGATACCTTCAAACAACTCCCCATCGACGAACTATTGATCACCGATATTCATGCTGCTAGCGAAGAACCAATTCCTGGTATTACGAGCGACCGTTTTGTTGCTGCATTACAAACAGCAGCCTTACCGTATACCGTGCGTTACGTGCCCTATGAAAAAGATTTCAAAGAAATGCAACGGCACCTTACTACTCTGGCCAACTCTAATGATCTTATTTTACTACAGGGGGCAGGTAAAATTACCCTTCTTTCTCGCTATTTATGCAACGATAATTTGTAATTTCTATTAGAAAAATTGACATTCCTCTTTGGATATATACACTAATAGTATATATATTTCGAATTATGGAGGATTTACATGGATTATAAAAAAACGATCGCTGGTTCATTGTTCTTTATTCCCGCTTTTTCACTGGCACACTCCCCTTTTCTTGATAGCTTAGCTGGCAGCGCACTCGGCAGCATGGTAGGCACTGTTTTGACTAATAATTGCTCTCCGCAACGTGTTTATCTAGTCGAACGGCCCGTGATACATACAACGGTTATAAAAAAGAAACGACCTTCTTTTATTGAGACTCAGTTAAAAGCAGAAAATACTCGTTTAAAAGTAGCCAATGATGTATTGCTTGAAGAACTGTGCAAACAAGAAGAAATTATCGAACAACAAAAAGAACAGATACAAGCACACACCGAACAACAGGTAGGTACAACTAAGGGCATAATTAAAAAATAGTGCCGGCTCCCTTTCTTTTAAACGATTTTCTTGCATTTCCCCTTTCTATTACGCTAAAATATTATTACAATCTGAATTTATTAAAAAGGAGAAATAGCATGCATTTCATTAAATCTATCCTTACTTTCATAGCCATTACTTTGAGCGCAACTCAACTATGCGCACGGGGCGGCGGATGCGGCTGGGGCTCATTTGTCGGCGGGTTTGCGGGCGGTGCACTGGGAAGCTCTATAGCCAATAGTGGCAATAGGCAAACGGTGGTTGAACGACAGGTAGTACGAGAACCAGTCTACGTACAAACGGCACCGGCACAACCAGCCTACGATGAAAAGGCAGCAGAAATGCGCGCCTTAAAACGGGAAAATGAATATTTACAAAAGCAAATTGAACAAGACAAGAAACAGATAGAGCAAGACAGACGCGAACGCCATATGGTACAAGAACAGTTAAAAAATTTGCAGAATCAAATCAATCAACAGCACAGTGCTCCACGCTGCTCATCACCAAAGCAAGGTATGAAAAAAAATATCCGCCCTGCACGAACAGCAGCTCAGGCATATGAGAAAAACGATATAGAAACGGAATATGAAGCATTAGAGCAGGAAGACCAATCACCTGACAGCATGGATGAAGACAATCATTTTCTCGTAGCAGAAACTGAAGCTCCTGATTGGGCACCGGCAGCACTAGAAAAAGGAGTAGAGCAGATTAAATAAGCTCGTCCCGTTTATGCATAAGCATAACATCTAATTGAGTATCGTACGCTGTGGGCTCTATGATAACAATCAACTGCTTGTGCATTTTTTCATACACCAGTACCGTGCGCAACTGGTCACCAAATTGACCAAAAAAGTGCCAGCCATTGTACGGCATTTCCCCCGCATACAATTGCACCAACTGATCTCGTGTTGCATGCGTTATAAAACGCTGACGCACAGAGCCAGGAACTCCCGCTACGCGTACCGGCGCATATTCAGAAGCAATCCGACAATCAATAGGCAATGTAACATCATGTAACTGCGTGCGCAACTCCGTTGGTATCGGTAAAAACTTGTTTGCTTGCACGCGAAATGGCTTATGGCAACCGGGTAAAAAAAACAATAAACCAAGGACAATAGCACAAAGGGTATTTATCCTTGATTTATCGTATAATTGATACATTGCTCTCTTTCAAAAGCGCATTACAACTGAAAAACGTTATAAAGCTGCTTCTTTTTTCTCTTTTTGTTCTTTGGTAAGAACATGCTCAGCTACGCGCGCTTCTTTACCAATACGTTTTCTCATGTAATAGAGCTTCGCACGACGTACTTTACCGTGACGAACAAATTTAATATCGGAGATCATGGGAGAATGGTACGGAAAAATCTTTTCAACAGCAACTGCATTAGCGCTTATTTTACGTACTACGAAGGTAGAACTAATGCCATTGTTATGGATAGCAATGACGTCACCTTCAAATTGTTGAATTCTTTTTTTATCACCCTCTTTTACCCATTGAGAAACGTTAATGGTGTCGCCAACGCCAAAAGAAGGAAAATTACGCTCTTTAATGTCGATGTGAGCAATCGTCTCTTTGGTTAACTTTGCTGCTTTCATGAATATATTCCTTGCGCTTGATTTATCTACTAAATGGAAATCCAGCTTCTACTATACCAAAAACTCACTTTTTTACAACCTTTACCCTACCCGGGTGACCGGATTGATCCCTAACCAACGGTCAAACACAATTGCCATTGCCGCACGCACAGACAAATGGTTAAATTCGGTAAATCCTACCAGAGGGGGTAATACATAATCACACCGTTCTAAAAATGACTGCGAAAGACCTTTTCCTGTACCAAATACCAACAGCACGGGACGTGCATGGACCCATACGCGCTCTTGATCATAGTAACTGGCCATAGGTACCCCTGATACTTCTTTTGCCGACGTTGCTATCACCAATGGCTTTTTGCCTTCCACCTGTTCGATATGCGCGACCACTTCGTCAAATGCACTCATCAAAAGCACGTCTTTCAATGCTTCGTGACGATGGGGGTTATACTCTTTACCGGCACCCTCATGCCAAAAATCGAGCAATGTACGCACGATAGTTTGCTGATCGAGCAGGGGAGTAACGATACAATAGTTTTTAATGCCATACGTATGCGCTGAGCGGGCTCCATCATGAATGTCGATAGAGGTAACCGAGGTGGTCCCCACCCCTTCATGGGGTAAGAGTACATCGCTATGCATGAGCACGGTATAATGAGCAGGTATATAACGAGCAGCAAGCGCTTTGTCTTCTCCGTTTAACGGATACGTGCGTAACCATTGAAAATGCTGCTTAACCGTTTTTGCTGCTTGCGCTTCACGCCGCCATTGCTTGATAGTCCCATGATTACCCGAACGAATGATTGCTGGCACTTCTTTATTATGCCAAACAACTGGCTGAGTAAACTCGGGATAATCGACAAATGGCCCTGCAAATGAATCTTGAGTAATCGATTGTTCATTGCCAATAACACCAGGAACAAAACGAAATAATGATTCAAGAAGCACCATGGCAGGAAGATCACCTCCCATAAGCACATAGTCTCCAATAGAAATCACCATATCGGCATATTCTTCTTCTACGCGCGCATCCATGCCTTCATAGCGTGCAGTGACCAGCATAAGATGATTATTCCGGTCCGCTACCTTCTGCTGAATAGTGCGCAACACAGTGCTATTTAATTTGGTGCCTTGTGGAGAAAAAAAGATTCGAAATGCAGTTCCTTCCTTTTCCGCGTGACCGATGGCCGCCTCAACCACCGTTGGCTTGATAAGCATACCAGGCCCAGGCCCAAAAGTAGGGGCATCTATGCGTTCCTTGGACGCCACATAGTCCAACAAGTTCACCAAAGAAACAGTAACAAGCTCTGTATCGCGCGCACGCCCTACTAAGCTTGTCTGCAAAAAAGGAGAATAAAGATCAGGAAATGATGTTATAATTGAGCATTTCATTGTATCTGCGCTACTTGACGACTTCCACGCGGACTTCACGATTTTCTTGAAGTGCTGCTATTACCAGCATACGCAGCGACTTAATAACACAGCCATCTTTGCCTATGATTCGTTTAAAATCATCAGGAGCAACACGAACCTCAATCATGCTTTTGTCTCCATCGTGCAAGACAGAGACAGAAACTGCTTCAGGTTCAGCCGCAAGGCTTTTTACCACAAATTCAACTAGGCCTTTTATCATAGCAAAAGACCTTTATGCTTTTTGTGATGCGCGATATTGTTTGTGAATTCGGCGTACCGCATCACTCATTACCGCCCCTTGCGCAACCCAGTGATTCAAACGTTCTTCATGCAACTGAGTAAAAGTATGACTAAGAGGGTTGTATGTACCTAAATTTTCAATAAATTTACCATCGCGGCTTCTGCGTTCATCAATAGCCACTACGCGATAGTGAGGTGCATTTTTTTTGCCTAGACGAGACAAACGAATTTTAACTGCCATAGCAGCCAGGTCCTTTCATAAAAATTGATAGTTGCGAGAGATGCGGTCCCTATTTAAAGAATTTTTGCGCACCACCCATAGTTCCTAAAAGTTTAACAAATTGGAGCATTTGTTCAAATCGCGCAATAAATTGCGTTACTTCTGAAGCAGCAACTCCAGCCCCAGCGGCTATCCTTTTTTTACGTTCACCGTTGATAATTCGATACTGCGAAAGCTCTTTAGCAGTCATAGAATCAGCAATGGCCAAAAATCTTTTTATTTCACGCTCAGACTGCGCCAGCGTCTCTTGAGAAACCTTCTGTGCAGAAACCCCAGGCATATAGCGCATCAACTGCCCTATCGACCCTAGTTTGTTCATAGTTCGCAGCTGTGCAGCGAAATCTCTTAATGTCATTGTACCAGAAGCCATCGCTCCTTGCCAGGATTGAGTCTCTTCTTTTTTAATTTTCTGCTCAGCACGCTCAATAAGCGTTTCTAAATCCCCCATGCCAATCAGGCGGCTTGCAAGGCGATCTCCCTTAAAAAGCTCTAAATCTTCTACTTTTTCACCCGTACCGACGAACCAAATATCCTTTTTCAGTTCATAACGGAACGCAAATGCAGCCCCTGCCCGGCTATTGCTGTCCATCTTAGTCAATATTACCCCATCAAACCCAATCGCTTCATTAAAAGCGCGCGCCACTGCAAGAGATTCCTGCCCTGTCATAGCATCAAGAACCAAAAGAGTATCAGTTGGCTGCACTATTGCATGTACCTGCTGCAGCTCAGCAAGCATGGTTTGATCTACGTGCAATCGCCCTGCCGTATCTAAAATAACTAAGTTATAGTTACCAGCACGTGCCTGGGAAACGAACCGTTTCACTTCATCTAGTACATTGGTACCGGCAGGCTCAAAAAAGGTTGCCCCAACCCGGTGTGCCATTTGGGCTAGCTGTTCTATAGCAGCAGGACGATAAAAATCGACAGAACCCACGAACGCTCGTACCTTATTTTCATGCTGATGTGCAAAATAATGTACTAACTTGGCAACGGTAGTAGTCTTACCTGACCCTTGCAGCCCCGCAACCAAGACAACTCGGTTCAAATGAGGGGAAAAAGAGCTTTCGCGCCCTAAAAAGTCGACCAACTTCGCATGCACAATTTTGGCAAAATGCTCATCTGCTTTGAGCGATTTAAGCACCTGTGTCCCCAGTACCTCAGCTTGCACTGCGGCGATAAAATCGTTCACCGTATGATACGGAACGTCAGCTTCAAGAAGAGCCTGTTTAAGCTTTTGAATAACCTGGGCCACATTCTTTTCTGTTAAGGTCCGCTGCCCTGTTAAATAGGAAAATGCATCTGAAAATTTTTGCGTAAGAAAGTCGAACATACCAAACCTCGTCAAAAGAGCTTTCATATATCAATTGATGAAAAGAATAAACGCTCTATAATTGTATATATACCCTTTTAAAAATACAAATAAACGCATGACAAAAACATACACGCATCAAAAACCGCGCTTACTCCTGATTGGCCTTCACGCACCGTACAATAAAACCACCAATATTCAATCATATTTTGATGAGTTTATTGCACTGGTACGCAGTAACGATATTGCCTATGTGGATACGCTGTTTATTAAATTACGCACTATTGAGCCCGGTACTTTTATTACCAAAGGGCACTTAGAAACTATTTTGAAATATTGCAAAGAACACGCAATTGATGAGGTACTCATCTCTGAACCGATCAGCCCGCAACAAGAAAGAAACTTAAGTGAATACTTAGATGTACGGGTGTTTGATCGTACCCAGTTAATTCTTGAGATATTTGAAAAGGCTGCCGTTTCTGCCGAAGGCAAGACACAGGTTGCTATTGCCATGATTGAGCATCAAAAGTCTCGATTAGCAGGCAAAGGGAAAGGTATGGCGCAGCAGCGTGGCATCATGGGATTACGTGCTGGTTTTGGTGAAACGATGAAAGAACGGGAACGCCGTCATCTAGAATCGCTCATTTTATGGCACAAAAAGGAGTTACGCCAGCTGGAAAGTACCCGTGAAACACAACGTAAGCAACGGCTCAAAAGCAATCTTCCCCTTATTTGTTTAGTCGGATACACTAACGCGGGCAAATCAACCATACTGAATGCATTGACCAAAAGCAATGTGCTTGCCGTTGATCGCCTGTTTGCAACACTCGATACTACTACTCGTGAACTATTTATCAATAGTAAAAAACGCGCACTGCTTTCTGATACGGTTGGATTTATTCAGTTACTCCCCCCCCAACTGATAGAGGCGTTTAAATCAACATTAGCAGAATTACAATACGCCCAACTCTTATTGCACGTAGTTGATATTGCTGACCCTGACTGGCAATTGCACATTTCAGTGGTAGATTACATTTTGCAAGATCTCGGCATTACCGCGCCATCGGTAATCGTGTTCAACAAAGCAGACAAAGTCACTCTTTCTCCGTTGCTTCTTAAAACGATAGAACCGTATCAACCACACGTCATCGTCAGCGCAATGCATAAAGATGGACTTCTGCCATTGATAGAATACATTGAGCAATTTTGTATTCAGAGAACATCGTAAGCTGCTGCTTGTACCATTAACGGTGTTTGTGGTCCAGCAATGCCATTGACTATTGCGGCAACACCAATCCCATTGAATGCATGAGCGCTTTTACCACAGAATACAAATGTGAGTGGATCTGTTGCAGGAATAGTCGCCAATAAAATATTGTTTTGATATATCGCATAAGCAGTTACATTCACAGCACTGCTCGGTATAAATGTTGCTTGTAAGACATATTCCGTTTTATTTAAAAATTCATTCTTCGTCACGGTGCCCATAAAAGTTGTTGGTGGTTGCGGGCCAACAATCACAGTAACAATCGGCCCACTGATGTTAACGTTACCATCTTGATACAACGCTACTGCTTGCACGGTGTGACGGCCTAGCGTATTGATAGTTATCGGAACAGACCAGTTGCCAGGATCAGTGTGTGCTCCTGGTTGTGTCCATTTATCATCAACTAACACGTACACGAGTGCAGGGTCTTGTGCTTGACCGCTCATGCTATAGGGCACATTCACCGCGATTGCTTGATTCTGTCGTGGCGTATTCATGGCTGTTGGTGCCAAGGCAGGGCTGTTTAGATAACGAGCGATTCGAATCAGTGTTCCACTTGGGTCACTGCCTGTAGCAACAATCTTGCCATCGGATTGTAAAGTAAGGGCCCAAGTACCTCCACTGCTTGTCGAGGGTGTCATAACTATCCCATTATTGTTAGGACCAAATGAATTATCTACCACCCCATTCGTGTTATAACGAGCAAGTTGAAAAAATTGATTATTAATATCACTCCCACACAGGATCGCCTTGCCGTCAGGCTGCAATACCAGTGCTGCAGCATCGCCACCATAAGTGCCTGCTATTGTATCATTATAGCCGACACTATTGTACGATAAATCTAAAAGTCCTAACGCAGTAAAGCGGCTGATCAAAAAAGAATTGTTAATACCGGTACCTGCGGCTACAATTGCGCCGTCCGTTTGCAGCGCAACAGAAAACAGCTCGTACGCAAAGGCGCTGGCAGAAGCGACCCCTCCAGTTCCAAAACTGTTATCTACAGAGCCATCGACGTTATAACGCACCAACACATTGTCTGCGGCAACCACTACTTTGCCATCTGCTTGAACTGTCAGTGCATAGCCTTGCAGAATATTAGCAACAGGATCAAATTGTCTATCCAGAATTCCATTTGCCGTAAAACGAACGGTCAGAAGATGGTTATTTGACACGCTATCGACCCATGCCCCTGTTGCAACAATAGAACCATCTGCTTGCAATATAACTGCATTAAACCAGACAGTATTACCTCCATCATCAAAAATTGCTACACCATTACTGGTACCAAAACTGGCATCTATAGATCCATCTGGATTAAAACGCTGTATTAACGCTTGCAACGCATTTTCCGTGTTACCGCAAACAAGTATCTTGCCATCAGGTTGAATTAATAATCCATTTAAACTATAAGCATACAGCAAAGAAGTCACTAGACCTGCTTGCCCAAAGGAAAGATCGATAAGCCCATCACTGTTAAAACGAGAAATATAAATTTGATACCCATTGTTTGCATTTTGCGAAGTAACGACTATCCTTCCATCACTTTGTATGGCAATAGCACAAAGATACGAAACCGACTGTTCCGGCACTGCATAGTCTACATATCCTTGTCCCCCACCAAATGATAAATCCAGAGTGCCATCAGCTGGAAAAACGGTATAGTTAACGATCAGGACTATTAATACTAGTAAACGAACCATAGATCTTCTCCTTTTTTAATATTTCAGTCTCACTCTATAACCAACGGTGTTTGTGGTCCAGCGATGCCATTGCTCACTGCAGCAACACCAATGCCATTAAATGCATGGGCGCTTTTGCCACAGAATACAAATGTGAGTGGATCTGTTGCAGGAATAGTCGCCAATAAAATATTGTTTTGATATATCGCATAAGTAGTTACATTCACAGCACTGCTCGGTGTAAATGTTGCTTGTAAGACATATTCCGTTTTATTTACAAATTCATTCTTAGTCACTATGCCCGTAAAAGTTATTGGTGGCACTGGCCCAACGGTAACATTTACAATCGGCCCACTGATGTTAACGTTGCCATCTTGGTACAACGCTACTGCTTGTACTGTGTGACGGCCAACAGTATTGATAGTTATTGGCACAACCCAGTTACCGGGGTCGGTATGTGCTCCTGGTTGTGTCCATTTGCCATCAACTAACACATACACACATGCAGGGTCTTGTGCTTGACCGCTCATGCTATAGGGCACGTTCGCACCGATTGTTTGGTTTTGTCGTGGCAAGTTCATGGTTGTTGATGCAAGAGATGGGCTGTTTAGATAACGAGCGATTCGAATCAGCGCATTACTTGGGTCATTGCCTGCCGCCGCCAATTTGCCATCAGGTTGCAGGGCAAGAGCGACTGCAAACCCTAACGGCACTTGCACTATGCCATTGCCGTTAGGGCCAAATGAATTGTCTACCACCCCATGTGTGTTATAACGAATTATTTGAAAAAATTGACCATTACTATTAGTGCCACACAAGATCGCTTTGCTGTCAGACTGCATAGCAACGGAGTACGTGCCCCCTAGAGATCCAGGCACTATACTATTATAGCCGACAGTATTGTATGAGAAATCTAAAAGTCCTAACGCCGTAAAGCGGCTGATCAAAAAAGAATTGTTAATACCGGTACCTGCGGCTACAATTGCACCATCTGTTTGCAGCGCAACAGAAAACAGCCCTTGCGCAAAAGTACTGGCAGAAGCAACCCCTCCGTCTCCAAAACTGTTATCTACAGAACCACTGGGATTATAACGCACCAGAACAGCATCTGCAGCAACCACTACTTTACCATCTGCCTGAACTGTCAACGCATAGCCTTCTGTAATAGTAGCAACAGGATCAAATTGCCTATCCAAAATTCCATTTACCGTAAAACGAGCGGTTAACAGAGTACCGTTTAAACTTCCCGTAGCAACAATAGAACCATCTGCCTGCAATATAACTGCATTAAACCAGACAGTATTACTACCAGTACCATCAAAAATTGCTACGCCATTACCGGTACCAAAACTGGTATCTATAGAACCATTTGGATTAAACCGCTGTATTAACGCTTGCGACCTATCAGCTGTGTTACCGCAAACAAGTATCTTGCCATCAGGTTGTATCAGTAACCCATTCCAATCAGATGCATACACTGATGTCCGTACCATTCCCGTATTTGTTTGACCAAAAGGTAGATCAGGGTCCCCGTCTGGATTAAATCGTGCGATACAAACTTGAGAGCTATTCTGCGCATCTATTGGAGTAGTAACTATTTTACCATCTGACTGTATTGCAATAGTTGAAGTGTCCGTTTGCATAATACCAGGTGGCGCATAGTCTGCATATCCTTGTCCCCCACTAAATGATAGATCAAGAGTGCCATCAGATGCATAAGCAGCATAATTAACAATCAGTACTATTGTTGCCAGTAAACGAATCATAGATCTTCTCCTTTTTTAACCAACGACTCTTTTCATCTCTCTACAAAAAATTTGACGAGCCCGTAAATAATTTCTACTATTTGTTGCAAAATTATCATCGATCGGTATAACTTGCAAAGAAGTAGATGCGGAATACTATCGATATAGTTCCCAAATTAAAAGGAGCCCTCAATGAAAACAGTATGCAAAGCTGTTGCTTTTCTGGTTCTTACACAAACTGCGTATGGTGCTGAAAACGTGACTAGTAATGATGAAAAAGATATCCCATCAATTCGACCAACATTGCTCAGCCTCACAACCCTCATCAAACCAACTATCAAAAAACCAGCCGATCCGATCTCATATGAAGACAGCCTTGTCTGTTTTCATGATGAGAAAAAGAAATATGATGGATATCTCTCCTCAATTGAACTTAAACTTCCGCCTTCTAATTTTAAGGAAGTTATATTTCTAGGTGTCGCTCTAATGCGCGATGAACAAAGCGATAATAATTCACGCAGTAACATAAAAAAAGATTTACGAGCTCTTTACAAAAAAATTAAAAAATCTGACCGTGCTGAATTTAAAAAACAAGGATATGGTATCTTTGATGATTTGAGTGATTCAGAAGACACACTCAGAGAAGATGATATTGTATACAAGAGAAAACTGCAAAAAATAGAAAATAGTAATGCTATAGAAAATAGCAAACAAATAACGCTATTAACAAACCAAGAACTGCATAAGAAAGAAATCCAATGCTTACAAGCAAAAAAACAAATAGAAGAATTTGAAAAAAAAGTAAAACAAGACCGTGATGTACTGCTCAAAAATCAAGCAACTCTCAAAGATGAACAAATTAAATTACTTGAAAAAAAAGGAATAGAACTGCATAAGCAAAATTTAATTTCCTGTATTAACAATGAACTTACAAAGGATCAAGAAACACAAATACAAGAAATTGCGAGCATCCTAACAAAAACCGAAGAAAAATTAAAAACCTATTTCTCTGAACAAGATGCATTGAACAAGACACTTACCGATGAATTAAATTCGGACATGCGATTGAAACTATTAAGTTCTCTAGACAAAAAACAAGACGATATTAAAAAACTCAACATAGAAATACAAGAGTTAAAATTATCAAAAGAAAAAATGGAACTACGCAAAAACGCAACCGATTACAGCTTTAGCGATTGGGCACGATACCTAACCGGCATTAGAGACGCTGGTGATATCAAAAAATGAAGCGCTCAACGGCCTTTAGGCCGTTGTTTCGCGCGGAATTACGCCATAGTATCAACCCGCCTTCGTTAAAACTACGGCGTGGTTCTTGTCGCTTAGCATCCATGGGCTGAAGCTCGCTGGTATTCAAGCGACGGCGAATAAAAAACTTTCGCGCACTCAAATTTTAGCCTGCCACCGTCAAAGGTAGCAGGCTCTTTTTTTTGCAGTTACCTCTAAAAAAAGATACACTAATTGCCATGGAAAAATTATTAAATGAATCACAGCAAGCCGCTGTATTACACGAAAACGGACCACTACTTGTTACCGCGGGTGCCGGATCAGGCAAAACGGGGGTTATTACCTATCGCATTGCCGATCTACTCGTACGCAAGAATATTGCACCGAAGGCAATTATTGGTTTAACATTTACTAATAAAGCAGCGGGGGAAATGAAAGAGCGCATTGAACGAGCAGCGCCCGATAAGCAACAACCATTTATTGGTACGTTCCATTCTTATTGCCTCAATATTTTAAAAAATAACATCGGGTTACTCAACAGGCCTGCTTTTACTATTCTTGATGCGGATGATCAGCACAGCATGCTCCAAACGATTATTAAGCGATCGCGCATCGACAAAAAAACAAATCCTAAAACGCTGGCGTATCAAATAAGTATGTACAAAAACAGCGCAGTAACACAGACAAATCAAGAGCTTTTCGTTGACCCTTTGTTTCGCGAACTGTTACTGGAATATGAACGAGAAAAACGAGTAAGCAACTGCTTTGATTTTGACGATCTACTCATCGAAACGGTGCAGCTGTTTTTAAAACATGAAGAGTTTAGACAACGACACCAACAAACGGTACGCCACATTTTGGTAGACGAATACCAAGATACGAACAGTACACAACACGCACTGCTCAAAGCAATGGCGCTCGATAAGAAAAAATTTGTAATCGATTCATTGTGTGCTGTTGGAGATGAAGATCAATCAATTTATTCATGGCGCGGTGCGACTATTCATAACATGCTCAATTTTGCTCATGATTTTGCGGGCACGCAGACGATCAAAATTGAACAGAACTACCGCTGCGCACAACCTATTTTAGATGTTGCCAATAGTATCATTAATTACAATATCCAGCGAAACCCTAAAAATTTATGGTCTACTAAAAAAGGGGCAGATCGTGTGCGCGTGCTCCACTGTTTTTCAGGATATCAAGAGGGAATCGTTATTACAGAACTGGTCAATGCAATACGCAGTCATCCGCACCATGGTAGCTATTCGGTAGCCGTGTTGTATCGTGCTCATTATCAATCACGTGCTATTGAAGAAGCACTCATTCGTCAATCGATTACGTATACTATTGTTGGTGGCATAGAGTTCTATGAACGCAAAGAAATTAAAGATATTTTTGCATATTTAAAGTTGCTTGCTAATCCGTTCGATCGTGTCGCATTTTTCCGCATTATTAATTGTCCGTTGCGTGGCTTGGGAGACAAGCTCCAAGAACAGCTGTATCAGTTATGGCAAGAGCAGCCATTCTACTCATTTGAACAGTGCATACAACTCGCTCTTAATCAAGGGTTGGTGAGTGGCATCAAAAAAGATGCACTTGTGCAATTTGTTGCATTATATACTGAAGCTAAAAAGAACATACACAATGCTGCAGCAGCCATTCAATTTTTTATTGCCCAAAC
This sequence comes from Candidatus Babeliales bacterium, assembly GCA_049692255.1. Lineage (GTDB taxonomy): Bacteria > Babelota > Babeliae > Babelales > JACPOV01 > JBAVOR01. Next base: position 50,185 of record JBAVOR010000025.1, read on the forward strand.
ACAGTACATTGCCTACCTGCAACAAGCGTATGAAAAAGATGAGTCTGAAACAAAAATAGAAAATATAAAAGAGCTCCTGCGTGCTGCTGAACATTTTACTACGAATGGTATAACATCGGTTGAACAGTTGCTCCACGAAGTGGCCCTTATGCAACACAAGATGAATGATACCGATGAACAGCATACGCCAGTCACTCTCATGACTATTCACGCAGCGAAGGGATTAGAATTTGATCTGGTCGTAATTGCAGGTATGGAAGAAGGAATTTTCCCTAGCGCGCGTTCTATTGTTGATCCTGAATTGGTAGAAGAAGAACGACGCTTATTATATGTCGCCATTACCCGTGCTAAAGAATATTTACTCATCACTCATGCAAAAAACAGGCACTCCTTCGGTTCTATGACCGATCAGCGCCCTTCGCGTTTTATACAAGAAATACCATCAAAAACGGCATCTAGTAGCAGCGCGTTGCATTGGAACGAACGACAAATCAATACGTATTGCGCAGAATGGCTAGGTACCCAAAAAAAGAACGTCGTATATACTTTTAATTCCACCACGGTGCAAAACACACCGGTGCGTAAGCCCATCGCAGCCCAGCCACGCGAACAATATCCACAATCACGCACATCAGAGTTACTAGTACCGTTCGCCATACGTGAATCGGTTACACATGCAACATTTGGCATTGGCGTAGTACAAGCAATAGAAACAAAAGATAGCACAACAAGCATAGTCACGGTGCAGTTCCCTACAGGAACCAAAAAAATATCCGCACATTTTTTAAAGAAGTTGCAATAGTCTCTGGCAATTAAAACTGAGCACTATGAGCGCTCATGTCCTTCCGCCATCGCTTAGAATGAACCATTTTTGTCTGTCAACACTCTGCGCAGCGATTATAAATCATAGTTCAAATACATGACTTCTCGCACTTCCTGCATAGTTTGTTGCGCCACTTGCTGTGTTTTTGCTGTGCCCTCTGCAAGCACCTGTTTGATATAAGCAGGATCTTTGGCAAACTCTTTACGTCGATTGCGTATCGGTGTCAAAAATGCATTCAGCTGCTCAAATAAATATTTTTTAAGCACGACGTCACCTAAGCCTCCGCGGCGATACTGTTCTTTGAGCTCTTGCACTTTTGCTGTATCTGTATCAAAAAAGTCGAGGTAGGTAAACACTACGTTCCCTTCAACAGAACCGGGATCAGACACGTGGATATGATTAGGGTCTGTGTACATACGCATTACCTTTTCTCGTAACACATCGGGCTCATCACTTAAATAGATCGCATTACCTAACGATTTACTCATTTTTGCTTTGCCATCGATACCAGGTAACCGAGCCATTTTAGAAATGACTGCTTCTGCCTCCACCAGCACGTTACATTTGTAGGTGCGGTTAAATGCTCTAACCAATTCATTGGCCTGTTCAATCATGGGAAGTTGATCTTCACCTACGGGAACCATCTGTGCTTTAAAAAGCGTAATATCAGCAGCTTGGCTGATCGGATACATCAAAAAACCGGCAGGGATATGCTCTTCAAATCCTTTTTGTTGTATTTCAGTTTTTACTGTTGGGTTTCTACGCAAACGATTGACCGTAACTAAATTTAAAAAGTAGATGGTCAGTTCGCATAGCTCGCGCACCATCGATTGAATAAAGATCGTCGTTTGGCGCGGGTCTATGCCAACCGCTAAATAGTCGAGCGTTACTTCCATAACATTGTCATGCACTTTTTTAGGATTATCTGCATTGTCGGTTAACGCTTGGGTGTCAGCCAACATAACAAACTGTTCATGGGTTTCTTGTAACGCAACGCGATTGGCCAAACTACCTACATAATGTCCGAGGTGTAATGGGCCCGTTGGCCTATCACCTGTTAATGCTATTTTTTTTGTTTCTTGAGCCATAAAAAACTCCTGTGATACTTTTCAATTGCATAAATACGAAATATGTTGCATGGTAAAAGAGTATCATATCCCTCATAAAAAAAGGAGTTTTACTATTATGATGCTGGGTGATTATCTCCATTATTGCGCCTGCCAACTGACTCTTTTTTCTTGGCGCGATGGCATCGAGCTCATGCTCTTTGCGTTCATGAGTTACTGGTTTATTCGTTTTTTAGCATACGATAAAAATAACAATCTTGTTATTCCTTTTTATGGCCTTTGTGCTATGAGTGGTATAGCTGCTACCATGCAATTGACTACCGTTACCCTTACCCTCACCACCTGCATGCCCTCATTAATGCTCATCTTTTATATTATTCATGAAAAAACGATGCGTAAAAATATCACTCAGCTGATGCACATACATGCACCCTCCGTTGAAACAACGATAACCGATTGGCCAAATATCTTGGTGCAAGCATCGCTGCAAGCGCAGCCTAATCAGTTACCCTGCTATTTTATTATTGAGCGTACCCATTCATTATCATTATTTTTAGAAAATGGGTGTCCCATGCAAGCTCCACTTTCGGTAGCGTTGCTGCAACTATTTTTTGAAAGTAGTCGAATCAAGCAACAGGAAATATTTTACCTCGATCATACCGGCATGCTCAAAGGAGTGCATATCAGCATCCATAGCGCCACACACCAACGGGATACGGAATGGTTTCAACCGATTATTACAGAAACTGATGCACTTATTATTAAACGAACGCATGATAACGGGTATACTGCATATGCCCATAACACGGTAATAGAAAATATATCGGCATCACAAACAATACGATTTATAAAACAGTACTGTTTTCTTACTCACCATACAGCTATAAAGGAACAAACCTATGGCACTTCTTACCCATCTGTCGCAACTAGTCGGCAGGAGCACCATTAGTCATTTGCTTATTGCATTATGTTGCGGCTATCTTTTATGGTATACAATGAGTTTGTATGTTCCCGTTACTCATACATTCTCATGCCCCGTATACTATTACAATACTGAGAAATTGCAGGAACCCGCTGCCTTAACAGTGAGCATAGCAGGACCACGTCAAAGCATCGCACAATTTGTAGCACATAATCCTGCTATTCATATCGATGGAAATGATATAACGAATGAAGCTAAACAAATTATTGTTACCCCAGCCCATCTTTTTTTACCCGATGATATAAAATTGGTACACTGTTCTGCAATTGACCTTTAGTTACCGTACGCAAAGGGGAACATACGAGTATGCAACAAACCATTTTTGGTACCGATGGCATTCGTGCCTCATTTGGCACGCATCTACTCACCATCGAAAATAGTATTGCCCTGGGGTTTGCATTGGGCGCCTGGTTACGTATTCGTGCAAACAATCAAGCCGTCACCCTATATATCGCACGTGACTCTCGCATTTCAGGCGATATTATCCAATCATCTATACAGATAGGGCTCTTGGCGAATGGTATTACCATACATGATACTGGGATCATGCCAATTAGCGCACTGTTTTATGGAGTCACCCATACACACGATGCGTATGGCATCATGATTTCAGCATCCCATAATCTATACACAGATAATGGTATTAAAATTATAGGTCCCAACGGTAAACTTACTGCTCTTGATGAACAGCGCATCACCGCATTTTTCAACTATTATCGCACATCACCCTATGATTACAGCGTGTTAACACCAGAGAAGTTGGGAACCGTTCATTATGCATCATGCATTGAACAGTACCGTTCATATGTATGTTCACGATGGCCTGCACATTTCCTGCAAGGGAAAAAAATCGTACTTGATTGCGCCAATGGCGCTGCCAGTATTATTGCACCAGATATCTTTAAAGCGTATGGTGCAGACGTAATCTCTCTACACAACACCCCTAACGGAACCAATATTAATGCTGCATGCGGTTCGACAGATCCACGCATGGCACAACAAGCAGTGATTCAGCACGGTGCATATGCAGGGTTTGCTTTTGATGGCGATGGAGACCGTGTAGTGGCTATCGATGCACATGGTGCGCTGAAAGACGGCGATCATATTCTTGCGTTGCTTGCCGGCACACCAGACACGCAAACAGCTTCTGTTGTGGGAACTGTTATGAGCAACAGCGGTTTAGAACTGTTTTTAAAACAAAGAAATAAACGATTAGTGCGTGCGAACGTCGGAGAAAAGGCAGTATTGCAAATGATGCAAAGAGAATCTGCATCGTTGGGTGGAGAACCTTCAGGCCATATTCTGTTGCATGAGTATATGCCCAGCAGTGATGGCATTATTGCAGCACTGGCAACTCTGCATGCTATGGAACAAATCAATAATCATACCATGGAAACATTTGTTCCTTTTGCACAATTTAATGCAGCAGTTACCATCACACACAAAAAACCACTTGCCAATTCAGAACTCCAAGAGATCATCACGCGCTACGAACAGCAATTGCAGCACGGGCGCTTGGTGGTACGATATTCAGGAACGGAACCTTTACTGCGCATCATGGTTGAAGAAGCAGATGACACCCTCACCCAACTCATTGGCACACGCCTAACCGAAGCATTAAAAGGGGCACTACAAAAATGAGCGTAACTACTCATTTTTTGCAATGGTCTGGATGATTTCTCAAATGATGCACAAATCTACACAGCTCCACTCCCTTTAACCTGTGGCCACAAAGATTGTAGCCTTGGGGATTTGCAATAAGCGTAGCCCACCCTTCTCTATGCTCTTTTTCATGTTCACGTTCTTCTCTAAAATGCCTGTTACGTGCGGCACAGCATGAAAACGAAATTTCTTGCATATCGGAAGCTTTGATCTTCACATACTTATTTTCATCTCGTGGTAATTCCATAAGCCAATCAGATATGCATGTAAAGCAATGAGTGGTTCTTGGTTGTCTCTTTTTTCTTTTGTTATTTACGCTATTGCCAGACAATGGTGGTACACCCATTGTCGTGTTTGCTTCTGGTTTTATATCACTCAAACGAGATAGCATGTAGACTAAATGCTCCTCAGATTTATGAGAAAAATTTGCATCAGCAGCAAATGCCCTCTGGTAACCAGAAAAACTAACAACAGAAATGATCAGAAAGAAAATACCAGTAATCATAGAAAACACCTACTTTACTTGAGATAAAACAAATTAAATGCATATAGAAGAATATAATAACAGAAATGAGGCGAGTGGCAATAAAAAGGGAAGTTTTATGATCGCCCTGTATTTTATTGACAATTTGAAATTCATAATGATATACTCCATAGCGTAGGGGGCTATACCCCAATAAAGATCAAATGAATGCAAAAGAGGTTATTAAAAAAGGGGAATCAATGAAAAAGTATGGAGTGTTAGGGCTTTTGGTGATATTGAACGCATGGGGCATGCATGTAATGGGGGCTGAATGCCCAACAAATCTTCAAGAGGAACCAGGAATGGTATACCTACAAAATGAGTATGGCGAACCTTTTTTGGTATCAGAACAACAGCTTCAATCGATACCAACATTACATACAGTATATCAACACACAGGCCTTGGTCGTACAGCTCCGATTTTTACTACAGTGTCAGATCTAGAATGGAAAGAGCAGTTTCCGAATATTACAATCTATCACCCTTCAACGCATGAAATAAAACACCTTCCTAAGGCTCATGCCCCATCATCTATACAACAGACAGAGCGTGAGCTTTTCTTCAAGAATCTTCAAACAGAGCCTGAGTTCCTCTCAAAGAATCTTCCAGAGCAAAAAGGGGTGGTATACCTACAGAATACCGATGAAAGCAAACCTTTTACCATTACGGAACAACAACTTTACTTAATACCGAGATTAAATCAATTATATGAGGATCAGAAAGCAACCGGCCTTGGTTCAACCAGTCCTATCTACACTGGGTTACCACATTATCAATGGAATAGTTATATTCTGCCAATTTTATCTTTATTTTCAAAGAATGCTTCTCTTGGTGAAATAAGCAGCTATATTACCACTCAATTTCCCAATATTGCTCAAAAACAAGAGTTATTAGAGATTACAAAACAACTTGAAATGAGCAGCATTACCGCTGTTGTTACATCTTTATTAATAAACTCAAACGAAGGCGTAAAAACAAAAGATGATCATCTCATTTCCATAGATCCAAAGATTATTAACTCAAATTATTTAGGTAACATTATTACTCAATCTATTATAGAAAATCAAACCATTCCGGTTACTTTAACTGAATGGAAAACCTATGTCACCCCATTCTCACAACTAGCAAGTGATCAAGATCTCAACACAACAAAAGTTCAAGACCTTATCACTAAAGCATACACTTCTGATTCTGCGTTAAGTAATCTTATTAACTTCGCTGAAAAATGGCAAATTCCATTATTACTTAACAATGCCATAGATGTCGCAGCAAAAAAAATAACTACAAATAAGGAAAAATATAAAAACAATGATAGCTCTTTTGCTCTCAGTGAATCAGCGAAATCTCTATTAATCTCGCGTATTAGAATGAACCACTATATCTATACAAAAACTTCTACAATCAATACCGGCTTTATACACCAACTAACATTTAGTCCCGTAAATGATAATCAGCTTATTGCAGCTAGTAAGAACAATATTTCATCATGGAGTACCAAGCCACCGTTTACACAAAAAAACTTGTTGTCACTACCATCAGAAAGTAAAACGACCATTGTACGCATGGTAGTCGATACTAAGTATATTGCTGCTGCTTTAACTAATGGAACAGTAAAAGCATGGGGCTCTTCCGATTTTATAAAAGATATAGATCATCTATTGTCAGAACCGCAACAATCAACCATTGCTCTTACTAAGGGCAGGATATACGCTGCGCAATTATCCCGCAACACCATAGATGTAATAAACGCCAAAAAAGACCCTATTGATAGATGGAATATAGCGCAAGATTCTATACAAACAATACACCTTAATCACACGGCCACCCATGTTGCTGCTATAAGCAAAGAAAAGAATTTATCGCTAGAAATACGTGATATCAATCAAAAACTTCTCTATACTGTAAGTGACCCTGCAACAGCACAAGCAGAACAAGTATGTTTTAGCTATGATGATTCAAATCTTATTTCTTCTTCTTATGACGGTACCATTACAGTATTTTCTCTCATGAATAAACCACACAAAATAATGCAATTTAAAACTAAGTTGCCTCATCCAATAATTACATTACCTCCTGCTGCGAATAATTCTACAATACTCTGTGCGTGGGGTAACGTTTTACAAATATGGGACTTTCAGAAAGGCACCCTACTCCATACCATAACCCTCCCTCATGAAAATATTATATATGCTATGGCGATCAATAGTAATAATTCAACAATTGCTATTGCTACAAATGATTCTGTGCAACTATGGGAAAGTCCAATCAAGCGTCAAGGGCAGTCTATCTCTTCATTACTTAAAGCAATAAGTGCACACAATGAAGGAGGTATTGGAAAAGATGCGCTTCCGGAACGACACAATAATACCGTCATAGAATATTTAAAAGCATGGCTCTGGAGAAAGAATACTTGATGGAAAAAATGAAGTGAATAATGAGTAGAACATTCACTCGTACATGCACTTAAGTAACACTTGGTCAATTAAATGGGCACCGCCACCATTTTTAATGGCATGGTCAGCTGCATATAACGCCTCGTGCGCAGCAACTAAAGATTGGTACGAAAAGTTTTTCCAATCTTTTTTGGTGAAAGAAAATGGCAAGCGATGGGTAATTTTCTTGGCAGTTGCAAACTGGTTCTGTTCAGCATAATGCACAAACAGCGCGGAACGCCAAAACTGGTCTGACCAAAAAGCGGTCCAAAACGATGGTTGATACTCATCAACCAAGCGTAACCACATACTAAAAAACTGAGTATTGCGCGCGAAAAACAGTGAACTTAGTTGAAACAATGATTCATCATGCGGCGCCAACACGGGCAACCAACGCTTAATAAATTGCTCACCATAGGTTGCACTCAAAACAGGCGCATACATGAGAAAGACACAGAGAGTCTCAAGGGGCCATTGCGTTGTATGTCGAAACAAATAAGGCAGAAATCGTTCAACGCGTGTCTTATGGGCTGCGTCACACAATACATTATTCAATGCAGACGCTACTGAAATATCGCCAGACACGGGAACGGCGATCACCGGTATATCTTTTACTGTTGTACTATCTGCTGCATCTATGTATGCATAGATATAATGAGGACCACAATACTGTGTTAAAAAGACAAGCCATTCTTGCCGTACCGTTAGTGCTAATACAGAAAGGTTTCCTATCCAAAACCGTTGCGCCATGCCCAAAAAAGAGATCGCTGTTAACGCTTGAAATTCACGCAGTGACCGCGTAGAAACATCGATAGTTACTAGTTGCGGTGCAGGAATAACGACTGCGCGCGCTTGTAAAAAAAGAGAAAAAAAAAGTTCTGCTTCTTTGCTTATGCTAAACAATGAAACAGCAGGCAGCGGTGAACCGCTCTCTAATACAGTTATATAGTGAAGTAGTTGCATATCACCACCTATTCTAGTGGCAAAACTCGAGCATATCTTTCGTTTGATACAGCGTTGGTGCGTTTTCAAGCGGTATACTTTGTTCAATGGCACTAAACAACGCGCGTATTGCATCTTGTGCTGCATGCTGCATCTGCGTCATGTGCACCCAGTCAACTATACCCCGTTCAGCACATCCTTGAATTTCTATAATTTTGTTACTGCGTGACAGCACAAAGTTAAAGTCCGCATCAACATACGCATCTTCAGCATAATCAATATCTACTAAAATAGAATCATGCATAATGCCTAACGATACACCGGCAATCGGTTCACGAATAATCGGTGCACTAATATCTTTACGCTCTAGCCAACGCTCTTGTGCCAAAAACAATGCAATGCTTGCAGCAGTAATGCAGGCGGTACGAGTACCGCCATCTGCTTGTAATACGTCGCAATCAACATAAATCGTCTTTTCTGATTGCTTGTGCTCAAGGGTAACCACTGAACGCAAACAACGTCCAATCAAACGAGAGATTTCTACTGACCGGTCACTGCGTCTGCATGCATCACGTTCAGTGCGAGTTTGTGTTGCATTGGGCAATAACGCATATGATGCGGTCAACCACCACTGTTTTTTATTCTTGAGAAAATGGGGTACAGAGTTTGCTAACGAAACGGTACATAACACTTTCGTGTTACCCAGTTCAAGCAACACCGAACTGTCCCCATTACCAAACGCGTTGACATTAATTTTGAGTGGGCGCACTTGATCATTGCTGCGACCGTATGAACGCATTAGCTGCATTATTGCATAACCTCACTTAGATAAACAACACCGCTTCAATAACATATGCAATAACTAACAATAGTCTTTTAACCATTATTTTCCTTCATCAAGCAAACGTAAACGAATTCTGCCATTCGATTCATCGTAATCCATCACTTCGACGTGCACTTGCATATCTGCTGGAAATTCTCTGGCCAAGTTCTGTTGTTTTGCTTTTGGAATCATAGAAATATGCACAAGCCCATCAGTGCCCGGTGCTAATTCTACAAAGATACCAAATTCAGCAACACGCTTGACTTTACCAGCATAACGGTCACCCGGCTGAATAAGTCCCGCGATCACTTTCACCCAACCAATTGCTTGATCAATATTTGCTTCTGGTTTACCAAAAATATTAACTAAACCATTTTCTTCGATATCAATTGATGTGCCTGTTTTTTCAGTAATTTCTTTAATAACCTTACCGCCGGAACCTATGATAGCGCCAATTTTTTCGGTAGGAATTTTAACAGAAACAATCTTTGGCACGAGTGGAGACAATGTTGGATTTGGCACTGTCATTACTTTTTGCATCTCTTGCAGAATATGTATACGCCCGTCGCGTGCTTGTGCTAATGCCTTTTGGAACACTTCGCGTGGCAAGCCACCTTTGTATTTGATATCCATCTGTAATGCAGTAATACCTTCTCTAGTACCGGTAACTTTGAAATCCATGAGGCCATACGCATCTTCGTTACCATTAATATCACTCAATGGTTGGAAACGACCGTCAGCTCCTTGCAAAAGACCCATAGCGATACCGCTTACCATCTTTTTAATTGGCACCCCTGCGTTCATCAAAGACATCGTTGCTGCACAGGTAGTTGCCATTGAAGTAGAACCGTCAGATTCTAAAATATCAACAACAATACGAATGGTATACGGAAAGCTTTCAGCTGCAGGAAGCATACGCTCAACAGCCGATGCTGCTAAATGACCGTGACCAATTTCGCGTCTGCCCGGTGCACGCAATCCGCGCACTTCGCCCGCTGAAAATGGAGGGAAATTATAGTGCAACATAAATGTTTTATCAAGAGTACCACCCATAAGCGTTTCTACTTGCTGCTGGTCTTGGCCGGTGCCTAACGTGACTAGCGCTAATGCCTGTGTACGACCACGGATAAACAATGATGACCCGTGAGTTCCTGGCAACAAGCCAACCTCTACTGCAATGGGGCGTACTTGAGTGAAAGGACGATTGTCGATACGTTTTTGATCGGCAACAATCAATAATCCCATCTTTTCTGCAAATAACTTATCGAACATATATTTGACAAGCTTTTGAGAAATCTCTTTTTCTTCAATATCTTTTTCATGATCAGCGATAAATGAATCACGCAATGCACTGATTGCATCTGCGCGCTCAATGGTATCGGTAATAAATACGGTACGCAAACGATCATCGGTTAAAAAGGCGTCTGCTTGTGTTTGCATGTAGGTCCAGGCATCTGTTTCTTCTGGCGCTTCTTTAGCAACACCCACTTGCTTGCAAATATCTTCTTGCCAAGCAATCTGTTCTTTAATCTTGTCATGCGCTTTAAAGAGCATATCAATCACTTGATCTTCAGAAACCTCATTGAGGGAACCTTCGACCATGTTAATGCCTTCTTTAGAACCGGCAACAACCAAGCGAACATCAGATGCTTGTGATTGCGTGAAGGTAGGATTCAGAATCCATTCGCCATCCACGCGCGCAACTTCCACTGCACCAATAGGGCCCATGAATGGGATTTTAGAAATAGAAAGCGCTAATGAAACTGCTACTAATGCGATAGTGTTTGGCATGTGCTCTTTATCAACTGAATATACCGTTGCCAACACTTGTAATTGATGAAAATAAATCTCAGGAAATAAAGGACGAATTGCACGGTCAATTAAACGACTCGTCAATACTTCTTTATCCGATGACTTGCCTTCACGCTTAAAGTAACCACCAGGGATTTTACCCGCAGCGGCATACTGTTCGCGATAATCAACTGTTAATGGTAAAAACCCAGCAAACTCCTCGGTTGGCGCACTGACTGCAGTAGCTAATACAACAGTACCCCCCTGCTTGAACCATACGGCACCATCAGCCTGCTGTGCTACTTTACCAATCTCAACTTCAAACCCAAACCCCGGTAACTGAAACGTTTTTACCATTGTCTATCTTTTCCCATCTAAGCCAAACGGCTCTTATTTTCTGATATGTAACTGATCGATAAGTGAAGCATATTGATCAGGATGCTTACGATTCAGGTATGTTAATGATTTACGACGTTGCGCAACCATTTTTACCATGCCTCGTTTTGATGAATGATCTTTTGGATTCACTTTACAATGCTCAGTCAAATGCGTTATTTTTTCTGTTAACAATATTACTTGCATTGCTACCGATCCGGTATCATGCTCACTTTTTTTAAATTTTGCTCTTATTGCCTGCGTTTCCATTATCAAAAACCCTTATGCATTGAAATAGTCAAAAACCTGGTAGGCACGAGCGGATTTGAACCGCTGACCCCTGCTACGTCAAAGCAGTGCTCTGCCACTGAGCTACGCGCCTACATATCATACCTACGTTACGTGTCAGATGATTCTTGCATATGTCGACGCTCATAATCAAGCATCATCATTTCATTGGCGCGTGCTTGACGCTCCAAATCTGAATCATCATCACCTAAATATTTTACTCTAAATGATTTAATACCGGTACCTGCTGGTATTAATTTACCAATAATAACGTTTTCTTTTAATCCATACAGATGATCTGTTTGGCCGCCAATTGCCGCTTCGGTTAAAATCTTCGTCGTATCTTGGAACGAGGCAGCAGAAATAAAGCTTTCCGTATCCAATGATGCTAACGTGAGACCCATCAGCGTTGGTCGCGCAATAGCAACCTTCTTACCTTCTGCCTGCAGAACACTGTTCACCATTTTAAAATGGATTTTGTCGACACGATCTCCAATCAAGAAATCTGAATCGCCTTGCTCTACAATACGTACTTTACGCAACATTTGGCGAACAATCAACTCAATGTGCCGGTCGTTAATAGCAATACCTTGCACCATATAAATTGCTTGGATCTGATTAACCAAATATCGTTGTAATACTTCAGGCCCCAAAATACGTAATATATCATGTAAAATAGGGGTACCAGTAGTCAACGCATCACCCGCACTTACTTTATCACCATTCATGATCTGCAACTGCTTACCACGGGGAACAAAGTAATCAAATGATTCATACGCATTTACTACGCTAATTTTGCGTAATCCACGGTGCATACCACCAAACACTACCTCGCCATCTATATCTGAAATAATAGCGGGGTCTTTTGGCGCACGTGCTTCGAACAAGTCAGCAATACGAGGCAAACCACCCGCGATATCTTTCGTTTTAAAACGTTCGCGAGGAGTTTTAACTAAGATATCACCCACTTGCACACTTTGACCATCTTCAACGGCCAAATAGCAACCGGTTGGCAAATAGTATTGCATTACTTCTTGCCCATTGCGATCAACGATACTCAGCGCTGGCTGATACTTTTCATCTTTCAATTCAAGTACCGATTTATTTTCTTTATTGGTTGCTTCATCGAACACATTCTGCAATGTAATATTTTCGACAAGATCAACATACTGCACTGCTCCTGCGCCTTCTGTCACAATCACTGTGCTGTTAGCATCCCACTCGACGAGCTTGGTACCAACCGTAATCTGTTGTCCATCGGTCACATGAATAATAGAACCATATTCGATGTCATGGCGTTGTAATTCACGGCCATCCGGTGAAACGATGGTAAGACTCGATTTACGGCTTACCACTACTGCACTACCGTTACGATTAACAATGGTGCGTACACCACTGCAATGCACAACGCCGGCATGTTTTGCGCTGAAGAACGATTGTTCTGCAGCACCACTAGCAATACCACCGATGTGGAACGTTCTCATCGTCAGCTGTGTACCAGGTTCACCAATCGATTGCGCTGCAATAATACCAACTGTTGTTCCTGCATCAACCAGCTCACCACGTGAAAGGTCCATGCCATAGCATGACGCGCAGACACCACGCTTCGCTTGACAGATTAATGTCGAGCGCACGGGCACTTTGAGCAACGCGGAGTTTTCTATTTTTTCAAGCAATGGTTTAGTAACCAGCATACCTTGCGTTAACAAGATTTCGCCAGTAACTGGATCTTTAATATCGGTCGCCACAATACGGCCATACACTCGGTTAGAGAGTGAATTAATAATATCACCACCCTCTTTCAGATCATCAGCTTCGATATAACCCATAGTTTTGCAATCAAGCATGGTAACAACCACGTCCTGTGCCACGTCAACTAAACGACGCGTCAAATAACCAGAGTTTGCTGTTTTTAACGCTGTATCGGCCTGTCCCTTACGAGCACCGTGAGTAGAAATGAAATATTCAAACTCGTTCAAACCATCTTTAAAGTTTGATTTGACCGGTGTTTCCATAATTTCACCAGACGGCGTAGACATCAATCCACGCATACCGACCAGCTGCTTAATTTGATCTTTTGAACCTTTAGCACCAGATTCAAGCATCATAAAGATTGGGTTAAACGGCTTCGATTCTTTATCATCGTTTGCATAAGCGTGTTGGTTTTCTGTTTCTAAATTTTTAGAAACTTCCGCAGCAACGTCCGCTGTTGCGTGACCCCAGATGCTTAATACTTTATTGTACCGTTCACCGTTGGTAATTACCCCGTCCATGTACAGCTTTTCAACGTGCTGTACTTCTTCTTCTGCTTTGTGGACAATTTCATTTTTGCGCTGTGGCACAATCAAATTGTTCAGCGAGAACGAAATACCACCACGAGTTGAATAAAGGAACCCGAGCTTCTTAATTTTATCAAGGCACTCAACGGCTGCTTCATTGCCAAATCGGTAATATACTTTTTCTACCAACTTGGTCATGTCGCTCCGCTTCATAACCTTATTAACCCAGGATATATCTGAGCCTTTAGGCAACGCATCATAAAATACAACGCGCCCTACGGTAGTTTCAACAATTTCTTTCGTATCGAGACGCAATTTTATAATTGCATGCAAATCAACTTCATCGGTTTGGAATGCCATGATTACTTCATCAACATTGGCAAACACAATGCCTTGACCACGCGCATTACGACGCATTTTGGTAATGTAGTGCAACCCGAGAACCATGTCTTGTGATGGTACCGCAACGGAACGACCATTCGCAACCGATAATACGTTCTTGCTTGAAAGCATGAGCGTTTTCGATTCTTTTTGTGCTTTATCATTTAACGGTACGTGCACCGCCATTTGGTCACCGTCAAAGTCAGCATTAAATGCAGCACACACGAGTGGGTGAATCTTAATCGCTTTACCATCAACTAAAATAGGGTAAAACGCTTGGATACCCAAACGATGTAATGTTGGCGCACGATTTAAAAGAACTGGACGATTTGATACCACTTCTTCTAAAACGTCCCATACTTCTGGCGTTGCTTCTTCGACCATGCGTTTTGCTACGCGCAAGTTTGGCGCTAATTCACGCTCAATTAATCCATTATATACATAAGGCTTGAACAGTTCGAGTGCCATAATTTTAGGCAACCCACAACGGTCCATACGCAACTCTGGATCAACCACAATGACAGAACGTCCTGAGTAGTCTACACGTTTACCAAGCAAGTTTTGACGGAATCGCCCTTGCTTACCACGTAACATTTCACTCAACGATTTTAATGGTCGCTTGTTGCTACCACGCACCGGCTGGCCACGACGACCGTTATCGATCAATGCGTCAACCGATTCTTGTAACATACGCATTTCGTTACGAATAATCACTGCAGGCGCTTCGATTTCCATCAACCGCTGTAAGCGAATATTACGATTCAGCACGCGACGATACAGTTCATTTAAATCGGAGCTTGCAAAACGACCACCTTCAAGAGGCACCAAAGGGCGCAAATCTGGTGGTAATACGGGCAACACTCTGAGCACCATCCATGATGGATTAACACCCGATTGTGCCAAGTCAGTCAACACTTTAATGCGGCGCATAATTTTATGACGCACCGCTACCGATGTTGCTTTTGCATACTCTTGTCGTAAATAATTAATCTCTAGATTGAGATCCATTATTTCAAGAATGAGTCGTATTGCTTCCGCACCAATTTCTGCCTTAAAGTCGAGATCTTCTGGATGCGCATCGCGATATCGTTCAAAATCTGCCGTTGTTAACAATGTTTTGGTTGGGTAAGGAGATTTACCACGGTTAATTACCAAATATGCGTCAAAATAAATGACCCGTTCTAGATCTTTGACCGGCATATCCATCACAATGCTCAAATAACTTTGCGTTCCTTTGAGATACCAGATGTGACACACAGGGGCTACCAGTTCGATATGCCCCATACGCTCACGGCGTACGCGCGATTGAATGACTTCAACACCACATTTTTCACAGGTTACCCCGCGGTGTTTCATGCGCTTATATTTACCGCAGTTACATTCCCAGTCTTTTACTGGACCAAAAATGCGCGCACAAAAAAGCCCGTCTCGTTCTGGCTTGAGCGTACGATAGTTAATCGTTTCTATCTTCTTTACTTCCCCATACGATAATGAACGTATCTTTTCGGGAGAAGCGAGCCCAATCTTAATGGCATTAAATTTCGTAACGCTTATATATTCGCGAAAACGTTCTAACACTTGGTTACTCATTGACGTCCTCCTTGCCTGTCCTAAACAGATCTACGCGTAACCCTAAACTTTGCAACTCTTTTACCAATACATTAAATGATTCAGGCAATCCTGGATCAGGTATATTTTCACCACTGACGATAGCATCATACACTTTCGGTCTTCCGTTCACGTCATCAGATTTGTATGTCAACATCTCTTGTAACGTGTATGCGGCACCATACGCTTCCAGTGCCCAGACTTCCATTTCGCCTAATCGCTGACCACCCATTTGTGCTTTACCACCCAATGGTTGTTGCGTAACGAGCGAGTATGGCCCAACAGAACGCGCGTGCAATTTATCGTCAACCATATGGTTCAGTTTCATCATATAGATTGAACCGACCGTCACTGGTTGATCAAAATATTCACCGGTACGTCCATCGCGCAATCTAAATGAACCAGATTCAGGCAACTGCAATTCACGCAAGAGTGGCAACACATCTGTATCTAAATGTGCTCCATCGAACACCGGCGTTTTGTACTGTACACCTAACTGTGCGGTACGTTTGGCAAGTTTCATTAATTCATCTTTGCCATACTGCTTTTCATAGCTCGCGACCAGCTCTGTGCCATACATAGTTGTCAATGACTGCTTAATTGCAGCGTATCCTTTATCAAGCATTGCTTCTAATTGCATGCCCAATTTTTTTCCGGCAAATCCAAGTGCAGTTTCAATAATTTGACCAACGTTCATACGAGAAGGAACACCTACCGGATTGAGTACGATATCGATCGGCGTACCATCTTCCATGCACGGCATATCTTCACGTGGCACAATAACCGATACCACACCTTTGTTACCATGGCGACCTGCTAATTTATCACCAACAGCCACATGGCGGCGGGATGCGATGTACACTTTTACCATCTTAATAACGCCCGATGGCAATACATCGCCCTTTTTGAGTTTATTGATGCGCTCTTCTTTTAACCCTTGCAAAATACGTTGTTGATTTTCAAACGAATTTTTAAGCGTTTCAAGAATTTGAGTGATCTCTTTGTCTGCTACTTTAATTGACCAGAATTCATTGATAGACAATTCAGTCAGTTTTTCTTTATCGAGCTTTTTATTAGTAAGCAGCTTTGGTGAAACTTTCCCCACCGGTTCCTGATTATCCAGAGCCAAGATTAATTTTTCTTTAATCATAGCAGCCAAGATATCAACATGCATTGCGAATTCGGTTTCAAGCTCACCCGTCTTTTGCGCAACTACTTCTTTGTAGCGCTTATCACGGCGAATACCACTACGCGAGAATACCTTCACGTCAATAACGGTACCTTCAATTCCTGGTGGTACGCGCAACGAAGTATCACGTACTTCACGGGCTTTTTCGCCAAAAATCGCACGCAACAACTTCTCTTCAGGCGAATATTGAATATCACCCTTGAGCGTCACTTTACCAACCAGAATATCGCCCGCTTTAACACGAGTACCAATACGCACAATGCCATCTTCATCCAGATTTGCGAGTGCTATTTCACTTACGTTCGGAATATCTTTCGTGATCTCTTCAGGCCCTAGCTTAGTATCACGCGCATCGACAACATATTCATCAATGTGCACTGAGGTAAGCACGTCATCGGCAACTAATCGTTTATTAATCACGATTGCGTCTTCAAAGTTGTAGCCGCGCCATGGCATAAACGCAACCAATAGGTTAGACCCCAGTGATAATTCACCAGAATTAATGGCAGAACCATTGGTTAATACGTCACCCACTTGCACTATATCGCCTACTTTAACAATAGGCATTTGGTGAATAAGGGTGCTATAACTAGAGCGTTGGAACTTTCTTAAATGATAAATATCAACGCCATGCGCTATCCAATCTTCCGCATTGACAAATTGATCTTCATTAATGCGAATAATGACTTTTTCACTAGAGACGTATTCAACACGCCCTGGTCGTTTAGCAACCATGACTGCACCGGAAGAACGACAAATTTCTCGTTCCATACCAGTACCAACGATAGGTGGTTGACAACGGATCAATGGCACCGCTTGGCGTTGCATGTTTGATCCCATCAATGCACGTGTTGCGTCATCATGTTCTAAGAACGGAATGAGCGCAGTTGATACTGACACCAACTGTTTTGGTGATAAATCAACATAGTTGATAGTATCGGTAGGAACGTTAATAAAGTTGCCTTCGTGGCGCGCAATAATAGTATCGCCTTTTAGTTTGGCACTATCAGCGGCAACTGCATCTGCTTGAGCAATGTACTGTTCGATTTCTTGGAACGCGTCCATGAACACTACATCATCTTGTATCTTGCTGCTTTTAACCGGTCGATACCCTGTTTCAATAAATCCAAGGTCGTTCACCACTGCATACGTTGCCAACGATGAAATAAGACCAATCGTTTGACCTTCAGGAGTTTCGATAGGGCAAATACGGCCATAGTGGGAGGTGTGAACGTCACGAATTTCGTACGTTGCACGATCTTTCATAACACCACCGGGCCCGAGAGCAGAAAGACGACGTTTATGCGCAATTTCAGATAACGGATTCGCTTGGTCCATAAACTGAGACAGTTGACCGGTACCAAAAAACTCACGCAACACTGCGCCTAACGGCTTAATATTTAAAAAGTCTTGTGGCATTAATGCAGTATGCGTTTCTTGTGTGCGGAATCGCTCACGCACAATACGCTCTATACGCAATAGACCAACATATACCTGATTGGTTAACAGTTCACCCACAAGGCGAACGCGTCGATTACCCAAATGATCGATATCATCCAACTCACCTTCGCCCAACTCACGCAAGTTCACGAGATAGCGAATGGTAGCAACAATATCTTCTCGAGTAAGCACATGGGTTGTAGCAGGAATCGCAAGACCGAGTTTACGGTTAATACGAATACGTCCTACTTCAGTTAAATCGTATAAACGAGCACTAAAAAAGAGCGCTTCTAACTTTTGTTGAACTTCTTGAATAGAAGAGCTATCGCCAGGCCATACTTTCGCATGAACTTCACGAAGCGCATCTTCCTGCGTATTAGCACGATCTTGCGTCAGAGTTAACGCAATAGTTGGCTGAAACACGTACCCAGAAGAGCTAATTAAATCAAAATGTATTTTTTTAGAAAGCTTGAGCAAGTCGTACAGCTCATCATTTAATATATGCCCTTGTTCAGCAAGAAGCTCACCGGTTTCTCCATCAACCAGTTCTGCGCCAAATACGCGTCCAATCAATTGAGATTTTGGTATTTCAAGCTTGTCGATACCTGCTTTTTTCAATCGTTCTAAAATAGGAGCAGTAACACGTTTTCCTAAAAACGCTTCGCCCAGTTTTTCACTGCTCAACATACCTTTTTCGATACGTTGGCCAATTAAACTATCATCAACAGGACGATAAAAAGTTCCCTTTTGCACATGAATACGATCGAAAGAATAAAACTGTTTTATAATCTGTTCACGTGCAATGCCGAGCGCTTGTAAAAAAGTAGTTACGAGAAGTTTCTTCTTCTTATCAATACGCACATATAAGCAGTCATTGCTATCGAACTCAAAGTCGAGCCATGACCCACGCATTGGGATTAATCGTGCGAGATAATACGGACGACCGCGCACATCTTTTACTTTTTTACTTTGCGTAAATACAGCACCAGGAGAGCGATGCAACTGACTGACAACGACGCGATCAACGCCATTAATAATAAAGGTACCGCAATCACCTAATTTTATAACACCATTTTCTTCGTATAAATCACCCATTACTGGCACATCGGCAAAGAACAGATCTTGTTCTTTAATTTCTTTGACCGAACGCACTCCACTCTCACTAATATCCCATGTTACCAGTTGCATCTTAATTTTTAATGGCATCGAGAATGTTTGCCCGCTAGAACGGCATTCTTCCATGCTTTGTGACAACTTGATAGTAACGCGTGATAAACAGTTAGGACATGAACGATAGCGCGCCCTTCCTTTTTTACACAAGGTACACAACCCTTGAGCATCTAATCGGGAGCAATCGGTCTTTTTACACGAAGAGCAGGTCCATGTATAACGATTTACAATACCGCGCAATTTTCCGCATGTGCAAGACCATTCGCCCAGTTCATAGCTAACAAACTCAAGCGCCATCTTATTTTCATATTCGATAGGGAAAACGTTTTTCAACACTTTTTCCAACCCAATATGTTTACGCTCGGTGGGCAAAAAATCAAGCTGCGCAAAATCATTATATGATTTTGATTGCACTGCAATTAAATCGGGAACAGGAACTATATCTTTAATTTTTCCAAAAGACTTCCTTAAAAAGCCTTTATCAATGCGCATGCTAGACATGCAGCCGCTCCTCCCATACTCAAAAATTATCTTAGGGCACCCTATACAACCATGTACATTTGCATCATCTTGACTACTTGTTCCCACTTTTTAATTGAGAAAAAATACGAATAACCATATGGCCTCAACAACCTACGTGTTAAAGCCATATGGCTTTTTGTTCTGTGCTTGCTCTTCTTTTAAGAAAGCTCAACTTTAGCACCAGCTTCTTCAAGCTTTTGTTTCATTTCCATTGCTTTATCTTTTGCTACTGCTTCACCAATTACGGTAGGCGCATTTTCAACAGCAGCTTTCGCTTCGCCAAGACCTAATGTAGTAACGGCGCGCAATGCTTTAATAGTATTGATCTTAACAGGACCGCCATCTTTGAGCGTCACTTTAAATTCATTTTTTTCTTCAGCTTTTGCTGCTGCTGGGGCTGCAGATCCTGCTCCCGCGGCAGCTGTTGGCATAGCTGCAGAAACACCAAACGTTGTTTCCAGCTGTTTTACCAATTCATTAAGTTCCATTAATGTAAGCTTACTTACTTCTTCAATCAATTTATCGTACGTTTTTGCTGACATAGCTTTTCCTTAAACACTTAACAAAATACCGTGCACGCATGCACTTTTCTATACCCTTATTATTCAGATGCTTCAGACGCAGCGCCACTTGCAACGGCAACTGCTCCTGATTGTTCTTTCGTTTTTGCTATTTCTTGCAACACGAATGCGAATTGAGCAATAGGGGCTTTCAACAACCCACATAATTGCGCCAAAAGCTGTTCGCGCGATGGCAATGATCCAACCGTTTTTAATCCCGCTTGATCAAGCACCGTAGCTTCGAAATAACCGCCAACCAACTCCATCGCCTCATTTTTAGAAGCAAAATCACATAATATTTTGGCAACTGCTGGCGATTCTTTTTTGGCAAAAACAAGGGCTACCTGTTCACCAACCATTGGCACTATGCCATTGAGAGCAGGAATTTCTTTGATTGCTCTTTTTACCAGCGTTACTTTGGCTACATGAAATGCTCCGCCATTTTGACGCAGCTCTTTTCTGAGCGCAGTCAACTGTGCAACGCTAAGTCCTTTATATTTCACCAAAAATGATGCATCGTTGCTACTGAAGGAGCTTTTTAGCGATTCTATAACCTGTTCTTTTTCTTGTCGATTCATGCGTTTCCCCAATTAATCTATCGCGAGCTCAGGGTTGACTTGCACCCCTGGACCCATTGAAGATGAAGCGGTTACTTTTTGAATAAATTTACCTTTTGCCGTTGGTGGACGCACCGAGGCTAATGCTTTAACGAAAGCAGTAAAGTTTTCTATCAGATGTTCATTGCTGAAAGATACTTTACCTATTCTGAAATGCACTAGTCCGCTTTTATCATTTTTAAAGAAGGTTCGCCCTCTCTTTAAATCAGTCACCACCGATGCAACATCAAATGTTACGGTGCCCAGCTTTTTGTTCGGCAACAACCCCTTAGGTCCAAGCTGTTTTGCCAATTTACTCACTAAGCCCATTAAATCAGGTGTAGCAAGAGCAACGTCAAACTCCATCCACCCGCCTTCAATCTTTTCTATTAACTCTTCAGCACCAACATAATCGGCACCTGCAGTGAGCGCTTGATCAATATAGTCACCCTTAGCAAAAACGAGCACACGCACATTCTTACCAATTTTATGGGGTAGAATAACTGAACCGCGTACCACTTGCTCACCTTTTGAAGGATCGATGCCTAAGTTAATATTCAAATCAACCGATTCATCAAATTTGGCAAATGCGACTGCTTTAACTTTGTTGAATGCATCCTTAGGGCTTAATACAGCTCCTGCGGACACATGCTGCTTCGCATTATTATATTTTTTACCATGCATAGAAAAACCCTGTCTTAATCAACTTAATCAATAACCTCAACGCCCATACTACGCGCCGTACCAGCAATGATCTTTTTTGCTTGATCAAGATCAGCAGCATTTAAATCTTGCAGTTTAATACGAGCTATATCTTCAACATCTTTCCAACCGATCTTGCCTACCATATCAGTACGTGGCTTCGATGATCCTTTGGCTAAATTAATACGCTTTTTAATAAGCTCGGAAGCAGGAGGTGTTTTTGTAATAAAATCAAACGTACGATCTTTATACACGGTAACAATTACTGGAATTGTTTGACCCTTTTTGTCAGCAGTCTGCGCATTAAACTGCTTACAGAACTCCATCATATTAACACCATGGGGCCCAAGCGCTGAACCGACTGGAGGAGCTGGTGTAGCGCCGCCCGCAGGCAACTGCAACTTTACTTGTGTTTTAATTGGCTTACTCATATATACCGCACTCTTTCTGACTATCTATTTACCATTTAACTTGATTAAAACCGAGCTCGATCGGCGTCATTCTTCCAAAAATGCTCACCTCAACGGTCAATCGCTCGCTTTCTTCATCTACGTCCTTAATAAGGCCCACAAAACCGGCAAAGGGTCCATCTGAAATCTCCACTTCAGCACCGGACACGAAATCACTCTTTTTAGAAGCAACCGCAATCTCACCTCGCATCTGAGATAAAATACGGTCTATTTCGCGCTGCGCCAAAGGAACCGGTTCTTTCCCACCCAGAAACCGCGTTATACGGGGGGTCGCTTGCACCAGACGCATCGTTTCTGGTCGCAACTCCATCTCAATAAGCAAATAGCCAGGAAAAAGCTGATTAGCAGCCTTAGAAGCAGTATCCGGCTCAGGCTCAAAGAGTGTTTTTACTTTTGCAGAAGGAATAAGGACCTGGCCAAAATATGGCTCGAGTCCTGTTTCTACAATTCTCTTTTCTATATCTTTTTTAATCGCCTCTTCATACCCAGCAAATGCTTGGATTACATACCAGCGTTTCATAGAAGAATCTCTCTTGGCTTATGCCTGCTATAGGTATGCACATGTATAATCATCGTTAAAAGATCCGTTCCGCTAATTTATAAAACACGAGATCAACTGCACCAAAATATACAGCAAAGAAGAACACCACAATTAACACAATAAGAACGGACCCCGTTAATTCATTATAACTGGGCCACGTAACTTTGGCTAATTCTAGCCGGACTTCAGACAAAAAACGACCTAAATCTTTAACCATCTCTGCCATACCTCGTCACTACTTAATTACCGCACATGAGCGGCGTATTTTCACTTTTCTTCACGTGGAGCTGGCAGGCCAGGAGGGATTCGAACCCCCAACCCGCAGATTTGGAGTCTGCCGCTCTGCCAATTAGAGCTACTGGCCTACTTTCCATATTTATTTTGTTTCTTTGTGAGGAGTATGCTTACGGCAGCGCGCGCAATGCTTTGTGAGCTTGAGCGCACCAATAGTCCGTTTGCCTCCTACTAATTGCGAATAGTTGCGTTCTTTGCAACTTTCACAGCTTAATCGCGTAATGGTTTTCTTTTTCTTTGCCATATCATACCTTTGCCTTCATAAAGCCACGCACATTAAGCCATTGGAGCCCGCGACCGGATTTGAACCGGTGACCTCTTCCTTACCAAGGAAGTGCTCTACCCCTGAGCTACGTGGGCATTCGTTTGTTTCAAAAATCGATACATATCTTCAAGCCCGAGTATCATTTAGAGTAGCCAAAAAAAAGATAAATAACAACTTCGCTCTATACTTTTTTCATTAAGAATGGAGCTGGCGGCAGGATTTGAACCCGCGACCTACTGATTACAAATCAGTTGCTCTACCAACTGAGCTACGCCAGCGTATGTTATTTTGGAGCGGGAAACGGGACTCGAACCCGCAACCTACAGCTTGGAAGGCTGCCGCTCTACCAATTGAGCTATTCCCGCGCTCTTTTTTTCGTGTACTTTTAGCGTCAGGAAGCTCTGGTGGTGAGAACAGGATTCGAACCTGTGTAGGTACAAGACCAACGGATTTACAGTCCGTCCCCTTTAACCACTCGGGCATCTCACCTAAAATTTTAGGTTTGTCTTGCATGCACCAAAAGTCATACAAAACAGACGCCTCACTAGAGTAGTGGTTTTTAAAACGGATTTCAACTTTTTTTTGCAAAAAAATGGGCATAATACAAACAAAGTGCACTTTGTTATAAAAAAGAGCTTATTGCAGAATGGTTCCCGGAGAGCTCGGACGGGCTTCGACAATCAGCCTGTTGTTCTCTTCATCCCAACGGATATTCCATCCACCGTAATCTTTTAGCGCACCATCTTGGTTAGACGCAAGATCAGCGTTGCCAATGACTATCGTTCCCTCCGGATAGCCACTAACGCTATTCGTAGCATAGGGGCAAAAGACAAGGATATGGCCATAATGACCCCCTTTTACTGGCTCATTGCTCCAGTAATCACCTTTAACCGCTGAAATATGAGCATACGAACCGGCACCTACACCAAGCAGCTTATTATAAGTCAGATGATCCCCCCCCCACACGGTGGTAGTGGGATTTTTTTTGTCGGCTGGCGTGGGGTTTGAAGGCATTCCAATAAACCCGCCACGTTGGCCAGCTATTCTGCCAAGATGCGTATTCTGGTGAATAACCTGCAATTCAAACGGGGTCATATTCCAAATTTCATTGAATCTCTCTGCCCGTGCAAGCGCGCAAAAAAGAATCATACAAATCACACTTGCCACATACCAGGTATTTCTCATGACATCAACCTCCTCTTTTTTCAACGACTACCTTTTTTCATAATTTCAGTATACATCACAAAATAACGCTAATTGCAATAATTCATAGTAAATATTGAATTTCTTGTTTCTTAGCAGGTATCATCAAAATAGAATATTGCATGAGTCTATTTTTAAGGGGATTCGAATATGAAGAGTATGTTACCACTGATATTGTCTGTTTTTTTATGTGAATGTGCCTTTGGCGCAATACCACACACAATGATGCCTATTGCTGATTCGTATGGAGACAGTCGCGCTAATCCTCCTTGCCACAGCTATCGCTTTCATCCCAAACTCAATCTTTTTGATGATCAAGATGCAAGCACTTTTACCCTGAGCACAATTACCATTGATAAATTCCCCGCCAACAGCTCATTTCAGATCAGCGATGTCAGCATTACGTTAGAAAACGGCAAGAACGCTCTTAAAGATCTACTCACTGCACAAGTGCCTACTGATATGCTGCAAGATGTTCTTGCGTCATCAAAAAGCACCAACAAAGATATCACCATTACCCAAATTTCAGCTGAAGGGTACGCGCCAAGCGTTAAAATATGGGTAGACAAGGAGGCTAATACGCTCAAGTTCGCTCTGTATTCGCCCAGTGTCAACGTAGTCAACGGGTATCAAATAAATAGCAAAGCGCTTGCTGACTATCTAATCGCTAAACTGAATAAAGGAAAATCTCGTCATTGCAAACTCGTTCGCGCCTACAGCGCATTCACTATTAATGACCATGCGATCCAAATCAATTTGAATTTCAATTTTACTCCAGACAACTTTACCGTAAGCTCGCTAGACATCATTTATTTTGAAATAGGAGCGCGTGCTGGTAATTCAATCCCAGAAACAGAAAAGATTTTGTCTTTATCAACGAAAGAGTTGGGAGATAACAGAATTCTACAAAAAACGAGCATTAGCAAAGATTTATTTACTGCACAGCAAACGAGTGGTTCGACTACATCGCAAGATACGAGCAAACAAGGTAGTGACAGCTCATCACAAAGCGGATCTACAAGCAATGATACTAGCAGTAGCGACTCAAGTAGCGGATTGCTGTTTTAAGTTGTAAAAAACACGCTTTCTGCTAGATTACAAAAATCAACCATAGCATCATCTCAAATCAATAGTCCCCATTTATGCATCATAGGAAATCAACAGTATGAACAACCGTGTTATACACCACAGCATACTTGCATTGCTGCTATTCTGTCGTACAAACAATGCGCATGCAGAAACCGCAATGGCTGTAGCATCAAAAAATCTCTTTAATTACAGCGGCAATCTCTACGCACAAAATTTTAAAGTAGATGAGCCACAGCAAACAACCGCTCAAGAAGGAACAAATGGCAAACAAAAACCAAAATTAAAGGCATTTTCTGTTGCTCATGCAACGCCCCATGCCCAAACAAGTACGCTGATCTCTCTCTTTGGTAACACTATACAAACGGTACCGTGCCCTGCAGCTATTGATGAACTTTTCGTACGCAAAATGGAACTGGTCAGTGGCGAACGGCCAGACGCTCATTTTGTGCATCGTATCGACAACACCAAAACAAATGCGGGTAAATTAGCGCTCATCGAATTACTGGTCAATCCAAGCTATGATATTTCTTTGCTACAGCAAAGGCAAAATGCCATTCGCCAGCTGCATGAAAGCCCCGCACTCATTGCTGAACTACAAGCGTTACTCCAAAAACAAGCTGCACTTGAGCCTATTGTACTCAGCTACTGGCAAGAAAATGATGCAGCTACCGAAGAGCTGTTTAACAATTTTCTTTATTTTAGCAATAAGCTCAAGTATTTAAATAAAACCCCAATGGCATTAGAAGCGAGTAACCAATTAGGGCATGTTGGCCTTGCGTATGTTGCCGCAACGCTGCCTATTTCTCTTTCGATAGCTGCGGCTTATATTGAGTATGTAAAAGCTGATGCATTAAAGCAGCCAATAAGCATACGTGAAGCATTCACTAGAGGGATAGCTAATGCAACGTTAAAGCGCACCATTTATACTGACGAATATATAAACGTAATTGAAGAAGAAATTCGAAATGGACGAGACTTCGCTCTATTAAAACCAGAAACAATCGGGGATCTTCTTGCTTGTGGTACATTGGGGCAATCTCAGGCATCAAAAAAAAATGCCTATAAAGCTTTTGCGGGAGTAGCTGCTGGATATGGTGCTTTAGCTGGTGGATCATATGTCTATAGCTTGTACATGGGCATCACAAACTTCAATTTAAAGCGCACATCAGTTAATGCCTTGCAAGAACGTCTAATCGCTGTTGCTGAGTATGTGGCCAATGCCCGTGCAATTGCAACATTGGTAGCCGATAATAACCTAGATGCGATTACTCAATCAATAGATCAATTAAGTCCATTTAAACAGTCCGCATCGTTTAATCATTTGCTCAAAATGCTCAACTCACGCACCTTCCGTGGCAAGCCATCATTTTTCTCTTTAACGGGCAAAATATTGGCTTGCCATACGCTCATGCAAGAAGCAAAAAATGATTTTGCTGCACTGTTTAAAACAGTTGGCTTAGTTGATGCGTATGTCAGCATTGCTGCATTGTTAAGCAGACAATCTGATAATGCGCATTACTGTTTTGTTGAGTATGTGGAAAATGCAACACCAATGCTCAAAGCAGAGGGCTTTTGGAATCCGTTTATAGACCAAGACACCGTAGTTAAGAATAGCATTAGTATCGGGTGTGAAAACCAACCGAATAACTGTGTTATTACTGGGCCGAACACCGGCGGTAAATCTACTATTCTTAAAGGGATTTTACTCAACGTGTTGTTGCCACAAACGGTAGGAATTGGCGCAGCAGACAGCATTGCTTTAACTCCATTTGCAGCAATTAATTGTTATCTTAATATTACTGACGATATTGCGAGCGGCGTTTCCTTGTTTAAAGCAGAAGTGTTGCGCGCAAAAGCATTGCTAGAAAAAATTGAGCAGTTACCAGACAATACGCATAGTTTCACTATTATGGACGAAGTGTTCAGTGGCACTTCGCCAAAAGAAGGGGAAGAGGCGGCTTACTTGTATGCACTGAAACTGGGCAAGTTTGCAAACAGTTGTACCATTCTGGCGACCCATTTTCATAAGCTTACAGCATTGGAAGATACGGCACCATTTGCTAACCGTCGTGTTACGGTAATCAAACAAGAAGATGGCTCTTTTGTACGACCATTTACGTTAGAACCGGGCATTTCAACACTGAATATTGCACAAGATCTGTTGATCGCTGAAGGGGTATTATAATTATCGCTTTCCGATGAAAATACATTGGGCCCACTGCCTTAAGCCAGGCAGTGGGCCTTCTTTTTTGTGCAAATGATTGCATTTTGCCCCATATTTCTGCGATGTTATTAATTAAAGGAGGGCCGTTCTATGCATATTTATATTGTGCGCTTTTTCTTAGTACTCATCTATATATCGTCAAATATACAAGCCGATGTAGCAACCGATCGACTCGAACGACCACTTAAAAAAATAGGTACTATTCTGATAGACAATTTGGCTACTGAAGCAATGCGAGGAGAATATTGGTTGCCCGGCATTACCCAATGCACAAAACCAGAAGGGGTATACTACGTTAATTATGGTGCCGACACGGGGGGGTTTAAATGTATGAATTTCTACATTGATGCCAATCACCAGTTCAGCTTTGATGTATATCAAGATGAGCGCACAAAAGATACTGGACAATTAACCGTTAGAGCAAACAACGGGTGGTATATTCAACGAATAATCAACCCAGAACCGGGTCGTTTGCAAATTAGAATTATGAATGATCGAATGTATCTGTATCAACCAGAAGAATATCGCCGCAAAAGGAGATAGTGCGCGTATCATTCGGCTCATGTTGTATCGTAACGCGACATATTGCATCTTTGAGCAATGGTTCAATTACCGCTGGCCATTCAATAAATACCCAGCAATTCTCTAGATATAAAAATTCATCAAAGCCTGCTTGCACAAATTGATCTACCGTAGTCAGCCGATATAAATCGAAATGATACAATAGTTCGTTGTGATCAGTCTGATAAATATTGACATAGTTAAAGGTTGGGCTCGTGACGGGTACTTTAATGCCCCATTGATTGAGCAGTAAGCGTACGAGCGTTGTTTTACCTGCCCCTAAAGACCCTTCAAACGTGTAGATAGCGCACTTATTTTTTAATGCATACAGCTGCTGTGCGATACCTTCCATATCTGTTAACGTGACTGAATGCTTAACTGTTGTCTGCTGCTTTGTATTATTCATAATTTATTCAACTTTGCCTGCAAAGCTCTTTCTTTCTTTGATATGGTCGATACCGATCGCTGCCGCGCCTTCCCACTGCTTATATCACTATTTTCGTCTTTACCGCTGTGCATATGCGCTCCTTGCATTAAGGCATCAATATTACCATACTGTGCATCTTCTTCTATAATCAACTTCTGTACCAACGCTTGGGAAGATTTCTCAAGCGGGGCGGTGGGCTTTAACGCTTGCGACAGATACGCATTAAAAACTGTTCCACTAATCGCCAAAACTCCCACACGAGCGCCATGGGTAATAATAGCGCGATCATTCGTTACCAACAATAAATCCTGCGTATGATGGTCATCGAGGTATTGCATAATCACGGCGTCCGCACTGCTTTTACTGCCTGAATAAATCACGCGTACCCCTTGCGCAACGTGCTCAGCGTGTGGCCAGGTATAGGGCCCCCCATCAAAAACGATGACTATCTGATGGTGTCGCGTTTTGCTGTACCGTTCGAGCCGCCGAATATAGGAGTCCCGCTCTTGCGCCGGCACATGCGTTCCGCTAAAGGCCTTGAGAATGTTATAACCGTCCAGTATTATATTCATAGAAAATAGTTTAAAATAGGATAATATGAAATTACAATAGTTTACTATACCGCGATAGTAAAAAAGAGGCCAATAGAAAGCAGATGCTATGTCAAAATTAATCGAAATGCGGCAACGCATAAAAACAGTACAAACGATTAAAAAAGTCACTCATGCTATGCGATTGATCGCCATGGCACACAGCACCGCTGCGAAACATAAAACCGCATACGTTCAGGCAAAATCTGACGCCCTTCGCACGGTGGTTGAGCGTGTCAGCACGCAAGCGCCCCGTATGGAACCAGCTGAGCAAGAGATACCAAAAAAAACCTTGGTGATCTTAATCGGTTCACAAAAAGGGCTCTGTGGCAATTTTAATACCTATTTACTGGAATATTACCGCGAACAACAGATGCAAGATCCGGAGCTCTTTGCAAACGCTGAGTACATTCTTATCGGCAAAAAGCTTATCGAACTAACGCAAGCGGTGATTCCCAATCCCCTTACCTCCTTTGCGCAACTATCTAATACTAGTGTAGGAGCGGTTGGGCAGCAGTTAGCATCTATTATTAATACCACTAAAAAGCAGTATTCACGTGTACTGGTATTACATAATTTCCCTAAAAGTTTTTTTGTCGCAAAACCGACCACCACCGATATCTATACTCAGCGCGGAGGCACTCCACTATTAATTGAGCATGAATCATCGCGCGAGCAGTCGCCGTACTATTGGTATGAAGACCCGCATACATTGTTGCGTACCCTTGAAGAGGCTTCAATACAAACAGCAATTCAATCGGTGCTTTTGACATCACTCAATGCGGAACATGCAGCACGTTTTATTGCTATGGATAACGCCACACGCAATGCGCAAGAGCTTATGGATACCATGCAGCTCGATTATCATAAATTGCGTCAGGCAAAAATTACGAAAGAACTGACCGACCTAATTGCTAGTTTTTAAACTAATGCGCGCACCCAATGTTGCCAGTTTGTGCTCCATGCCGTCGTACCCTCTCCGCCAATGGTTCAATCCACTCATCACCGTAGTGCCTTGCGCTGCCATTCCTGCCAATACCAATGCAAACGACGCACGAATGTCGGTTGCAATAACATTAGCACCAAACAACGTATCAACACCGGTAATGGTTGCCTTCTGCCCATCAATGGTAATCTGGGCACCCATCTTTTCCAGTTCACGTACATGCAATAGTCGATTTTCAAATACCGTTTCATACAATACCGTCTTACCACGCGCTAGACACAATGCGGCCATTAACGGGGCTTGTAAATCGGTGGGAAATCCCGGATAAGGAGAAGTGCGAATGGTCGCTATAGCTTTGGGCTCACGCGTTGATACTAGCGTTATACCCTCTGGCTCATGGCACGTAATCGTATGCCCCATTTGATCAAGCGCTTCTAAAAACACATCCATAGAACGCCATGACCCATTGGGTATTGTTACTGTGCCACCGGTAATAGCGGCAGCTAATAACAGCGCTCCCGCTTCTAAGCGGTCTGCCATTATCTGGTGCGTTACTGGTTTAAGAGCAGCTACCCCGTCGATACAAATGGTTGCTGGTGACTCGATGGTAATTGCAGCGCCCATCGTCTGTAATAATGTTATTAAATCAAGCACTTCCGGCTCTAATGCTGCATTAACAATGTGCGTAGTTCCTTTAGTTAATGTTGCCGCCATCAAAATATTTTCAGTAGCACCAACGCTGGGGTATGGCAATACAATGCGCGCCGATTTTAATGGTGCCGCATACGTACGAATATATTCTTGTTCATAAGAAACAGAAACCCCCATCTTTGCAAAACTTTTCAAATGAAAATCGATAGGTCGTTCACCCAGCAAACACCCACCCGGCATTGCTACATCTGCTCTGCCAAAGCGTGCCAATAATGGTCCCATCACCAACACCGAAGCGCGCATCTTTTTCATTAAATCTTCACCGATGGTGTACTGATGCACAAAAGCGGTGTCAACATGCAACGTGTGCGTATCGGTATCAAAATCAACTACTGCGCCCAACTGTTTTAATACTTGAATCATTTGTGCCACATCAGCAGAACACGGCACATGCGTGAGTGTCGATTTACCATCAGCAAGCAGTAAACTGGCCATCGAAACAAGCACCGCATTTTTCGCACCAGATACTGGTATGACCCCATGCAAGGGTGGTGATTGTTCAATGTGTAACGATGCCGCTTCTTCTGTTTTTAATTGCTGAATAAATTGCGTGCTCCATTCTTGTGCTACAGAACCAGCTGCGTGCGGAGGAATAGTCGCCATCAGTTACATCCTTACATAAAAAGATTGGGTATGGTGCAAATATAGCAAACATTCTAGAATAAGTAGAGCATATCAGCACAGAACAGTTCGCAAAATTGCATGCCCATTGAGCACACCATTGACAACTCAAAATAGTTCATCGTATGCTCATGAACATGAGTAATAATTCCTTAAAAACGGAGAAATTATATGAAGCGTTTTGCGCTCCTAGCCATTCTTCTCACCCCCCCCCACTTATTTATAGCACTCAATGCTAGTGATGGCACCTTAGACACGTCATTTGGTGGCAGTGGCACCGGATATCTAACGGTACAAAATGTTGTAAGCGGTTTCCGTTGCTATGCAATGGCCATACAAACAGATGGCAAAATACTGGTTGCAGGTTTTAACAATCAAATAGTACGCCTGAACCCTAATGGCACCCCTGATACCACCTTTGGCTCAGCAGGAACTGGCGTGGTGACAACCACATTAGCAGGTATTGTTGCTCTTATTATTCAACCTGGTGGCAATATTGTAGCGTGTGGACAAGATAGTTCAAATAATGGCGCTTTGACCCGTTATACGAGCGCCGGCCTTATCGACAATAGTTTTGGCACCAACGGTAACGGTATAGCGACTGCGCCAGAGCTTGCTAATAGCGTACTGCTTTCAATGGTGCAACAAGCTGATGGCACAATAGTGGTAGGGGGCTATCAGAGTACTGGCGCTAATATAGTGATGCGCTTTACCGCCAATGGTTCCCCTGATGTTGTCTTTGAAACAAGCCCAAGCCCCACAGTACGCGGCGTAGCAGGATTGGCAGTGCAGGCAGATGGCAAAGTTGTTGCATTAACGGGAGTAGCAAAAAATTCATCTGGCGTAGCTCCCATATACCTTATACGTTACAACACAGATGGGTCTATAGACAGAACATTTGGCATTAATGGTTTAGCAACAGGCCCAACAGGCACTAATACCGGGTTAGTAATACAACCTGATGGCAAATTGCTGGTAGGCAGTAAGGTGGAGCCTGGCTCGACTTCTTTATTTCAAGTAACCAGATTTGATACACAGGGTAACTTAGATACCAGCTTTAATGGTACCGGTTTTAATAACAGTGTTTCATGCGGTTTCTGTACTGCAATACTGTTGCAAGCAGATGGTGCAATAGTACTCACTGGTCAGTCTACAGTTATAGGAGGAGCTGAGTATTGGCAATTAACCCGTTACACGAGTGCCGGCATTGTGGATAGTTCATTTGGTAGCGATGGTACTGCCATTGGCCCTGTTGCACTTCAAGAAGCCTTTTCAATTGCCTTGCAAGCTGATGGTAATATTGTTATAGGAAGTGCAACAACTGCGGGTGCTAATCCCATGGTTGCTCGTTACCTGAGCAGGCCAGCAGTTACTCCAACGCAGATTAGTTCACCAACCGCTAGCACCCGCGTATCAATTAACACGCCAACGCAATTCTCTGGCCAAGCGCAAGATCCATCACTGGTATTCTTGCTTATCGATGGTGTACTGCAACCACAAGGCGCACACACAGACCCTAATAATTGGTCAATTACTGCTATTGCAAAAACTATTGGCACGCACACCGCACAAGCAGTGTCTATGTACCAAGACGGTAATTTAAATATCGCATCAGACCCAATCACTTTTGCTGTAGGGCCGCAAGCACCGAGCAGTTTTACCGGCACTATCACCAAAAACGAGTTTCTAAACAAAACAGAATGTGTGCTGCAAGCAACGTGGACGCCAAGTGTTAACCCTTCAACAACGCAATACATCATTGCACAGAACGGTGTGGTGCTAGCAACCATTCCTGCAACACAGCCGTTACAATTTGTGTACTGTGGCAGCTGCAAAGGCAATGCATTTAACGGCATTACCGTAAGCGCTGCAACTGCAAGTGGCATTGTGGGTGCGCCGCAGCCGTTGGTTATTGTTAGTTAGAAGGCAAGTAGTTACTTCTTCTTATATTGACAATTATAATATGCGCCTGATAAACTAGTCATATGTGCAATAAAAGTATAGGTTTTAAATTGCAAAATACATGATTTATATTAAAGAATCGGACGATTATTTGGCCTGGCTCAACAGTCTAACCAAAAAAGAGCAAGCCAAAGTTAAGGCCCGAATAAGCCGCATTGAACAGAATGAATATTTTGGAACGGTGAGAAATTTAGGTGAAGGACTTGCCGAGTTAAAATGGACAAATGGTTGGAGGGTGTATTTTGCCAATATTGGTCATAAGAAAATTCTTTTAATTAATGGTGGGCATAAAAATGAACAAGAAAAAGACATTAAAAAAGCGCGAATTTACCTTAGACGAATTACAACCTCTTAAAATTATTGATGAATCTACATTACATGATTCAAGGGCATCGGAGTTTTTTAAAAATAAAAATGAAGTCGCTAAGGCACTGCTTGAATGCTTAATTGATAATGATACTGAAACTTTCATGGAAATTTTAGATGCATATTTGTCTGTAAATAGAACCAAAGTCGCGCAAAGAGCTAAACTAACACGAGCAACTGTTACGCAAGCATTTTCCAAAAAAGGTAATCCAACGTTAAAAACAATTGCGAAAATTGTTCATGAATCTGCAATAAGAAAATGAAGCGCTCAACATCATTGACAGCTCAAAATAGTTCATCGTATGCTCATGAACAAGAGTAATAGTTCCTTAAAAAAACGGAGAAATTATATGAAGCGTTTTGCGCTCCTAGCCC
>JBAVOR010000026.1:0-22685 GCA_049692255.1 Candidatus Babeliales bacterium
TATTAGCAACCATTCCTGCCACACAGCCGTTACAATTTGTGTACTGCGGCAGCTGCAAAGGCAATGCATTTAATGGTATTACCGTAAGTGCAGCAACTGCCAGTGGCATTATTGGTGCGCCACAGCCATTGGTAGTGGTAAGTTAATGTCCGCGTTTAGAACCTATTTTAGTTGGAATGCTTAAGTATATCGATGATTGAAATGTCATTCTTTTTTGGCCCATAGTACCAAAAAATCCGATATGCTCCAGGTGTCCCTTGTTGAGCATATGCTTCGAACACCTTTTCACCATTTGGCCCCAACAAATTATGGTATTCATGGGTATTTAAAGATGGGTGTCTTAAATTCGATTCCATAAGACGCAACGCTTTTACAACATCCTTAAAAATCCTTTGATGGGATGGAGAATTTTTAAGTGCTAGCAGATGGCCTTCAGCAGCTTTTGTATATTTTAGTGTGTGCGTCATACATTATTCTTTTTCCAAATCATCCAGATTAATCTTTAGATTTGCTTTTTGCTTGAGCGCTTTTTTTAACTCATCAAGCAGATGTTTGTTTTTTGGCTCAAACAGCCATTGCTCTTCTTTTGGTATTTCTTTAATCGGATCAAGAATAATTTGCTCATTTTTTATACGTATTCTATATAAATGAGACAAATCTTTAGCCATTTCTTTTGGAATGGTAACACGATTGCGAGAATCTACAGTAACATAGATATTTTCTTTTTTCATATTCACCTCTATTGTAAGGATAACATAAAATGGGTTATAGGGTAAAGCCCTTTGCGTATTTTATGTTATCCCCTCGTTGGTAATAGAAAAATTTGCTACCACTTTTACGCGCCCCAAGCAGCAATATTTTAGCGATAGTAAACACCATTACTCAACACCATTGACAATTCAAAATAGTTCATCGTATGCTCATGAACAAGAATAATAGTTCCTTAAAAAACGGAGAAATTATATGAAGCGTTTCGCGCTCCTAGCCCTTATTCTCACCCCCCCCCCACTTATTTATAGCGCTCAATGCTAGCGATGGAACACTCGACCCTTCGTTTGGCGGCAGCGGCACAGGGTATCTAACGGTACAAAATGTTACCAGCACGTTCGTGTGCTATGCAATGGCAATACAAACAGATGGCAAAATAGTAGCCGCAGGTGGAAATAATCAAATAGTACGCCTGAACCCTGATGGCAGCCCTGACGCCACCTTTGGCACTGCAGGTACTGGAGTAGTGGCAACCTCATTAGCTGGCATTAATGCTCTTATTATTCAACCAGATGGTGGCATTGTAGCGTGCGGTTTTGATAATTCAGGCAATGGAGTTTTAACCCGTTATACAAGCGCTGGCATTATCGACAATAGTTTTGGCACCAGTGGCAACGGTGTAGCAACTGCACCAGCTTTAAGTGGATATGATCTGCTGGCGGTTCTACAACAAGCAGATGGCGCAATAGTGGTAGGAGGGGGGAATGGAAATACTTTCGCTAATATAGTGATGCGCTTTAACGCCAACGGTTCCCCCGATGTTATCTTTGAAACAAGTCCAAGCCCCATAGTAGAGGGTGTAGTCGGCTTAGTAGTGCAAGCAGATGGCAAAATTGTTGCATTAACGGGAAGACTAAAAGGCGCATCCGGCACTAGCCCCATATACTTGGTACGGTATAATGCCGATGGCGCAGTAGATAGAACATTTGGACAAAATGGTTTAGTAACAGGCCCATCAAGTATAGCAGGCGCTAATACCGGTCTAGTAATCCAATCTGATGGTAAATTGCTGGTAGGCGGCACCAATAATATTGGTACTACTCCCACTTTTCAAGTAACGCGATTTGATACACAGGGTAATCTTGATACTAGTTTTAATGGTACCGGTTTTAATAACATTGCTACAGGTTTTCGTTGTTATGTAATACTGTTGCAAGCAGATGGCGCAATAGTGTTAGCAGGTAGATCTCAACCAGGTTTTTGGCAATTAACGCGTTACACAGGTACAGGCATTGTGGACAGTTCATTTGGCAACGCCGGCACAGCTATTGGCCCTGTTGCACTTCAAGAAGCCTTTTCAATTGCCTTGCAAGCAAATGGCAACATTGTTATAGGAACTATAGGTAGTACCGCTATTATTGCTCGTTACCTAAGCAGTCCTGCTGTGATCTCTACTCAGATTAGCTCACCAACCGCGAGTAGCCGTATATCGGTGAACACCCCAACCACTTTTACTGGTCAAGCACAAGACCCGTCATTGGTATTTTTGTTGATCGATGGTGTACTACAACCACAAGGCGCACACACAGACCCTAATAACTGGTCCATTACTGCTACTGCAAAAACTATTGGCACACACACAGCGCAAGCAGTATCACTCTATCAAGACGGTAATGTAAATATCGCATCAGACCCAATCACCTTTGCCTCAGGCCCGCAAGCGCCGAGTAGCTTTACCGGCACCATCACCAAAAACGAATTTTTAAACAAAACGGAATGTGTGCTGCAAGCAACGTGGACGCCGAGTGTGAACGGAGCAACAACGCAATACATCATTGCACAGAACGGTGTAATATTAGCAACCATTCCTGCCACGCAACCATTGCAATTTGTGTACTGTGGCAGCTGCAAAGGCAATGCATTTAATGGCATTACCGTAAGTGCAGCAACTGCCAGTGGCATTGTTGGTGCGCCACAGCCGTTGGTAGTGGTTTAGGCGCTCGATATCCTTCCGACTACGCCAAGGCTTCGACGGACACGTCGATACATTCGACTACGTCGAATACTCCCGACTACGCTCTTGTTGAGCTATAGCGCGCAGGCAGATGAGCGCATCATTTGCTTATCTCGGGCATCCATTTTAAAATCATCTATGAGCTGTATTGCTCCTCTTGTACTTCAACTAGTAATTGTAATAAATGGAAAAGAGTAATGAAAAGCACCACCAAAGTACCATTGTATGACTATCTTCTGCGTGGTGGTAAAAATACCGTTGTTTTTACTGCTACTGCTCTTATTTCTCGTTTACTGAGCATGGTTGCGCTGCCCTTTGTATTGCGTGTACTGTCGCCGGCAGATGTGGGAATATGGGACCTGTGCCAAACAGCGTTTTCTTTAAGCACTTTATTATTATCATCGGTCACCGCCACCAGCATAACACGGTTTATTACGTTATATGAACATGATGCACAAAAGCAAAAAGCGGTGGTGGGTAATGCATTTGTTAGCTGGGCGGCAGTTTCTTGCTGTGTGCTTGTTGCGTATGCCTGTGCGTATGCATGTCATACTATTCCAACGGTGTACGTGCCCTTTGCTAGCGCAATAGTTATTAACAGTATGTTATATGCATTGTTTTCACTCGTGCTTGCGTACTATAAAATACATGAACGGCGCGGCCTGTACGCATTGTTGTATATTACACAACAACTCATTGCAACGATTGGCACTGTATTTGCTGCTGCGCACCATTTTTGCTTGCCCACATTTTTATACGCAACAACGCTATCATTACTGTGCGTCGCCCCCGCAGGCGGTTGGCTTGCTTACCATCACCGTGCCTTTTCATTATCCCTATTGCGCAATCAGCTAACCTACGCTTTACCATTATTGGTGTATAGCGTGATGTACGGTTTTTTCTTACATGCAGATCGCTATATCATTGCACAACACCTGGGCATGGAAGCTGTTGGCACGTATGGCATATTATGGCGCTTTGGTGCGCTGTTTCAATTTTTTTCTATTGCCCTACTCGATGCATTACCACTCGTGATCTACAAAGCATACAATGCACAAGATCGTACATTAGTGCACACTCTTATGCAGTACGCTAGTATTGCTATAGGAGTAGCTGCTACCAGCATGCCATTTGCGGTACTTATTGGTGTACGTCTTTTTTTACCCGATTGGTGCATGCATGCAGTAACCGTTGGTCCCCTTTTCTTTGGCTATCTCCTCATGTTTGAAACGGCACGTATGTGCCAGATTGGGTTTCATTTAATACAAAAAACGCATCACGAATTGGTGCTAGCGGCCATATTTTTATGTGTACAAACGGTACTGATATATGTTGGCGTAACGCACGCACTTGCAGGCATCTGTATTGCCAATGCATGTGTGTTTAGTGCTTATGCACTGAGCACAGTTGTATGGATACGGTACATAGCAGGAGCAGTGATATTGCCTATTGCTTACACAGGAATATATCTGCTCAGTGTCAGTAGCATAATAGTACTCCAATGGCACTGTTTTCTGCAGCAACAACTGTCTATAGCTCTAGGTATCCATTGCACGTATTGGGCAATAGTTGTATGGCACTATTGTGTGCCATTTACATGGAAACAGTGGTGTATGCACGCAGCTGAACGGTTGATACAGCGTATGGTATTTAAAAAACATATCCACACAGTGCATGAGTATACAATGCGTGAGCACACGTACAGCAATGCGCTCCATAATCAGACCATTCTTATAGCAAGCCCGCTGCCGCCACCGCTTGGTGGTGTTGCCGTGCACGCACAGCGCCTACGCGCAACATTAGAAATACAAGATAATTGTGTAGAAACCTTTGATACAACACAAACAGGCATACGAGCTGCTACGCAATTATGCTCGCTGTTACTGCGCATCAAGCCAGACACGGTTATCTATCACACTATCTTTTTAACAAACGGCATACGCAACTTATTTCTACTGTATTGTTTAAAACTGTTTATTCGCTATCAACTGATGGTGGTAGATCACGACCCGCGCCATATTACGCATAAATCAATACTCATGCAGCAATGGATGAGCATGCTGTTTCGCCGCGTTGATCAAGTAATATTAATCGGCGATGCAACGCGCAACAGCTATGCGCAAACAACCATCATGCTACCAAAACAAGTTACCGTTGAATCATCATTTTTGCCGCCAGATATTCGTAATGAAACATGTTTGCTGGCGCACTATCCAACACAGGTACATGCATTCATGCAAGCGCACAAACCCCTGATTATTGCCAATGCGTTTCAACCAACGCGCATCAATAACATGGATTTATATGGCATAGATACCATGATTCGGTTACTAGCACGATTAAAAATGCACTACGAATCGGTTGGGTTACTTGTGTTGCTTGCACAAATACACGATACCGCATATTTTCATGAGCTGCAGCAGTTAGCAGCTGAACAGGAATGTGATGATTCGATTCTGTTTTTGACTGGCAATTATGAACTATGGCCACTGCTCAAACGAGCACACCTTTTTGTTCGTCCAACGCGCAGTGATAGCTATGGCATTAGCGTTGCAGAAGCACGATATTTTAACGTACCGGCCATTGCTTCAGAAGTCTGTGCACGCGCTGCCGGTACCCACGTCTATCCAGTACACGATGAAGAGGCGTTATATGCGCTCGCATATCGAGTGCTCGCAAGCCACATAGTTCAAATATCAGGCTTACAGCAAAGCGCTCCATGTCCCTCGATACAATTGCTTCGCAATCACTCGGGATGAGCGCTGTTTCTATGTGCTCTAACTTTGTTCGTAAGCTCTGCGTACTCTTGTTCGTTTCTTTTTTGCAGAAGTTTCTTGCGGCGCTAAATACCCAAGTGCAGCGGCTCTTTGAATAATCCCTTTATCAGCAGTGTGCAGCGCAACATCGGTAATATACAAGCAATGATGGTGCCAGCGATATGCACGTGGAAACAGTACAAGCTGATGATTGCCCAAAAATTCTGCCACATGCGCTAGATGGGAACGTGCGCGGATTAAGCAATCACATTGCGCCATCAAAAAGAGATCGCGCACTACAGCCCACTGCCCATCAGAACTCTGTTCTTGCACATACCATTGCATGCGATTATCGTCTACGTTGGCACGTATACGTTCAAGTAATGCGTGCGGTTCAGCAGCATCAGTAAAGATAAATAGATCAAGTAACTGGTCGGGAAACAGATGAGCAACACATTTAATTTGGTCGATATAATACTGTTCTGGTGCAAAACGGAGTGGAAAATTAATATCCATGTGCGGGCTGTGGCGTTGAGGCACCTGTGCATTTGTATAGTTAGGTTCTTGTATAACTAATGGTTCGTTACTGATATGCAGCACTGTTGGCTTTGATGGAAACTGCTGTATCGAAAGCAATCCGGTGTCTGCACCTGATCCTTTTCTGATATGCACTGCTATAGCAATGGCATCATCACGTTTCAGGAGTGGTACCGGAACAACGGGCTGTAAAAGCTCCTGTGCGTATGCACGAAAGAGCTGGAATCGATTTATTGATGGCGCGTGTACTATACAGTTGAAATCGACACCATACGCATAATCATGCGCACGCGTGCTAGCAATAGTCGCTTCTTTTAAGCAATGTATCGTATGTTTATATGACGTCTTCTTTTTGCGCTGCACCATCTGTTCGTGAATGGTGAAATAGTGGCTTCCTTTAAATGGCTTACATACGAAAGGTATTTGATATTTATACGATAACCACAACGTTTTAAGCAACAGCACCAAATGATCGCCTAAACGATCACAGCCACCACCTTCTCGCATGGTTATAGAAGCGGGTTGTATCTGTTGTGCCATGCTCAGGCACAGAATGTACACACATACGCGTATACATTGTAATGACATGCTCTTCATACTTACTACTCTTATTCTTTTGATCTGGAACAAGTTTCTACTGCCTCTTTAAGTTACTGTTTTTTTTGTTGACAAGCAACGCAGGGCTATGATGTATTGTATCTACCATCTATCTCAATGCTTGAAAAAAGGAATTACGATGAACCACCTATTTTTATTGCTCATTTGCGTTGCAACAGGCACTGCGGCATTACATGCGCAACAAGATGGCACCTTAGACCCATCATTTGGCAATAGCGCAGGGTACGTGATACCCACCGTCACTAACGGTCAATTCATTCCGTATGGTTTGGCAGTACAAACTGATGGAAAAATTATAATAGCGTCTGCTGCTCAAATTGATCAGCGCATCAGCATAACGCGGCTCAACAGTGATGGAATTCCTGATCTCACTTTTGGTCCATCCCATACAGGAGTTGTTACTACATCAGTCTTCTTATCTAATGCTTTTAACGTAGTAATTCAACCGAATGGTAAAATAATTGTTGCTGGTAGCAATGTTGGTAACAATCCAACAGCAGGATTAGTGCAGCGGTTTAATGTTGATGGTTCTCCTGATTATACATTTAACGGCACCAGTATTGCATCAGTCACTGGACCAATTCCCACCCGATTTAACGCCTGCATTCTACAAGCAGATGGGCGCATAGTGGCAACGGGTATCAGTGATAACCCATTACTGACTGTTCGTTTTAATCAGGATGGATCAATCGACACACAATTTGTTAACATTTCTCTTCCTGGACTCTGGGAAGGCGCGGGATTAGCACTACAAGCAGATGGAAAGATCTTAGTCGTTGTATATAATCCAGGGGTTATGGTAGTACGATATAATACCGACGGTTCACTTGATACGAGCTTTGGTAATACCAGTGGTATTGCATTGCCGGGAGTTGGATCTTTTGCCGTTGTTCTGGCAGTGCAAACAGATGGAAGCATTATTGCAGGCGGGACTGATGCAACAGAAAACAACTTGCAAGTTACTCGCTTAACCAGTAATGGCCTATTAGACCTCTCATATAATAACGGGCTGGGCTACAACGCAACTATTGCGGGAAACACAGGGTATATAGGTGGACCATCTATGCTCTCACTCCAAGCAGATGGCAAGCTTGTATTTGGCGCAGGAAACGCATCACAAACAGCAACAATACTCGTTCGTTTTAATGCGAATGGCACGGTAGATAGTTCGTTTGGCGCTGCGCACACCGGCGTAGTAACGGTGCCAAGCGGCCAGTATATAAGCGCAACTGCTTTGCAATCAGATGGCAAAACTGTGACTGCAGGTGGTGATCCATCAGGGACTCTCATCCAAATTGCTCGTTATTTCAGTAGCCCTGCGCTGGTTGCTACTACCGTCAGATCACCAATTGCCGCTGCATCAGTTAACACGTCAATTATTTTCACCGGTCAAGCGCAAGATCCATCGCTGGTATTTTTATTAGTTGATGGGACATGGATACAAGCAGGAACGCATACTGATCCCAATAATTGGTCGGTGCCAGTAATTATCAAAACGATTGGTAATCATACGGTGCAAGCAGTGTCAATCTATCAAGATGGCAGCTTAAATATCGCATCAGACCCAATCACCTTTTCTGTAGGCCCACAGGCGCCGAGCAGTTTTACCGGCACTATCACCAAGAATGAATTTCTAAATAAAACGGAATGTGTGCTGCAAGCAACGTGGACACTGAGTGTTAATGGAGCAACAACGCAATACGTCATCGCACAAAATGGTGTTGTGTTAGCAACCATTCCTGCCACGCAGCCATTACAATTTGTGTACTGTGCAAGCTGCAAGAGTAATGCATTTAATGGCATTACCGTAAGTGCAGCAACAGCGAATGGTATTGCCGGCGCGCCGCAGTCATTGGTGATATCATAAAAACAGTCTTACAGTTGCGTGTTTTCATTAGCGCGGCGTAAATACGTAGGCACATCCAATGCATCTGATAGTTCTATATCAGCTACCGGAACGCCGTGTGTAGCAGTTGTTGTTATCGGTGTTGCGGGTGCTGGGGATGATGTCACGTGTGTCACCGATTCAACGGCAACATGCGGTGTTTGTAGCTGCTGTATAGCTCCTGTTTCAGCTGCTGCTGATTTTGCATTACGTGTTTCAAAACCAGTTGCAATAATAGTTACGGTAATGTCATCGCTATGATTAGGATTAATTACAGAACCAACAATAATGTTTGCGTTCTCGTCTGCTTTTTCATAAATCAACTGTGCAGCTGCACTCAGCTCATGCAATGCTAAA
This sequence comes from Candidatus Babeliales bacterium, assembly GCA_049692255.1. Lineage (GTDB taxonomy): Bacteria > Babelota > Babeliae > Babelales > JACPOV01 > JBAVOR01. The sequence goes on from JBAVOR010000026.1 coordinate 8,876, forward strand.
TCGGGCCCACCAGTGACATTGATTAATACGCCAGAAGCGCCGGCAATGTCCATATTTTCAAGCAGTGGGGACGAGATAGCATCAAGTGCTGCCAAATAAGCACGGTCGGGGCCATTAGCGCGCGCGCATCCCATGATTGCTAAGCCTTTGTCTTTCATGATGGCCCGTACATCAGCAAAATCGACATTAATATGGCCTGGCATAGAGATGATGTCTGCAATACCAGTCACCGCATTCATGAGTATTTGGTTGATCATAGAAAATGAATCGATCATAGACATCTTTACATCCACATAATCGAGCAGTTTTTGATTCGGCACAACGATGAGTGTATCCACAATTTTTTTCAGTAGCTCTAACGATCCATGTGCTACCTGTGCGCGTCGTTTCCCTTCAAATGCAAATGGCTTGGTCACTACCGCAATGCATAAAATATTTTTTTCTCGTAATGCTTGAGCAATAACCGGTAATGCGCCAGAGCCTGTTCCCCCCCCTAACCCACCAGTTAAAAAAACAATATCGGCATCAGCCAACATTTCCATTACTTTTTCGATATCTTCTTCTGCTGCCCGTTTGCCTAATTCAGGATTTGCACCAGTTCCTAGCCCCTTGGTTGATTTCACACCAAGTTGAATTACGTGGTTTGCTTTCGACAGTTTCAATGCTTGCGCATCGGTGTTTGCAGCAATAGATTCTATGCCTGTAAGGCCATGCTCTATCATACAATTAATCGTATTGCCACCAGCGCCGCCAACGCCAACCACCTTGATCTTTACTCCCTGACTTATCGGCTGTATGCTCTCTAGCCCAAACTCAATCATCTGCCATACCTCTCTTTTAAATTAAAATAGATCAGTAATCCAATGTTTCATACGCGTGCCAATTTTATGGATAAGGGACGCAGTACTATTGCTCATACTGTTAGTATCACCAGACGCGTAGGCATAAAGCAAGAGTCCATACACAGTAGCATATAAAGGGCTGTTAAGCGTTTGTGCACATGGTTGATTTGATGAAGGTTTTCCGAGCCTTACGTTCATGCATAATTGATCGCTAGCCAAAGACACTAACCCTTCAAGTTGAGAGCTGCCACCAGTCAGCACTAACCCAGCACTCATTAAAGAACGGAGCTGATTTTTTTTGATTATCATATCAACAATATGCATAAGCTCCTGTGCGCGACAGTGCAAAATACTATTTAATTCATGCACTGATACGGCTCGCATTGCATTGCCTTCAACCGATTCGATCATGAGTGGCGTTTCATGTGTACTCGCTTGCTCTGCAGACACTGCTTGCACCGATTCGAGCAATACTGAGCCAACTTCTTTTTTAATACATTCGGCTTGCGCCATAGTCGTACGCAAACACAAAGCAACATCATGAGTAAAATGGTTACCAGCAACCGGAATTACTGCCGTATGCATCAGTGCATTTTGGTTATATAACGCAAAATCAGAAGTGCCACCACCAATATCAAGTACCGCTACTCCTAACCGCCGTTCATCTTCAGACAACACAGACATACCCGAGGCAATCTGTTCGAGCACAATATCGGTCACCGCAACACCGGCTTGATTACAACATTCAATTAAGTTCTGCACGCTGGAAATAGAGCCAAGAATAATATGTGCTTCAGTTTCTAAACGAACTCCATGCATCCCTAACGGATTTTGGATGCGTTCTCCGTCTACACAAAAATATTGCGCAATTGCATGCAATATCTGTTTGCCTTGTGCTACCGTAACTGCTTGTGCTGATGCAATCACCGCATCGATATCGGTCTGACTTACTACACGCCGTTTGATGGGCACCATGCCATGGGAATTGAGCGTTTGAATGTGACTGCCCGAAACACCAATAATTGCCCGCTTGATAGCAACACCGGACATAATCGTTGCCTCTTCTACCGCCTTTTTAATTGCTTCGATAGTTTTATTGATATCGACTACTACCCCCTTTGCGAGCCCATATGAAGGTGCTTTGCCAATGCCAATAATTTCAAACATATGAGTATTGATCCGTTGCGCTACTAACACGCAAATTTTAGTGGTGCCAATATCGATAGCAACTATTGGCTCATCAAGAAATAACCCTTTTTTCATTCCATTCCCCCTCTTTATAGATAACTATTTGCCCCTTAAACCGTAAGTCGGTAATCCAAATATGAGTATTATGTTGCTCTCCTACACCGAGATTGTCATACGCACCATGTGCACAATGCAGCATCTGCTCATCTAACGATGTGCGATCGGTAACATAGAGATGCCGCTGCAAACAAGCGCGGGACACAAGCACAATATGCTGGGCGCTATGCCAATCAATGGTATAGTTGTTAAGTATCTCATCGGGCACGGTACCCCACCACGCAAGCAACGCGGCCGAAACGCGCGTACCAAATGGTGCATGAACGGTAATATTCCAAAGAGTATCTGGGATAGGCTCCGCACTGTTCAGTGTTACGCACGCCCCGTTGGCATACACAATAGTACGGTTGTTTATGCGACAAAGCGGTGGATGTTCTTTGATAACACATACCCGCCTGTTGCCAGTATATTTTATATAATCGAGATACAGATGAGGAAATGCTTGCTCTATCGCTTGGCACAGTGCTGACGCCGTACGATGCTCAGATGCAATGCGTGTGACTGTTGCATATGTGGCGGCATCAAGTACTGAGCAGTACACTACTGTTGATTGCATACTTGTGCGGTGCAACACAAAAGGAATAGCTACGATGACTGTGCAGCCTATTGCACGCACTGCTATAACGGCAATACGATAGTTCACCATTCTCCCCCTATTTACTTTTGTGCAGAAGCACTCTCGGTATTAAGATCAGTACTCTTCTTGCGCTCGTCCTGCGCACTTTTTTCCATTTCTCTTTTTGGAACGCTACATTATAATCTTCAAATGCGCTCGCCCTGAGTGAAATTTCGAAGAAATTTAGTATCGAAGGGTGTCGAGCGCTTCATTAGGTCTCTGTAAGCTCCATCTCTCATCCTCTGATCATTTTGTGATATAGCACGTTGACGCTGTGTGAGTCAATATTTTGCCTGAACTCTTTACAAACAGATCCAATCATCGCTACGCTTACAAATTTGTTCATCTATGAGAGATTCAAGAATGGCGCTTAAAGCGGCTCTATCATACGTACCCAACGTATGCAGGTGGGTAAGAAGTTCTGTTTCTTGTATGGGGCCATTGGTTAACAGTTTGACAATAAGTCCCCGTATTTGCCGCTTTGATCCATGAAAAGAGGACTGTTTTTGATGGTGCGCGCTGGCGCGTGAAGGGTTAGGGATATTTTTTTTGAGCATCACTCCATAATCCATAAGTGCGTAATACCAATGGCGTGGATTTGCATGATCAAGCGTTTGCGCAACCAATGGATACAACTGTGCATCGGTAATGGCGGCCTGCGCCGTAAAAAAAGTATAAATGTAAACGGTACGAATATTCGTTTCTATAAAAACAGTTGGCGCGTTATACGCAAAAGTGACAACTGAACAAGAACTGTATGCACCAATACCGGGCAACTGTATTAACGCCTTTGCATCATAAGGCACTACTCCCTGGTGTTGCTCAACTATGGTGCGGGCAGTCTCACGCAAAAACAGTGCTCGTCTGTTGTAGCCAAGCCCTTGCCACAGGGTAAACAGTTCTTGATTAGATGCTGCCGCAAGTGCATGGATGGTAGGGAACTTTTCAAGAAACTGCTGATATTTCGGTTCAACACGATAGGTTTGCGTTTGTTGCAACATGCATTCAGAAACTAAAATATGGTACGGATCATGCGATACGCGCCATGCAAACGAGCGGCCATGCTGCCGGTAATAGTCCCATATGTCTGTACGGAAATCAGCGATCTGCTTATCTGTTAAAATCATGAGTGCCCATACTATGCAAAAAGTGATTGTATACGCTGATCTGCCCGAACTTATACGGTTGTTTGCTCTGGTACTTCCGGGTCTTGTTGATTAGCAATCGGCTCCCGTTTGAGTCCACGTTGTTTAACCAGCTGATCAAGCAACCCATTAACTAACTTATACGAATCTTTTTCTGCATATGCCTTAGCAAGCTCAATGGCTTCGTTAATAACGATGGTAGGGTTTGTGTCGGTGTGCAACAGCTCCCATACCGCATACCGTAAAATTAATTTTGTGCATACGCTTAATCGTTCAAGGCGCCAGTTAGCAAGTAATGGCTGATACGTCGTATCCAATTCATCACGGCGATCAACCACCTGTTCAGCAATAGCAACCAAAGGTCCATTTAATGAAATAGAAAGATCAAAACCACGATTTAAGTTGTCTGCAAATGAAGGAACAGAACCGCTATACTCGTAGCTTTCCGCTAAATATAACAGATGAAATACAACAGAACGTCGGTCACGCTGCGAAAGTGATTGTTCCCAGTCATTGCCTGCCATAGCAAGGTCAACTGATGACTCTCCTGTGTTGTTCATGATATGCGTTCAATATAGCTATTATCGCGAGTATCTACTTTTACTATATCACCTTCGTTAACAAACAGAGGCACTTGGATAACGAGCCCGGTTTCTACCGTTGCTGGCTTAGTCGCTCCCCCTTGTGCCGTATCACCGCGCACACCGGGTTGCGTTTCACGTATTTCTAATTCTATAAATAGGGGAGGGTTGACCGAAATAGGACGTTCTGAAAAATAGAGGACCGTGTAGATTACCCCATCTTTAAGGTACTTTTTAACATCTTCTACTTGATCTTCATCTAATATGATCTCTTCAAAACTTTCTTGATCCAGAAAATGGGACTGCCCATCCATGGCGTACAAAAATTGGAATTCGCGGTATTGTAGATCGGGCACCGGGAGCTTTTCTCCTGAGCGGAAGGTGTCTTCAATAGTCAGCCCGGTAATCATATTTTTCATCTTGGTTTTAATGTAGGCACCACCTTTGCCTGGCTTTGTCCATTGAAAATCGACCACCATATATGGCTCATCGCGATATAAGACCTTAGAGCCTTTGCGTAAATCACCCGCTTCGATCACAAAGATACCTTTCCACGATAAATAGTTAACTATACTTCATTTAAGTATAAAAAAAACAACGCAAAACACAATACAAACCCCCGCAACAGTTATCTTTTCATCTTCCCTTTGGCAACTGCAGCCAAATGACGTACACTAACAACTAGTTAAAAATTCAAATTTTAACCTAGAAAATAACCCCATGAAATATATTGATACTGCTATTTTTACCCTAATAGACCAAGAAAAAAAACGGCAACAAGAGACCTTAGACCTTATTGCCTCAGAAAATTATGCCTCTTTAGCAGTTATGCGAGCAACCGGCTCTGTGCTCACCAATAAATATGCGGAAGGGTACCCTGGTAAACGGTACTATGGCGGCTGTCAGATTATTGATGCAGTGGAACAGTTAGCACAAGAACGCGCAAAACAACTGTTCGGCGCAGAGCATGTTAACGTACAGCCTCACGCAGGCTGCCAAGCAAATGCGGCTGCCTTTGCAGCATTATTACAACCCGGTGACACTATTCTGGGCATGCGTTTAGCAGAGGGGGGCCATCTCACCCATGGACACGGAGTAAACTTTTCAGGCAAAATCTACAAGGCGGTACAGTACGGGGTACACCCAGAAACTGAGCTGCTCGATTATAATGCTATCGAACGACTCGCCCATGAACATAAACCTAAACTCATTATCGCTGGCGCATCGGCCTATTCTCGTACTATCGATTTTGAACGATTTGCGCGTATTGCGCGCGATGTGGGGGCCTATTTTATGGCAGATATTGCCCACATTGCCGGACTCATTGCAGCACAGCTTCACCCAAGCCCTGTAGCAATTGCTGACGTAGTTACGAGTACTACGCACAAAACATTGCGCGGCCCGCGTGGTGGCCTTATCATGGCAAAACAAGCGCATGCAACAGCAATCGATCGTGCAATTATACCTGGGCTGCAAGGGGGCCCGCTGATGCACGTTATAGCCGCCAAAGCAATAGGCTTTTATGAGGCACTACAGCCATCATTTGCGGTGTATCAACAACAGATTATTCGCAACGCACAGACCATGGCACAGCTTTTTATTCAAAACGGTTATCGTGTAGTGACTGGCGGAACTGATAATCATCTGTTTGTGCTCGACTTACGCAATAAAAATAGTACGGGATTAGCGGCAGAAAAAGCGTTAGAATCAGTAGGTATTACGGTATCGCGCAGTGGCATTCCTAATGATACGCAATCTCCGTGGATCACTAGCGGCATTCGCATCGGCACTCCCGCTATTACTACGCGCGGTATGCAAGCAGAAGATATGGCAACCGTTGTTGAACTGATCGACGCTGTTATTACTCGCGCAGCGCAAAACAAACCCTACGCATCAATACAAGCAGATGTACAAAAATTAGTAGATCATTTCCCTTTATACAGCAACAAAGAATAATACCCATGTTTCATATTCGTATTATGCACCCATTAGTGGCAGTGCCATTCGTTTTTCTCTGCAGTATATTCATATATATAGGCGCTATGGAAGAAGATGAAATCGGAAGAAGTGAATGGGGGCAACCAGTAATGCATACATATATGCAAAAATTCGATCTCAATCTCTCTCTGGTTACCATTCCCAAACAAACGATATCCGATTCTATTGCAATAACCACGCCAGAAAAAAATGGCGATAGCCTATTTCAAGAAGAATTTAAAAAACCAAACCCACCTAAAAAACGCTGGGGAATACCACGTCCCATTGAGCCACCAATGCTTCCAGAATGTAAACTTTGGTTTACATATTTTTGTGGTAATGCACAAATATTAATGGAAAATATTGAAAGAAAAGTCTTTTTGTTTTCTCCATATTCGAGAGAATATGATAATGAGTTGCAACAACATGTAGGCAACTATTTTGCCGCTCGTCTTTCAACCTGGAGTTGGTGGAGTTATAACACAATCAAGCGGTATCACAAGAATCAAATGAATCAAAAGAATGATGTTTTTATTATCCCGTTGCCTACGTTTGGTATGGTAACGATACGCAATCCTACTCTATCCATTGATGGAAAGCAGATATTTCCTCACCTCACTCAACAGCGCTGGAAAGAGATGGGATTCCTTTTTATGCTTATCTGTGCATACAAATTACACGCTCCAGGAACTACCTGCCGAGCTCATTCAATACAAACAAGTGCAGAATATAGACTAGAAGATTATTTTGAAAATAGCTGCTTGTGTGCTGATAGAGAGTTAAATGCACTAAGAGCCGCTGGAAAAAATCTGATGCCGTTGTGCCCTCTCTGCGCAATTCAGGCTAGTCATATTCAAACGCACCCTAACGAACTGGATGAGAAGTAGTTACGGCTTAATCTCTTTTATCAGCTTACGCAAATGCTCTGTCGTTTTAATGGGGCGACCCAGCACTTGCTTGCCCTCTTTGAAAAATATAAAATAGGGAATCGATTTTATTTGATACGTTTTTAATATGTCTGGGGTTATCGATCCATCTACCTTAACTATTTTCACCGCAGCCCCTAACTCTTGCGCTACTTTTTGCACGTGTGGCAACAGTACTTTACACGTTGGGCAATATGAAGCATAGAAATCAACGAGTACCATTTTATTGCTATGAATAATTCGGTTTAATTCTTCCAGCGATGTCATGGAAGGAATGGTAATAGCCGTGTTATCTGCTTCTTTGTACACATAGGTGTTTTGTTTTAAACGATCTTTTATCTGCATGAACCCTATATTTTCCAAGAACTCGATAGCATCTATACCCGCCTGAATCCCTTTGCCAATTGCAACGCCTGCTTTGCCATACCGCTTATCTTCAATATCCCCCGCTACAAAAATACCGGGTATTTGCGTACTTTGTGTGCGGTTAGGCATCATGACAAATCCCGCATTGTCTGTCGGTAAAAATGATTTAACTAACTCTGAATTAGGGTGATACCCGATGGCAAAATAAAGCCCCTGAATCTCTTTTTTCTCTTGCTTACCTGTTTTACCATCAGTGTACATCACACTGGTAATCGATGTTCCATTGCCATCGACCCGTTCGACCGTTGCATGAGTAATCAGTTCAATCTTTTTATTATTTTTAACGTACTCTTGCACTGCGCCAGTCGCCGTTAAGCCAGGCTCACGCATAAACATGTACACCTTCGTAGCATATGCCGCTAACTCTTGTGCATGGTCTGCTGCTGCATCACCACTTCCTACTACCCCAACCACTTGATCTTTATGGAATGGTGCATCACAAATAGTGCAGGTGCCTACTCCTTTGCCCCAATACTCATCAACACCAGGCACATGAAGCCGTTTTGCAATGCGGCCGGTTGCCACAATTAATGCTAACGGGCGCAATACGGTCTCGTCTTCGAGCGTTGCCGCAAATGGCCACACTGAGGCATCTATTTTAGTGATCGCTTCAGGCATCACTGTCGCACCAAAGGAGTTTGCTTGTCGTAACAGATCGAGCACCGCTTTTTCACCGCTTGTTTTTGACCGTCCTGGCCAGTTTTCAATTTCGCGCACATCAACCAATTGTCCGCCCTTTTCATGCCCAGCAGCAATCAGCGTATCAATTTGAGCACGTGCGGTGTACAGTGCTGCACTTAAGCCCGCCGGCCCAGACCCAATAACCAGTACCGGTACCAGGTTTTTTATCTGAGATGCCTTGGCAATGTCAGGCAACACGGTACGCCGGGTAAATGCGAGAATAAACAGTACAATGGCAGTAGTAATAGCAACAGTAACCAGAAAGGTATAGCGCCACGGTCTCGTCATCATGCTTTGCTCCTTATAGTATTGACCTTAACACAGGAGCAACGTGATTTTCAATGATCAGTGGAATCAAGTTAATTAACTATCAAATTCCCAATCGATATCCCAAATGTCTAAGTCTTTGAAAAATTCTTTGCCATATTTATTAAATAAATCATATACTTCCAGTTCACAAGCATAATTTGGCAAGCTATATACATCTGGATCAAAATAAGGATAATCTGTTTTCCATTGCTCATCATGCATATCGAGCAATGCTACTTCTTCTTTCATATGTGTGCGATAGCTCTGATTAATTAAATCAACAGATTTATGCCCTCTAGCCAATTCTAAGCATTGATACAATGCTTTTTTAATCAATGCATTATCAAAATCAGCATATGAATATTGCAATACAACACATGCCGACGGCGCGGTATATACTTTATTTTTTAGAGGACTTGGAAGCCGCCAATCTACATCAGTTACTTTTTTATAGGAAGCTTTTTTCATATCGCAGAATATACTACAAAAATTATTTCGCGTTTCATTAGCAGATCGATTAACACGGTACTCATGCGTGCTTCCCCATACATGAATTAAAGGTAATTTTAATTGCTCGCCAGGCTTCAAGTTAAGGATCTCATTACGTAACAAGTTATTAGATAGACAATTACTCGATATAATTTCATCTACATTCATAACAATAAAGTGAGTTCCTCTTAATTTACGCGCTGCGCGTAATAAAGTTTCATAATTAGCAACACTCTGTCCGGGTAATTCTGATGGCACTTCGTTAAAAATGAGTGTAAGATTTGGCAATTCTCTTTGCAATTCCTTCAAAATACGGGAAGTTTCATCAGTTGATGCATCATCTAATACTATTAGTGTATCTACATAGGGATATAAACAGCGTAACGCTTGTTCTACAATATTTTCTTCATTATGCACTTGCATATAACCAATGATCTTTTTTTTATGATGCGTTTGGGGCCTTTGTATATTTTGCTGCTTTTTAGCGAAAGCAAAAGAATAACAGTTGATTATCGAAAAACATATCATTAATAAACGAATGTTCAGTGCTTGCATTGTTCTTTCCTTTTCATGTTTTACGCATTTTCCCAATTAACATCCCAGATATCTAAATCTTTGAAAAAATCTTTACCATATTGATCGAACCAATCGTTGACTTGTTGTGTACGCCACTGCACTGGTAAATCATATACTGCTACGTCAAAGTTTTTATAACCAGACAGCCAATCGGTATTTATCCTTTTTAGTGAGATCTTTTTTTCATTTTTACTGTCACGATATCGCTTATTAATATCTGCTACCGACTGAATTCCTTTTACATGCTCCAGGCAGCGATACCATGCTTGTTTAGCCAGCAAATTATTCCAGTTCACAAATTGAAAATGTAATACAACATATTGCTCAGGAAGTTGATGCAACTTCCCCGGCAATGGTTCTGGATAGCGGGCCCCATGTAAAAATGACTGCTCATAAGACGCACCAGGATAATCACAAAAAATTATAGGTCGATATGCACCATTGCCATAAGGAGATTTATCTGAACGATATTTATAAGGACTACGCCATAAATTTAAAAAGCGTAACGCAGCTTTTTCTCCAGGTTGGAGCGATAGAATAAAACTGCGCAGATAGCCATTCGTTAAACAGTTAGCGGAAATTATTTCATCAGCATCCATAAAAATAAAATGGGTGCCGCCCGCTCTACGCGCAGCTTCAAGCATCTGCTGTTGATTATCGCTTTCTCTCCCAGCCTCCCAAGCTGACTCTTTATTAAAGATAATTTCGACAATAGGCAACTCTTTTTGTAATTCCATCAAAATAAATGGTGTACTATCAGTCGATGCGTCATCAAGAATCACCATAGCATCTACGTAATTTAAAAGGCAGCGCAGTGATTGAGCAATAATATTCTCTTCATTCCGTACTTGCATGAATGCTACAATCTTAGATGATCGCGCCCTCTGTTGTGGCTTTTTATGTTTGCCTCGTGCAGCCGATAACTCTAGAAAAGACAATATTAATAATGCCACTACGGAATAAAAACAGATGTTCTTAGAGCGCATATGCATCTCTCCTGTTTAAGCAATTCTTTTAAGAATAGTTAAGCCATGACAATTTAAATAGCGCTTATGCAAGGCCCACTCTGGATGTTTCGCTAAAAAATCTTGTACCGCTGGCCATAAACCATTTTTGGTACAGTCGAAATGAGCAGGGTATTCTGAATAATCACCAGTGTATTCGCAATCATTAATAAGCCCCCATGGCTCACTAGTATCATGCAATGCTATATATTTGGTAGCTTTAGGTGAAAATTTTTCTAGCTCATAAAGCAAATGACAGTATGTATGGAGAGAATCAATAAATAGTAATTCCGTATTATTTACATCGATATTCATATCATTTGCTTGGAGAAATTCAAAATGAATTCCACAATTTTGGGCTAGCTGGGTCGCTTTGGTGAGACCATCTGATGGTGGATAGTTAAGATCGATAGCAATATATTTCTTAGAACAAGACTTATTACTTGCTAGCCCATACAGCAGAGCCCATGTTGAAACCATAGAGCGAACGCCAATTTCTACTACCGATGAACATTCTCGTGCTAATGCATATAAAGCAGGTAAGTGCTCACATATATCTGATGGATTCTTGCAATTATACATGTATATTTTTTTTAATTCATGTATTGCTTTAGGCTTAAGACCGTTTAGGCTAATTGAAGAAAAACACAATATACCCAACAATCCTGATAAGAACTTCATACACATACTCCTTTAAAATCAAATAATTGTTTTCCTTTTTAATAATTATGTATCGTTATAGGGAAGAAAAAGAAAATAGTCAATCTTTAGGTCATCATTGAACCTATGCAGTTCCCCTGTTTGATAATAAGAAACAGTAAAAAATAAAGAAAGAAAAAAGCTAAGATGAAATACAATTCGGTATTAAGGATATTCTTATTTTTCACCATCTCTCACATTTATAGCAATCCCCATGCATTACAATTGGGATGCTTTACTCGTATACATCCATTGGACAAACATAGCCCGTCACTTATTGAAAGATCTACCATAATATTCGGGCAAACAGGACACTCTATAGAGCATAATACCAATTTTGACTGGGAATATTATGTAACCCACAATAACCTGGTTGGCATTGAAACAGAAGAGGAAGCATATGAACATTATATCAATTATGGTAAAGCGCAGAATCTACCCTATTGCAAAAGCTTTAATATGCTCATTGTTATGCACCTTTTTGAAATGCCACTGATAGATTGGCTCATTGACAAAACAAATAATTTTATCAAAAATAACCCATCGAATTCGTATGCAATTAAAATAACTATCCCTGTTGATACCAATATTAAAAAATTCAATCCACTCCATGCAACATCGATTGAAATTCCTAAAAAAATAATTGGCAGCGTGAGGAGATTGGCGCCGTACCATAAAAAAGTGGTGAATAGAAAAAATGCTCCTGTTTTATACAAAATTGCTCATTATTTATATAACCGTCTTAATATACCCAAAGAAAAGATACAAATTATTTTCTGTGAAAATAGAGGGGTTGATATTGGCGGATTTTTCTTGGCATTAGATCAAATCGTCAAGCAACAACAACCACATGATTTTCTCGTCAAATTCCACTCTAAAGCAGATGAGGAATGGCGTATCGGCCTAACCCCATTTCTTGATCTTAGGGTAAATAAAATCCTCAATTATTACGGTTGTATGTACTCATCTAACCTTAAATACCCTGACCATTGCAACGACCCACGACATCTAGAGAGGCTACGAAAAATGTTCGGATTAGAAGATGTAAGCGAATTTAATTTTGCCATTGGCACTATGTTTATTGTATCATCTCAATTCACTCAGTTCGTATCAAATTGGGATTTTATTAAGAATTTCAATTTGCTCAATAAGGGCCACAACTATGGTTACGAGCCATATTTTGAACGGTTATTTGGCTGCATTTTCCATAAATTAAAATTAGCGAGTTATTATTTTGCCGATTTTCCTGCAACGCCTATAATACCACCGCACTCTACCGCATTATCATCATTTATTGTTTAATAAATCATTCTAGACTCACAATTCCATAATCACGGGGATCGATAAAAATATTCGGAATCATTGGATTAAAAAAGAGCACTCCACAAACAACATTTGAAATTGCATGAACGAATAGATCGCAACGAGCCAGCAATAACACTTCCATTAAAATCTCTTCACCAAGCAAGGGCTTCGAATGCTTTCCATGATGATGAACAGGGCTGCCATCATGCGACCGATATACGTTGCAATAAATAACTCGTTTGCCGAACTTTTCTTTCATATATGCTAATGCTTGATAATCATCGGTACAAACCAATATCTGATGATTTGGGAAATCTTGTAGTCGTTTAATATATTCCTCTAACCCAACATGTATAGAAATATAATTATCGGTGCGTCTAATATGAACTCCTACAGTAGGCTTACCCTCCATGTGCTTCTTATAAAAAGCATCTACCTTCTTCTGTACTACTGATTTGACATGGATATATTTTTGCATGAGCTGATATACCTCTTGACGAACCTCAGGCAAAAAATGCGCGGTAAAATTACCCTTACCTGTAATAATCGTAGTGTTATCAGGAGCACTATACCCATTATGTATAATCTCTTTTGGATTGTATGGTACCGTTGATACTGGTTCAAAATAATATTCCCATGCGTTTGTTGCATGATGGTATCCTTTGGGGGAATAATAGAGAGAGTTATGATCCCAATAGACTATGGGAGTTATATTATTCCGTTCACACCATATCAAATGATTCAGCGCCAAAAGAAAATCAGAAAAAAAACCAGCGCTTCTACTCCCAATAACATGCGTACCATGCGCAGATGATGCATTAAAGAACAATAAATGAACAATAAACAGGCTATATAATGAGAGAAATTTAATGAATTTCATACTTTATTTCCTTTTTTATAAGAAGTGATATATGGCAGAAGGTATATAT
>JBAVOR010000027.1:0-53367 GCA_049692255.1 Candidatus Babeliales bacterium
CGATTTTTCCAGCAACGAATGAATCTTGGCAATGCTTTATCAGAAACTCATACGCTTCGTATATCCCACTGGCAGCACTATTATTTACCAGGATATTAGTTTTTCCTGGATCGTTAACAACTGCCAAATTTTGTATAATGCTTATTAACGCAGCCTGACACGAATTTATGCGACCCACTTCGATTGCTTCGGGCTTCGCTAAACCCTTATCATCTATAAGTTGTTCTATGTCGCTCTTTAGTGGATGATCCTGAGGACTTTTATCATTTGCTACACTCGGCAGAGAACTAAAAAGTACGAGTGCCAATAACGATATGTTTTTTTGTTTCATCACAAAAACTCCGAAAAATTAGATTCACTACGATTCACCAGAAAATAAAATTAAGTATACCGTTACCGTAAGCCATATTCAAACGATTTATTCGGCTTTCTAAACAGGTATAACCCTAATGGCAGCACGCGCATTTCCTTTTTTTTCTTGAGAAATATCGTTAAAATGTATAAAAAAATAAGGTATACGATTATGAAAAAAATGCTTCTATTTCTTTGCATCGTAGAAACGCTTCTCTTGGGAATGGAACAAGGCACCCTTCAAAGAATACAAGACCCAGTTCCCGATACCACCGTTTCTTTTGTGTATTATCCCACCACTCACGAGGTTCCCCTTGGTCATGCAGAACTTGAAGTTGAAGGCAATTTCTGGACATTAGTTACTGGTCATTCTTATGGAAAGCGTTCAGCAAAAGACGCGATTGCAAAAACACAGAACAATGGACTTCCTTTTTTTAGGTTTATTTTGAAAGCCGATGCTGAACAAATTCGGATAATCAAAGAAAGCATCCATGAGGAAAGATGTATGATAATCTGTTCACGCGCTGCCCTGCATCCACTTGGACAAGCAGGAGTATGCTCTGTGCCTTTCCCCATTAATATATCACCATTAGCAACCGCAACATATTTAAAAATAGGTACTCTCTGTAAATTAAATAATGTCCAAAAGATCGAATATTATGGAAATCGGTCCACAGCAACCCGTGTGAAAAATATGCTGTTAGGACCTACTTTTGAAATTGTATCTATCGCGGGTGTTGCCTACCTGCTTTACATACATTGTCTGCTGTGGGCTACCGTTGCAGGCCTTCATGCATAACAGCCTATATTCAGCTACCAACTATGCTTACCTATATTCTTTAGTATGGCCAAGCAGCACCAAAGCAAATAAGTTATTTCATAACGTCCCCATGTTACGCCAGCATATGATTATTGCGATGGTTCATTAAATAATCTAAAAACAACATATGGCATAATATGTTCAACAATTTCTGCAGGTATCTGCACCCATTCATCAGATTGTTCGGGTTTAAACGAAGAAGCAAGGAATGTGTGTTTTATATCGATATATTCGACGATCTTTCGTCCAATCTGTTTGTATTCATCAGGGTTTTCATATGCAGGGCTCGCGAATGAATCTTTGTTTGAAAAATAGTTTCTCATTCGCGCTAGTGTATCGATTTGCTCTTCATTGCGTTGCTCTGGATTTGCGCCGTATTGGAGCAATACCTCTATCATCGCTCTTCTATTTTTTTGTAATGCCAACTGATGAATTCCGGTGCCCACTGCCGACTGGAGCGGCGTGGTAGTAAGCATACCGTGGGTAACAACTCGTGGATTCGCCCCACAGCGCAACAGGAGACGCATCACTTCTATATTTCCATCTGAAGTAGCACTAAGTAAAGGTGTCTTTAAGGAGTCTCCTTCACCCCACCAGTTATTTGGATTTGCTCCTGCTTCAAGCAGCTGCTTGAAGCAGCCAATATTTCTTTCCGCATAAAATAGGGGGAACGTTACATAGCCTAATGATTCTTCTTTTACATTCGGATCTGCTTTTTTTGCGAGTAATTTCGGGAGAAAGTGAGGAAGATCTTGATATAAACGACAGTTCAACAGCGGCGATTCTTCTTTCAAGTGAGATAAATCGTCGAGAGTAAGTAAAGAAGTAATTTGTTCAGAAAGGGCTGCAATTTCTTTGTTCTCTTTTTGTTGCATATTTTCGAATAATCTTTCGCTCATCACATTCGTGACCAGATCGTCCCAGTCAAAAAGATCAAAACTCAAAACTTTTTGTGTTCCAATACAGACAATAAATAAACATGCAAAAACAAATCTAATGCTCATCAGTCTGCCTTCTATTAAAATATATATCGTCTATTTTTTGATTATAGTATTATTGAGAAATGCGTATGTACTATAGCAACAAAGAATAATTCTATAAAGAGTACAAAGAAATGTATGATATTGCATTATTATACATTAGAAATCTCTCATTCATCATAGCATTAAAAATAGCTAGATTTAATATATGTGGTGCTGGATTATTTTTAAAAGATATGGGCTTTATTTGTGAAGCTTTTGAAATGTAGCAATGAGCATGCGTAATTCCGTTTCTGTTAATTGAGAAAAAAATGCACTATCAGATCGTTCTACTGCCGGCATGGCTTCTGTTAACATTTGTGTTCCTTGGCTGGTGAGCACCGGATTTTTATGCTTTTCGTCTTCTGAGTGCAACCGGGTAATAAGATTTTTTTTCTCAAGACCGCGTAATATTTGTGAAGTCGTATTAGGATCGAGATCCGCCATGCGACCGATGTCTACCTGGCTCACTACATCACCATTTTTGGTAAGCCATGCAGTGGTAGCAAGAATTACAAATTGAGGATGGGTAAGACCCAATGGCTTTAATGTATTTTCTATAGCATAACGCCACTGTGTGCTTACACGCCACAACAACAACCCCGGGCTTTCTTCCGGTTTTTGATATACGCTAATATGCTTAAAATCAATCTTCTTTATCATTAGTAGTTACTCCCATGCTTCTCGCTATTATAGCAAAGTCATTTCGCATAATCTCAAAAAATCCACGACGAAAGGGAAATCCCCAGTGTATCTTGTTGTGTATAAAAGAAAGCTGATTAATTAATGGTTCAATAGCAGATTCATGTGATAGCACGAAATTGATATTACGCCGCCACGGTATAAAATCTTCACTCATCTGACAGGTATATGGCATATCAGCTTTTACTCTGCCAATCGCGGTAAATGTACGGAGCAGCGCTTTTGAGCCGAACAGATCTGTCGGGGAATAATAAATAATCCAATCTTCTGGGCTCATGCGTTTTAAAGGAGCTTGCTTGCCATGACACACCTGCATAAAGCCACCAGCAATACCCCGTAACACATGTTCTCGACTGGCAACTGCAATCCAATATCTTGGCATCAATTTTTTTCTTTCGAGGTATATATTCGTATTCTATGGCTATCAGGATCTAAGGCAACAAAAGTATACCCAAAATCCATATGCGTAGGTTTTTGTCCAATGGTCACTCCCTTCTTGTTCCATAGTTCATAGAGGGAATCAATAGTGTCGCAAGGGAAACAAATCTCCATAGCTCCTGGCATCGCTTCAACGCGCGGTTCAGCGGTATAGCGTGACCATAACCCAAGCTTTATCCCATTGGAAAGGGCAAATAAGGCAAAAGTTGGTGATAACGCAATAGGCTTTATATCAAAAATATGTGTATAAAATTCTGCACTTTTGACCGGATCAGTAACAAATAACAGTATAAAACCGACCTGAGGGGAAAACATATCAATCCTGTAGGGTTGAATAAAAAATAATATAGTACGTATAATTATAATACGTATTCGTACGAAAATCAACTGTACAATCGAGCCCCAGAGAATTGCTTTGTAGATCTTCGCTAATTTCTTCTACAAAATCAGAACCCCGCCCATTTAATTATTGTCGTTCAACAATTGTTTTCCCAATTGACCAATAAAAAGGCGTTTATTCTCATGAAAGTTATTATCTATTCTTGCTTCTATAACTAAAATATGATGATTTATTTTTACGTGCGAAGATCAATGTGTGAGTAGATGCCTACATCTTCCTTGCTATGAACGCGAGCTTTATGTCAGCTAACCGGTCTTATTTCTTATTCTATTTGTATTGGTTTATCCTTACTTGCCAAATAAAAGAATATACACAATACCATGATAAATGGTACGCCGAAGGTAATCCATTTATCGGGATTAAGATAAAGATATTCGAACCCATTATAAATCAGTATAACGATATACGCTAAGCCGATATTAAATAGCCATGCTTCTATTTTGGTCATATTTATATCTTTCTAGAGGTCATTGGATGATTTTTACTATCGTAATACATCAGTGCACCAATAACCACAATAAGAGGAACTCCTAAAGTAGTTCGTGCTTCTGGATGGGCATAGATATATTTAAATGCATTGATAAACATCATACCAATATATCCAGAACCAACACAGGATATAAAATGCTGGAGTCTCGTCATTTTTAAATGCTTTCTTTTATTCCTCAGTTATTTTCATATACCTCTTAGTTCCTGTTGTACAAGAATATTCAAACTGGTTGTGGCATCGCATCTCTTAAGGAATCATTTTTGGTGTCATCCATTCTTTCAAAAATAGCCGGCCTCATTCAACCCATCAAGAAGCTTCTTACCATTGTACAGGGGAGCTTCAGCTATAGATATGAGCGTATAAATATGCTCATATGTTCGAAGTTCACTTCATTCTTGAGATCATAGTACTCATAAATGAGTGCCTATATTTGATCACATTTTTTTTTCATTTGCACAAAAACCACTGCATTCATTTGCCACTAATATACGAGCAACGTAGGCCATCTGCTTGTCGTGCCCGCAAGCATCAGAAGGTGGATTTGTAACAGCGTCGATTATACCTTCTTTCTTTATTTTATCCATATTTATTTCTTCATGCTTATCCATTGCAGACAACTGCATAGCAAAAACAAATGATAAAAATAGAAAGTTCCTTAAACGAATCTTAGAGTTTCTATCATGTTCAGAATATGAATTACTTGCTACTACACTATTTTCATAGCTACTTAGCACAGGTATGACTTATTCTATTGAGTAGAAAGCTTTAGAGAAGATTGGCGGCAGTCATGGGGTACACTTCGAACTTTCAGATGGAGTCCGCATAGGACTAAACCGCTTATAGCGCGTCCCAGTCCTATAATTCTTATAACTTTCCGTTATTATTTCAGTTGTCGACAGCTCAACTTCCTCCGATGCTACTTATAGCCCCTGCCTTTTTAAGACTAGGGATTATTCTTTTACCAATGTTATCCATCAGCATCAATTTTTAAAAATCAGAAATCTAACCTGATGTGTGAAAATAATGTTGTAAGATGTTGATCAGAATAGGCAAATCCTCATTAGTGCGTTCCCCATTTTTAATCTTTGCTTGCAAGTCCGTAATAGTCATCCATGAAGCTTCGACAAAATCATCTTTATTGTATTTTGGACTTACATTTGTATTAACGATATATATATGCATATAAGCAGAAATGTTATGTTGTTGCGGTGTTAATTTTGTAACAAATTTATAATCAAGATCGGCAAGTTCAAGATTTAATTCTTCTCGCACTTCACGCTCAAAAGCCTGATCATAGCTTTCTCCTGACGTAACGTGTCCACCTACGCTAGAACCAAGACACAATGGAAACAACTTTTTATGAGGAGCGCGGCGAGGAATCCATAATTCTTTTTTTTCGTTCATTAAAAAAACATTAATAAGTCGAAAATTAGATAGCCTCTGCTGACGTACCTCTGAACGATATTTTTGGCCAATAACTCGATCGTTTTCATCTACGATATCTAATAGTTCATCATATTGTTGATTATTGTTCACAAAAACCATCTTGCATCTTAAAATGTTAGCTTTGCTTACTTCTCACTGGATATTTCATCACTTCAAACCCAATATTATCTTTCATCCATCTTTTTTTGGTTGGGGTTAAATTTAGAAATTGCTCGAACTCATTAAATTGCTCTGCTTGAGGTAACTTTAGCATAAAACAATTTCTTTCACTGATCAAACACTTAACAAGAAAGCAATAAAACGCTACAGTATCATTCGATGTTGAACATGATCCTGACCGCTACCAACATTTGCAATATTTTGTATCAACAGTTTCAAGCAAAAGAGCATAGACATGGAAGAACTGCATGATATCGTCAATGAGTATGATGAAATAATAGGGCAAAAGCCTCGATCAAACATTTATATAGAAAAGTTTACCAGCTTTCGAGTCATCAATGCGTTTATTATCAATGATAAGAAGCAGCTCTGGATTCCACGCCGAACTCAGCAAAAAAAGCTGTTCCCTTTATGCCTTGATGCAAGCGTTGGCGGCCATGTTATGCAAGAGAGACATATGACCAAACGTTTGTGCGCGAACTGAAGGAAGAGCTGAATATCGATGCAGATCGTGTTAACTACCAGATGATTGCAAAACTTACGCCACAACATGACCACGTATCAGCATTTATGCAGCTCTTCCTTATCTATAGTAATGCTACTCCTGAATATAACAAGGCAGATTTTTGCGAAAGCTTCTGGATCGATATTCCTACGCTGCAAAACAAGATTAAAACGGGTGAACCCACTAAAGGTGATTTACCAGTTCTTATTACCATTATTCATTCGTATACACAAAACCAAAATTAAAATTTCTATCGTAATGTTTGAATTTTCTAGAACAGAATTACTTTTTATGCAAGATGACATTGTGGATTAATATATAAACTAATGCTTCTAAGTTACCACCTGCTTACCATTACTAAAAGGAAAACAATATCAACATTAACTGGTTATTTAAAGCAAACACACCTCGCTCATAAAACTCAATGAAAGCCATTCTTATTGCCCGCGTCAGCACAGAAGAGCGACGTGAAGCGGGCAATTCATTACCTGCTCAGGTTATGCGCAAGGTCTCCTATTTTTCTCTGAAAACACTTGAGACTGTATCATTTTTTTGATACGATTGAGAATAATATCTCAATTAAAAAGGACTGTAGAAGAATGGCAAAAGAATTTATAGTACTGGCTGGTGAGAAATTTACTGTCGAGTGGTATGTTGATGCGCGGGGCAAAAGTAGTGCATTAACCTATTTTGAGGAACTCCCGTTTGAAAGGCAGAAGAAAACATTACAGCTGATGAGACTCTTGGCCGAAAGAGGACAGTTGTTCAACGAGCAAAAGTTTCGCTATGAAGGAGATCAGCTGTTTGCCATAAAACCATCCCCCGATAGATTCTTATGTTTCTTTTTTGATGGAGCAAAAATTATCATCACGAATGCGTATGAAAAGAAGTCAGATAAAATGCCACCACGAGAAAAAGAAAGAGCATTAAAAGCAAAAGCGGACTATATAAAGAGAGTGAAGGAAGGGAACTACTATGATTAAGAAAAAAGAGAAACGCACACAATCAACCTATGAAAAATTCGTTGAGAAGTTAAGCCCTAAAGAGAAAAAAGAATTTGAGCAAGAGTACAGAGAGCTCGTGCTTTCAGAATTGATTCTTGCTGCAATGAAGGAAGATGCCGTATCTGTCCGAGAATTAGCCAAAATGGCTGATGTTTCACCCACAGTGGTACAAGCAATGCGATCAGGTTCGCGCAGCAATTACAGCTTAGATACATTCTATAAAATATTAAAAAGCTTGGGCTTTAACCAGTTTATGGTCGGCCGGGATGGTCAATTTATTAATATTGATCTGTCACAATTAAGTAAGCACAAATAACGAGTTCTGCATCCCGTCCATCTAAGAGAGTTAACACCATGAAAGCCATTCTTATCGCCCGCGTGAGCACAGAAGAGCAACGTGAAGCGGGCAATGAGTTGTCCGTTCAGGTCATGCGTTTAGAAAAATAAAGTAGCCTTCCACAACAAAGAGTATGACAAGCTGACCAAAGAACAAAAAACGGTCACTGCCATGCTAGACAATCTCTACCTAGATAAACTCAAAGGGAGAATTACTGAGAGCGACTACGACAGATTTTACCAAAAATTCCGCGACCAGATTACCGATATTTCTATCCGTCTTGAGCAGTTACAGGAGGCTGAAGATAACTATTATATCTCTGCAAAATATCTGCTAGAGCTGGTTGGACGGGCGCATGAACTTTTCGTGAGTTGGAGAAGTTGAAGAAAAACGGCAGTTAATCAAGCTCGTACTATCGAACTTCCGAATCGAAGGCTAAAGACAACTCTGGGAGCTGTATAAGCCAGTTGATATGATACTAAATTGTTCTGGAAAGCAAGAAATGGTTAGTGGAATATGTAGCCCTACTACGCTCTTATGAGCTACGAAGGGCATACTTCGCTATATAAAATCTATGGCTTGCCATACGTAGCCTTGGCGAAGTATGGCGGGGCTGACGAGACTCGAACTCGCGACCTTTCGCGTGACAGGCGAACGCTCTAACCAACTGAGCTACAGCCCCATAAATTTTTTTGCCTTATCTCCGCATTTTTCACGAAGTCTGGCACTACTACGCTACGCTGTAGCTTCGAAGTGCTGGCTTGCCATACGAAGCTCGGCAACGAGCGAAGTATGGCTCCTCGGGCTGGACTCGAACCAGCGACCTAACGATTAACAGTCGTTTGCTCTGCCGACTGAGCTACCGAGGAATATATTTCAAAATAAAATTATATAACCGGTTCTACTTCACTCATAACATAGCTTCCGACTTCTTTGACCTGACTACGCTGAATAGACCGAAATATGGCCGTGCCATACGAAGCTTGCCGCGCCTGAAGGCCCGGATAAGCGAAGTATGGTGGGCGGTGCAGGGTTCGAACCTACGACCCCCAGTTTGTAAGACTGATGCTCTACCACTGAGCTAACCGCCCGCTGTTATATCAAAAAAAGGACTCTTAAATGGTAATGAAAGTGAGACAAAAAGTCAAAGCAAAACAACAACTTTTTTATCTTTCTTGTGCATCCCCCTTCTGAATCACATAGCAATAATCAAGAGTACTGCTGTCTATAACCGGGGAAACTCCTACCACATGGGTTACTCCTTCGATGCGATCACTGCTGACCCTCCCCAAGATAAACCCACGGGGGAACACCAGCCCTTCCCCGCTAGAAACAACAATATCATCGATTTGCACTGGCGATAGGTGGCTGACATGGGTTAATTGTGCCTGGTCGCACGTGTGCATTCCTTCATATACCGCGGCAGAGCCTGTATGAACGCATTGCGCCACTACTTTACAGTTACGGTCAGAAATAAGTATTACCTTACTAAAAAAGGGAGTTACATTAACTACGCGCCCTATTAAGCAATTTTTGAACACGACTACCATATCTTCACGTACCCCTTTACGGCTGCCCGCATCGATAATAAAAAAGTGCCCGCTATCACCATAGTTCTTTTGAATAATCTGCACTAGGTGTGCTGATGGTGGTATAAGTGATGCATCGGCAGCATCAGCATTGCATTGGTGTTGCGCTTGTAGCACAGTAGATTTTTCATGTAATGCTGCATACGCTGCCAATAAGGTACTATAATGGGTTGTTAATTCGATATTTTTCGCCCGTGCTTCCCGTAACCCATGCCAGAAATTGGCAAGCGAAATAATGGGACGCGCAAGCGTATGTTGTATACGCACCACTGGATAGATTAAACACGATGCTATGGCATTAATACGGTGGGTGATTTGCGCCGTCTGCGTTGAAAATAATGCGGCAATAAAAGCAAACATTGCAATGATCATAAGAAATTTTTTATTCATGCATTCCTTGGTATGATAAAATAGGTATGGTTGTTAGTGTACTGCTGGTAGATACACTTGCCAACACAACGCATCACTGATTAGAATAAAAAAGCATCGATAGCTATCGAGTCAAACGTTTTTTTGAAGATACTATTGCACTGTCTTATAAAAAAGTGTCGCTTATGAAGCATGCTCTTTTGTTTCTGTTCTATATCAGCACTATAAGCCCCGCATTACACACACAAAATATTGCCATTAGTTTGGGTGGTTGCTGCACCAATGCGCTTATGTTACGAGAATATAATGTGCGTCAGGCGGCATACCCGTTTGATTGGATTATTTCTCCTTTTGATTCGCTCTATCAGGCAATTGCAGATGATTTTAAATATTTTCTTGATGTTGCATATCTTCACGTTGCCTCCAACAATTGCATGGTAATCGATTACTATGGTTTATATTATGTGCACGATTTTCCAACCATAGACAGCCCTGCAGCAATAAAAGAACACAAAGCTGTCAGCATGCGTCCTATAACTCCGCTCAGAAATGATTGGGAAAAATATCTCCCCCAAATACAAGAAAAGTATCAGAGAAGAATTGAACGATTCAGAACCGCTTTGCGCTCGAAAGATCACGTTTTTCTTTTTCGTAGCGACATTAGTAAAGAACAAGCGATACGCTTACGCGATCTTTTAGAAACAATGTACCCTGCCGCTCAATTTACCTTAATTGTTCTTGATATGTCCCGTAAAAAAGCTGCGCAGCGGGACCTGTGGCATGAACGCGCAATTAAACAATATTCGTGCGCCGTCAAAGAAAACAAACTCAACATCATGTACCAACGCATATTTAAACAATTACGGCTTATTCCCAACAGCCCTTAAAACTGATATCCCACACTCATCACCGTGCGGCCATTTTCATCGCTGTGCAGCGAACAAGAAAAGCGCTCAGATAGTTTTTGCTCAATAACTGCATTTGCAGAAAATGCATAGATAAGCCCAAGGCCTGCACCGGCAATCAGCTGTGACATGTAATGGCGATTGCAGTTAACAAAGTTAGCAAACACAAACCCTGCTCCACAGGCTAATGGAGCACCCCATTTGGGGCCATAGCGCAACCACCACAAAGATGCGGTGTACGTAATATTTGCCATATGCCCCGATGGAAAACCGCCCGTATTACGATTCTTGCAACTATACAGTTCATGCCATGGGCGCAAACAGGCTTTGGTATCGATCTTTTTGATTAGATCTTTGGTGAAATGAACAAATGGCCATCCGATGGCAAATACACGCGCGGTCGTGCGCATTTCTATTGATGGCGCAAAAAACATTAATGACGCCAATGCTGCCATAGGGATGCCCACCCCAAAGCGTGCAATCTGATGCACCGTGTGTGAAAATTGGTTCACATTTTTATGGTTCACCGGATCATAAAAACGTGACTGCACGTCTTCATCGATAGCACGTGCCGCTATGTATACCGGGGTAAAGCCGGTCATAATTTGCGCACTGGTTACTGTAAACAAATACCGATGGATACGCAAAACGTCCATTACCAACTCACCACAAAAATAACCTGCTTTATGCAGCACCATAGTGCGACACGCATCTTTTTTTCGTGGACATGGTCGCCCTTCTAAACGCGCAAAGAAGGTGCCGTAGATGTGTATACAAAGTAACCCTAAAAAAAGCTTTTTTAACCTGCAGGCAAAACGAGAAGATTCGTGCAACGTTTGGACCACATTTCACCTTCACCACAAGTACCACATATTATTTCATGATATATCCTTTTCTTTCGTCACCGTACCATGTTGATCGGTCAAAAACCAAGATATCGCTCAGATACCTGAGAACCTACGTATAATAATTGCTAGGTCTATTAACACAATTAAGAGATAGAATGAACAGCGCTCATCCCGAGTGATTGCGAAGCAATTGTATCGAGGGACATGAGCGCTCGGTACCCTTCGATACATTCGACTTCATCGAACACTCAGGGCGAGCGCAGGGAATTCAATTCACTAAACTTACTATGCTTCTATAAATAAAAAAGGCTCGGTGATAATCACCGAGCCTTTTGGTATTCAGTTTCTACTAATTAATTAATTAAGTACGGGTAATGTATTTTTAAGCAGGTGTAGTGCACGCGTCGCATGCAGGTGCTGTGCATTCTGAGCATTCAGTTGGTTGCGCAGGAGCATCAGTTACTTCAGTTGAGCGAGTAATGCAGTTTGCTTCTTCACCACGAGTTGGTGTAATAACAATTTCTAACGCCATTTGGTCATCTTTTTTTACCAACAATACTTCGCTTTCATTCCAAGCAACTTCAAGTGCTGGGACAGATACGATGTCTTGTTCTTGCCCACATGCACAGATTTCTACTTGAACACGTGCGCATTTTTCATCTTGCGCGCATGCTTGGAAACGAACTTTATATTCATTATTGTTCCATTCCCAGCTCATCGTTTGATCTGGTTGTGCCAAAACAAGAGAAACATCAACTCGCTCATGAGCAGTTACGCATGAGGCACTAAAAAGTGAGAGTAATGTCATCAATTTTTTCATAGTACGACTCCTTGATAAGATTCTGAATACCCGTTGTGCAGTTTAGTGTGGCGTAAAAACGGCACAAGTCAAGCGCGATCTCTGTTTGTCCTCTGATACCATTGCTGCGCACGTGCTTACGAGACAAAGTTGCTAGGCTTATACGTATGCCACGGTGTTGCTTGTTCAAATGCATCAGCAACGCGTAACAACAACCCTTCAGATAAATGAGGGCCAATTAATTGCATGCCGATAGGTAAATTGTTGTTACCCATACCACAGGGCACTGACACCGCAGGAATTCCCGCTAAGTTTACCGGACAGGTAAAATAATCTTGCAAATCCATTTGCAGTTTGTCGCTATCAAACGCACCAAAACGGAACGCGGTCGTTGGTGTTGTTGGGGTAAATAAACAATCAATGGTCTTAAAGATTTGCGCATATTCTTGACGAATTAATTGTTGCACTTTTTGCGCACCGCCATAAAAATCATCTGCATGGCCAGCAGATAATACATAATTACCAATCATAATACGCGCACGTACTTCTGCACCAAAACCATCGTGACGCGTATTGTCGTACAGCTCAGACAAACTAGTGCCTGCCGCGCGCATACCATACCGGACCCCGTCAAACCGTGCTAAGTTTGATGCTGCTTGTGCACGGCTAATAATAAAGTACACTGCTGCTGCATGTTCCATCGTTTTTAATGATACTGGTATTATCTGGGCACCCAATTTTTCCAACATCTTAACCGCTTCGCTCAACGCACAGCCCACTTCTGGGTCGATTCCTTCTGCTTCAACTGCGTTGGTCACTAACCCGATCTTTAATCCTTTAATGTTACCATGCAGCTGATTAGTATAATCAGTTTTTTCTACGCGCTGTGATGATGAATCACGTGCATCGTTACCGGCAATCGTCGATAAAATAAGTGCTGCATCCCGTGCTGTACGGGTAGTAATACCGATTTGATCGAGTCCTGATGCATACGCTACAAGGCCATACCGCGAAATAAGACCATAGGTTGGCTTTAACCCTACCACACCACAAAATGCGGCCGGTTGTCTGACAGACCCACCCGTTTCAGAGCCCAGCGCCCACGGCACAAGCCCTGCTGCTACTGCAGCAATAGAACCGCCACTCGATCCACCGGGCACTCGTGTACTGTCCCAGGGATTTTTTGTTTTACCAAACGCAGATGTTTCAGTAGAACTACCCATGGCAAACTCGTCCATATTGGCACGTCCTACTAACAGCGCACCCGCTTGTTTTAAGCGTTCTACGGCCGTTGCATCATAGGGAGCAACAAAATGTTCTAATATTTTTGATGCGCAGCTTGTTATACGGTTTTGCTGCATAATATTATCTTTAATAAGACCAGGAATGCCATACAATGGCCCTGCAGATGCTGAAGCACGCACAATAGAATCTGCATCAAATAGTTCTAATGCGCTGTTCAGCTCTGTATCATATTTTTTAAACCGTTCTAATATGGCACGGTTAAGCTCAGCAACAGAAATTTTTTTGGTACTGAGTAATGTTTGTAATTCATGGATAGTTGCAAAAGCAATTTCGTTCATGCAAAAAACCTCTTTTCAAAATAAAGAAATAATCTGTTGTTGTTACGTACGAGCATCGATCACGCGCGGCACCACAAAATAATCTGTGGTATGCGTTGGTGTACCACGCATCACTTGCTGCGCATCACACGTATGTACTAGATCGGCACGCATAATATTGCTGTTGCCGATGTACTGTTGTTCAACGTCTTGCGCAATATCACCCACGCGCTCTGCATAGGTTAACACATCCTCTAACTGCTCATGTAATCCGATCAACTCTGTATCATATACACGAATGTGGGAAACCTGGGCTATATGCAACAGTTCCTGTGATGAAATTTTTGCCATGAACCTATTCCTTTGTACAAACCATTAAATCAATTTTTGTTTCCAAGCATCTCCGCGGAAACGGTAGATATACACTAAACTCATAAAGCCGCTGCCCACATAAAAAAGGCAGTACAACAGCATAAATTTGAACATCTGATTGCTCAACGGCAACCATGAAACCATGATCGATACGGGCAAGAAATATCCTGCGAACACTACTAAGCGGGTCCAGAATACCACCTGGACATTCGCTGCACCGCGCAAAGCGCCCGACAACACTAATTGTAACAGATCAAAGAAAACTAGAATACTAATAACAGGAAACACGGTCGCTGAAAACTCGGTGAATTTCCCCTTTGTATCAAATAGTTGAATAATGGTACGAGAGTACAGGGAACAGATAACTAAAATGGTGCATACCATTATAGAAGATAAGAATACCGTCTTTTTGATATTCGATTTAATCCCCTGCCAATCCCGTACGCTAAATGAGTTGCTCACGAGATAAGTAATCACTTGTGCAAATGCAGCGGCTGGCTGAATAGCAAAACGTTCGAGATCTCGAATTACCTGGTAACTCGCAATAACATATTTACCCATCGGATTAATTAAGGTGCCCAGCCAAATATATGCAGCGGCAAATAACGCTTTATCTAATACCACGGGAATACTTAAGTACATGATATCTTTCACATGGGACCAGCTCAACATGTGGGTAAATAGATTAATCCCATATTTACGATTGTCTTCATCCCAAACGACATACGCTATGGCAAGCAACAGCATAACTCCGTATTGAATAACGCTTGCCCACGCTGACCCTAATACGCCGAGTGCTGGGAAGCCAAAGGTACCAAAGATAAGAACGTAATCAAAAAGCAGAAAAAGCACTGCACCCACAATAAAGATCTGCATCGGTACACGCGGTTTTTTAATACCACGCAAAAACCCTATCAGCGCAAAATATAAAAACATGAAGAATATACTCACTGCGCGCAAACGCAACACCGGTATACCGTGCTGAATCATTTTTGTCGGCAGCCCGTACATTACATAAATAGTTTCTGCACCCCAATAGAGCAAGGATGCGAGCACCCCACCCACCACAACGGTTACCCAGAAGGCGCTTACTACCGATTTGCCAACTCCTTTATAATCGCCGCGACCATTATACTGTCCCGTTAAGATAACGGTACCTACCGAAAACCCTTCGGCTGTTTTAATAATAAAATGAAGGAGTGTATTGGTTGCTCCCATGGTGGCATATAATGAAGTCGATTTGAGGCATGCGATCCACCGTGCATCGAACATGGGAATAAGGGCGTATAACACTAATGACGTAACAAACTCGGGTAAAAAATATTTAAAAATAGTGCGATACGATTCACCATGTGTCGTATCAAAGATACCTTCAGCGTAACTCGAAAGCAGTGATTTTTTATTCATAACTTCTTCATCTGGCATGCGGTTTTTACTCATCAACTTATTCCAACGGGCAGATAGATAGCTGTTCATGAGTTACTCTCCTGTGTTTTATTTTTATTTTCGAGGAAAACAAGCTTACCCTTACGATTTTCAATTGTATACTGTTTTTCTTGTTGGAGAAACGGGGTAACCTTTGATGAAGCTTCCCAATGAATCGACCCCCAATACACCATACGCCCTTCTTTATACCGGCAACTTGGCTGAAACATACGTATCAATTCTTCCGGCGCCAAAGACGCGCGTGAGCAAAAAAGATCTATTGCATACTCTGTTTTTCTCAAAAACGTACGCCAATCGTCTGTATAATATTCTATATCTGAGAGATTAAGCGCGCGGGCAACTTCCTGTAAAAAAGATACTTTTTTTTGATTAACTTCGATTAGTACAACGCGCAAATGAGGAAACTGTATCTTTAACGGTAATGCTGGAAACCCTGCGCCAGTTCCAACATCGGCTATACAAGAAATGGTATCAAGGGACACATAGTGCTGCAATGCTAAAGAATCTTGAAAATGGTACCGAATAATATTTTTAACATCCGTAATAGCGGTTAAATTAGTTATCTCATTGGTTGCAATCAGCATTTGCGCATACGTTCGCCATTGATGCATAGTGGATTCCTTGACCCCCTCTTGCTGGCAAAAGTCTTGAAAAATCTCCTCTTGCGCGCGTGTCCATGCCGGTTGTTTCATATAAAACTTTCAAACTGTAGATTTTCAATTAAATAATCGGTTATTATAAAGGTACGGGAATCTTATTATTTTGGGAATAGGAATGAAGAAAATAAATCGAGTCTGTATCCTGCTCCTCATATACAATGCTTCATGCACGCTCGAGGCAAACATAGTAGCTCTTTTTTTTAAACCGCTCGAGTCAGCAGACCTTTTATCAGTTGAGAAGGCACAAAGATTAGTCTCAACACCGGGACTTCTTTCGCGCTATCTGTTCAAAAAACAGCTCAACACTCACACTCTTTCGGGCATCTGCGCAAGCTATCTTGGTTCTATGGCTATCTCCAATATTAATGGACAACTTACCTTCGACCGCAAACAGATTCGCCCCGAATTCTATATTCTTGTCACCCCGATTATTAAACCAGTGTTCATGATTGGCAACACTATTCATCACTTGGAAACGGCTGAAACCCAACCAAAGAGGGTGTATCAGTTAACGTATCAAGCAGATGCGCCTACGGGCATTTATTTTTGGAAAACGATGTCATCACCCTTATTTGAACACAATATCATCCCCCTCAATGCCGTTATTATTTTTGCTGACCCTGATGACGTATACATCCCGGAAGGGTCAACGATCGTCTCAAAACAGATACAGTTGGCATTGCCCGATATCTATGTAAAAAAATCGATTAATCGCATTAACCATGCGCTTTGGTTGTTAAATATTCGTCAGTTTTTTGGCTCCGTCAAGCTGCATGAAAAACAAGAAGGCCCACTCCACCAAGCAACTGTAGTTGATTAAATTGCAGGCGTATCTCTAAGAAATCAGCGCTCATGGTGAGTGGTTTTGAGCATAGCGAAAAATTGTATCGAACCATAAGAGTGCTCGATACCCTTCCGCCGTCGTTAAAACTATGGCGGACACGTCGATACATCGAACACCCTGCCGCGGCGAAGCCTTGGCGAAGACGGGTCAGGGCGAGCGCAGTAAGTTTAGTTATAGATTTCAAGCTATTGCCAGAGAATTTTTGCTTGCTAAGCTCATAATTAATATGTATTTACCCGAAAAACAAGGATGCTTTATGAAGCTATATCTTACTTTCGACAACCCACTAGAACTCGATGATGCGGTGGCTATGGCCACCAAGCTGCAGGAATATGTCCATGGCTTTGTGATCAGCTCAGTACTGCTATACCATTATGGAATGCGGGCGATAGAAAAATTCAAAAAAGTGATGCCCGATACCCTTATTATTGCAGACACTAAAATCATTGAACATGGCTCTTCCATCGCACGCATGGGTATCGATGCCGGAGCAGATTGGGTTACGGTGATGGGCGGAACACGTAAAGCGGTCATTAACACGGTGTGCCAAGCAGCGCAGGAAGCGAGCAAAAAAACGATGCTCGATTTAACCGATTCCTATGCAAAAGGCCAAACCGCACTCGAAGCGCAAAGTATGGGGGCGCACTTTTTGTATCTTTTTATGCCGCACCAAGAAAATGAAAAAAATGAACCGGTAAAGTTCACCGATATGTGGGAAATGATTAAGGGCAATACCAAGTTGCCTATTTTTATCGGCGGCAAGATTAATCGCGCATCTTTAGAAAAAATTCACACGCTGCAACCAGCAGGCATTATCGTGGGCAAAGCAATTACTGAACACGCAGACCCGCTGCAAGAAACATTGTTTTTCTTGGAGGCATTACGCTAAGAAATACCAAACCAATCTTGGAGTGCTCCTTGCGCATGGGAGCGCTCAACTGCTAATGAGCTAATGAGTTGGTTGAGCTGATCGTCAGATTCAACACCTTTCATATAATAATGCATATACAGTTTACCAAATGCGCCAAAAAGCTGCCGCATAAATTCATACAATAGCGCAAACCCTGACGCTCGCTTTTCAGCTTCAACCGTTTTATGGGTTTGATTAGCAATGGTTGAAAATGCGTGCGTAATTACTGATATGCCATCTTTACGAGTGACCAATGCTTTTATTGCGTCAACGGTATCAAAATTAACTTTTTTATCAGCAAAATATTTTTTTAGTGAATCTTGTGCTTGTTTTTGGCGCGTTGCCACCTGTGCATCGGCACCCTTTACGCCGCCGTATAATTTTTGCACTACTTGTGCCCAGCTTTGCGCATCTTGCAACTGCACAAGCGCATCAACGAAGCTGTCATGAATCTTTTGATATGCGGTACATTTAGGTACTGGTACGTTTGGGTTTGGGCAAAAGCCAACCTGTTGCACCAGCGTTTCAAGATCGACTGTTTCTTTTTGTGTGCCACTGGTGATGGTAATGGGTTGAGCAATTGCTTGTTGCACGAACTGCATATTTTTTAAGCCTGCAAATAGATACGCCTTCATTGCATTGAGCGCCGCTTCGTCTATCAGTTTTAAATCAGGATTGTCCATTGCTTGTAAAACACCGAGCGCTTCTTTGTAAAACGGAACCGCACTGACATATTTTTTTTGTTTGCGTGCTACCGTATTACCTGCATTAATACACAGATCAACTATTTTTTTTTGCAAACGCGCAGCTCGTTTTGGATCAAGGCTGTATGCGGTGGTATAGCAATCTATACAATCGGCAAGCACACCACTTCGCGCTGTTTGAGCGGCAGCAAAATACCGCTCTTGTTGGGGATCACCAATTAAAAAAAGTTCGGCAACTCCGCCCATATATTCATACAAATCACTCAATAACGGAATAAAATCGTTCGCTTGCTGCTCTGGAGTCGCATACTGTGCTGCAAATTGCACATAACTAATGACTCCTTCTTGTCCATATTGTTGGAGCATTTTGTATGCATCATCATAATCAGCAATACGCGCCGTCATATCATCTTTTTTTACAGCACGTACTTTTGCTACTGTTGCACGCAGATCGATTATTTTTTTTATTGTCCCTTTCAACCGAAATAACGGAGGACCATAGGTTTGCTCTTTACTGGCAATATAGTTCATCTGCTCAAGCAATAACGCTCCTTGTGTTAAATAGGCTTGCATGGTTAACCTCTTGCCCATATCAAAGCTGGTTTGATCATGCAAAGAAGGTACTATCTTGGTACCGTACAGTACTGACGTTACTCGAGGATCAGCTAATTTGGTAATCCATTGAAAATAGGACAACGCCGTAGGGAAGTTACGATATAACGGTTGCGGCATAAAAGAAAATGGCGGTACCGCCTCGATGGGTTGTTGCGTAATCACCAGTGCAAACGGAAACGCTGGATTATCTTGTTTTTCAACATGCACCGTTGTAATTTGCTTTTCGACGCGATCTTTAACATATGCTATTGCCTCATCGACCACATCAATACTCGTTTTAACTATCTCTTTCTTCTTTTCATCCGTCACTTTTTCTGCCGAAACGGTAGCACCGTTCATGACCGTTGCGATATCGATCCCCTTTTCTTGCAACACGCTGTAGAGAAAAAGTAATCGCGTGAGATCAAAAAGCGTTTGTTGTGCAGGGGCCGCTCCCTCTAAGGCAAATGGTTTACTCAGCACTACAGGAATCGATTGCTTCCAACTGGTTAATGTGTAATAGTGCGGAATAACTACTCCAGTAATAGTGTGTCCCTGAAGCGTAGTTGCATCATGTGCCTCAACAAGCTTTTGGTAATTTTCAATAATAAAAGTACTCATCATTCGGTTCATAAAGGCCCACCATTCTTGTACTTTTTGTTCATTATTGGCGCGTGCATACCACTCTGCTGCCTGTTGTGCTGCTAACTGTGCTGAGGCACGATCATTTTTTTCTTGCGCTTGAGCAACACACTCATACAGATGTCCCATCATTGCTGCATAATCACCCAGTGGTATTTCTTGAGCACTGTGCGCAGATCCGGCAGCAGCAAAGGTGAGTTTTTGTGCATGGTCGCTCACTGTTACCGATAGTTTTTGCACTGCACCATTCAGCTGCGTGCGTACTGCGGTATGTGATACACCCAATGCAGCTCTGCGCCAATCGAGCAATTCTTGTTCTTTCTTTTGCGCATCAACTGCGGCACTGATCGTATCGATACTGCGTATCAATGCATCATTTTCTTGTGCGATGGCATCAAGCACTTTTTGTACTTTGAGCTGTTGTGTTGGGTCAAAAAGTGCCGTAACTGCAACCCACCACCAGCGATTCCATACGGCTCCACCCTCTTTCTGCTGCGCAAGCCGTTCAACGTACGCATCAACTGCTTTATTATACCGCTCTTGCACGGTTGCATCTGAAGCGACAAACAACAGTTGTTGGTAGCGCAACAGCCCTTCGATCATGCGTAGTTGCGCATTGTTATATTCCATGCGCCACGGCGTACTATTTTGCAATGCTTGGTCTATTATTGTTTGTGCTTCTTGTGCTAACACATCCCGCTTTATTTCCGCCGTAGCCATGGCATTGCGTAACCATGTTTGCTCCGCATCGGTAAGGTATGCAGCACCATACATTAACGCATACAGTATCAGTTGCACCGCCTGTTTATCTTGCGGATGCGCCGCCAACTGCGTGCTAATTAGTGCCATTACCGTACGCATGAGTAACCGCACCCACGACATCTGTTCTTTTTGACCGAACAAAGGAGAACCAAGGGGCACCAGCAGCTGTAACGCTTCGTCAAGAGTTGTTGTATCAAGCAATGCAGCAATGCCAAGCGTATTATTCAATAGAGCATGCAGTACACCAATAGTACTTTGTTGATTAAATGCATCGATGCCTGCGCTTATAAAACTAATCAGTACCTTAATATGCTCAAGCACCGCTATCGCTTCTTGCTCTTTTGAGGCAATAACGTTGCTTTGCAAATGCAATGCTACGATAGTTTTACAGAGTGTAATTACCTGATCGCAGGCGCTGAGCAGTTGATCAAGATGTTTACGATCAAATCGCACCTGGCTTAACTCTGCACTAACCTGTGCAATCCACTGCTTTAATGATGAGCTCTCTGCATGCAACAGCGTATGCACCTGTTCTTGTACCTGCTTATGCGTTTCTTGTATAGCTAGATCTTGGCTCTGTTTATATGCCTTATACGCACCTATTGCGTCATCTATCTGTGCACAGAAATAGTAGACCTGTTGATACAGTGTTATCGCTTTTTTAACATCCCCTTCCTGCGCTGCTAATGCCCAATAATACAGTGCTGCATTGAGATTTGTTTGTGCAGTGTGCACCGTTTGGGCATCAATATCATTATGCGCCATCGTATAATAACTTTCAGCAGTTTGCCACGCTTGCAGTGCCGCCTCGTGTGCTTCCTTACCAAAATCATCAAGAGCGATAGCCTCTAAAAGTGAATGGCCTAACTGTTGAGCAATGGTGCCTATCGCATTGCTTGCGCGATCACCAACGGTAGAACCCTGTTGCTTGCCCATAAAATCTGAGGCACGAATAATTTCTTGGTGGCACAACTGCACCATTTTAAACTGTTCTTGCGTGATGGTGCCGTGCCCCTGCGCTAGCCCGGTGAGCAACCCTTGTAACAATGGAATTATGATACGTGCATATTGCTGCATGCAATACGTACGTACCGTCTGTTGCTCTGCTGGCACGAATGATGCCTGAATAATTGCTTCCAATTGCGGTATATAACCCGACTCTCCTTGCGCGCCGTAGACACGATGCAACAGCACATTCACTTTTTTAAGTATCGTTTCATATGCATCAAAGCGGGTTATTGCCGTAACTAAATCTTTACCTAAAGCGCGTACCGTATAATGCACATCACTTATAAAAAAGGTAACCATATGTTTAAAAATAACCGATACGTATTGCGCGTTGTTGCTCCAAGAGATGCTCACGTGCGCAGCACTATACGCTTGCGTTGCCTGCTGCACCAGTGCCCCATACTGTCCAAAAAAGGTAAACGCTTGTTTTGTTTCGAATGTATTACTCTTTTGATATTCATTAAAAAAAGTACGGGCCTGTGTGTCCAGTTGGCTTAACTGCGTAATGAACGGGGTGATTTGTTGCAGCAGCTGTTCACGCGCTTGTTGTGCCTGCGCACCCGATGCATACTGTTTTTGCGCTTCCTGTGCCGCTTTTATCTGTTTTAGTTTTTGGCTGAGGTTGATTAACTCTTGTGTTGCTGCTTGGACATTCTGTTGAAAATGGGCATACGCATCGTTGAGCGCAATAATCTGTTCTGCCACAACAGACTGGAGCCCTTTGTTAATACTCGTGGTATCATCACCATATTGGTTAACTAATGCTTGTTTTTGGGTAAGAACTGTTGTTTCAATTTTTTGTAACGCATCGGCTGCCGCTTGTTGTGCTTGTGAAAAAGTAGATTGAATATCATCAATCCTTTTTAGTTGAGTGTCCCGTTCGCTTTCTGCAAACAATGAACCATTAGTACGAACAATCTGCACGGTATTTTCTTGCTTTTTGCTTGCCTGCGCAATATCTTCTTTTTTTTGGTTTAAAACACGGTCAAACTGTTGCAATACGGTTTCTTGCGCGTGCACTATCGATACACTCATGCATGCTGCTATGAGCAGAATAACGCTTTGTTTCATATTTCCCTCACTATTGATTACTTTTTTTTACGCTACCGTATTATCTGGTTATTTAGCAAGAAACCTATTTTTCAAATGAAGGGTATACTTGCGGAAACGGTGTACACGCAATTCGAAAAGGTGACTTCAAACTACACTCACTGCAAATGGTCCGCTATAGTAAACGCTTTCAAAAATATAACGAATGAAAAATACACCTTTTATGTTTTTTCAAACTGAATTTAAATCGATAGGGCACTTCAAATTGTAGTCTATTTTAAAATATGATATAATGGATCAGTATTGCATATCCGGAGGTTATTTTTATGCATAAGCCACGTTTCCTTTATCATATATTCTTCATTCTTGCGGGCACCAGTTTTGCCGAGACTTGGCAACAATCCCCTTTCTTTAACACGACCATTATTAAAGAAGGCGCACGAACTACCAAGCTTCTTAAAAAAGCAGGGTTTCAAGAAGGCTTTTATACTACTGACGATCACATCGCATTAAGCTGCTTGTATCATCAAAAAAAAGATGCTGCGTATAACGTTGTCATTTATAGTGGTTGGTCAGGCAGAAGACATGAGGGGGCCCCTTTTGCAGCCATGCTGGCCGATCAACCTTGTAACTTTTTCTTGCTAGAAGGACGCAATAACCATTGGTCATGGCGCTTCAATAAAAGAGTGCTAGAAGTAGGTGAATACAGCCATACTGATATTAAAGCAGCAATAGAATTTGTGCATCGCAAAAACAAGAAGCCCATATTTTTGTTAGGCATCTGCGCGGGGGCATTTTATAGCGCTCAAGCATGCGTAGAGTATATGCGAGAAGATAAGCTAGCATCATATACTATTCGCGGACTTATTTTCGACAGCAGCTGGGCATCACCCGCAACAGCGGTACCTTCGGCAATTGCTGGTATTGTTAATAAGCGTCTTGATATGCTCGCTGGAGGAGATGGTCGCTTAAACAAACGTCGCTTTTCACCACTATCGCGTATACTACAAGCCTGTTTTAGGCCATTGGTTAGTGGATTCTATACATTCTTATTTGCCAATAGAGTACGTGTAGTTGAGCAAACAAAAAATCTCCACAATACAATACACACGTTACCTATCGATATTTTCTTTATTCATAGCGCCGATGATCACATCGTTGCACTGTCCGAAGCGCAACTGCTTGCAAGCAAAGCGCAGCGACCAACAACTTGGTGGATTAATGAGCCATCGCGCCATGCCAACCATCATATTAAATACAAAGAACAGTACAAAGAGCGGTTGGTAGCATTCGTTCACAAGGCTTTGACCCAGTAATTTCATTGACACAGAATAGGCACTCTTATAGTATGACTGTAAATTCATATATTTGTTTGCTTTCTTTTAGAATAAGGATAATTCTAATGAAAAAATTATTTTTTCTGTACTCTCTCTCATTCACTTCCATGCACGCATTCTCTGCTGAAAGACAAAAAGTGCCGGCAAACGCACCTGAAATTAAAAAGGTTTTTTATGTTAATTTAAAAATTAATAACCAAAAGTATAATCATTTGAGTTATCACAATGCTTTAGAACTGTTAACGCAGCATAATAATCAAGACCTAATAATAGATTCAGTGATGACAAGAGGTTATCTCGAAACAAGAACTCCTATCCACAATCTGCCGCCAGAATTACCCCCTGAATTGTCTAACCTCATTGCATTCAAAGAGCGTTCATATGACTCAAAACAAAAATATGAACCTACCTCAATTAAGCATGCCGTAGAGACAATAAAAGAAAAGTATGCCTTACTAGAAGAACACGCCTTGGAACTAAGCAAATTGAAAAAATAAAAGCAGGCAACTACACTGCCAATACCTCATCAGAAAGCAATTTAATGTATTTTATTTTTATGGTTCTATTCTCACTGAACACACTTGCATGCGATTACACCTACCAAACATTTGACGAGTTGAAGAACCGTTATGAGAGCCTACCGCTTGCTGTCACACTCAAGCCCGAAGAATCTGGGTTTTACTATGATGAAGCTTCAAAGCAAGAAACAGAAGATTTCGTATATACGAAAAAAGGGATAGAAAAAGATACGTTTTTGGCAACGGTCCATCAATTTAAAGTGGTTATGCGCAATCAGCTCGAAATGGGCAGTTGGTGCAGTGGTCATAGACTTGACCTTACAGCTACTCTAGAACAAGGCAAAAAACACCCCTATTATTTAGAAAAATGCGTAGTGACTGATGATGAAAAGCTTTTTTTCATTGGAGATTTGCATGGCGATGTCCATGCTTTCATTAGAGAAATGGAAAAGTTGTCTGAAGAAGGATATCTGGATAAAGACGATCCACTGAAGATCAAAGAGAATCAAAAGATACGTATTATTATTCAAGGCGACTGTAACGACAAGGGGCTATACAGTGCTGAGTTGTGGGATATGATAATGCGCTATAAAATTCAGAACCCTGACCGTTTTATTATTATTCGTGGAAACCATGAAGATCAAATATTTAAGGGCGCTTTTGAGCAAGAACTTGCAGATAAATTTAAAATGACAGGCCGCTTGGAGCGACACACATTTATACAAGATCTGAATGCATTATTGCCAGTGGCACTCTTTATTGGCAAGCATGACCGTTTTAATAATCACATTGATTATTCACTTTTTTCCCATGCAGGGCTTGAACTCGGTTGGGCCGGATACGATGCATTGCTTAACAGCACGCAACCGCACCTGTATCAAACATTGGATACGCTAGATCGTGCGACGCAAGCGACCAAGTTACCAAAAGATATTAAGCAGATTTTACAGCAAAAAATCAATGATACGGGGTCGTCATTTAAAAATGAATTTGTACCAGTAAATTTGCGCTCGACACGTAACTCATCCCCCGTTGGTTTTATGTGGAATTTTTATACCGATGATGCAAAGAGTACTTTTAATTATCAAGAAGGCTCAAGCTGGATATACGGCCAGAAACTGTTTAATGCAGTAATTGGGCTGTGGTCAAATTATAATGCATTACCGTGGCATCAAAAAATGTGGCGATGGACCAATAGTTATCTAAGGCACTGGGGAATTAAAAAATGGGAATTACCTACCACCTACACAACGGTCACTAATATTCGTTCGCATCAACATGCCGCAATGCCAGAAATTGGTCAATTTCCTGAAATGTGCACGCTTATTGAAAATAAAGGACTGTATAAACACTGGTCAAAGATTTTAGCCACTCATCCATACCTCTATCGCTATGACAGAATGAAGCGCACGCACGACATTAGCGTCACTTATCCGTCAGCATTTACAACGCTCTGTGCGCCATCAAATGCCTATGGATACCCATATCGTGCTAATCAGATTAAACGTGCAAATGGGGAACAGGTTTTCCCACATGCACCAGATACCCATTATTTGCAGCTGTTTAACTTTGCAACTATTGGTGCATTAACATTAGCTGACAGTTATAAAAAGTGGAAAATTGACTCATATGCTGTGGATGTTTTTCAACAAAAAGATGTTCTCAATATGCTTCCTCAAGGAAGCGCGTTCCAGAGTCCGTACATTGTTGAGAAAATAGAATAGATTTTGTACCGTAACCATAAAAAAAGTGATCAAAATAAGAGGATAGTTCATCGCTATCCTCTTATTTTAGTGCGGCAATAATCCGATTTATGATAATTTCTGCAGCAGTGTTGATACCGCAGCTTGGGATTCTTCCATATTAGTAATAAACTGATCCCAATTTTGCGCTAATATTGTTATATTATTCTCTTGCCTTGATTTTGTTGCCTTATCGATCACGGTTGTGTGTTTGTCGAAGACTTGCTGGACCAATTGTTTGAATGCAGGTAATTCTTCTTGGAGTTTACTGGGCTGCTTCATCTTCTCTATTCTTTGCGGAAAAGACGTTACATTAGTCATTATAAATTCTTGATCCTCTCCGGTACTACTCATGAACTCCTCCCATGCATTCACTTCATTGTTCAGGGCCTTCTCAAGTGCATCAATATCCATGGCACACGTATTAACCGATGCTGCTCCAAAGCACGCGAGCACTACCATCATATATGTATTCATTACAAACCCTTTTATATATACGTTTACTTATAATTGTATTTTAGACATTTCCAGTAATGCGTTATGACTTTCCTCAACAGTGTGTATCGCATCATCTACCATGAATGTTGCATATACCAGATTATGTGTGTGTTTGTACTCTTTTAATTCTTCCAATGCTTTTGCTGAATAGGGGATCATTGCATTAATTAATAAATCAGCAGCTGGAATCTCTTTCTTTGTTATGAGCTCTCGTAAGACAGGATAGTTTTGTTTGAGAAAAGCCTGCGAGCTAGATTGATTTAACCATGCATTCAGCTCTTCCATTTCTTGACTCATACCTTTCGTTGCTTTTAACAAAGCTGCTCCCAGATTATTTTGATCACCCATAGCATATGTCGCGATAGGCGCCATACCTACACAACTGAGTAATAATACCATATATGTATTCATACTTTTCCTTTAAAAAACTATTAAACAGTGAATAATGTATCAACATGCACAGTAAAAGTGTAGAATATGCAGAGAAAAAAAGTAAGACAACTTTCTTAATTCAAAGGCATCAATATGATTTTTTCACTCATATTTTTTTTAATACTATCATTGAATGCATGCGGCATGGAAGATACATGTATGCCACAAAATCAAGTAAAAAAATGGTATTGGGCGTTATTCAATTACAAAGAATACTGGCCTGAGTTTCTAAAGTAAAGTACTGGAAAAGTTGAATTGTTAAAATAATTTACTCTATTTGAATTAACAAAAGTCATTATATTGACTTTTATTCGCTTTCTGTTATAGTTTTAAGAGATTACGTATTAACATGTTCCAGGGAGGTCTTTTGTGAAATTAATAAACAATTTAAATCTTTTAACACTAATTTGCGTATCTCTCGGTACCACCGTTTATCCAGTGCAATTGAGAACAGGTAAGGAGGTTCCCGCAGAATCCGTTCAAAAAGTAACTGATGCTATAGATCAATTAAATAAAACGAATCCTCCGCTTACGGGTATGTTTGGTGGAGTGAGTCCAGCGATATTGGTAGGTCAAGCCCTTGTATATCTCGCAACCCATTGTAAGGATAGTGGCTGCAATGATTTATCATTAGAACAGTTTAAGCAAGGGTTGAAAGCGGAATGGAGCGCTGTGTTCAGATTTAAAGATATAGATCAAAAAGAAATAGCATCTCTTTACAATCAATTGATTGCAACGCACCTTATTCAAGATAACAAAGTCAGCACGGCAGATGCTCAAGTGATTGAAGCTTCTATTCGTACCCCGCTTGATCAACACATTTGCCCAGGCGGCGTGGCGTATTGTAGTCCCATTCGTAAGAAAAAATTCTTAGGGGAAATGACGCGCATTACTTAACTGTCAACCGCATGTACCGTTCAATGGTTCTGTATAACACTGGCAGCGCGGGCAAGTCATTATATTGTGAATGCGCTGCGACAAGATCTGCAATAGTCTTTTTATCATTGTTGCGTTTGGCGACTATCTGCTTAAGCAAATCTTTATTTTTATTCACATCCCCAACGTACGTAAAAATAGCTTGGGTAATTGCAACCACATCATTGCTGCGATCGATGAGGTCATCACAAAATAGCGTAAATGGCTGCTTATACAATCGATGCAATGGCGTATCACCATCCCGATTTGTTGCAC
Source organism: Candidatus Babeliales bacterium (assembly GCA_049692255.1). GTDB lineage: Bacteria > Babelota > Babeliae > Babelales > JACPOV01 > JBAVOR01. The sequence continues at coordinate 28,453 of JBAVOR010000027.1, forward strand.
AAACGTCCGCCCCTTTATCAAGCAATGTTACTACTGTTTCTGTAGGGTTATACATTCCTTCACTCGCAAACACTTTATGAATATTCATTGCCCAATGGAGAGCTGTGTTACCGTGAGCATCACAAAGATTTACCCGTGCTTTGTGTGCAAGCAATACGTTAATATAAGCATTATCTACCCCGAAACCAATCAGCTGCATCAGCGGCGTGTCATCTGCTTGCCACACATTCACATCATACTTGTTGGCAAGCTGCTTATACTCTTCTAAAGGGACCATTTTTTGTGCAGGAAGATAAAAAAGCTTGCATGATTCATCAAAAGCTTTTATCAACTCTGTTTCCATTCCTCGGCAGATACTTGTCATCAGCACGCAAATACTCATAATCACAGTAATCATATTAACTCCCTCTGTTTTGATTTTCATATAATCGCTTAACCTCATCGACTGTTGTTGCTTCTATCGCTGACTTATCTTCACGATACATAACAAAGCGCGGGAATCGCAATGCATAACCCAAATGTGTTGTTGTTTTTCCTGCTGCATGCAGTGGTGAAATGGTGATTTCATCGGCTAAAATGGTACATACAATCACGGGATATACCCATACATCAGGTATCAGCTCTTTTGCACAATGCACATTGTTCGGTTTTGCATGTGCTTTTTCTTTGTCGCAACGCTGCTTTAGTTCACGCCAGCCATCGTCTGACAAACCGGTACCTACTTTTGCAATCGTTTCAAACTGATCATGGTGTTTATTGTACACACCTACCAAAAAGGCCCCTATGCCAAACGCTGCACGTTTACCACCACCGGCATAGTACCCCAAGATTACACAGTCGATCGTATCTTCTAGCTGCTGCGCTGCATGATATTTTAATTTAATCCAGTTAAAGTTCCGCTTGCCTGCCTGGTACTGTGCGTGAGGGCGCTTGACTACAATGCCTTCGAGGCCGTGTTCAAGCTGCGCTAAAAAATAGGTTTCTAACTCTTGCGCATCGGCAAGCTGTTTTTCCGCCACCAGCTGCACGCGCGCGTCATGCTCTGCTTCAACCAATGATGCCAGTTTTTTTCTGCGTGTTTCATGTGCTTTGTGCAAATACGATTCACCATCGCAATACAATAGATCAAACAGGTATACACGCAACGGAAACTCTACTGCTACCGCTTCAATGCCATGTTTCCGTTTGCGTTTTGCTGTTTCTTGAAATGGTAAAAAACTGTTACTGTACGGGTCGTATGCAATAGCTTCACCTTCTACAATCAACGTACGTACCGGCATCTGTGCCAATGCATCTACTAAATCAGGAAACATCGCAGACATATCAATTAAATGACGAGAAAAAAACTTTAACGTTGGCGCTTGGCCGTCGCGCTTATCGATATGAATTTGCAACCGAAATCCATCTAATTTGGGTTGCGCAACGCAGGGTCCAATCTTTTCTATAATAGCCTGCGCATCAGGCAACCGTTCTGCGCCAGCAGGCCGAATAGGAATACCGATATGAATATCAACCTGCTCAACCGCTTTAATGCCTTCACGTTTAAGAATCGATGCAATCAATCCAAGATCAGCGCACACATTGTAAGCATGCTCAATAGGGGCATGGAGTGATTTGTCACCGGCAATCATCCACGACAACGCATCAATAATGGTCATGTCAGAAAAACCAAGACGTAACGTGCCTAAAATAATACGGACGATATATTTCGCTTCGATACCAGAAACTGCCTTTAACACTTTAAAAAGTATTTCTGCTTTCTCTTCTTGCGAACCAATGCCGGAAATCTTTTCTACCTCGCTTAAACATGCATAGATCTCCATAACGGTTAATGATACCGTGTCTTCTTGTTGTGCGACGGCGAATAAAGCACCAATATCGCCCAATGTTTTTGCAGCTACAGTAATATCTGCAACTGATTGATTGAAAACGCGCGCAACAATGGCTATCAATGTTTTTTGCGCAATATTAAACTGCATACCTTCGTAGGAAGGGCGCAACGTGCCGAGCGCTAAATTACAGACAATGCGAATATCGGTATCTGAAGCATCATGAAATAAGTGGGCTAACAGTTGCGTAATTTCTGTACGAGAGCTGATCTGTTCTATTGCATCAAACGTTTGAGCAACTTTTTTAAATTTCATGCACTACTTCCTTCTTTCTTGGATATATCGCCTCACATTTTGGTCATGGCGCACGAATGCTAATAGTCCCATTGCACCATACAAAAAACGATATGGCAACAGAATAGATTGCATGAATAATGATGCGCACACAAGACTGATTGCGCTTATTATCGAAGCTATGCCAACAACGCGAAACAAGATAAATCCCAGAACCCATACACACAATTGGAAAAGAAAAAGTTGTGGATTTAAAGACAGCATAATACCGATACTCGTCGCAACTCCTTTACCGCCTCGCCCTCGTAAAAAAAGTGAGTAACAGTTGCCAATTAATATGCTGAAACTAATCAACGCAATAATCCACGTTTCATCGAAAAAATATTGTGCTACCGTAACCACTAAAAAAGCTTTTACACCATCAAGCAAAAGTACCAGCACAAAGAACTGCTTTCCCAATACCCGTGCCACATTCGTTGCACCAATATTGCCGGACCCATGCTGCGTGATATCACGAATGCCGCACAAACGCGCAATAATATAACCAGTTGGTATGGCACCAATGAGATAGGCCATCAAGACGCTCAGCACACAGAAAATATGTTCGTTCATACCAACAACTCTTTTCGTAGTAAACGCCAACTGTACGAACCGTACTCATACGCAGAGTACCCGGAAGAAAAAAGAGCGCACAGCCCAAAGAAATGTTGGCTATATGTTATTATGGAAGGCACTCCTTCTATGCTGGCTGCTATGGTTAGTACGATGAAAAGGCCTTGTAATACTGTTTTAATTTTTGCTGACCATAACACGGGGGGGACTGGATGACCGAGCTGTAGCAACATTAATCGCCACGCAGTTACCAAACATTCACGAAATATGAAGAGCAAGGCGAGCAATGGCGTAATCGTATGCATATATACGAATGCAACCAGCAAAGAAAAAAGGAACATTTTATCTGCTATCGAATCAAGTACCGCACCAATTACCGTCTTGCTGTGCCAACGACGTGCCAAGTAGCCATCAAAAAAGTCGGTGCTTAATAGCACCAGATAAATTATCGCAACGCTGCATAGTCCAATGCTACTGTTTGCATCCACTGCGTAGATATACAAAAAAGGCACCACAAAGGGTGCCACAAAAAATCGAATTGCTGAAAGTATTAAGGGAATATAAGCACGAATTTTCATATTATCTTTGGTGGCGACGCAGGGACTCGAACCCCGGACCTACAGATTATGATTCTGCCGCTCTAACCAACTGAGCTACGTCGCCAATTATGTATTGCTTTAGTATACACTAAATACTTAAGCTACGCACGTGAAAAAAGGTAATAATGAAACTAAATATTGACCGTAAAAAGAAGAGCCCTGTCAATAATGTAGCAATAATACCTACCATCATAGTAATAGCGAATCCTTGAATTGGTCCGGTCCCAAAATAGTAGAGAACTAACCCAATCAAGAAGGTAGTAATGTTGGAATCTAAAATCACTGCCATGGCATCAGAGAATCCTTCATCCACCGCTTTGCTAACAGCAGTACCACGCGCTAACTCTTCACGTATCTTTTCATAAATTAATATGGACGCATCAATTGCCATACCAACGGTCAACACCATACCTGCAATGCCGGGTAACGTTAACGTTGCACCAAGCCATGAGAGCATAATGAGTGTTATTAACAAGTTATATACTAAGGTTATAAAGGCAAAGAAGCCTGCCATCTTATAAAAGAGTATGCTAAATATGAGCAACAGCGCCATGCCAACAGCACACGAAAACAGACCTTTGTAGATCGATTCTTGCCCTAATGATGGCCCAATTTGTCGTTCTTGTGCAAAAGTAACGGGCGCTACAAAGGCACCAGACTTAAGCAACATCGCGAGCTCTTTTGCTGTTTCTTGAGTAAACGAACTGCTATGGATGTATCCGTGCTCACGAATAGGCACTGAAATTTCGGGATATGAAATCACCGATCCATCAAGAATAATAGCCAACTTGCGTTTGTAATTATTGCGTGTCAGTTCGTAGAATTTATCGGCACCTTCAGGGTTAAATTCGAAATGCACCACCCACTCAGTACCCAGATTGCCGCCAATATCAGCATACGAATCTTTAAGCAAACGACCGGTAATATCTGCATATTTTGGAACCAAGAAGTACAGTCGTTGGCCACGATCTTCTTTGCCAGAAACTATTTCCATATCGTCAGGCAATTCCCCATCGTAATCTTCTAATATCTTTTCTGCATCATCTTCCATGCGTTCGATAAGTTTAATTTCAAGCAATGCAGCTTTACCAATCATTGCCTTTGCTTTTTGAGGGTCATCGACGTTGGGCAACTCAACAATGATATTTTTTTCCCCTTGCGCTGCAATAGAGATTTCACCAACACCCAACTTGTCGATGCGGCTACGCAATACTTCGATGTTACTGTGTACTGCCCATCGTTTTAAACGATTTAATGCCGCTTCTTTGAGTGATGCAGATAAGGTTAACTCTTTTGCTGTAAATGATAGGTCATGATCTATTGTTGGTAAATGACCATATGCAGCATTAAGCCCATGCGCTGAATCGAATTTGAAATTGATAGCATCTTTTTCAATTGATTGTGCAACGGGTAATGGATGGTTCGCCTCTTTTAAACGATTCAATAAGTTTTGTTTTTTTGCATGCAGCTCGAGTTCAACCGCTTTATCGATATCAACAGACAAGGTTATGTACGTACCGCCAACCAAATCTATACCAAACTTCACTCGGTCTGGGCGAAGCGCCAACCGACCGTTTTGAATAGTAAAGAGATAGGCAAGTGCACCTATGGCTACAACAACCCATACAAAAAACGATGATGATACAAATGTACGAACCGATCGATTCATAAAATCCTTTCAATACAAATACTACTACTACTTTTTGATCTTATTCTAGCGTTTATTTCAATGGACTTTTTATTTTCATAGCTTCTACTTCGTTAACACTACGTAGAACAGGCGGCTTTGCAGTCGCGCTAACGCGCATTTACTACGGCGGATAACCTCCGCAATTTTTCTATTAGCGTAAGCACAACTACCTGGCCGTGCCATACGAAGCTTGCCGAGCCGACAGGCACGGATAAGCGAAGTATGGTGCCGAAGAGGGGACTCGAACCCCTACAGGATTTCTCCCACAGCCACCTCAAGGCTGCGTGTCTGCCAATTCCACCACCTCGGCGCGGGTAATAGCCAAAAATGTACCAGAACTATCAGATTAATCAATGACTTTGCGCTATAAAATTATGCTTGCGTATGCAATCTCGCCTGCTGTTGCCGTATTAAGTACTCCTTCAACGCGTATGCTGATGTGCAGAGTGCTTGTGACATATCTGTTCCTGGTCTAGGCATAAAATCGTGCATGTGACTAAGAGTATGCCAGCCAAGCACTATTTTAAGTGGTAGTGATTTTTCCGAACCAGTATAACGTGAAATATAATATATGCTCAGAATTCCGATCAAGGGCCCAGCTAACACAATAGATACATTCGCAAGAGCATTTTTTGTTAAATCATAATCAACTACGTGAGTACCTCCATTGCCAATAATGGGGACCCATTCTACGTACAATCCATCAACCTTAAAGCCGCACAACAATGCCATCCCCGCATGACCCATCTCATGTGCCAATGTTATCCCCCGATCTGCCACATAGGCAATAGCAAGATCTTTTACTACTTTTCCCACCGGTGATTGAAGGTAAGAGAATTCTTTAGTGGCAGCTGGCTTCTCGCTTAATTCGGATGCTGTTGGAACAATATCATCATTACCATATCCCAATTGTGCGCGTTTACCAACGCCATGCAACAAACCAGAATTATTTAAAAAAAAGAAAGAATACAGAAAAATCAGAGCATATTTTTTAGAAAAGCGCATGAGATATAAACCTTTGCTGTTCGAAAGTTATTGATATTCACATGCTATCATATTTGTATTAAAGTGCCAAATATGCCTTGATTAATAAATTTTTTATTTATTAATGCGTATTAAAAACTGGTTTTTCTTGCGCATGTTCAACGTGCGCTGCTTCAATGCCATGCTCTTCATGCTTTGCATTATCTGCTTGCGGCGCACTCACAACGGGAACGGCCACTGCTGGCAATGCTGGCATCTTTTGCACTATCGATCCCGCGGACTGCGACGGAGTTGGTGCATGCACATCGTGCGGCACATTAGCGACTTGAGAAGGCACTGGTTGCGCTGGCAGTTTTGGCATTGTTGCACTTGGCAATTGCGGCGCATGCGAATTCTGAGGAGCTCCTATTGGTTGCGCTGATGCTTGCTGCACGGTTGGCATTGCTGGATGTGCCAGCTCTGCACTTACCGCTGGCCCTGCTTCGTGCAAATCAGATGCGAGTGCTGGTTGTGCAACAGCCACTGACGCTTCTTTTGTTTCTTCGTGCGTTGGCACCGCAGACGCTTCATGTTCTGCTGCAACTACTGGTGTTGCTATTGCTGCAACTGGTTTTGTTTTCTTTGTGCCAAAAATCCATTGATACATTTCGGTGATCATCAGCTTTAACCCTTCATACACATACACGAATGGCAAACTGATCGTATGAATAATCGATCCAAACCAACTCTGCTTTTCTACTTTTTTTATCTCTTTGGGTTTTGCTACCACTGGCCCTTCTACCTTTTTTTCTGGCTCTTGTGCTGTTTTTTGTAAATCGATGCCCTTAGTTTTTAATGTATCAAAAGAGCTTTGCATGATGCCCATCTTACTGCGCAGCTGTTCGATATGTTCAGTGAAATAGTTCATTAATGGCGTTTGCAGGTACTCATATAGCCCGAGAATGCTTTTGAACAGCCCATCTGTTTGGTAGTACAGTTCGCGCGCTTTTTCATCGCTCAATATTTTTTTAATGGTTTGAAAATTCTTCCATGCCATTGCTTGATAATCATTTGCTTTTTTAATTTGATTAGACACCATTTCCATCGTTGCATCGAGTTTATCATTGAGCTTTAAAAGATCTTTTAAATCACTTTGCAACTTCTCTACTTCTGCTTTTTTCTGTTCTGCATCATGCTCTATATCACGTTTTTCTTCAGAAAGCTCACCTTCTTTTTTGCGCTTAGCGTCGAGCTCTTCAATCACTTCTTGTAATCGCTGGTCAAGATCACCAATATCGATACCCATTTTCAAAAGAAAGTGTTCCATTTCGGTATCTACTTTATTGCGTTTGACCAAATAATCTGTGTTTAACAACACAATCTTATTGAATAGTTCATTAATTTGTTCAATAGTATCAACCGTCTGTTCAAGCGCTTGCCGCTTTAAATACCAGTTGCCCCCTTCAACGAGGTTGATATTATCGAGCCCCGAACTTTCTTCAAACAAAGGCCCTTTGACCTCTTCTTTTTTGGGTTCTTCTAATGGGGTAATAACAATTGGCGGTCCTGCTGGAGCAGGAGTTGGTGTTGGTGCTACGGGAGGATTTGCAGGCATGGGCAATGATGCTTGCGGTGCTGCTGCTTCTGGGGTTGGTGCCGGGACTACCGGTGGAGGAGTGGGTGCTGGTGTTGGCGCATGAGCACTTTGCGCGTGTTCTTCATGCTTAGCCTCTTTAGCCGCTGCTTTTGCTTCTGCGTGTTGCTCCGCATGTTGCGCTGGACCACCTGCAGGTGCATTGCCGGCTGCCGCCGGCGGTTGAGTTGCTGGGCTCTGCGTTGGATTTGCTGCTGGCGTTGGCGAAGGAGCGCCCCCTGGCACTGCAGGCGAGGATGTTGGAATCGCAGCGGGTCCCGCAGTTGGAATTGTCGGGGGATTGGCAGCAAAGCTTACCGATAGTAAGGTGCCTGATACGATAATGCTTTGTGTTATTTTCATCAATAGCGTTTTTGTATTCATCGACTTATTCATAATCGGTAAGCTCCACTACGCAAAAATTAAACTTATAACGTTTGAGAAAGATCTTTCAACTCTTCCATCAAACTATTAACTAACTCTTCAGCCTCTATTGAGGTATAGGCCCAACGGATACCCGATTCCACGCGTGTCAACGTTGAACGATCACATTTGATATCGATAATATCAATGCGCACAATATTCATCAAAGGATGTACGAGTGATGGTGCGCGCACTACACCCGCTCTTCCTAAGACACTATATGCCACGTTATTTTCGTCAAGAAAAGAAAGCATAACTTTTTTTTGCCATACCATATTGTGGTACCCTGCATGTTCTTTATGAATCGAAAGCAATATGCTTTCTAACCCTTTAGGGTACATACACTGTACCGGCGTTGTATCTGGCAACCCTTTTTCAGAGAACGTTGCTAACACTCCTACCGTTCCTTTTTTGAGCACTTTAATTAAATCTTCGGGTAACTTTACCCCTACGTGTTTTGCCATAATTCTCCATATGGATTAATATAGATAGGTTATCTGAAATAACTTTTTTATGTGAAAATAATCTATTAATTTTCTCTAAAAAAGATGATTGTTCTTAGTATACCACACGTGTCAAGCCCCCCAAGGATTTTGTAACACAAAAAGATAAAGCTGGCATCAAAAAAGCGCTCATCTTGCCTGCGCGCCGAAGTCCGCCAATACCAAAGGGGTAGATAAGCATAGGCTGCAAGGGAACATGAGATGCTCGATATCCTTCGACAGGCTCAGGACGAGCGCGAAAGATCATCTGCTTTTTGTTGCTGCTTATACAGCTGCTCAAGCGAATCAATAATGGTACAAGAACGGCCTAAATCATCTTTCATACGTTCAAGAGCTGCATTTTGTTGTGCAAATTTACTGTATTGCGCCCCCGTCATAATCTGCTCACTTGCGGCGCGCAGATCATCAGTAATAGGTAACCGCTCTAATGCACGGATAAACTCTTCATCCGTCATGCCAGCAGCAAAATGAAACCGTGCTTTACAATACTCTTTTAACGCGCTAGTGATACGCACATAAAATGCATCTGAATCATGAGCAGCATGAAAAAATAGGGGGTCCAGCGCGCGCATACTTGTCATCGCCTGTTGATAAGAATTGAATGGTGTGCGGCGCTTACATAGTCGATAGAGTATAGTAATAATAGCACAGACAACAGCTATTATTACTATACCCAATGCAACTCTTACCCACACGCGCGATAACAATGGTGTATACCAAATATCATACAGTTCAAAAAGAGGTATGTGCGGTTGTTCGTTCATCGATACCCTTCTATATATTAAAGATGTACTTGTTTTAAACGTAACACATGCGCAAACTGCTCTACGGTTAACGTTGGGTTAACATCAACCATGCCAACGGCATATCGTTGAAACAACTGTTCTTGTTGTTTCAATCGTTGCGTAATGTATGCTTGTAGAGCAACTGTATCATATGATTGATACAACAGATCGGTTTCTAAATCTTGCAGCATCAATGCCCCACTTTGTCCAATATGTTTTTCAAGTGCATCTAAACAACGCACAAAGATAACCTCGTGCCGTTGCGTAAGCATGCGTATACTTTCAAGCGTTTCGTCGATGCCATCAGAAATAATAAACACAATTGATGGTTGTTTTTGTACATGCATCAGATGATCAATAGCAACACGAAGCTCACTTTTTTTACCAACCGGCTGCGCGCTAAGTAACTGCTCAAGCACATAATAACCATGGACCATGCCACGCCCTGGCCGCACGTACTGTTCCACGCGATCGGTATATAACAATAAAGAAACAATGTCACGTGCATAAATACCCGCCATTGCCAATACTCCAGCAATGGTATGCATAAATTCTTGTTTTGCATGGGAGCCAGAACCGTACTCATTTGATGCAGAAACGTCGAGCACAACAGTGACGTGGCGACTCCGTTCTTGTCGAAACTCTTTGACCAACAGTTTCGACATGCGTGCTGAACTTTTCCAATCAACAAAACGAATATCGGAACCCAACTGATATTCAGATAACTGATCAAATTCGAAACCGGTTCCACGTGCACGGGTGCGAAAATCTCCCACTAATAAGCTATTTAAAACGCGCCGTGTTTGCACCGTAATTAATCGTGCTTTTTGCAAGATTTCAGAACGATTCATACCATTCCCTTTACGCACCGTACTGTTTTAAAATATCGGGTATTCGTACCGATCCATCTGGCTGTTGATAATTTTCAAGTAGCGCAACCATAAGGCGCGGCAATGCTAATGATGAGCCATTGAGCGTATATGCAAGTGTTGGCTTACTGCCTGCGCTTGCACGATAGCGTACTGCCGCACGCCGTGCTTGAAAGTCGGTACAGTTACTGCAAGAAGACACCTCATAAAATGCATTTTGCCCAGGCATCCATACTTCAATATCATACGTACGCGCGGAAGGAAATGAACAATCCTGTGTTGCCAGTAAAGAAATGCGATACGACAATTCCAGCATCTGTAATAGCTCTTGTGCGCACGTAACCATGCGTTCTAATTCAGCATCTGCTTGGGTTGGTTCACAAAAGGTGAACAGCTCTACTTTTTCAAATTGATGAATGCGAATGAGGCCACGTTCAGTAGCACCGTAACCACCCGCTTCTCGTCTAAAACAGCTTGTCCATGCAGTCATGCGCACAGGCAATTCTGCACTTTCAAAAATGTGATCGCGATACATATTAAGCAAATTAACTTCTGCCGTTGGTGTGAGAAAAAGAGTATCTTCAGAAACTTGATACACCTGATCCCGAAATTTAGGAAAATTACTGGATGCAATTAATGACGCTTCATTAACGAGATACGGCGGAATTACCAATGAATAGCCATGTTTCTGGTTATGTTCTATCATCAAGCGCGTTAATGCATACACCAACCGTGCTCCCTGCCCTTTATATAACGCAAACTGACTACCAGTCATACGAGCGGCAGCAGCAAAATCGAACCACCCCAGTGCAGTGCCTAATTCAAGATGGTTTTTAGGAGTAAACGCAAAATGGGGTACCGTGCCCCACTCAGTTACTACGGCATTCGCTTCTTTAAATCCTACCGGTAAATCATCTGAAGGTAAGTTCGGACATGCTAAATATAGCTGTTGAAACTGAGCTTGTACTGCATGCAGATCTTGTTCTGTTTCTTTTAGCTCTTTTGCCAGCGCAATAGACGCATCACGCAATGCTTGGGTAACTCCCCCTTTACCCTGCTGTGCTAACTCATTTTTTTTGTGACGCACTGTTTCTACCTGCATCTGCAACGCACGCACTTGCTTGTCTAATGCTACTAACTGTGCGCCATCAAATGTGGGATCTTTTTTATGAATACGAGCCACAGTCCCTTCAGGGTCATGGCGTAAAATAGTCAAATCTATCATGTTTTCTCAACTTTACCATTAAAAAGAGCGTGCCTCTGTAACCAGATTTGCGCTCGCCCTGAGTGCCCGACGGAGCATTGGCGCAGTCGGGTGTATCGAAGGGTATCGGACGCTCTTATCCCTCGATACAATTGCTGCGCAATCACTCGGGATGAGCGCTTTTTCTATACCTCGCTTATTCTAGTAAAGTACCTAAAATTAACTCTTTTGAAAAGATACAGCCAGATGCCTACAAAAAAAGGAGGCCTTTCGATTACTCGAAAAGCCTCCGCTTTATTTCTTATAATAGATGCGTATTAGATCGAGCGCACTACTTCGCGTAATGCTTTGCCCGGCTTAAATTTAGGAACATTAATTGCCGGTAAATCAATACGTTGTTTTGTTGCTGGATTAATACCTTTGCGTGCAGGACGACGAGAAATTGACCAGGTGCCAAAGCTTGCCCACTGTACTTTATCACCTTTTTTGAGCGCTCGTTGCACAGTGCGTGCTAAGCTATCGAGTAAGCGAGCAACATCTTTTTTGCTGAACATAGTTTCTTCAGCAAGCGAATCGATTAATTGGCTCTTGTTCATCAAGAACTCCTTAGGTTAGTATGGTTTTTTAAAAGCACTTGAACAGTCTCATTAGTACTCTTCTTTTTTATTTCCTATGGTAAACTGGTGGTATAGCTTATTTTGATTTACAGGTTTGTCAAATTATGACCAAAAAAATTGCATTAAAAGGCTTTTTAAAATAGCCAGTTTTTTCGCACTCAAGCATACGTTTCAAAATAAGCTACAATACGCACTATTACAGTACATATCATAAAAAGGTGATTGCCGCTATGCTTATTGACACGCATTGTCATATCAATTTAATGGTAAAAAAAGAATTCGATCGTGCATTAAACGCACTAGAAATTGCGCATGCAACAGACATTATTGAAGCTGCACGCGTTCATGATGTTACCACCATACTTAATGTGGGCACCAGCGTTATAGAAAGTAAAAATTCAGTTGCGTTGGCTCAAGCATACAAAAATGTTTATGCTGCCATTGGTATCCACCCTAATGATGCCACAGAACAGTGGCGCGCCGATGTGCAAGAACTGCATGCGCTCGTTCAAGAAAAAGAAAAAAATAACATTGTTGCCGTTGGTGAAATAGGGTTTGATAAACATTATCCTGATTACAACATACAACGCCAAAAAGATGTCTTTCGCGCACAAGTTGATATGGCCCTCGCATCTAACTTACCCATTTTAATTCATTCACGCGATGCAACCGATGAAACATTGTATGCAATAGATGAATACAGCAAACAAGGATTGCGTGGCGTTGTCCATTGCTTTTCTGACCCGCTCCCTATCGCACACGAATATATCACGCGTAATTTTTTAATTGGCATGGGGGGCACCGTTACCTACCCAAAAAATCATGCACTGCGTACTGTGGCAACTACAGTACCATTAGAAAAAATAGTTTTAGAAACTGATGCGCCCTATTTGCCACCACAAGAGTTACGGGGCAAGCAAAATCATCCCCAATATATCCAAGTAATTGCCCGATTTATTGCACAACTACGCGGCGAATCGTACGAACATGTCGCACAAGTAACGACTGACAATGCCAATGGGCTTTTGCGCTTGAGAGAAATGTAAGAGTTCAAAAAGTTCAAAACTATTGCTATGCAGCTGTTATTTTCAGCACAATTAAAAGTGTGCTGATAGTATTAAAAAAGGAGGTTATTATGAAAAAACTATGTCATTTTTTTATATTTCTGGCATGTGCATGGGCGCATACTGTTCACAGCGATGTAATGATAATCAATAATACGGCCATTACCATTGAAGCACGTTTACATAATCCTTCATATAGAAGACTAAGAGGAGAATCTGGTCCCATAGCACCTTCCCAGGCCGGCGAAATAGCAATAATGAGCGGCATGCATGCATATTTAGAAATCAAACAATCTGGTAGCCAATATGAATGGCAACCATCTTTATACATTGATCTGGACCATGCCTATGCCATTACGCAACACCCTGATGGCAAATTTCAGATCACTCAACAGTAATATTTCCCCACAAGAGTTACGGGGCAAGCAAAATCATCCCCAATATATCCAAGTAATTGCCCGATTTATTGCACAACTACGCGGCACATTGTATGAGCATGTCGCGCAAGTAACGACTGACAATGCCAATGGGCTTTTGCATTTGTTAGGTATCTAACAAAGAAAAGTTCGAAACCATTGCAATAGAACACCTGTTTTGCATAACTTGAAAGAGAACAAGCGTACCTATTCGTTTCTAAGCTTGTGAATCTACACAGTATGTGGAGGTTGCTATGAACAAACTGTTCAATTTATGTATGCTTTTTCTTGTCTGTGCACCAGCAGGAACTATGCACAGCGATGTAATGATAATCAATAATACGGCGATTACCATTGAAGCACGACTATACAATCCTTCCTATGGCTCAATACTGGGAACGTCTGGCCCTATCGCACCATCACAGAGCAGTAAAATAGTAACGATGAGCAGCGCGAAGGTACATTTAGAAATCAGACAATCTGGCAAATATCCATGGCAAACAAACTCTTACCAAAACGTTGATCTAGGCAGCGTTTTTGGTCATACTTTCATAATTACCAAAGATAATACAGGAACATTTAAATTCACTGCACAATATCCAGTTAATGCAAGGGAAAGACAATGAGAAAGCTCGGTGTCACCATTGCCTGCATGACATATTGCATATATATCGTACAGCTAGTTGCGACTATTAGCACAAGCTATAATACCCTTACTATTGTCAATAATACACCAACGACTATCAACAATATAAGGGTCAATGTATCATGGCAAGCGACAAAAAAAACTGCCAATACAGAATCGGTGGTTAATAGTACAGAGCAAATAATTAACGAGCCAGTATCTACAGGGCAATCAATAGTTAAGCAATATCCTATTTTAGGAAAGTTAGTGAAAATAGTTATGTACTTACCTGGTCCAATTACTCAATCATTTACTATTGCACCAACAGGCATGGTGACCATCACCAAAGATGGCAGTGGTAACTTTGTAGTGCAATGAAACCGAATTATCGCAACGCAAAGGTGCGTCGAATTCCCAAATCAAGAATAAGGTGAGAAACAAGCCCTGCCCAGAAAAACAGAACTGCATAGGTAATTTGCAGCGCATGGAACGGTACTTGTAAATGTACAAACAGTACACACGCGGCACACAATAAACTCATGGCAATGAATGAGTGGGTAATTCCACGATGCCGAATCATCAAGGGAAATAACGCGAGGAGTAACATGCAACTAGCAGTTACATAATGGCGCGAAATTACCAACACTATACCTAAAATCCCCGTTAACTGATAAAAATATTTTTGCCCTTTACTTTTTGTATCGATATCAGGAAACAGTGCTCCTGCTAATGTAGCTAATAACCATTCAACCAATGTTAACGGGGTAGGGCACACTGCATACAAAAGCAACAAAGAGAGTAATAATCCGTACGCACAGAGACCTCCGACCAGATGGCCTTTATAATTTGGCATTGTTTTTCACCGCTGTTTTGAGTTCCATGATAGTTGTTTGTGGATAATAAAACGCTAATATTTTTCGGTGCGACCAGCCTGCATTAAGCATGTTGCGCGCACCCCATTGGCAAATACCCAAATGGTGTCCATACCCTTTACCCAAGAAAGTAATGGTATTTCCCTTTTTTTCAATCGTATACGCGAAACTTTTAATAGAACTCAATAACGAATAGAATTTCTTACCCGTTATGGTGTACCGATGGCGCTTATCACGTACCATCACCTGTTGCACGATCCCAGCACGATCAGTTTTTAACACTTTAATTTCCCGAATATCGTGCAAATGATAGCCTCCATCAGCTAATAGCTTTTGTAATTCTCGCACCTCTAAGGTGATCTTCCAACGATATATTTTACAGGGTTTGCAAAAAGTACACTCTGTAGTGCGTGCTAGATAGGGTGCATGCTTAAAATTGACCCCATCCATTTTTGCAGGAATAACACCGCCACAGCAACAGTCAAACATCGCTTCAATGGGCTTTTTGTTGTACGTCAAAATAAGCCCCTGCGTTTCTTGTATTGCTTGGCGTAGAACATCGTATTGATGCATACCATTATACGTCTGATGCAAATTACTTCTTTTAATATGGTACAAACGGTTGCGTTGCATAGCTTGTGCAGCTTTGGCAATCACATAACTGCGACATGCAATAGCAAATGCCTTATTAACTTCGAGCGGCCAACCAGGCCAACTTTCCCAGCGCAACACGCAATATAAATAATCTTCAATATCCAATTGATTAATTAAATAGGCCCGTTCATTCTTTTGCACGATAACAAAAACACCAGGGTATTCATGTCCATCAAAATGGGTATAGCCTTTTGTTGCACGCATAATAAGCAACGGCCCAACCAACTGGCCATTTAAATATAATCCTTCTGGCGCCAATCGAATGGCAATCTCTTGCATATCTAACGTATAGGTGCCATCGTTGGGAATAAAACGTACGAATTGTCCATCGGTCTTTAAAAACCAACATTTATTATCTAACGGTTGCTCGTCGAGTAGTACGCGAATAGTAAAAGCAAAGGGTATATATGGCTCTGGTTGTGCAATAGCATTGCTTTGATCTTGCACATACGAGCAGTAATTACTATACGCTTGCTGTGAATCATGGGAACGAAAAACTAATGTATTGCGCGGATCGCAATATTCTTTTAAAAAAGATACGTTGTGCCCTTGCGGCACGTGAAATGCAGCAAGGAGCACGGGTGGTTTTTTTTGTTGTTCTCTTTGCTCTTCGCGCAGTAAAAACCACCGGTAACGGGCATGCGTTACGGTGCTAGCGCCTGTGATGGTTATTGCAATAGCAACCATGAGCGCTTTATTAATGACTCTAAATAGTGATATTGTGTTCGTTTGCATATGCTATAAAATCGTGGGGCAATGGATTGTGTGTATCAATTCCTTTGTTTGCTAATAAATCTGCCCTACTGTTCTGTTCACGTAAAATGTGACACAAACTGTACGACAAATCAGAAAGCAATATACGCGCTGCATCGTATAATTTTTTAATTTCAGGTTTCCGGACCTGAAATTCCCCTAAAAGTTGCTTGATTACTAACTGTGAGTCTGATGCAATATATACGGTATCAGATGACTCCATCGCTTCTTTACAGATAAAAATGCCAATTAACAGTGCGTAATATTCTGCTTCATTATTTGTTTTTTTTCCCAAATAAAAACCTTGTGCATAAAAAAGCTGATCGTTTTTAAGAATATAGACCCCCGCACCAGAAGGACCCGGATTGTTACGAGAAGCTCCATCAATATAAAGCTGCCAACGCGTAGCCGAATCATCTACAGGCTTGGCAGTTTTAGAACACTGCTCTAAAAAATTAAGTTGTTTCATAGCTGTTATTACCGTTAACCACCCATTATTCAGGAAGATATAAAAGACGGAAACATTCTTTGCACTGCAGCAACCTACGCTTACGCAAATTGGTTATGTCTTGATTAGTCATGGCATAAAAACAGGCTGAACAACTACCGTTTGCCACTGGCACTACCGGGTTAGATACTTGCTGATACAACATATCATATTTTTTTAAAAGTTCTGGATCGATGCCCGTCATAAGCCCATTGCGCTGTGTTAAGCGGTGCGCATGCTCTTGTTGCATCTGCGTTATTTTTTTGATCGTATCAGCGATAGTGACTTCTAGTTGGTCGCATTTAAGCGTTGTATCTTTTTTTATGTTTTTATACTGCGTATCAAGATGTTCTAATGTCTTCCATGCCTCAATCAACTCTTCTTCTATACGCGTTTGCTTTTCTTTTATCCGTTCTCCCTCTTTAGCCAACGGTTCATAGTCACGCGCATGCTTAAGCGCTTCAGTTTTGCGCTTAATCTCTTTTAATTGCGTATCCAAAGAAGCCATTTCGAGCTCTTTGTCATCAACCATCCGCCGTGCTTGTTTTAGTGATTCATGAGTGCGGTCCACCGCATCGGTCAACCGCTGCTTTTCTTGCGTGTATTCGGTTACTTGTTTTTGTTGATGAGCAACGTCACGGCTCAGTGTGACAGTTTGTTGGTCAAATGATACTAACTCCATAAGCTTTTTTATCGGAGACGATTCTTCCATAACCAACACCCTTTCGTGCTTTTGTAATCTTCGATGCATGGTGGGCCCACCAGGATTTGAACCTGGGACCTCTCGGTTATGAGCCGATTGCTCTGACCAACTGAGCTATGGGCCCCTACATCTAGTTGAATAGCGATTTTGGCCTTAAGAATACAAAGTTATGGTGCTTTTGTGAAGAAGAATCGGAAAAATAGAATTTTTAATAAAAATATTGCATATTTGTACTTTATTTATATATCCTTAAGGTAGCTCACTCGATATCTTACTGTTATTGAAGATTTTAGTAGAAACTGCCCCCTAAAAAAAGGAACTCGATATGAAGAAAGTTTTTTTACCACTTCTGGTGGCGCTAGCCACAGGAACCATACACCAGGTAGTTAACGCCTATACCTGGCATGTAACAAATAATTCTTCCAGAGGCTGGGGGTTCAGATTGCATATTGGGTTGCCAAACGGGCCGCTCTCTAGATATATCAGCAGAACAGTTGATAAAGACGCTACCAATGATTTTAATGGAACGGGCGGCGAGGCAGGCTTTTGCCTTGTAGGCGTTGATTATCAAAAAGTTCTCGGAGACAACAACACATGGACTTCAATAAAACGGGTAGGGACGGACAATAACCGCTGTGGCAACGAATCTATTATCATCCGAGAACTTCTTCCAGGACAACTGACCTGGGAATTTAAAGTAGGCTATACCATAACCGTTGTTAGCCAGCTTAGTAGAGGCATAGGTATTCGCTTAAACTTTTCTGGTGATCATAGAACCGCAACGCTCGATGCAGGAGCAACGGTGCAACTACACGGCGGCCTGGGGCTTTGCTTAACCGATATTTCTTACATGGAAGCAGATGTGTGGTCACAACCGGGCGCAAGTGACAAAAAAAGTAATTGGAAAAACATGTCATGGAGTAAAGTGGCAGAGGTTGTAGCGCCTATTGGAGCGGCAATGGGCGGCGTCGCAGGTGCTGGTGCCTCCGTTACAGCGGGCGCAACAATAGTTGGTGCAGTTGCGGGTGCCAGCGATCTGGCAGCAGACACCGCTCTCGCAGGAGCTGCAGCTGGTGCGGCGGCAGGAGCCACCGCTTTAGCGCCTGTTGCCATTGGAGCAGGCATTGTCGCTGCTGCTGTGGGCGTTGGATTGGGTGCGTACATTTTATCTGAACTGTGCCGAGATAGAACTATTAGAATTTTTGATGATGGCACTGGTAAACCACTGTGGGATTTCCAATGATTCAATGGGTGATCGACAATAAAAACTCTTTCATACGCACGCTATACGCCCATTCGTTGTCATACCAACCCGCTACCGTTGCGGTAGATTCGACAACTGCGGTTGAAAGTGCATCGATAGTAACCGATTGATTGGTGCGTGCAAAATCAGATGATACCAACGGCTCTTGGGTAATAGCCAAAATATTTTTTAAACTGGTTTTGCTTGCTTGTTCAAATGCACCATTGATTACCTCAGGAGAAATAGTTTTTTTACACACAACCGCAAGGGTCAAATAAGACACCACACCGACCGGTACGCGGATAGATTGCGCAATAATTTTCCCATCTAATTCTGGTATAATTTTACCCACCATGCGGGATGCACCCGTTGAGGTAGGAATAATATTAAGCGCTGCAGCACGCGCCTTGCGTGGATCTTTGCCATCACCATCAAGCAGATGTTGTGAATTAGTATACGCATGTACCGTTGTCATTACCCCATTACTTATACCAAACTGTTCATGCAACACCTTAAGCATGGGCATAAGCGCGTTAGTGGTGCAGCTGCCTAAGGACACGATCGCATGCTTTTGCGCATCGTACTGCTCACTATTGACTCCCGGCACAATTGAAACGTCTTCGTCATGTGCAGGCGCAGAAATAAGCACTTTTTTTGCCCCTGCTTGCAGATGCTTTTGCGCATCAGCGCGCTGGGTAAAACGGCCAGTGCAGTCAACCACCCAATCGATGCCTCTTGCGCGCCAATCGATGGTTAATGGATCTAACGCAGTGATAATCTCTATCGCATGCCCATTAACCGTTATCGTGTTTCCTTTACGCTCAACAGCACCCGTATATCTTCCCAATAACGTGTCATACTTGATTGTTAATGGCATATGCTCAACCAGGTCAGCACCAATGTTAATGGCGACGATTTGTATCGTTTTTAGTGCAGTTGCGTCTGCCATTACTGCATGGAAAAAGTTTTTGCCAATACGGCCAAACCCATTAATTGCTACTTTCACGGATCACCTCTTCTTGAATATTTTCTGGTAAAAAACCACCGATTTGCGCCTTCCACATTTTTTTGTACGGGCCATCGACCAACAGTAACCGCTCATGCGAATCATCTTGCACTATTTCACCATGTTCAAATACCAAAATACGATCCATCGCTATTAATGTTGAAAGACGGTGCGCAATAACCAAGGTAGTACGCCCGCGCATAATAGTAGTTAACGATTCTTGAATATAGTTTTCAGTAACCGAATCGAGTTGCGATGTTGCTTCATCAAAAATTAAAATAGGGCCTTTTTTTAATAAAGCACGCGCGATTACAATACGTTGCCGTTGCCCGCCCGATAATTTCACGCCTCGTTCACCTACCTGGGTGCCATAGCCCTCAGGCAACTTGCGAATGAAATGATCTGCATGTGCTAAGCGTGCTGCTTCATGTACCTGCTCATCGGTTGCTGTCGAATCACCATACCGGATATTTTCTATAATAGAACGATGAAACAAGGTGGGATCTTGTGGAATGAACGCGATTGCATCCATTAACGATACATGAGTTACCAGGCTAATATCTTGTCCGTCAATCAAAATACGGCCGCTTGTCACATCATACAAACGAACCAAAAGATGAGCGAATGTAGATTTCCCACTGCCTGAATAGCCAACTAATCCCACCTTTTGCCCGGGTGCAATAGTTAACGAAAGTTCGTGAAAAATATTTCCTACTCCATGATAATGGAAAGTAACATGATCAAATATAATTTCTCCGTGCGTGACAGTTAAGGGAGTAGCGTTGGATGCATCTTGAATGTGAGGTGGTGCCTCAACAGCACGCAACGCTTGCACCATGCGTCCCAGCAATTTAGAAAAACGGGAAAAATCTTTCGTAAATTTCCATAAAAAATCAACGACCGTTATATTAAGGGTCATGACCAGAATAAAATCACCAATGGTAATAATCCCTTGCTGATGATCTTTAAGCAAAAAATACATATTGAACAGTTGTATCAGACAAAATGAAAAATCGTATACAGATCCCAAAATAAAATTACTTTTTTCTAACCGTTGTTCATGCAGTATTGTTTCATCTACTAATGAAATTAATCGTTTTTCTTCATTTTTTTGTTGCGCAAACAACCGCACGGCAAACATGTTCGAAAACACATCAACCATGGTGCCCGTTAGGGTGGACAGAGAGAACGCCCATGCGTCAGACAAATGCACGATAAAACGGGAAAAAAACAATGAGGTCGCTAAAAATACCATAATCCATGCGCTCATAATCATGCCAAATACCAGATGTACTTTGGTAAGGGTGTATATCGTTAATACGAGTGTTAGCGTGTGCGCAAAAAAACGATCTATTACCATGAGCACCAGTTCAGAGATACCCATCTGCAAATCATTTATTTGGGTGCCCAATGCACCAGCAAACCTATTTTGATAAAATTGGTGACTCTGTTGTAACATTTTACTAAAACAGTAATGTACTATGCTTTCACGCAAGCGCGGTATCATATAAATTTCAATGACTAGGCGATACACCTGCCCCACCAGTGCAATCATAAGAAATAATGCAATGTATAACGCGATGGGCACTATGGGTACCACCGCAGTAGTATGAATCAGCGCGTCGAGGAGCACCTTTAAAAGATACGGCTGCGTTACTTTCGAAAATGCCCAAAATGCACTCACGAAAATCATCACGCATACCGATGCCCAAAACGGACGAATCATCGAGAGAGTAAATTGTACTAAAAGACGCACGCCGGCCAATGACGTTTGCATAACAATCCCTTTCTCATCATACCTTATCTGCCATCATCTTTGCATGAGGGTATGATGAGGATCAATATTTATGCAAAAAAGTTACCGTCACCAGGCACGCACTTGTTCTACGCAGTTCAGCTGTTCCGGCATTGGCAGTTCCGGTAGCTCCAAAATAACGGGAATCGTTTTAATCGCTGGATGCGCAAGCAGCGCAGGTAATGCTTGAGTAAGCACGCCCTGTTGCAAAGAAACATGTTTATCTATTTTTGATCCCTGTTTTTCAAAAGTATTATTACAATGAATTAACGCAACAGTATTAAGCCCTATGGCGGCATCAATTGTGGCAATAAAAGCATCACGGCTTTTCGGTGTTTGTAAATCATACCCATAAGAATGGGCATGGGCAGTATCAATACAAAAGCGCAAGCGTTCGGAGTTTTTGACCATTTTTTGAATCGCCCCTAAATCATTAATATCGCTGCCAATAGTACCATTGCCATGCGCAGTATTTTCTAGTACAACCGTGATAGAAGGATACATATGCATCACATCATCAAGCACATGCACCAACCGTTGTATACCAGCATCTTTGTCTGAGCTTTGTAATACACTCCCTGGATGCAAAATATACTGTGTCGCACCAGTTGCAACGGCCAAGCGCAACTCTTTTTTTAACAAATATATCGACCCTGCATTGGCTTCTTGGCACACATTAATCCAATACGCACCGTGTACACAAATGGCTGCAAATGTATCTCTGAGAGCAAAGCAAGCAGCACGCTCTTCACGTGACAATGCTATGTGCTTGCGGGTCTGTTGGTGCACCAAAAAAAATTGAAATAACGGCAACTGCAATGCAGCTGCCATCTGATATGTTTCAAGAAGGGTATGATATATACGTAAATGCAATCCTACCGCACGCATAGCTAGAGCTGCCCGTTTGCGTGCTTTGGCTCACGCTGAAAGCATCCAAAGGGAGTAAGCACTTTAGCGAACTCATCTTGAATCACTTGGATCTCTTTCTCGCTTTCTGCTTCAAATCGCAAGCAAATAACTGGTTGTGTATTCGATGCGCGAATAAGTCCCCACCCAAAAGGGAAAACAACGCGTACGCCGTCAATGGTACTTACCGTTGCGCCAGCATAGGCAGTAAAATGATTCTTAATTGCTTCCACCATCAATGGCATGTGTGCCGGCTGACAGGCAATACGCAGTTCTGGTGTGTTATATATTTTGGGAAATATAGCCAGCAATTCATCAAGTGATTGCTGTTTATAAGAGAGTATTTCACATAAGCGCAACATCGCATATATGCCATCATCATAGCCAAAATAGCGATCTTTAAAGAAGAAGTGGCAACTCAGCTCTCCCGCAAGTACTGCACCGGTGGCTGCCATCATTTTTTTTATATTTGAATGGCCCGAAGGAGCTGCATGCGCAGAGCCACCCCATGATTGAATTAATCGTTCAAGTATGGCAGAACATTTAATATCATACACAACTGCAGCTGATCGATTTTTTTGTACGATCTCTTGCGCAAATAATGCCAATAGTTTATCACCAAACACTAACTCACCGTGTTGCGTAAGCGGCGCCATGCGATCACCATCTCCATCAAACCCGATCCCTAACGGCACCTGGCGGAGCCCCATCTCTTTTTGGAGTAGCACCATATTTTCTGCTACCGTAGGGTCAGCTTCATGGTTAGGATAGGTTCCATCAATAGTATCAAACAACAGTGAAGCATTTGGCCATTGCAATGCACGAATAAGTTGTGGCAACACCGCACCGGTGGCACCATTACCGCAATCGATTAAGAGTGCATAATGCCACCCTTTCAAGTGAGCAAACTGCGCAACCAAATACGCAACATAGGCATCAATTAAGAAATGCTCGCTGTAAACCCCTTTATGCTCAGCCGTTATGCGAGCTCCGCTGTGCACCAGCTCTTTAATTGCTTGGATTTGTGCGCCAGCTATTGCTGCAGTCCCCAAACACATTTTAATACCATTATATTCAGGTCCATTGTGTGATGCGGTGATCATTAATCCGCCATCTACCGGTAACTGGTGCAAAGCAAAGTAAAGCACTGGCGTGGGGCACAGCCCAATAAAAATAACGTCTATGCCACTATCGACAAACGCTTGCACCAGCAGCTCTTTGATAGACGCAGAATGTATCCGACCATCCATTGCTAACGCAACTGTACGGAGGTCAGATTTTTGTGATTGCATGTACACTGCAATGGCACAGCCAATAGCGTACGCATCAGATATAGACCATTCTTGATCAATAATACCGCGAATATCATATTGGCGAAACAGTGAATCTTGCATACAACTTGATCCTTTATTTATTTAACAATAATATTCCCATAACAATGATCATTGATATATTCTGCTGCACTCACTGCGATAGCGCGTAAAGACCCATCTCTTATCGTCTGTTGGAAGTTGGTATCATATTTCTCGATTATTTTTTCAACTAACTCTTTCTGATGTTTTGATAAGCTTTTATCTTCCTTTATTTTTTGCTTATATTTACAAAACAAATCTAGACCAGTAATAAATGCAAATGCTTGATTTTCTTTTCTTATCTGTTGCCCACCAAGTACGGCAATACCCACATTTGTTATATAGTGCGAGCACATATGCTCCCAATTAAAAGTGCCTGCTGTGCATATTACCGGAACATGTAATCCAACAGCATTCTGTACAATGCCAAGGAGTTTCTCTTCGTGATTAGTATTGTTAAAGATATCATGTATCCGCCTCTGTATAGCAAAGGTCATAGTATTGTTGGGAATATAACTACACACCTTCTTAGATAATTCTTCCGTTAAAAACGTAAGTGGATAATGAGATAGCGCAGTCTGATCATTATAAAGAGTATTTATCAATGCGATTTCTCGCGCATACAGAGACTGTGCTCGGGTAAAACTTTTAGCTTTTTTGCTAGAATATTCTTGTTCCACTCTCACCTGATTTTGCGTTATCTGAACTATGGCTAAGGCTTGTTTAGCAAGATACTGATCTTTTTGCATAATGGCAGCCCACTGGATAACATTCAGATGGTTATTTGGCATCAATATTTTCTTATCTTGCACTTCGCTTCCACACCTATCTACATTTAGTAGACCCCCAAAAGGATCATCTGTAGAATCGGTTGAAAGAGAGACAATGCATGGCAATTCAGAAAATAGATCCATTTCCGAAGGCACAAAATCTGCCGCGCGTGCAGCATGAATCGTTAAAAGTAGTAATAACAATAAACAAGAATAGATGCTGTTGTGTATACCGTGCTGCATATCGC
>JBAVOR010000028.1:0-27632 GCA_049692255.1 Candidatus Babeliales bacterium
ATTATAGAATGTATCCCTATCATGTTTTTGTTTGGGTACAAAGGAAAAATATTGTCGCTTTCAAAAAACGTTTCCGCCAATGGTGTGATCGTTTTGCTAAGTCCCCATAAAGACAGTAGCGCAGAAATCGGTCTTCCATGTAGGCTATAGTTAACTATTCGATTAGCAAGAATCACTGACCCTAAACCGTTTTGCATCAATTCCTGTTCAGGAATACGCCCGCCTTTGGATGTCAGATCAGTATCCGAATGAAAGTAAACGAGACGTTTAAACTTATCAGGATGGTTGGCAAGATAATCTTTGCGAATGGGACAAGCAAAATAGACCAACAGGTCAGCTGGCGTATTTAATGAATGGGTTGCCGTACTAATAAGATTACCACCGTGGCTGTGAGACATGAGCACGAGTTGATCATGAGCATGATTCTCATTAATATAATTTTTCAATTTGCAGGCAGCGTTACTACGACGAACTTCGTCTAATTCACCTGACCATTGATATGATTCAAGTGATAATTCTTTTTGATATTTTGAAGCATACCATGCAGCAAAGCGTTTCATATGGCGATAGTTCTGATATTTGCTACTCGTGTCTTTATAGAAAGATTTTGTAGGCGCGCCCCACGTACCATGAACAACAATCATAGTTGCTTTATCATTACTATTTAAGTCTACGTTATGGGGCGTGTAAGTATCTTTACGACGAATGAAGCCATCAGTAGTTTGCACTACGCCATGATTAAACTCAGTGACCCATTTGCCTGCCTGCACAATATCATCAGCATGGCAACCGCGTGCTTTTTTACGTAGCCATTTTTCGTCTACTGCTTTTTCTCTTCTTTCTCGTTCTTCTTTTACCCGAATACCATCTTTTTCTTCCTTTTTTCTGCGCGCATTTTCTTGGTAGATAGCACGATTGATATCATCAAACGCTTTATTAGAACGTGGAGACACTGGCGAGCGTAAAGAAACTGGAGAAGTTACGCTGCAGGGCTTTTTTTTTCCGTGTTTGAAGAATCTGCTTCATATTCTTGTCTTAAATTTTCCACCTCTTGCATGAAAGAATTAGCTAGTCGTAATACTGCTTCATATTTTATTATTTCCTCTTCTTCTTTGTATTTTTCAGTGAATTGTTTGTAATCTTTGATGGTGGGAATATTGGCCTCACTCCAAGAATCATTATTTTTTTTCAGAAATTCTTCTAGATATTTTTTTGCTTCTTCATCCATTTTCTTCAGATCATAATTCAGAGAATTGTGCTTAGCATAAAATTCCTTACGACTCCCCTTAGGTGCTTCTTCTTCCATAGCATTTGCTATGGTAAAACCAAATAGAACCGATAGTACAAGTAATTTGTAAGACATAGAGTGCCTCTACGTATAAATGTGAATAATATTACACATAATCTTACACCATATCGTTAATTTATCAATACAGGCATATAATGAATGTTTTTTAAATATTATAATAATTTCAATTCGGCTTAGCCGGATTGCATCAGCTTGCTAGAGCCGATAGAATTGCCCTAGCGATGGCCTTATCTTTTTTGAGTAACGTATTGCGCACGCGCACATAAAAGAATAGAAAGGAGATTGTAACTCTTTGCCTGCTCGCGGCATGTGCCTGAAAATTATTGCAACACTTCTAAACAAAGCAGGAGCTGCGCACAATTGCAGATAGTAACACTATGCTGTTATTTTACAAAGCATGGCTTTTAAAATAACCCGAAAACGCATTTTCTTAGGCGTTGAATAATAAGCCAAATGGCTTTGCCTAATGGTTCAGTTTTGAGTGTTAGCAACGCATATTTGGTACAGGAAACCGTAAAAAAACAGTGCGCTGGCCCGAGTGCGGGACGTATGGCAATGAGTAACGTGCTGAGAAATTGAGCAATAAGACGAGATATGTTCATGACCGTTTTGGGGTAAAAGCCTGTTGCACTATTGTTTCAAGGGCATCAAACGAAAATAATGCGGCGCCAGGGCGAACAAAAATAAGAATATCTTTTTCTGCTACGAGGTGACCATGCCGGAGCATAAGCGCCTTTAATCTACGGCGAATTTTGTTGCGCTGTACTGCATTACCCACTGCGCGGGGAATGACTATAAGTAAAAAAGGCCGCTCATGTTTGGTCTGAGCAGCCTTAATTTCTATTTCTGCTTGTCTATGCAGAGGACGTGTCGATTTGAGTAATCGAATAACATCGATACGCGCAATGTGCGTAGTATGGCGCTGATGGGCTGTTGCCATCGGTGTCACCATTTATTGACGCTTGCGGGCACTAACAGCCAAACGCGTTCTGCCTTTAGAGCGGCGACGTGCCAATATTCTACGGCCGTCTTTAGTAGCCATACGCTTGCGAAAACCGTGTTTTCTGTTTCTTTTTACTCTGCTTGGTTTGTAGGTAATTGACATAGCATTAACCTTTTATGTGTCAGTATATTCATCAAAATCATAGGATTACTAGGATAGCAAGGAGCTTTGTTTTTTGCAACTAGGCAACCACTATTTCTGCGCTTTTAAGAATCGTTCTGCGTCTAAAGCTGCCATGCACCCCGTTCCTGCGGAGGTAATGGCCTGGCGGTACTCATAGTCAGCCACGTCCCCGGCAACAAATACCCCTGGCACAGAGGTTTTAGTGTGATCATGGACGTTAATATACCCGTTTGGTGCGATATCGAGGTGTCCTTTGAAGCTTTGACTGTTGGGGCTTAATCCAATGGCAATGAACACTGCGTTAACTGCCAGCTCTTCTGTTTTGCCTGTTTTAGTTCCTTTGATGGAGACCCCGGTTACACCGGCATCGGTGCCATGAATAGCGGTGACTGTGTGTTCATAGATAACCCGAATATGGGGGTTATCGAGCACCCGTTCCTGCATGGCTGCAGAGGCAGTCAATTTGTCTAAGATATGCACCAGGGTGATCTGTTTGGTAAAATTGCTCATAAATGAGGCGTTTTCCATAGCAGTATCGCCCCCCCCCACAATTACCACTGGTTTATCTTTATAAAATGCGCCATCACAGACGGCGCAGGTAGTTACCCCTTTGCCCCAGAGTTCCTGCTCCCCCGCGCAACCCAATTTTTTGGGTGTTGCCCCGGTAGCAATAATTACGCTATGCGCTTGGAGTAGTTCATCTTTTGTTGTCCAGAGTTTGAATGGCCGTTGGGAAAAATCAACCGCTTTAATCAACCCGCCTTTAAACGTTGCCCCTACCGCTTTTGCATGATCGCGCATCTGTTTCATGAGTGTGGGCCCTAAAATACTTACCTGCCCCGGCCAGTTTTCCACAGCGGTAGTTCCCATCAGCTGGCCACCCGGTTCTGAACCGTCAATAATAAGTGGCTGCAAATTAGCCCGTGCGGCGTAAACGGCAGCGGTTAATCCTGCAGGGCCTGAACCGATAATAATCACGTTGTGAATAACAGGGGTGCTCATGAGTAATTTATTTCCTTGTCAAATGATAAATAAGATAGTTAAGCGCTTTTTCCCGTGCACACACTTTTTCAAGCAAGGCGTTTGGTATGGGCAACTCTTGACCATCTATTTTAGTAGTTGGCGGTTGAAAGTAAATAAATTCTTTTGTGCGTGGCCGTTTATAAAGGTTGAGATATCCTTTTACGTCAGCATCACTTGCGCTAATTCCTTCTCTATGAATTAACTGATCGATAAGTAATGTTTCTTTGACCTGTTTGACTGCTAAGTTGCGCACAAATTCTTTGAAGTTCCCTTCCAGTTTATAAATCTGATAGTCAGGGTTTTCTTGTAAAGCTTCTAAAATTTCTTGCTGTTTGCGGAGTGTTAAGTGTGGAGTTATTTCGATTAAATGTTTGGAGATCATCAATTTGAAAGCTTCTTCAATCATGTGCCTGCGCAAAGAAATATCGTTGCGAAAAGAAAACACTTCAGTCATCTTTTGATGCACTTCTTTTTGTGTTTTTAACTTAAAGTATCCTTTGAACACATCAAAACACACGTACTGACAAGGCATGCGGTCACGGATGGTGAGCGCAAATGCTTGATTGGTATCTAGAATATCGCTCAAATAATGCTGCACGCAAGTGGCATTGGTAATAAATTGATCATCTTTTTTTCTTCCCACCAGCAGCTCTTGAAAATGAGCATCCGCTTCTTCAGATCCTATTTTGAGCCATGCCTTTTTTGTGTATTCATGATAGAGCGGTTTTTGGTGAGCGTCGAGTGCAGTAATATCTAAACGAACCCAGTCACCCGGCACAATAGTGTCACTACTCTTTTTTTCCTTTTCATGTTCTTCATGAATAAAAGTGTCTACCTGGCGATCGATATCTTTATAATTTTTACGCTTAGGTGCTTTAAAAAGAAAATTTTTCCACTCGCGAAATTCAATGGGGGTAGTTAGAGAAGTTTCAAAAACAAAGAGTGCATCATGATGCGATTTTACCTCAACTTTAATAAGACGCGGGTCGCCCGATGTTGCGAGATGTTGTGCATGAATCTGATTGTATAAAAAATTCACCACAAAATAGTTAAATAAAAAAGAGGTAACATAATTAATGATATGTGCATGATAATGTTCTTCTACGTATAAGAGAGGAGTTTGCCCCTGGGCGAACCCATACGTGTTTATTTGTGTCTGTTGCGTTTGACAGGTAAGGTCATATAAAGCATCGACGTGTGCAGCGCTAACTGTTATATGAATGTAGCAAAAATGGGAAGTCACTTTTTCAATAATACACGACAAATCAGCGTTACTCATACACTATTCTCCTTTTTTTTGGTGCAAGGGGAGGGACTCGAACCCACATTCTCCGTTAGGAGAGCTGGAACCTAAATCCAGTGCGTCTGCCAATTTCGCCACCCTTGCAAATATCCTTCTTGCCGCCTTGAAAAACTCACGCCTCTTTTTATGGGCGTAAGCACCTTTGGTTGGCCTGCCCTACTACGCTAAAGCTACGAAGGGCATACTTCGCTATTGAATCCTTCTGGCCATGCCATACAAAGCCTTGGCGAAGTATGGTGGGCCGCATTGGACTCGAACCAATAACCCACAGATTAAGAGTCTGTTGCTCTACCAATTGAGCTAGCGGCCCCGGTGAATAGTGTGCTGTTTTCTACTTACTATGTGTATACAAGAGCAAACACTCAATAATGTATAGCTATTCTAACAAACATCCATAAAAAATGAAGTAGTTAGATAGTCATAATTTCTTGTTTCTTCTTTTCACCTAAATCTTCACACTTTTTAATATATTCATCAGTATTCTTTTGCAAAGAATCATTGAGCCTGCGTGAGTGGTCTTCAGAAATTTGTTTATCTTTCAATGAATCTTTCACCAGATTATTAAAATCTTTGCGCACATTACGAACGCTAATGCGTGCTTCTTCCAGCTTTTTTGCTAAGATTTTGCCCAGCTCTTCACGACGCTGAGTCGACATTTCGGGCAAGTTGATGCGTAAAATGTTACCATCATTGGCTGGAGTAATAGCCAAATCTGATTGCGCAATTGCTTTTTCAATGTCTATCAATACACCCTTGTCCCATGGCTGAATCATAATGGTGCGCGCTTCTGGGGTAGAAATAGAAGCGAGTTCGCGTATGGTCAATGTGCTGCCGTACGCATTAACTTTAATATCTTCAACCAATGCAGGGTGAGCGCGGCCGGTACGAATAGAAAGTAGTTCTCGTTCAAAATGCTTCACGCATTTTTCGAGTTCTTCTTTCATTTTTTTATCAAACTCTTTTTGATTCGAATCGTTTAAGATTAGCTCAAGAGCCATAAGTGGTTCCTTTCTATTATTATAAACCGATTTCGTATCGCACAAAGCGACGAATAACAATATTTTCACCAATTTTTGCAATCAGCGCTTTGAGCACGTCATCAACGGTTAGTTGATCGTTTTTAACAAATGGCTGTTGCAATAAACAGATATCATTAACAATTTTTTTCAGTTTGCCATCAGCAATCTGTGCAACGATTTTTTCTGGTTTACCCGATTCAGCCAATTGTGCCTGAATAATCGTTTTTTCATGTTCTAAGAACTTTTGATCAACATCTTCTGAGCGCAGATATAATGGTTTCATTGCTGCAATATGCAAGCAAATATCTTGTGCAAATTGGATGACGCTTTCTGTGCGTGCTACGAAATCTGTTTCACAGTTGATTTCTAACAGTACACCCACTTGTGCGCCGGGGTGAATGTATGCGTGCACTAGGCCTTCAGCAGTTTTGTTACCGCCGCGCTTTGCCGCAATTGCCGCACCTTTTTTACGCAACTGTTCGACTGCTTTTTCCATATCTCCATTACTTTCTTCGAGTGCTTTTTTGCAATCGAGCATGCCGCAGCCCGTGCGTTCACGCAATTCTTGAATTTGTTCTTTAGTTATTGCCATGTGTGTTATTCCTTCAGAGTAGTTTAATATATTTTATGATCACTTTTGTGAAGCAGCTTGTTCTATAGCAGCGCTCAAGTGCTCCTGCGCTTGCTGCATTTTCAGTTGCATGTAGAGAGAAACAATGCGCGTAGATGCTACATATTCTCCCGTTGTAATATCCATCGATTGCGAACTGGGAACTATGACGTGCAATGCAATGCCACTCTCAAATCCCTGCGCTTGCTTGCTTTTTTTCTCGAGGGCTTTTATTTCTGGTACATAATCATCTACGTTTGGTTTTTGCAGCTTATCGAGTAATTCGTTGCTGAGCGCCATAAATTCTGTATATGCCGATTTATTTTGCATAGATGCAGCAGTAATCATTTTAATGATACAGTCTGCTTGTATCTGTTGTGCTGTAAGTTCTCGAGCTAACTGTTCTCCTTGTGTATGTAAGGCGCGTATTTGGTCTTCAAGTTCTTGTTCGGTTTTGCCTCCATTACTCTGCTCGTTTAACTCTTGTGCAAGTTTTTCTACCGTAGTGATTTTTTTAATTAACTCGCGCGGATCAATTAATGATGCTGATACAGTGGATACACATGCAATGCTTGTTATCAGGATTGCTACTGTTTTATTCATGGTTCAGTTCTCTTTCGGTATTATTTATTTTTTTGCTAAACATTGATCGATGCGTTTGGTAATTTCTTGTAAATTATTTGCAATTTTTACTTTCTCGCGGAGCGACTCGTTGTTGTGATATACGTCATTGATGGTGGTAGTGCCTTTATAGAAAGCATATACTGTAGCACAGCACAGAAGTCCAACAGCTACAGGGGCATTAGTGTATGCAAGAGTTGCCCATGCAGTGGCAATTAGCCCTTCTTTTTCTAAATCAAGTGGTTGATGGATGCCATTGTAGCATAAATCAGAAACCATTTTTGTTGTTGATACAGTTAACAAAGTCCCTCCAACTATTTCGCCTGCACCTTCTGCATATTCAGTAACTTTGTGCTCTTTAATTTCTTGTTTTGTTTCAGCTGTTCGTTGTGCTACATCTAACGCAACAATTAATTGATTTTTAGTATTACCAGCTGTTTGTGCTAGCTTTTGTAAACCTTCAGCGCTTTCTTTGCTCGATAATTCATCAACATTAATGTTGAGCTTTTTCATGTACTGTGCGTACTCTTCATAGGTGCCTTCCTGGACAATCTTGTTCAGTTTGTCTGGATTAAATGGCAACGCCTGTTGCGTTGCTATGCAGGCGAATAGCACTGCTACTATATATTTCATAAATCTTATTCCTTGCGTAATTGAAAGTTAGATTATTCCGTAAAGCCGCGCAGTACGGGTCGCCATTCATTGTACACATAATTAACGCCCCATTGCGTAATAAGTGCCGGCACAATACTTAAAATAATTTTTTTATATATTGAACGCTTATGTGTTGTTTTTACCAACTGAGTAATAACGGTCAGTTTATTGTCATGCGCATCATATTTTTCATACACCAATTTCTGGCTGATTTCTTGGGGATTCCATACCGTTTTAAGCAAATCGATACCAAAATAGGTCATGAGTGCGCCAAGACAACTATTAACTACACTCACTTGATTTAAATGGTACATGCCATCGTCAAATGACGCGTGTACACGTGCTGTGAGGGTGTGTATGGCGATCGTGAGCGCTATTATTGCTCTATACTTCTTCATATCAATTCTCCGCATGGTTACATTTTTGTTGGCTTGCTTAAGCCTAATAAATCAAGGCTGAGTGCTATAGTATCTTTTACCAGTGTGGTCATTAATAAGCGAGCTCTGCTGATCTTTTCGTTGTTTATATCAATAATGGTATGACGTGCATAGTATGCATGGAACTGTTGCGCCAATTCAAGTACGTAGTAACTCAAAAGATGGGTTTGGTAATTATTGCTAATCACCGACAACAGTTCTTTAAGCGCACTTATTTTTTTGAGCAGAACTCTTTCACTTTCTTGCATATGGGCGGCGTCAGTTTCATTGATCATTTGCAACGGAGCATGTTCTTGCGCTTTTGCCAAAATGCTTAAAGTGCGCACATAGGCGTACTGAATATAGTAAACCGGATTTTCATCTGTCTTTTTCAACGCTAATGCGATATCAAAATCTAAATGAGCGTCTGCTTTTCTGTTTAAATAAAAGAAGCGTGCAACATCGGTGCCAACCGTATCAATGATCTCTTGCAAGCCAACCATGGTTCCCGCCCGTTTTGACATACGCAGCAGTTCTCCATCTTCTTTGAGCGTTACCAGCTGATACAAAATTACATCAACCATATCCGGGTTGTAGCCCAATGCGGCGGCGATGCCTTTTAAGCGTACTGCGTAGCTGTGATGGTCTTGACCTAAGACGAACACAAGGCGCTGTGCCCGTTCGAATTTATTACGTAAATAGGCAACGTCGGCAGCAATATAGGTTAGCTCGCCGCTCGATTTGCGCAATACACGGTCTTTATCATCCCCATATTCTGTGGAGGTGAACCAGAGTGCATCATCTTTAGTGTATGTTTTGCCTCGTTGTTCAAGCAGTTGTAATGCTTGTGTAATAGCGTCTGAGCTATGTAACGTTTTTTCAGAAAACCAGACATCGTAACGAATGCCATATTCATTGAGCGTATGCTGTATTTTCTTGAGTAAATTATCTTTCGCATATTGGGCAAAAAAAACATCATCTTTTGTTTGCAACTGGTCACCGAGCTTGGTGGCACAGTCGCGTGCCAGTTCGACCAGATATTCGCCGTGATACCCATCTTCTGGCACTGCAATATCAAGGCCCAACTGCTGCATACACCGTACGCGGAATGATATGCCTAACTTTTGGATCTGTGAGCCAGCGTCATTAATATAAAATTCACGAATAACGCCGTGCCCAATAAGATGTAAAATGTTGCTCAGTACGTCACCAATAATACCCCCACGTCCATGGCCAAGGTGCAACGGGCCGGTAGGGTTAGCGCTGACATACTCCACGTCGTACGTCATCTTGCTCACGTGAGGTGCAGTAAAAAACATACTTTTTTGTGCATGCAGTTCACGTGCTACTGCATTAAACGCTTCTTGAGTGAAAAAAACATTTAAAAAACCGGCCCCGGCGATCTCAATTTTTGCAATAGATGGATGGTTAATAGTGGTTATCAACTTTTGTGCCAATGCGCGCGGTTGTTCTCCCAGCTTCTTAGCAAGCATAAGTGGTGCATTACAGGTTAAATCCCCAAATTGCTGTTTTTGCGCGTCCAGGTTTAATTGAATAATAATATCGGCTTCCGGAGTTTCCGGGCTCAGCTGCTTGACCGCTTGTATGACCTGTGCGCGTATCTGTTCAATGATATTCATGAATTTACTTTTTTCGTCTTTAAATCAATCTTTGATTCTTAGGGTACGGCAAATGGTTGTTTTTGTGAAGCCATGGGGAAGATCTTGTGCCAGGGCAGAGAGTCAGGGTTCTCTTTTAAAAGAAGGGTAAAATAGGGGTAATTCCCTCGACAAATTCTATAATTTAATTACTCTTAGAATGATAATAATAGATTTACTCTATCAAGGGAGCCTATACATGAAACGCATATTATTTACTTTTACCTGCATGGTGGTCGTATTCAACCTGAATGGGTTAACCTCGCAAGAACGCGAATATTTGAAGAAATACGCCCCTCCAGCCCCCATTAAAGCTGAGCTTGATGCGATGACGAATAAGGGTCAAAATGATTTTTCTACTATTGGAAAACCAGCG
This sequence comes from Candidatus Babeliales bacterium, assembly GCA_049692255.1. Lineage (GTDB taxonomy): Bacteria > Babelota > Babeliae > Babelales > JACPOV01 > JBAVOR01. Next base: position 10,116 of record JBAVOR010000028.1, read on the forward strand.
ATCACTGTTGATGGTTGGAAGACAACTGGTGTCATAGAGCTACTGCGTAATTCAGCCTTTGGTAAAATACAATCATTTTTTGCCAAAATAGGGTATACCCATCTTGCCCGTCTAGATAATGCCTACGATATGAAGAAGGTAATAGTAGATAAAAATTTAAACTTGTGTTTTGTTCCTAATAAATATGCGTATGAAAATAAAAATAAACTATGGGTTATTGCAGAAGGGGTTTCAAATTTTGCTGCCAATAAAGAGTTAAATGTAAGTCAAGTTACTCAGCTGTGCCAGCTCGCAAAAATAAATTTTAATAAAGGAAAAGGTTTAGCTGAAAAAAAATATTTTGCTGATTTCAAAGATGACAATATTAAACCATTAGATAATGGTCAGGTGGCTATTATTGATACAGGAAATGAAGGCTTTTCGAATGACAAGCGGGATAAAGTTCAGAGTTTAAAGCTCTTATTTGCATGTTGCACATTGAATTCTGAGGCGCAATCATACGTGAAAACAGAGGTAAAATACGCGAAAGCGCGCAACGAAATTAGTGCGTGGTTCCAAGAGGAATACCAAAAAGAGAAGCGTCAAAAGGGAATAGCCTAAACGGGTTCTGTTTTTTCGCTACTAGAATTATTTAATCCAAATCAGGCTCAGGTTGAATGCTAATGCCTCGTTGTTGCAAGAATGCCATTAGATGTGGATCATTCCCAATTAAATTATAAAATTGCTGTTGGTATTTACCCAAAAACTTAGGCGAGGTGGCTAATTGTAAAGCTAATTTTTCCCGTACGTTTTGTATGGATGAAATGTCTGGGTTTTTCTCAAATTTGTTTTTCACATTGCGCATAACATATGTTTCGATCTCGGCTAAACGGGTCAGATAATCCTCTCCCGAAATCGTAGGGGTAGGTTCTTTTGGTGCGGTGAATATTTCTTTAGTGACAGTAAATAAAAATGTATGTAATGGTTCGATAGGGGTATGGCCTGATATCGAATCTCGTATTAATTGATTTGTTATATCGTATTCCGTCATAACCTTTAAGAGTTGCAAAGTAATTAATTGTTTGTTTGCAAGGGTCCGTATTAATGTCTGTTGCTCATGCTCAAAAGAAGACCTACTCATTTTACCGCGAGAAAAGAATGAGGTATAGATATTCTGAAACCATGATTGCTTTGGTGCTTCTTCTAGAGTTGCTTCAGTGGTCACTTCTGATTTAATCGGCGCTGCAGTTTCTTCTTTCGCCATCTGTTCGATCAGTGCGTTTAATAATTTTTTTGCATATTGATGTCGATAGACCCCCAATTCAGGTGACATTGAATCAATACGGCGGATAAGTTCATGTAAAGAGGCATGCAGGAGCCGATCATCGCCTCCTTCCCATATTTGTACCATATTGGTGCGTTCTATGTATTGACCGAGGTTGTTAATAAAGGCATTTGTTAATGCATCAATCATGTCTAGGTCGTTGCTACGCGTGCTTCCGATCGCTGTTCTAAAAAACCATGTATCGGTGTGCCAATCTTGCCTTATCTGGCCAGGAACAGTTGAAGATCTTTTTTCACCGAACAATGCTATCGGTCCTTGCAGAATGGCGAGAGTTAGCTTTCTATTGCTAAGGATTTGTTGAATGAGTGCATCTTTTTCATTTTTTTCTTGATCTAAATTTTTACTAAATATCTCTTTCAAGGTCTTTTGCGCTTCTAGCATAGGCTGGTGTTTAGCTATAGATTCAGCCTTTTGCGTAGAAAAGAATGAACGGGGCGGGTTTGCCATGCGCGATTGCGGGCATATTAATGGTGTTGGAGCACAGGTTCCAATAAAAGTTGCTGGGGTTATTGGCTTGTGGGGAAACTTGCCTTGCATGGTGCGATATAGGCCACGCTGTAGGCTGCTCTGTGCGCTGCGTTGTACAGGTGCCATGCTTCCTATGGCGGTATAGTTCAGGCAGATGAACAATCCAACGAACAATAAAAACCTTTTCATTATATTCTCCATTTTTTGTTCTCCTTACAGCTTAGGGGGTAATAGAACTGCTTACCTTAAGAATATGAGAAAGGCCCCTGGCCATGCAAGATATTTACATAATTTATGGTATACTTTCTTATTATGAAGATTGCGGTATTAGTTTCTGGCGGCGTTGATAGCTCCGTTGCTTTAGCCTTGCTTAAGGCACAGGGGCACGACGTAACCGCCTTTTATTTAAAAATTTGGCTTGAAGATGAACTTGCTTACCTGGGCGAATGCCCCTGGCAAGAAGATTTGGCTTTTGTGCAGGCAGTATGTGAACAACTAGCTGTACCGCTTGAAATAATGCCTTTGCAAAGAGAGTACTGGTCTCAGGTCGTCAGTTATACCATCGATCAAATTAAAAAGGGCTATACCCCGAACCCCGACATGTTATGCAATGCACGCGTTAAGTTTGGTGCGTTTCTTGAGTGCATTGACGATTCTTTCGATTTTGTTGCAACGGGCCATTATGCACAGAAGATAACCACTGAAACCGGTGCGCAGTTGCATCGTTCGCCCGACGCAATAAAAGATCAAACCTATTTTTTAGCGCATATCAGCAAAAAGCAACTAGAACGTGCCCTGTTTCCCATTGGTCATTTGACTAAGGCGCAGTTGCGTGAGCAGGCAACATTACTCGATTTGCCCACCAAAAATCGTAAAGATAGCCAAGGTATTTGTTTCTTGGGTAAACTGCCTTTTGATGAGTTTGTCCGCGCTCATTTGGGTACTCGAGAAGGTAAATTAATTGAGCTCGAAACAGATACCGTTATGGGCACCCATCAGGGGTACTGGTTCTATACGATTGGCCAAAGACAAGGCATTGGTCTCTCGGGCGGCCCGTGGTATGTAGCGCGTAAAGATGTTAATGCCAACATTGTGTACATTTCCCGTAATTATTACAGTGAAGACAAGCAGCGTGATCGTTGTGTTATTGCGCAGTGCAATTGGTTGGCAGTTTCGCCTCATGCTGAAGAGCAACTGCTCGTTAAACTGCGGCATGGCAAGCAGCTGGTGCTTTGTACGGTGACCGTTTTAGCAGCTGATCGATTTGCATTGCAATTGGCTGAGCGTGACCAAGGGATTGCGCCTGGACAATTTGCGGTACTGTATCGCGATGCGCAATGCATTGGCAGCGGTGTAATTCAGGCGGAATAATAGGCGCTCATATCCTTCGACAAGCTTCAGGGTGAGCGCGAGAAGTAAATGTGTGATGAGAATGATGGTGATTATCTACATTAATCTCTCTTGAATTTGCAAAAAAAGCGCTCGTCCTGCCTGCCCGTCGTAGCTTTCCTGTCCTACGAAACTTTAGTGAAGTAGGAAGCGTAGTCGGGAGTGTTTGACGAAGTCAAATGTATCGAAGGATATCGAGCGTAAAGCCTAGTCCCCTGGTGCATTATTATAATGTACATTGGCGCGCGGACTATTACCTTCAATAATTAGTGAGCCATTGGTTTGTACGCTTACTTGATACGTGGTTTCTGGGCGTGGATTTTTCCATTCTGTTTCTTTTCCGTGATACCGTACGGTTAAAACGCCGCTGTTGTACTCTTCTTGGGCGCCTGTTGGGGTACCAGCAAAATTAAATGAAACGCCACCTCCTGCGGGTGCTGTCTGGAATTGGCAGCCGGCGCTACTTGATTTGTCATCAAAATCACATTCTCCGCTTGGTGGAGAGTAACTTGCTTCTATGGTATCGTCAGTGTAATTAAGTAAACTAATTGATGAGCGAGCGCTATGCAGTGGCGATTTATACAGCGCTGTAATGCATATAATGCAACCTAAGATAAAAAACAGTTTTTTATTCATGCGAAACCTCCTTTTTTGAACAGAGCCATGGAAGCCCTGTGTTAACCTTAATTCAATTATATATTTTACCACATAATTACCATGTACATGCAATGATTTTATAATAAATAAGGTGATTCTCGCAAAAAAGGTAGTAATCCACTACTGTTCTGTTTATACTTACTTTTAAAAACAGCTTTCGAAATAGATGATTTTTAAAGGATCTTTTTGTGCACGTGGCTTTTAATTTTGCTAATTTTTTGACTCTGGTTCGCATCATACTCACGCCATTTATTATGCACAGTATTGCATCTATGGCGTGGATACGTGCAGGGCTGCTCTTTACCGTTGCCGCTGCTACCGACTTTTTTGATGGATACTGCGCGCGCCGTTGGTCTTTACAAACAACGCTTGGTTCTTGGCTTGATCCATTAGCAGATAAGTTGTTAGCGATAGGAATATTAATAGTGTGCGCACGGTATGGATATATCAGTTGGATTCCTGCCGGATTAATTATAGCAAAAGAATGTTTGCTCTTAAGTGCCATTGGCATACGGTATTGCCTTGGTGGGCCTGTGGTGATTGCATCTAACATGAGTGGCAAAGTGGCTATGGGGCTTTTAGTAATCTACTATGAAATATTTTTTATGCGCCAGTGCATGATGCGTGAACCAGGTATATGGTGGCAGACCTATGCGGTGTATGGGGTAGTGGTTGCGCATGTATGGGCATGTTTGCATTATGTATATGTTGGATATCAACAAGTTAAGATTATGCGGATGCACACGTACACAATGGGAGGGAAGATTTCATGAAAAAAATGAGCATGCATGCGCTTATACTTGTCGGCATATGCGTAACAATGGTGTATGCGCTCTATCCAGAAAATTTTGTTATTGCCCGTAAAAAAGGGGTAGCTCGTGTGAGTCAAGATGATATTGCACAGCAGGCTGGGCAACTGGTGAAAGATGCTAATGCATTGGTAGGAATTGTTAATCGGTTGCAAGCTCGAGCGATTGCACTTGTCGACCAATACGCTACTACTGGTTCATGTACTCAAAAAAATGAATCATCGATGCAGTTGCACAAAAATATTGAAGAGCTGCAGATCGCTGTTAAGCACGCGATAACGACGCTTGAGCCACGTTTGCTCGCGCAGTAAAACACAGTATACTAAGTAAAAAATAAAAAAATGATGAAAGGATTTTTCAATGGCTGGCTATAACCGTATTATTATGATTGGCAACTTAACGCGCGACCCTGATTATCGACAACTTTCTTCTGGACAAGGTGTGTGCCGATTAGGTTTGGCGTCTAATCGCCAATACCGTAACAAACAAAGTGGTAGCATGGTACAAGAAGTATGCTTTATCGATGTTGATGTGTTCGGGCCGCAGGCAGAAAGTTGTAAACAATATTTACAAAAAGGGCGCCCTGTATTGGTAGAAGGGCGTATAAAGTTCGAAAACTGGGAATCGCCAGAAGGCCAAAAACGTACTAAGCATAGTATTATTGCTGATCGCGTTGTATTTTTAAGTAATGCAGCGGAATCAGAAAATGTAGAACGTGGTGAACAGGGCGTTTCGCAAACACAAGATGTGTCCCCTGAATTTTTTGGCGCTCGTCCATCACAACCAAAGAAGGCAGCGCAACCGCGCAAGACCAAAGAAGTTGATGGCATGCAGACTGGTGCCTCAGCATCAACCGGTGAAATATCATTGCATGATGAGCCGCCATTTCAAGATGATTTGCCATTCTAAGGCGTATAATTTAATGAGGAGCCCCGTGAATGGGCTCCTTTTTTTGTTGTTTTTTAAAATTATTGCATAATATACATTAAAATTATGAAAATAAAGAAGTAGAGAAGATATACGCAAAGCACTAAAGAAGTGGAGGGCTGGGCATGAAACAGATGAAAATAGTACTATTGTTGAGTGGGGTTTGTTTGGTGCACGATTCGCTTATAGCCATAACCCACGAAGACAAAGGATGCGAGCAGTCCCCACTGTTTGAATATGTGTGCCCGCACTACTATCTTTCGCAGATTGAACAGTTAGGGTTGCAATTAGTTGAAGACCTTGAGCTGATGACCAAAGAATCGAATGTGGCAATTGAACGGGTGCTCGATGGCGATTATGTCTTAACAACAACAGAGAAGTTGGTGACGGTGACACAGCGATTAATAGAAGATGAAAGTAAAACATACCACTATTTGCCCGACGATATTCAATATTTGCAACTGCTTATTAAGCAAGTGGAAGACAAGCTATTGCAAACAACACCGCGTTCGTGCGTTAAAGGGATTGTGCAGCTTGAGCAAGTATGTCATCATATTGCCACTGTTCAACAGTTGCTTGATCGGTTTTTGCAAACAAATATTGAATGTGCGCAATAAAAGAATTTATTTGCACTTTATGCACTTCTTAGCCAATTGTTCGAATTTTTTGAATTCTCCAAAATGAGCCTGCAAAACTATTTTTTCTTCTTGACTGAATCCTTCAGAGTCTAGTCTAACTTTCCAGTTGCGTACTATCCTATCTACTGTTTCATGCAGTCGGGCTCTGAGTAAAAAGTCTTTAGATTTTTCAGGGGATTGTGTATGCATGGCATTCAGGAGGATAAAGAAACTGTCACGCGTGCTGTAATAGTCATCTAATAACGGTAATGGTCTTTGCATATAAGCACCATATTTAAATCCTAAAGTTTCAATAGGAGACCGAAATGAATCATTTTCAAAAAAACTATCTGCACTGTTTGCCAGCAATAGACATATAATTTCTGGATATTTTTCTATGGTGGCTCTATGTAAGGCAGTAAACCCGGAGCTATTGGTACGATTAATTTCTATTTTTTCTGCACTTTGTGCATTTTCTTTATTGGGATCTAGCAATGCTTTGACGAATTGTATTTTTCCTTCTGAAGAAGCAAGTGTGAGCGGAGTTTCTCCTGACCAATCTCGTTGATTAACGTCAACGGCTTGGCGTATTAATGTTGTAAAAAGTTCAAAATCATCATGACCGATAGCATCTTGTAGTGAATACATAGCAAATGCACAGGAACCGCAGGTAAGTGATATACATAAAATAATTGATTGGATCATAGTAATAACCATGGTGATTTATTTCTTTCTTGCATGGACGGTTCGCAATTGTACAGTATCTATCGAATAGCCTTCTGCTGCTCTTTTATTCAATTTATCATGAATCTTGTAAAAAATAATTGGTATGTACCGAAAATGGTGAAATAATATCGATTTCTCTGTGTAGTCAATGTTTGATCGTATCATCGAGTGCTGTTGGATTATTAATAGAGGTAATTGCGGTTTGTTTAAATGCGTCCAGTTGTTGTTCGGTAATATGCTGGAGCTCTGGATGGAATGCTTTTTTTAGTTCGTATAAATTGCTGTACGCTTCTTCCACGGTGTGTATCAATTTTGCATTGTTTAATGTATAACGGTTTTCGCACTGAGCATGCATAGCGGCGAGCATAATGAAAAATGTTTTTTTACCATCTTTATACTGTTTTTTTGCTGCGTACAGGGGAGAAAAAATAACCTCAATCGGTAACAGTTCATTTTTCGACTGAGCAAAAGGGTCTGCGCCCGCGCCAATGAGTAGTTGCGTTAAACGGGGGTCATGTGCATTGCACGCGTGATGCAAGGGAAGATAGCACGATTGCCCATGGCCTTTATCTGTGGCATCTGTTGATTTGGGTGAGTATGGTTTAGGGGAACGTATAAGAGGGCCATCATATTTCACTTTATCTGCTGCATAAAAAAAATATGGTGTAAGGCATACAAGTAATAAGATTATTTTTTTCATAGCTACCCTTTTTATTATTGTAGTTAGTATTACCTTTTTCATGCTATAAGTATACATAATGCTGGTAGCAGATGCTATCAAAAGCACCAGCTTAGATCGATGCCTAGGTAGGGCGCAGTCATAAGGGTATCAAAAATGCGCATGCCTCCAGTGGTAATATTACACCAAAGACCAACATGTGGTAATTTATCTGTACGCATGCAAGAAAAATCATATTCGAAATTGACATGAATGGTGTGTATACGCCAATGACCCAGCTGTGGATCTTTATTAAGTTTTCTAAGCGTAAGGGGAATAAAACTACTGCCTTCGATTATAGAGCGATCACGAGTATTAAAAGAATAACCGAGAATAAATGAAAACCCTCGCGCGATATGGTCTGCCTTAGCGTACACACTTGCTTGCCACACCGTGCCTGGGTCGATGCACACTTTTGCTTTGGTGAGCTTAATAAAACCGGTCTGGTCTGGCGCTGTTTGTATGCGTTCGGTGCTCGTTCTATTCAGTAGAAAAAGAGCCCCTACGTGAAAGCCCATGGTGATCCATTCTAAAATACCTGCTGACAGATCAAATGAGACAGGAACTCCCCAGTAACCATTGTAACCGAGTGGCAATTCAAATGGATTATCGATATTTTTCCGTTTGCCAGTAGGTGCTAAAAATCCCCATTGACCCGTGATATCAACGTAGTCCCAGACGGTAGTACCTTGATAGTTCCAGGTCCACCCAGCAAGCATTGTCAGATCTCCTACCCCCGCGTTCATAGTGCTATTAATATGAATATCATGACGGTTGAAGATTGCTTTCAGATTTTTTAATAGTTCCTGCCATGTACTGTTGTATGCAGTAAAAGGCCCTGCCAGGGGAGAAAGATCTTTGTAGCCTATTTCATCGATGCGCAATATGCGTATAGGCAGATGAAAGTGGAGAAAAAACCCATGGATAAGATTTTGGTAGTAATGGAGCATGAACTCAACAATATGGAAATTACCCGTGAACGCGAGATGGGCGAATTCGTTATCTGCTGGTAATTTGCTCAATGCAATTAAAAGAGCGTCGAGTTCGTTTTCTGGTTCGAGATCTGGTGCATTCTTACCAAAAGCTATCATATTTTGGGTGCCGAAAATATCCAACAACGAAACCTTTTTACCGTCGCTATTGTACCCCTTGGTAGTAGTGCCGCTACCAAAGGAGCAATCAAAAGTGGTAAGCCAGTCTTGTTCAATGCGGGGCTCTGGCCATAGGTAAGCAGCACGATAAAAGTGCGGGTTATCGAAACTAGCGAAAACAAGTGGTGTGATGTTGAGTGCAACGTATAAAATTTTTATCACCGTACGCATGGAATATAGTTCTCCCTTTTTTAAGACGATAGTTGTTGTATTAGTTCAGTGCGGCACATTTTTGCGCTCGTCCTGAGCCCGTCGAAGGATATCGAGCGCTCATGTCCCTCGACAAGCTCGGGATGAGCGCTATCTGCTATGCTATTGAAATTTTGTTCATTAACCCTAGCCTAAATCATGCGTTATATATTGTCACCATTCTTCCCTTCGTTTATACTAAATCAAGTACCGTAAATCGTTTATTAGTAAGGAATTTCTATGTCTGACACATCAAATCACACTCCCGAAACTCCTCTCACTCAAGAGGCGCATACTAATACCACAGCAGTTCAAGAAGCCTTAGAGCTGTGCAAGGTAGAAAGTGCAGAATGGAAAGAAAAATATGCACGACTTGCGGCAGATTATCAAAACTTTCAAAAACGGCTTGAGCGTGAATATGCAGCAATTAAGCGTAACGTTCAATCATCATTGTTGCTCGATTTTTTAACCGTGTTAGACAACGTTGAACGTGCATTGCAAGTGCCAGATAACAGTGGTTCATGGCGCTCCGGTATTGAACTGGTGCGCAAAGAAATGCTCAAAGTGTTGCAAAAGCATGGGGTAACGCCGATGGAAGCAACAAGCACATTTAATCCAGAACTGCATGAAGCAATTATGTATACCGAATCGGCAGATCATGCTTCGGGGACTATTGTGCAAGTACTTGAACAAGGATATATGCTCAACGGCATAGTCTTGCGCCCAGCAAAGGTTTCTGTAGCTCGTTAAGCACTCTATTTTGCCACTTGCCCAAACAAATATCTTGTATTCATAAAAGGGTAATGATGAAACAGTATCTTTTTTTCTTATTGTGCATCAGTAATACACTACTTTTTGGCATGGAACCAAATACAAGCGAGGAAGAAAAAAACGCAAGGGCGGCGGTAGAAAAGATCTGGTTTAATGCCTGTACCATTGATGCTACCAATGATGGACATACAAAGCAGGTGTATGATGTGCAATTTACTCCAGATGGTGAATTTTTTATTTCTTCTTCTGCGGATCAAACCATAAAAATTTTTGATATGACTACGATGAAATGCGTGCATGCATGGGGTAAAAAATATGACGGGTATGATGCTGCCGGAGGCTTTTTGGCCATAAGCCCCGACGGCAAATGGTTTGCAGCATCACAATTTCCATTCGTGGGTTCGGCAAAATCGGAACTGCCTAATGAGAATATAGTTGAGTTATATGATTTAGTTAGTCGCGAATTTGTTGATAGCGTGGCATGTGATTATGGTGTGTACAAAATGCTTTTTAATAAAGAAGGTACCCATTTTTCTTGTATGCACGGTTTAGATGATACGGTCTTTGCTGTTCCTGCCATGAAAGAAGATGCAAGCGTAAAAATTTCATGGCAGGGATTAGACGCCTACATTGCCAATAGTCCGGACGGCAGATGGAAAGCTCACCGCGATGGGAATGATATATATATTGCAAAAACAGAGAATGCCAACATAAGACTTTATGACGATTATGAATATGACTCATTGACAATGGAATATAATTTTAAAGAATCAACAGTGTTAGATAAAAATAATGGAGGGCACATGGACAGGGTAAACAGCATTCAATTTAGCCCCAACAGCCGATGGCTTATTTCTAGCTCGTATGACAATACAATCAAGTTGTTTAAGCAACCCGAGGTGTAAAAAATATGAAGCAAGCGGTGCTCTGCATTGAACGGTATATTGAAAAGAAGCCATTTACTTTAAAAAGAAAAAGTAAATGTGCAAAAGCATATCGAGCGCTGTCGACTGCAGAACAAACATACGTAGGAACGTTAGTTTAAAAAACAGTAAGCAATAATAAAAAAGGAGAAATCATGCACATAGTTTTTTTTCTATTACTATGCATCACGCAATCGTTGTTTGGTATGGAACAAGAACCAAATAATGCAATAGTGTTAGCGCTGCCAGTAGCACTGTGCAGATATGCGTTCATTAGAGACTGGTACGAGGATATACACCTGACTCAAATTGCACATAAAATGATGCAAAGAGAGGAGACGGTAGCATTATTGCAAAACCCTGCATTGCTAGATACGCAGTTTGTATTAACGGAAGATCAAAAAAAGATAGTTGCTCAAAAAATAAGCGATAGAACGTGGTATCATGCCTTCACCATTGGCAAAAAAGAGGGTGGGCATACAAAGCAGGTTAACAAGGTCCTATGGACTCCTGATGGTACCCATTTGATTTCTTGTTCGAATGACAAAACAGTTAAGTTGTTCGATATCAATACCCAGCGCTGTGAACATACCTGGGCTCATACGAATGAAGGGTTTGATAAGGAAGTTTTTTCTGTCTCGATAAGCAATGATGGAAAGCTCATGGTGGCAGGTGCAAAAGATAGCATGTGCATCAAATTGTATGATGTAACAACACGCGCCTGTATAAGAACTTTGGTTGAAAATGGCAAAGGGGTTGGTGGCATTACATTCAGTGATGACAACAAACAACTCATTGTAACTTCAGATGATTGGGTGGAAACGATTTACAGCGTACCCGATTTACGTCCGCTGAGTGCCTCGCATGCTATTGACCCGTACACGTATACAGGAATTAACTGGACTGATGCGAGTTCTGACAGAAAATATAGTTGCTTGCGTTCACGTGACACATTGTTTATATATGGCTGCAAAGAGAAATGGCCGCTTGCTTACTATTATTCGTCAGATAATAGTGATGTTACGAGTGCTTATTTTAGCCCCAATAGCCGCTTTATTGCAACCAGCTGGGCTGACCATACTATCAAATTATTTACTCACGCAAATCTAGAAAACATAATCCAAGCATTGGAATGCCTCAAGCATGCAAGAGAAGATGAACGGGGAAGCGCATCTTCATTGATATGTAAAAAATTGTCGCAGTATGACGAGCAATGAAACGCTATCGTTTAAAGTAGCTTAAGATACCAACGATCAGTTCAGTAAAAATAAGCACCACGATTAAAATGGAGAGCAGATCTTCACGTACTGCTTCCAGCTTGTTTTGATATACTTGGTGAATATCTTTGATGATATCTAACTTGCTGCCAATCGATTCTTTCCATTTGGGCAGGTCGAGTGTTTCAACAAGTACCTGGTACGTTTCGGTAACATACACATCACCGGATGCTTTTACCGCACTTTCTAATCGTTCAATAATGGCAGAAATTTCTACCCGCAACATGCCTAAGTCGCTAATCGGGTCTCGCATCCAGGCGCCAACAATGGGTAAGTATGCTTTAATAGACACAGCAGTAATGTTGCGTTGATAGACCACATTGAGTTGTTGGTCAAGTAAGCGATCATAATATTGCAGTTCTACTTTTTGAATATTGGCGAACTCGAACAGTTCTAATAGATCTTCATATTCGCTGTCATACAAGAATGCGCTATCGATATCAATGACAATCATATCACCGCGGTAGTAACCGATGGTTGATTCTAAGATCGCATTTTTTTGATATTCAGAAAGTGATTCTGTCTCAAAGCGGAGCAGTGAGGCGATGATGCCCCCATATTCCCGCTTAAATTCGCTAATGCTCGTATTGGCTGATTGTTGATCTACTTGGATGAGCACATACGATGAACGTAGATGAAAAAAGCGTGGTTGTTTAATAAACTTTTTAATTTTTTTAAACACGAGATGCGCGTCTTCAACGCTTTGTTCACGAAACGCAATATCCACTTCATTTAACTGTTCGCGCAAGTTTTCAAGCGTATCAGCGAATGGAATGCGATATGCGAGTGAAATAACGCCAAAGTTGTGTAGTTTTGCACCAATGGAATGAGAGCTTGTGTGCGGGTGCGGTAAATCGATAGCCAATGGTACGTGGTAGCCTTTAAAATATTTAGCTAAGTTCAATGGGCGCGTCAAAATGGTGTTCGATTGTTCGATAGCACCGAGGTCGATATCTTCGCCCACGTCATACGCATAGTAGACAAAAATGTTGCCTGTCATGCGGGTGTTTTGTTCATTTGATTGATTCATTTTTTTCCTACGCTTAATCAACGCTGGCGCGTTGCTATAAATACATTCTCGCGCTCATCCATCATGAGCGCATTTTAGCGTTTTTAGTTTACTAACCAATGTTCATCGTACATAACTTGCATGGCGCAGTGCAATTGTTACACATTTGTTTTTTTCAAGATAGCTAAAAAAGCCTCATGGGGCACTTCTACGGTGCCCAACTGCTTCATCTTCTTTTTCCCTTCTTTCTGCTTGTCCCATAATTTACGTTTACGCGTGATATCACCACCATAACATTTTGCAGTTACATTTTTTTTCATAGCAGAGATCGATTCACGTGCAATAATTTTAGAACCAATTGCCGCTTGAATGGCAACTTCAAACAGCTGTCTACTGATCTCTTTTTTGAGTCGTTCGACTAGCTCTTTGCCAGCGTAATACGAGCTCTCTTTATGCACAATGGTGGATAATGCATCCACCGGCTTGCCATTGAGCAAAATATCCATTTTAACCAAATCTGCTGGTTCATAACCTGCTTCTTCATAGTCAAAACTTGCGTAACCAGAGCTGTATGATTTGAGTTGATCATAAAAATCGGTAGCAACCTCAGCTAACGGAAGTTTATAATTAATAATGACTCTGTCTTCTGTTAAAAAAGTCATATTGGTTTGCTGGCCCCGTTTTTCTTGGCATAGCTTTAAGATGGCACCTAAATATTCTTTTGGAGTAATAATAGTTGCATTAATAATCGGTTCGTAAATCATTTCGATATGGTTCGGATCAGGGAACTCTGATGGGGTTTCGATGTTGATCATTTCATGCGTATGCGCTTTTTTAATTTTATATAACACGCTAGGCGCGGTAACAATGGCAGTAACATTATATTCTTGTTCTAACCGTTGTTTGAACACTTCCATGTGCAATAATCCTAAGAACCCACACCGAAATCCAATTCCCAATGCAGCAGAGCTTGTTTTTTCAACAGTGACACTCGCATCGTTTAAGGTTAATTTTTCGATTGCCGTTTGTAGCTGTTCAAATTCTGAATTGTCGATCGGGAAAATGCCAGCAAATACCATCGGCTTTGCTGGTTTAAATCCAGGGAACGGTTCTACTGGCTGCCGGGTATGGTATAGCGTATCACCAACGCGCGCTTCTTTAACGGTTTTCATACCAGTAATAACGTATCCTACCTGTCCTGCATACAGTGCATCGGTAGCAGTTTCATCTGGATACATGAGTCCAATTTCTAAGATTTCATATGAATTGCCTGTTTGTGCAAGGGTGATATGATCACCTTTACGCAAAACCCCATCTTGCAGAGTAACTAAGCAAATAACCCCTTTGTACTCGTTAAACCATGAGTCAAAAAGAAGGGCTTTGAGGGGTTTTTCAGTTGAACCCGTGGGAGCCGGAATTCGTTCAATAATCGCTTGTAAAATATCGTGAATACCAATACCACTTTTTCCGGAAGCAAGAACAATGTCTGACTTGGAAAAATCAAATAGACGATTGAGTTCTTCTTGGGTTCGTTCTACATGTGCGTTAGCCAAATCTACCTTATTAATAACCGGAATAATTGTTAATCCGTGGTCGAATGCAAGGAAGAAGTTTGCCATCGTTTGCGCCTCAACCCCTTGTGACGCATCGGTAAGCAAGACCGCCCCTTGGCAGGCATACAGCGAACGGGAAACTTCATAGGAAAAATCCACATGTCCCGGGGTGTCGATCAAGTTGAGTAGATATTTAGTCCCCTTATACGTATAAAACATAGAAGCGGTTTGGGCTTTAACGGTGATTCCGCGCTCTTTTTCAACTTGTAATTTATCTAGAAACTGTTCATGTTTTTCCCTGTCAGAGAGGGTGCCGGTAGTTTCGAGAAATCTGTCTGAAAGGGTCGATTTGCCATGATCTATGTGGGCAATAACAGAAAAATTACGAATTTGCTGCGGTTGATACGTTGCCAGGAGCTCGCACGAAACGGTAATATGTTCACTCATGTGTCTTTGATACTCATTAAAAAGGGTATATAGCAAATAAGTATACCCTATGGGCTTAAAAATAAAAAGAACGCCCTTTTTTTAAAAGGCGCTCTTTTTATTTTTTAAGTGTCAGCCTACTCGTACGCCGCCGCTCCGAGAGCTATGGAGCACGATGCCTGAACAGACAGATACGGGGTCTATTGCAAGATAGCGTATGCGGCATCAGTTGCTGCATCAACTCCCAGCTTTGTAGTATTTAAATGGTCCCGATTTAAATCCCAAAACATGATGCCAGCAAGATTTTGAGAAATGATATAGTCAGCCGCTGTTTGAATGTTTGCAACGCTGGTTACCTTTCCTTCATCATCGGCGCCCGGCATCAGCCCAACTACAATGATAGACGCAGGTATGCCCATAGCTATCAAAGCAGAAATGTCTGATTGATATGAATAGCTTGACCCTGCGTCGTAACACATGAGATTAATTTGGTTTAGGTATTGATACGCACCTTGTATTACTTGCTTGTACGGTGAGGTAGAAGATGCGGGCGTTTCTGGCGTATAGCTGATGAGCGCGTTTGGTAACAACTGGCGTGTTGCTTGAATGAGTGCAATTTGCAAATTCGCTGCTGGGTAATCTTCGATATCATAATCAACACCGTCGATATTGTTTGCTTGTACATAAGTTGCTACTGCTTGTGCCATGCCTTGCGCTGCTGTTGCGCTAGTCAGAAACGAAGAGAATGGATACGATTCGCCGCCCACAGACAGTTTTACCTTTTTGCCTGCTGCATGTGCCGCAGTAACCAACTGCGTAACGGTAGATTGGTTTGCATTGATACCCGTAATAGTGAACGTGTTGTTGCCTGTCGATTGGAATGTAGCAAAGGCAATATCAATAATATCTGCATGCATGCCAACGATAGTGCTGATCGAGACCGATGAATCCCATGATTCCCAATAGCCTTCAATGGTATGTTTTGTTGTTGGAATAGTGGTGGTTATAGTCACACTCTGCGTAGCACTGTACGCACTGGTGCCTGCACTGTTGGTAGCAGATACGCGGTAGTAGTAAGTACCCGCTGCTTGGTTGGTCACTGCAAAAGAAAGTATGTTCCCTTGCGCAACTGCAGTAGCAGAAGAGAAGTTTGCACTGGTTGATTGCTGCAGCGTATACGATGTTGCACCACTGACTGCATTCCATGACACCGTATAATTTTGTCCGGTCGCAGTGATAGCATTTAATGTTGGTGCTGCAGGTACGGTTGGTGTTGCTGCAATGGTCACACTCTGCGTAGCACTGTACGCACTGGTGCCTGCACTGTTCGATGCATTAACACGGTAATAATACGTGCCCACTGCCTGATTGGTAAAAGCCTTAGATAATATATTGCCTTGCGCAGCGGTAATTGCAGCAGAAAATTGTGCACTGCTGTCTTGTTGCAATACATATGATAGTGCGTTTGCCACGCTATTCCATGATACCGTATAATTTTGACCGGTTGCTGCAATAGCGCTGAGCACTGGAGCGACGGGAATAGTTGTTGTTGGTGCTGAACCGTTTGCTGTTGCTTGGCAGTTATTCAGTGCGGGAGTGCTACTGTTGCTATTGTTTACCACTAAGCCGAAAGTGATAAAACCACCGCCCGGAATAATACCGTTCGTATTATTTGAATTGATCGTTACCGTTTGACCGCTGACCGTATAGGAGCCATTCCATAAGCTGCTTACTGTTTGGCCTGCAGGCAACTGAAATGTGGCACTCCATGAACTGGTTGCGCTGCTGTTTGGGTTAGTGATCGTTACCGTTGTTTCATAACCGGTTGGCCACGTCGAATCGATGCTGTATTGCGCGTTTAAAGATACAGCAGTAGAAGTTGTTGTCTGATTGCCAACTGCTTGCAAATTTGCAATGCTCGGATTATCTGCGCTTGGGTTATTAATTTGGAGGCCAACGGTTACCGTTTGGTTTTGTGCAATGGTACCATTCCATGAAGCATTGGTAATAATGATCTGTTGGTTATTGGTGACAGCAGTACCATTCCATAGAGAACTGACCGTTTGCCCAGAAGGAAGATTAAAGGTGAGTTGCCACGAAGAGATCGTTTGCGCGAACGGATTGTTGATAGAGATTGTTGCTACATAGCCCGTGTCCCATTGTGAAGTTACCGCAAATTGTGCTGGCAAGTTCACGTTGGACTGCGCCATTATAGCGGTCCATAGGAATGATAAACCTATGACTGAAAGAAGCTTTTTCATACACACACTCTCTTTTTTAGAGGGTTAAAAAGATACGACTGTATCAGTCATACCAGCCCCAAAATTCTTTGACAAGTGCTTGTCTGTTTTGAGTAAAAAAGCTTTTAAAAAGGCGCTATTTTTTTTCTTTTTCGAGTGCAGGGAATGCGATATCATACAAAGTAGAATTTGAAAGATCTTCTATTCCTAAGTAATGAGCAATAATTTCATCGTTTGACGCTTCAACAAAGTTGCGATGATAACAGATGCCCGTTTTGCCATTAAATAAATATATATAGTATCCCATTGTACGTTCTTTATTATCATGTACAGCCCCTGGCAT
>JBAVOR010000029.1:0-18562 GCA_049692255.1 Candidatus Babeliales bacterium
GTTCCATAGCTCCCCCTTTTTTATATAAAGCTTTTTATTTTTGGACAAAAAAATGGCGTACAGGGTTTGGTTACCCTATACGCCTTATACTGTAGTGCAACGGCTTTACACAAGTCAATAGTATTTGCCGTCACATAATAACTGTGTCTATTTTAAGCTTGTTGCGCCAACGTAACGAGCTGCCCAAATACCTGTGGCTGATATACTGCCAACTGGCTGAGCATTTTTCTGTTGATCGAAACGTTTGCTTTCTTGAGTCCTGCAATAAAGGTGCTGTATGACATGCCCATTTCATTGCAGAGCGCATTAATACGGACGATAAAGAGTGATCTCATATCACGCTTTTTGTGTTTTCGTCCTACATAGGAATAGGCCATGGCGCGAAGCAATGTTTCTTTTGCTCGCTTGATAATATTTTTTCGTTGCCCCCAGTAGCCTTTGGTTTCTTTGAGTAGTCGTTTATGGCGTTTCTTGGTGGCCATACCTCTTTTGACACGTGTCATGAGTTCTTTCCCTTGTCTCTAATTAAATGCTAGCCGTTTGGTAATAATACGCGAAAATGATGCAAGTTACTGCTATCAACATATGCACCGGCGCGTAAATTTCTTTTTCTTTTGCGTGACTTCTTAGTCAGTAAGTGGCGACGATTGGTCTTTGAAAATTTAATCAAACCACTTTTGAGTTTTTTGAATCTCTTTTTTGCCCCTGAGTGGGTTTTCATTTTCGGCATAAATACCCTTTGTTACTTTTTTACAAAATATACGCGCGTCCAAATCATTCCTGCACAGGATTCTTTTTCGAACGCTATCGATTCTAAACCAAAATCATGGAGCAACTGTTCAAATTGCCCAAACAGTTCAGCACCACGCTCCCTTAGTTGCCCTCCCTCACGTCCTTTAAACATGAGAGTCACCTTGACGTGTTTTCCTTCATTTAAGAAATCGAACGCCTGGCGCACTTTGGTCTTATAATCATGTTCGCCTATTTTCGGACGAATCTTGATCTCTTTAACCTGAATTATCTTCTGATGCTTCTTAGCTTCAGCAAGTTTTTTCTTTTTGGCATATAATATTTTACCATAATCTACGATTTTGACTACTGGTATTCCTTCTTTGCCATGTTCGGTCACCATAACCAGGTCAAGAGACGAGGTACGGGCTATGCGCAATGCGTCTTCCCGAGACATGACACCGAGCGCTTCCCCATCAGCACTAATAACCTGTAGCTGGGGTGCGCGAATCTGTTCATTAATCGGCAACGTTATGCTGCCGGTATCTTTTTTTGGTATGTTCAAGGTTCTCATAATCCTTTATGATAAGAAATAGGTACTGATCATGATGCCTGATTGCTCTGGTTCCATGGAGCAAGTGCGCTAATTTTCTTCTGAATAGCATCCATCACTGTTTCATTTTCTTTGAGGTACGCTAATGCTTGTTCTCGCCCTTGAGCGATCTTTTCTCCTTCAAAGGAGAACCAAGCGCCTGATTGCGCTATCACTTGGTAGTGAATTGCTGCATCAAGCAGGTCGAGCTCATGGGATATTCCCTCGCTAAACAACAGGTCAAGCTCTGCAAAGCGGAACGGTGGGGCCATCTTATTCTTGACCACCTTTACTACTACCCGGTTGCCAATATGCTTGTCATTTTTCTTCAAGCTAGCGATACGGCGTACATCGAGACGGATGGACGCATAGAACTTGAGTGCGTTACCGCCGGTGGTTGTTTCTTTATTAGCGAATGGCATGCTATTAATATTATGCCTGATCTGATTAATAAAGATGAGCACCGTTTTTGACTTATGCACTACCGGAGTCAGCTTGCGTAATGCCTGAGACATAAGACGTGCTTGAAGGCCAACATGGGTGTCTCCCATATCGCCATCGAGTTCGGCTTTAGGCACCAATGCCGCTACTGAGTCGATAACGATGACATCAATAGCGCCCGAGCGAATTAACGCTTCAGCGATATCGAGTGCCTGTTCGCCAAAATCTGGCTGCGAAATAATAAGCTCATCGGTGTTAATGTGCAAATTTGCTGCATAATTAATATCGAATGCATGTTCTGCGTCAATATAAGCGCACATGCCACCATTTTTTTGTGCTTGTGCAATGGTATGCATGGCGAGTGTGGTTTTACCGGACGCTTCTGGACCGAATATCTCTACGATGCGCCCACAGGGGAACCCTCCAACGCCGATCGCGTGATCGATGAGGATTGATCCGGTGGAAATAGCCTGCACTCGGGTGTGCTGTGCATCACCGAGGAACATAACCAGCCCATTGCCATGCTGTTTCGTGATCTGGCTAAAGGTGGCCTCGAGCATTTTCTTTTTTTCTGTCATGTTCGCAATTGTTGTCATGGTATCTGTTATTCCTCGATGCTGATAGGCGGTCGATTATTAATTATTTCTTTGTATTGTAGCATGTTCATATAAATTCGCAATGAATGCACGCTGCACTATTTCTTTTTTACTATTATACAAATCCTTCTTGATTTCTGGCTCTTTTTGTTTCCAGAGGGCCTCATTGAACGGTTCTGTATGGGTGATTACTGCTATGTACAGATCCTGGTTTGGCGCTATTGCTGCCTGCACTGCTCCTGTTTTACCCTGTTGCGGGAGCAGCTGAGATGCTGGTATTCCTTTTTTATTGAGTGCTTCGATGGCTGCAGTATCGGTGTAAGCGAATGCTCCTTCATAGGCAACGATAGCCTGGAGCTCAGTTTTAAGGGCGTTAAGCTGTTGTTTTTTTGCAAGGGCTACTCCTTTTTCTTGTGCTTCGCGAATCGCTTCTTGTGCACGTGCAGCGGCCCATGCTTTTTTGACTGTCTCTTTAACGGTGTCGAATGCTGGTTCTGCGCTTTTGTGTATTTCGGTTACTTGGACAATAACGCCGCGCCCTTGTTCATCGATCAGCTTAGTCCACCCCTCTTTTTTGGTTTTGAATACTTTTTGTGCAAGAAGGTCTGTTCCGGCACTGATGGTATGGGTTGCAGGAGTTGCCCCTTTTTCTTTAACGAACGCTGCTATTTCTTGTGTTCCGCGCGCGATTGCTGCTGATGCTTCATCGGTGAACTGCTTTGCAAACTCTTGTTTGAGGAGGGTCGCATGGATCTGTTTTTTTACCGTATCGAGCGGTTTATAGGTAGCCAACCTTTTAGCGACCCGTTGAATAATCTCTAGTCCGCGCTCTGTTTGTATGATTGGTGCAATATCGCCATCGTTTTTAAGCTTGAACAGGGCCGATTCTATTTCTGGCGACACGGTTCCTCGCGCAACGAACCCCACCAGTCCCCCTTGTGCGGCGCTCTTGGTATCTTTTGAGTGTTGCTTAGCGAGTGCTTCGAATGTGTGTGGTTCTTTTTGTATCTGCTTATACAGCTCACGCACCTGCTTTGCTGCTTGTGTCCCGGTGGCGTCTGTTACCGGAATAAGAATAGTGCGGTAGCTTACCTGTAATGGTGTTTGGATGAATTCATCTTTTTTATGCTTTGCATAATATGCTGCTATCTGGTCATCGGTAATGGTGATGCCAAACCGGTCTCCGTTACAGGTATACGTTGTTACGGTTCTTTTTTCTGGGGTCCAGAACCGTTTGTTTTTATTATTCTCTTCAGTAAAGAACGCGCGGAGCGTATCATCTGAAGGGAGCTCTTTTTCGTATGCGGCGCGCTTTGCATCATACGCTACTTTATACAGCGTAAACGTATGTTTTAAGAACAGTCTTTCAAATAATTCGCGCACTTCATTCGCATCGATAACAACCGCTAGTGAAGCGATATCGGTAATGAGTGCACGGCACAATGCCATCTCGATAGCCTGTTCAAACTGCTGCGTGCTCATGCCGCGGTAGCGAATGAATCTGTTCAGCAATCCATGGTCGATATGACCATCGCGGCTTATGACCTGTAATGGTATGAGGCCGCGTAACTGGCTCATGATGCTCATGGGGTCATTCATTTTTTGTATGCTATAGGTTATCGGGAGTGTTATGCCCAGCTGTTGCGCGACGCGGTCAAGCAGTTTTTCGTTGATGAGCGTATGGCTGACTACGTTACGTACCATATCGGCCGGAATATTATAGACGTGGCTGATATATGATATTCGTTCCATTTCTTGCGCAAAGCGAAACTCAAACTCTTGTTGGCTGATTGGCGATCCGTTCACCACGATAGGTCGTGCTTGTGTTCGCTGTGGATTTTCTCGTACAAAAAGAGAAACGATGGCGGTTCCCCCCACCATGGAAATAAGTACTGTCCATAAAACGATCTTGTACGTGGTGCTTTTGAGCACCTTTTCACGCAATAGTGCCATTGTGTACCTTTATTTTTTTTATTGAATGTATCGGTTTAATGCGTTGTATATTTTCAATAAGTTGATTGATTACCGTCTCTGACTCATAATTATGTGTAACTACTTGGTACCATACTACCTTCTTAGTTACCCCTTTGCGTCGCTGCGCGCTCACGCGTTCTACCAAACGTGTTTCTATGTTGCCACGCTGCTGTAGATGCTTTTGGTATGCAGTGGCAGCGCTGCGTGTACCGAACCCCACCAGTTGTGCCATCCAACGTTCTTGTGTGGTTGTTGGCGCACTGACCCCTTGAGATGGTATTGCACCATCACTGGTTTGCTGTTCATGGTGTGCAACAGCTGCCGGAGCAGTCTCTTCTTCTGGCATGTTTACTGGCTGTGGTAATCGTTGCCATAAATGGTGGGTTGCCACCATCTTTTGGATTTCTTGATTGGCCGATTCGAACGTCTGTTTTTTTCCCCAGAAATATCCGGATATAAATGTCATGCAGAATGCCATGACGCAACAGCTCGTAATAACGCCCGCTTCACGGCGCCCTATACAAAGCATCCGTGATTGATTACAGGTGCATCGTTCGTTAGTTTTGTCCATCGACACTGTTCTACCTTTTTAACTGTATGAGCGACACTAATTGATTTAGGTATAAATCAATGTCAGATAAAGTCAAGTTAAATACCTGTGCATCACCACCCCAGCTTCCTATTTTTTTGATCAGCATACGCGCATATGTTTCTTGTCTTTTAGCGTAGGCAGCAGTTTTTTGTGCTATGGTATGGACCAGTGCTTCAGCATCAATTGGCCCGTTACTTCTGAGTGATTCGAACACCGTCTCATACCCAATCAACCCCTTGCGCTCAATAAATGGTTGCCATGCAGTGCCCTGTAACTGCACGCACTCCTCTATCCATCCGTGCGCGAGCATGGCGCGGGTGCGCTGCGTAATACGTTCAATTAATACGGGGCGATCGGCAGTGAGATGTATTACCGTATACTCACCAATAGGGCTATAGATCGGTTGGTATGCAGATGGAAGGGTACGGGTTGCGTGCCATACCGCTATTGCGCGCGCAATGCGATAGGTATCGTTCGGGTGTATTGCTTTCGCACGTACGGGGTCTATGCGTGCGAGGGTATCCCATTGCACATCAGAGCCTTCGATCGATTCTGCTCCGACGGGCACAGCGAGCGAATCGCGCGTGTGTAATGGTGTAGCTGTCGACAACAAGCTCATACAATAAAATCCACTACCGCCGACAATAATAGGAACGCGCGCGCGCGCGCGTATAGCCGCCACCTGCTCTATAACTGCTGCGCGATATGTCGGGCCGCTGTAATCAACCGGCTCATCAATACATCCATACAACCAATGAGGCACTCCTTCTTGTTGATCAACAGAAGGCTTAGCGGTTCCTATGCCGAATGGCCCATACAACTGCCCCATATCCGCATTAATAATTTCACCGTTAATACGATGCGCCAATGCAAGTGCAAAGGCACTTTTGCCTACCGCAGTGGGGCCATATATAATGATAATCGGCGCATCTTGTTTCATGTTCTTGTCTTATTGCTCGTGTTCTATGGGTAATCTGCGTATTCCCTTAAGTACCGTCCCATACCGTTTAAAGCAGCTACGCAGCTGCTCTGCTGCTTTTTCTTCTTGTAGCTGTTTGACTAACGCAATCTCTTCAGCCAACATGGTTTCAGTGTGACACAATAAATTTTTTTCGCAAAACGAAAGCTCTTTCTGCTGTTCAATATGTTTTAACTCTTGATAAATAGCCGATATGTCCCGAATGTTGCCAGTACGCAACCGTAACTGGTACTCTTTATTGCGTTGCTTCCAGTTGTTAGCAAGATCGGTAACGGGTAACTTTTTAACCGGTTTGCTGAGCGTATCAAATAACGAATCGATCAGTTCTTGCGAGCTTAACGGGCGCACGCCGCAGTTTAACGCATTGCAGGGCACGAGAATAATCATCCCCTTGCCCACAAAGGTCAACTCGTAAAATAAGGTGAGCTCTCCGCCCATCGCTTTTTCCAAGATGCGGGTAATGGTTGCAACGCCATGGCCGGGATACACAACCTTATCGCCAAGACTAAACATACTAGAGCTCCTTTTTTATGGGTAGTATACCTGTCAAATCGGGTATTGTAAGTAGCATAGCACAGTCCCTATACTATTAAAAATTACGCGAGAACATCGATAGAGTGGCTCTTATAAAAGATTGCGACAAGGAATGCGTGTGGGTATTTTTTCAATCGATTGTCATATGAAAAGGAGACACTGTTTTTTGAGAGCTCTGATGAAGCAATTTGAGCGGGAAGCTGCAGGCTACAGTAAAAAATATACAAGTAAGTAATTATATAATTATTAAATATTTTTACTCATTCAAATAATGCGCGCGGCACGCTCTTGGGTAATTGCGCAAGGTGAGGCAGCAAGCGACGCAAGAAGAAAAGAAAGCGCAGTCTGCTGCAAGAGGGAGTAAAACGGGGAGGCAGAGTGCAGCGGAGGGATGTATTTTATGGAATTACTTGTTTTTATGTAATTGTTGGTGTTGCTGTTATTAGCAGCAATAGGAAATTTTAAATTAATTATTTCAAAACCATCAATATAATCTATACTGTTTTTGGCGTAAAACCATGCGATTGCGTCAATAGTGCTAATTTCATTATTTTTCACAATAGCAATAATAGCAAAAAGGCGTGTATTGGTTTGGTATTTATGTTCGTAAGCAGTGGGCGTACGATTGGTGTAAGGTCTACCCTTTTGATTACATCATCCTGCCTCTTATTTTCTTATCGCAGGTCTCTATTATTCTTACTCTTAGCGCATGTTCGCGCGCTCTCTATGTTCTTCTATATATTCTTCCTTTACTACCCTGATCGCGTGTGTTATATGCGCATGGCTCCAATGTACTGTATACTGTTTATCCTTATACTGGTACATACTGGTTATCTTTTATCTTCTTAATCCTTTTAATTCCGCTTAATTCCGCAATCTTCTTAATTCCGTATTCCGTATTAATTCCGTATTAATTCCGTAGCAACGGAGTCTAGCCAAGCACCCTCTTATTCCCCAAGTAAACGGGCGCATAAGGCAGAAAATATGGCGCAGGAATAAAGGGGGCGGGGCGCGGACGGAGTGGGGATTTTGTCCCAGGGGATTAAGCACGCTCCTTAGCGCCTTGCGTTATGCGACAAATAAGAGTACTTATTTTAATGGCTTCGTCGGCATGCGATAATTTCATGCCTATTATAGGTTTAAATAGGGCACGGCAAGGTGAGTTTTAATTAAAGAATATGAGTGTAATACGCTAAAATAATTTACATCAGTATTGACAATGATATGAATGATTGGTATCTATAATAGTACACGAAACTTAATATGAACGAAATCAAAAAAGAAAGGCGCTGATGAAAAAAATCATAGGAATCGACTTAGGTACAACCAACTCCGTTGTGTCTTTCATGGAGGGCGGGACTCCCAAAGTTATCCCAAGCAAGGAAGGTACTAACACAGTTCCCTCTGTTGTAGCATTCACTAAAGACGGCACCCGTCTGGTTGGCAACATAGCAAAAAGACAAGCGGTCACTAATCCAGAAAATACCATATATTCTGTTAAGCGTTTCATTGGCCACAAGTATAGCGAAGTGGCGCAAGAAGCAAAAAAGATGCCCTACCACGTTGGCGCGCGTGCCGATGGGGATGTGGTAATCATTGCACACGGCAAAGAGTATACGCCGCAAGAAATATCAGCAGCGATACTCAGCCTGCTCAAACAAACAGCGGAAGAGTTCTTGGGGGAAAAAATAACTGAAGCAGTTATCACCGTTCCCGCGTACTTTAATGATGCGCAACGCCAAGCAACCAAAGATGCGGGTAAAATTGCTGGTCTCGAAGTCAAGCGTATTATTAACGAACCGACAGCGGCAGCGCTTGCCTATGGAGCAGACAAAAAGAAAAATGGCACCGTGGTAGTGTTCGACTTTGGCGGCGGCACATTCGACGTATCTATTTTAGAAATTAATGATGGCGTTATTGAAGTAAAATCAACTAACGGCGACACCCACTTAGGTGGTGACGACATAGACCAACGTATTATTGATTACCTGATTGCTGAGTTTAAAAAAGAGCAAAGCATCGACATTTCAAATGATAAGATGGCGTTGCAACGCTTAAAAGAAGCGGCAGAAAAGGCAAAAAAAGAGTTATCAGCAGTACACGAAACAGAAATCAATCTACCATACATTACTGCTGACGCCACAGGGCCAAAGCATTTGATGGCTAAATTATCGCGCGCAAAATTAGAATCACTATGCGCAGATCTGTTTCAACGACTACTGGAACCATGCAAAAAAGCATTGGCTGATGCTAAAATTGGCAAAGAACAGTTAGATGAAGTTATCTTAGTTGGCGGCTCTACCCGTATGCCAAAAGTACAGCAACTGGTAAAAGATTTCTTTGGCAAAGAACCAAACAAATCGGTTAACCCAGACGAAGTAGTATCATTGGGCGCAGCAATTCAAGGCGGGGTATTAGCCGGTGAAGTAACCGACGTACTCTTGCTCGATGTCACTCCCCTTTCTTTGGGTATTGAAACATTGGGTGGCGTGGTAACTAAGTTGATCGAACGCAACACTACCATCCCAACACGCAAATCGCAAGTCTTCTCTACCGCAGAAGATAACCAAACCGCGGTAGATATTCGCGTATTCCAAGGTGAACGTGAATTTGCAAAAGACAATAAAATGTTAGCACAGTTCAGATTAGATGGCATACCACCAGCTCCACGTGGCAGACCACAAGTCGAAGTAACCTTTGATATCGATGCGAACGGTATTGTGAATGTGTCTGCAAAAGATAAAGCTTCTAACAAAGAACAAAAGGTGACCATCACTTCCAGCGGTGGGTTAAATAAAGAAGAGATCGAACGCATGGTGCAAGAAGCAAAAGCGCACGAAGCGGAAGATCGCAAAGAACGTGAGTTGGTTGAAAAACGCAACCGTCTTGACGGCCTGATTATTGAAATTGAAACATCGCTTAAAGAAAACCGTGAAAAGCTAGACGCTTCTTTGCTTCCGGGCATTGATACAGCACTGGAAGAAGCTAAAAAAGTGCATGCAGACCAAGCGGCTGAAGCAAATACCATAGAACAAACAACTGAAAAGTTGGCTCAAACATGGTACAAAGCAGCAGAACAACTGTACAAAAATGCAGCGCCAGGCGACCAAACTAAACCGGAACAAGACAAACAAGAGAGCAATGATCAAGGACCGATTGATACTGATATCAATTAAATAATTGCTACGCAATTAACCAGAGTCTATACAAGCGGACAGGAAGAAATTCTTGTCCGCTTTCTTTTCTTCTGTATACTTTCTTACCAAAGAACACTTACACAAAAAAGGAACTATTGTGAAACACATTCTATACGCCTGCATTGCAGCATCAATAACTCTAAACACCCATGCCATGAACCAGTTGGCACTGCGCGCTACCCCATCACTTGCCACAAAAAGCACGCAGCTCTTTCATAAACAATGGTATACGCCGGTTACTTCATACATAACAAAAAGAAACAATAGTTCATTGACCGAGTCGAATCCCAATGATTTTATGACCCAATGGAACACTTTGCGCAACAGAGAAAGCACAGAAAAATATAATCAATTGCATCGGCTCATACTGCATACAAAAGATATTGCGCCACAAAATCTACAACACTGCGCGTCCACTATTGCGGATGACAAAAATCATCATACGGAGCTATTGCGAATCAAGGGAATCGAACGAGACTTGAATATGGGGATGGTTTACTATTTTTCTGGAGCTATTGTTTGTATGTGCGGCATGCCGTTTCTCCTCGAGGCTCCCCAACTGAGCGAAACGTTAGGTCAAGCAATAGGCACCGGAATGACGATCTCACTTGGACTAATGGCGTATGGCACCGTCACTCACATGGACCGCTCTCTTGACCCTCGCGCTCGAGAAGACATGGAACGTTATAAAGAAGTCAGCAAACAAATTTCTACAAAAAACGTTAAAAATAATCTCAACACGATCGATGCCATAGAAAAGCTCATAGCACACAAGCAAAAGTGTAATAATGAATAAGCAAAATATACGTCCAAAGATCTCAAAAATAAAAAGGATTATCATGAATCGCATCCTCTACGCCTGCATAGCTGCAGCAGCAATAACCTGCAACATCCATGCCATGAACCAGCTGGCACTGCGCGCTGCTCCATCACTTACCATAAAAAGCACGCAACTTTTACATAAACAATGGTATACACCGATTACCTCATGCATAGAAAAAAGAAAAAACAGCTCATTAACCGAGCCAGATTCCAACTCGTTTATGACTCAATGGAATCAATTACTCATCGCAGAAAACTATGCAAAACTACACCAGTTCGTACTACGCACACAACACATTAGTCAAGAAGATTTGCAGCAAGGAACATGCACTCTCTTACAAGCAAAAGAGCGTTATAACTTATTACTGCAGCGACGTAAATTATGCATAGGAGGCATCTTTATGGGAACTGCTTGTGTTACCGGTGGGGTGAGCAACATAGTATTTCCATGCATAAATGCCCCAAATCTTCCCTTGGAGCTCATGGAATTTTCAGCATCCACACTCATAGCACTGTGTGGAATAGCTGCAATTGAGGGCTATTCAGAAAAATATTGCATAGGAAAACCCACATCTACAGTAAAGAATAATCTCAGTGCGATCGATGCCATAGAACAGCTTATTGCTCGCAAGCAAAAGTTTAATAACGAATAAGAAAAACATAAGCCTAAAAATATCAAGGCAAAAAAGGAACCTCGATGAACCGAGCGTTATACATTTTTCTTACCATAGCAATAACTCTAAACATACACGCCATGCACCAGTTGGCATTACGTACTGTGCTACCGCGGGTAAATGCAAAAAGCGTTCTTTTTAATAACATAGTAGCTGTAAAACACTGTGCGCGTTCTATGTCTAATCACCCTTCTTTCACAAAACAATGGCAAGAATTATATAACACTAAATCATATGATCAACTCTATGAGCTCATTATAAGAAAAAAAGATACTGCTCCAATCCAGGAATTAACTTTCTGCAAAGAAAATCTATTGCATGACAAGAGCATATTGAGCAACATGCTTGACGCTCATCAGCAGCTATCCCAAAGGCTCAAATTTAACGCTGCAACCTCCCCCGCTCTGCTCTGGGCTGCACCATCCATTGGGTTAGCAGCATTCGCTGCGAGCATGCCCCTTTCAGTAGCGTACGACCATCCATTGTGCGGGCTCTTATTGACTGTTCCATTTTGGGGATTTGCAGCCGGATCAGGAATGGCAGCTTATTTTACTACCAAAACAGGAGCAATGGGACTTATTAACAGCGTCAATATTATTACCAATAAAGACTATATCCCATTCAAAAAATATACTCTCCGCAATAACATACAAAAAATTCACGCCATAGAGCAAATCCTGTCGCGGCAATTAGAACATCAAATGCTCAAACTAGCAAACACTTCTGATCCAAAAGAAGCACATTCTAATACTTTTTTAAATCAATGGAACAACTTACAACAAAATAAAAACTATGAACAGTTACACGATCTCATGCTACACGCCAAAGATGTTACACAAAAAGAGTTGCAAATATGCACAAGTTCCATTTTGCCTGATAAGTACCAAGACCAAACCGCACTCGACTGGTGCAAACTCGTCAGCAGCAGCCGCGGTGATTATGGTGGTTATGTTGCGCTCACCGGAGTTACCTGGATGTGGCTATCTATGTTCTTAATGGGAGCCCCTGTATTGGGAGTTAGTGGATTTCTTAGTTCGGCTGCTGTAGCAGTTGCTGGGCATCGGATAGACGAAATTTACAATGAAAGGACCCGTGAAGAAGAAAAAGAAGAAGAGATCCTACAAAAACGTCTCAGCATCATCGATGCTATAGAAAAACTTATTGCCGAAAAATATAATCATAAATCAAACAGCCAACAAGGGCCGATCGATACCGATATCAAGTAAGCTTCACAGACACAGCAAAACAAAAGAGGCCGGGAAATTTCCTGGCCTCTTCAATTATTATAAGATTTATTCTTCAATAGGGTCTTTATGCCCCAAAACTTCATCTAAAAATGCTTTTTTATCGTGATCATCTTGATCACTAGAAATAATCTTGGAAAGCCATTTAACCTTTTGACCAAAGCCAATTTTTTTGCAGGAACCTATTTTGGTAAGAACCTCTTTATCCTTCAAAGTTAACTCTTTCACATCGAGAGGCTTAGGATATGCTTGATCTAGAAGCGAAGGCAGCAGAGAAAGCCAATTTTTTTCAAGCGCAGAGGCTAATTCCGCTAACTTACGGCTATGCTCAAGCGTAATTTTTATGTTTTCCAACCAGCCATCTTTTTGAAGCAACTCTCGTACCTTCTGATGCTCATTATCTTTACGATGGTAATACATGGAACCAAGCAACAACCCTGCTGCGGGAAGAGTTAATGTAGCGGTAGGCGATTTTTTAGCAAACCAAGTTGCCCCAAAAGCGCCTAAAGATAAAATACCCGTAACAAATGATCCACCGAAAATATTGCACCCTGTTTTTTTATGCAATATATCTGAACATTCATTGAGTGATTTATTCATCATGAAACTAGCAAATAGTCCGAAAGCAGCAAGAGAAGTATAACCATATAATGTACGCACCAATGGATATTTTATTCCTATAATACCCCCAGCGCCAATACCTAACATGTAGGGAATAAGCTTACCACAATTTTCTGCATCTTCTCGATAGTAATCAGTATTCCATGCCTCTTCTATATCTAAATAATTAATCAAGTTTAAACATTCAATCTCTGTAGCAGTTGGACACACAACATTAATGTTTTTTTCAACCCTCTTTTTTATTTCTTGCATGCCTTCAAATGAAATATCTTTACGCTGTTTTAAAAAATTTCTCACCTGCCCCATATCACTCTCAACATGCCCAATACATGCATCCTCATCCATAGCCCCTGCGTATCCCGCAAAAAGCATGGTTAAAACTGGTATAAATCTTACTATTTTCATAGATCTTCCCTCCATATTCATAATTATATTTTATAATAGCATTTATCTATAAAAAAGCAAGATAATCCCTTTTTCTTCCCCAGCAGGCTCCATAAGGCCTATTTTACCGTTTAAAAGGGGTATTTTGGTCATAAAAATGGCCTCTAACAGCTTTTTTTCCCTATTCCTCAATGGGCCCTCCATAACTCAAAAATTCATCCAAAAGAGCCTTCTTGCTGTGGTCATCTTGATCATTAGAAATTATCTTAGAAAGCCATTCAAACCTCTTACTACAGGAAACCTCTTTGCTAGTAACTATTCTGGCGAGAATCTCTTTATCACGCCAGGACACCTCGCGAATGGCAAGGGGCCTAGCATATGTTATGCCTAGCCAATGGGGCACCTCAGAAAACTTATTCGCTTCAAGCACAGAGGTCAATTCTTTTAACCCTCTAATATACGCAAGACGCTTCTCTACAAAATGTATCTCAGCAATTTGATTAGCAGCAATACAGCCATACCGCTCATGTGCTCGAACATGCGAACGCCAATGTTGCCAGGCCCTATAGCTCATACCTGCATATGCACCAACCACTGCTAAAGCCGTTGTCTTTGGAAACCATTCAACAAACGTAGCCGCGGCATAGCCTAAAACAGATGGTGATCCAATTAACACGCCAAGAGTACGCAGCCAGTCGACCAACGGAGGTGGCGCTTCTCTCCCCCGTTCAAATGAAGCAAACTTAAATGGCAGACAGCAGCCAATACCCACACCAATACCTGACCCATACACCGTTTTCATAAAAGGCCATTGTAAACCTGCCAATGCCATGCAAACTGATCCAGCAAGTACTGATGCGCGCAAACAGCATGCTTCTAGGTGTAACCATTCACCTGTATCATAGTCGTCAGTAAACTTTTTTATGTCATGCACGTGCTCTTCCAGTCTACGCAATTCATACCTCATGTTATCATTCCAGGCTTCAGTAAAGAACTCATTACTTTTGACATCCCGAACAATAGCATTAACAAGCGCACTACACGCATGACCTCCCACGCGCGCATCACCCCACCATAAAAAATATTGTAGTTTATCTAAATTCTCTCTAACGCCATCCATTCGATTGCGCATCGTGAATGATACGCGCGCATACCCAATGATCAAGAACAACAAAAATATTTTTTTCATAGTACTGCATCCTATTTAACATAATGTTATTTTATCACCGATGGTTATATACTATCAGTGCACGATAGAATTAAAAAAATAGATTATCAAGGGTGGATGTATGCATCACGTGTTTTTGTTCTTTCTTTGTGTTTTTACGGCACCGATTAATGCAATGGAATTACCGGAACAAAAAGATACATCGGAAGATAGATTCATTCTTGATGATTACCGCCTAACTTCTGAACAATTGCGCGATGGAGCAAGACCAAGTGATATTATCACCATAAAATATACACCCAGAGGCAATCAAACCATTGCAGACATCAACAATATTTTACAAAGCAATTTAGCAATCACCACCATTGATATTGAAAATGCACCAAACACTACTCCCTTAACACGCTTACAGATGAACAACATAAACCATGTCCACTTGAGCAATTGTAGCCACATACACATGAGACACCTTG
This sequence comes from Candidatus Babeliales bacterium, assembly GCA_049692255.1. Lineage (GTDB taxonomy): Bacteria > Babelota > Babeliae > Babelales > JACPOV01 > JBAVOR01. The sequence continues at coordinate 15,021 of JBAVOR010000029.1, forward strand.
CTTCTTTACAAAATAATCACAATCGCACCCCAACTTTTACCATTAATTGCGAAACAATCAGACCATATTTTTGGCATGAAGCGAGACAACAATATCATGTACCTGCACAGATAAATGATGAAATAAGTGAAGGACAACATCATACGATTCAATATTGGCCCAACAACCACCTGTATGTAAGACCATCTCCTACTCAAATAATCATCGATGCTCCATTTCTTGCGTCCATTATTGAGCCTCTCCCCAATGCGACAAGCATATATCTGGCCCTCCGTATAATAACTAAAGAGGGCCTTTCTTATGCGCTCAGTCTACCAATAAACTATACCCTTAACATATCTCATCTTATTCAAAACGATGAAATGATATCTCCTGTTAACACGGCTGATGATAATAATCATAAGTATATGGAAATAGCGAGAATAAAACGTATCGATTGGGATAACCTATTTTACAACACTATTGCTATCACAAATTGTAAAAATCCCCTATTGCTTACCACTATTTTGGAATCTCTCAAAGCAATGCCGAGTATTGCGACCATCGAGCTTTTACAGTGCACACTCGATGAAGCCAATCTTACCACCATTGTTCAGCTAACCAAAAAAGTACGGTTAAATTTATGCTCGCTTCCTTTTCTGTCTCGCCCATCAACAGCAAATCGCTATTCGAACGAGTATCTTGATATATTGACCGATAATAGTTGGTACAGCAGTCATACGAAAATAATGGATGGGGTGCAGTTTTCTCAACTTGCACAAAAAATAGGGCTTACAAAATTACAGTTAAGTAATTGTTCTCTTGATTCATCAACTTTTGCTTGGATAGCTGCTTCACCTATTAAAAATATCTACCACTCAAATCCTTCAATAAGCCAAAATAACTTTAATCCCTCAGCAGATTACCCAGGGATTAAAAAAGAAGGAAACGACTTGCATGTTAACGGCTTGCGATTTAGTGATAGCGCCATAATTGGGCACCTGCAGAATGAACTGAACGACGGTCAAACGCTCGAATTGGCCGATTGTTATTTTAATGAATTTAATTTGAGCGATTTGCAAACATGCAAGAAATGTACACTCACTCGATGTTCAGCAAAACAGTTTACCTCAAAAGAAACTGCAGACGTAGTAGAGCCAATTGTAAACCAGTACCATAACGATGAAGATCAATTTAGTTATACGCCATGGACTGAATCAGACGAAAGGGAATCTAATGATATAAAACTTAATGATCTATATCTTTTAACCACCAAGCTATTACGCATGCTTCCCCCCATACCCAAATTATGGGTTACCTGCGAAAGGCTTATGGTGCATTCTCTCAACCCGTACGATATCGCCAATAGCAATGCACAAGATATTATTTTCTGGTCGCTGCATGCAGGAGAAATCAAAACATCAATAGACAACAATACATTATCATCTGCCCAAAAATTTCAAAAAAAAATAATTGATGTAGATCACAATTCGTTAGACATTAAACCGCACCTCAAACCAATCCTCGAACCAACAACCAAAGATAAATTACATGAGCGCTGGCGACAGACAAAAGAAGATTTAAATGACAGCACCAAACGCAAGTCGTATATCACCAACAGTGCATATGCAGCTGCGCATGCTTTTTGCCTTGGCACAAGCGCATATGCGACATATAAAATGTGTCAGCAAGAATTGCCATTCTACAAAAATCCTGCCGTCATACCATTACTTACTTTGGGCAACTATAGTTCATATAAATTAACTCAACACGCATTCGCTGGCTGGAAATGGTTCTGGAACTTTCCCCACGCGAATCGCGTGCAATAAACTATCCCACTGGACGGCCACCCAGTCTTCGTTTATCCACGCCTTCCGGCTTGGCATCCGTCGTCGCCTAATGGCTATGCCGGACTAAAGAACTACGACGGGCTTGCCTATCCTGAGCATCATGCAAACGATTATCCCACTGGCCGACCGCTTTTGAGTAGTTTTTCTTTGCGTTCTGGGTATGGTTCTCCACGGGTTTCTTCCCGTTCTTTAACCGCTAACTCAAATGCTCGTTGAGCAAAACTAGTCAGCGTTACACCTGGCTCCCAATAGACAATATTTTTTACCACATCAATCAACTCAACGGGCAAATGGATAGTAATGCGTTCTTTTTTAGCAACCGCTTTGTGCGCTGCGCCATAGCGAGGCCCTTCAGGCTGCGCTGGGGCGCGTTGCTCAGCTTCCGTTTGCTGCGCTGCTGATGACAGATAATCTGCCAACGGGTTATAGCCTAATCGTTTTTTCTTTTCCATACTCTACTCCTATATTTTGAGCGCAAGCGGGTCAACTAGCGTTTTCTTGTTTAATAATTTCTTTGGTTAATGCGCGATAATCGTACGCCCCTTTGCTGGTGCTGTCGTACATCATAATCGGTTGCGCAAATGACGATGCTTCAGACAAGCGAATGTTTTCACGAATCGCTGTTTTATACACCATCCCTTTAAAATTATTTTTCAACTCTTCAACAACCTCTTGCGAATGCTTCGTACGTGCATCTACACGACATGGCACTATACCCGCAATACGCAATGTTTGATTTAAACGCTTTTTAATAAGATCGATCGTTTCAAGCAACTGCACTAGCCCACTGAGCGCCATAAAACGTGCTTCGACTGGCACTATCACTTCATGTACTGCACAGAGTGCATTAACCGTAAGGACTCCCAGCGTTGGTGGGCAGTCGATAATCACGTAATCATACTCTTTGCCTTGCAACTGCTCTAACTGATGGCGCAAAATTGTTTCTGCTCCTACCTCTTGCGCTAAACGCTTGTCGAGCCCGACGAGCCACGACGATGCAGGAATACAATCGATTTCTTTATACTCAGTGGAAACAATAACATTGCTCAAGGGCACGTTCTCGGCAAATACCGGGTAAATACCCTGCGTGTCTTTTGAAACACCCAGCCACGCGGTGGTAGACCCCTGTGAATCGAGATCGATCACCAGCACCGACCGCTTTTTTTCTGCTAATCCAGCCGCAACATTGACACAGGTGGTCGTTTTGCCGCTACCCCCCTTTTGATTAATAATGGCTAATAGACGCATGTATGCTCTCCTTTAATTAGTTCGCTCATAGGGTACGAACACCCATTGCTGGCAGCCTACACAAATTAGGGTAAAAAAGAAACAGTTTTATCTATATTTCTATTATATATTATTTTATTAGATTTTTATTTTCTTCTAAATTGCTATATACTAAGTGACATGAATGTACAAAAAGAACTCTTATACCTACGAAAGGGCTGTACCTATAATGCCGGCCACGCGTACATTGATGGCTTGGTATTTTGTTTTTGTCTCTGAATTTATGTATTTTACCTTAAAAGTGAACAAATGATGAATATTTACGTTGGAAATTTGCCGTACTCTGTAACTGAAAAACAATTGACTGATATGTTTGCACAATTTGGCGCTGTCAAATCTGCAAAAGTTATCACCGACAGAGCAACAGGGAAATCAAAAGGTTTCGGCTTTGTTGAAATGGAAAATGACGAAGAAGCCCTCGTAGGC
>JBAVOR010000030.1:0-16758 GCA_049692255.1 Candidatus Babeliales bacterium
CCCCATCCATTGATTTAATAGACTTAAGTATCAATAATAACAACGAAACCATGCACCCAACTGATGAGACAGAATCGAACTAATGTAACTGCTGCCCCTGTGTTTTCTAAGCGCAGGGGCTTTCTTGCCCTTTAACACACCCCATCCATCAGAAGAAATTCTTTGACTCTTTATTTTTTATAGTTACAATTGGAATTAATTATAGAATACATAGTTTGGGGAAGATACTTTTCATGAGTAAGCGAATGATGACTATAGCGGTGTTGATACTGAGCAGTATGGTTTGTTCACCTATTTTTTCCATGGCGCTTTTTGAACGCGACCCAATCGCAGCAGCTATTGAACAAAGCAATGCCAAAGAATTTAAAAATGCATTTCACAAACAATATCCGCGTTTTCATGCAAATCAGATGGGCAAAAAACAAATTATAGATATTGCTTCAAAAGCATTGGATCAATTGAAAGAAGATGCTCACGAAATCCTTGAAGATCGCGATGATATTAATAAAAACCGTGCATTAATTTTGGCAATGCGTTTGCCGGGGTGCTCAGCAACTGGATCTTTCTCCGCATTGGGATTAACCATCGGACTACGAGGCATAACAAACAATATGCTTGGTTTACGCGCATTCTGCACAACAGCAGTGCGCACTGCAACTGCAAGACAAGTTGCTGCGCCAGCAAAATTATTTTTTACACGCGATCTCGCTCAAAATAGTGGGCTCGTTGCATTGTCAATTTTTGGATTGTATGTTTCGTTCAAATGGGGCTCACAAGCGTATCAAGCATGGAATAGTAAATACTACCTGGAACAAGCGCAAACTATTCAAAGCACGCTAGAAAATATTAACGCAAAGGAAAAACAGGAATAAACATATGAATAAAATATCTGTTTTTTTCACCATATTACTTTTGCCTCACGCAACCACACGTCCTATGGAACTGTTGCATGTCAATAACCTATTACTCGGCGGTGGCGTAACCGCGAGCCTCTTTTCGGCAGCAAGCTGGTACAAAGCACGTGTGTATGAAAAAAAAGCAAAAGAGCAACAAAATAATCAACGAGAAAAGTTAGAGATGGAGAAAAAAGAAAAAATGCGCATAAAAAATACAGCTATAGTCGCACATATTCAATCGTGGATTAATGAAAATCAAAAAACAAGAGGTGAAGAAACAACTATTTTGTATCCTCAGATAATCAAAAACTATAGCAACCCTTTACTAAACCACCTAACATATTCTGTTCTATTTAATGAAATCGAACAGACCTCCTCTGATAAGCCAACAGTAGATACTTACCTTCGCTCCATGGTTCAGAGGGCAATAAAAAGTTCTATTGAACAAATGATAGAGCAAGAATATTTCAAGGGCGATAGAAGAAAATACATTTATCCCAAGGAAAAAAGCAGAAACCAATACACTGGCGAATGCTATTATACAGATACTTTTACAGATAACGGTAAGAATCTTCCCATCTCCTACGAACATCTCGATAAAGCAGTACTATATGCTTTTGACATCGATAATAGGCCGATAACAGGTGTTAAATGTTTGTATAGAGATAGATTGGAAAAGCATATTGAAGAAGCAATGACCCTACTGAACCCTGCACAGCCAACGCAGAAAATCAATGATAATCAGGCACTCGTCCGTTCCTATCGCATAGGCGCCATTGGTTTTGGTATCACCAGCGCAAGCTTGTTTAGTCTGTATGTATATACTCGGTACCTTCAGAAGCGTTAAATCTGGTCACTGCCGCACTCAGCGGCTTAAATTCTTGTTTTTTCCCCCCTAAATAATGATATAGTAAAGAGTGAAAATTTTTGTATAAAAAAGGGAGGAACTTATCTATGAATTTAAAAAAAGCCATATCTATCTCCAGCATACTTACAAGCATATGTACACAACTGTGTTACGGATACACTGTTACTATTACCAATAAAACTGATGGCAAAAAGTATGTAGAATTTAATGAGAAAATTGGCACTCCAGCAATTGGACGCCTTGATTTTGACAAAAACGAAACAAAAGCAGCATCATTAAAAAGCGATTTAAAGAAAAATGGTGGAATTTACGTTGGCGCGAATGATGGGACTGGTAGATTTATTTTGGTACAAGGCACTGAGAATGATAAAGGTGATTACACGTTTTCTATTACCGAAGATGCGCAATCGTTCCATTTGCTTGATAAAGACGGCAAGGATGTTCCTAGAATAGCTCCCCACCAATAATACGTTCACATGCATCACAGTTCTGGTGCACTGTACGTAACAACCCAATCAGTTCACTACGACACTGCGTATCAATAGCTACCGTATGGGCGCGGATCTGTTCAATCACTCCTTCATGATCATTAGCGTCCAAAAGCAGTGATATAAGGCGATGAATTGTATGTGCCGCTTTTCTTGTATTGTCGGTGCTCAGGTAAAACTCAAATAATTGAGATAAAAACTCTTTGTTTTGTGGGCATAAAAGGGTCAGTTGTTCATATATGCCTATCGCTTCGCGGATACGTCCATTTTTCTTATAAAGATCACCTGCTTCTTTATATTTTTCGATTGCTTCTGTCTCATTGAATGCCATTAAAATATCACCTGCTAGCTGACAGCCAACGGCGTAATCATCAAATGAATGAAGTAACAATCGATGGAGCCCCAGTGCCCGTTCTTTTTCTCCCCGGGACACAAACTCAGCCAGCTTAAACCACGCAATTGAACTTTTACCGGGTACAACGTGCCTCATCCCTCACCTTTTTTCTCTAGAACTTTTGAACCCTTAACCGCTTGCACATAGCGTTTATAGGATGTTAGCAAAAAGAGGGGAGAAAAAGCAAGGAGAAATTTATGAAATTTGGCAAAAAAAGAGGCACTTTTTCGTCATCAAGCGATGCAGTGCAAAGAATGGACTTTGCTACGCTTTCACGGAGCTTTGAGGATCTGGCCGAAAGGCTAAGTGAATATTTAAATGGATTAGACTAAAGAACTACGGCGGACAACCTCCGCTATCGTGCTCTTAATGTTGTCTACCTCACTGGCTCCGCCATACGAAGCTTTAGCGAAGTATGGTGCCGAGGAGTGGAATTGAACCACCGACACTGCGCTCTTCAGGCGCATGCTCTACCACTGAGCTACCTCGGCCTACTATCAAAAAACATAGTAGTAATGGTAGCGGTATATGCAATTTTGTCAATACACGCACCCTCTCTTTCGTTAAAATATTGCGCCTTTTTTTTTCTTTGATACGCTTGTCTCAACTATGTTTGAGAAAATATTGCTTGAAAGCATGAGCCTATGCACCCATTAGAAAAAAAAATTATTGCGTGTAGCACCCAGTTTCGCGATGCTTTATCGCATGCAACTGATGAAACACTCCTAGAACAGGTACGCATTACCTTTCTGGCCCGAAAAGGCATAATCGCGGCCTTAATGGATGAACTTAAAGAGGCGTCTCTTGAAGAAAAGCGCCAGTTTGGCCCCTTATTAAATAATCTCAAAAGAACCTGTGAACAGTTATTTACGGAAAAAGACGAATCCCTTAAAAACACACAAATCGCCGCACAAACGAATAAAAAAAAGTATTTTGATGTCACTGCCTATAAACCCCATGCACCGCGTATGGGATTGCATCCCTTAACTATGATTGAAATGGCAGTAGTTGCTGCGTGCCGCTCAATGGGATTTGCTGTAGTAAATGGCCCGGAGGTAGAAACAGAGCATTATAATTTTGATGCACTTAACATCGCTGCAGACCATCCGGCTCGCGAGTTTTGGGACACACTTTGGCTAGATGTTCCTTCGTTGCTTTTACGTACGCACACGTCACCCGTACAAATTCGTGCATTAGAGACGTATAAAGCACCGCTGGCAGTAGTAGCCCCGGGGCGTTGCTATCGTCACGAAGCAACTGATGCTACTCATGATTTTATGTTCATGCAATTTGAAGGACTCGTAGTAGGAAAAGATATCTCTCTCAGCCATTTATTAGGCACCGTGCAAGAATTTTTCCGTGCACTTTTTGGGGGCAAAAAACTTGAAATGCGTATTCGCCCCTCCTATTTTCCCTTTGTTGAACCAGGAATTGAAGTTGATATCGCGTGCCCCTTTTGCACAACCGGTTGTTCCGTCTGCAAAATGAGTCGCTGGATAGAGATGGGTGGCGCTGGCATGGTGCATCCGTTCGTTTTATCAAGTGCGGGCATCGACCCTGAAACGTTCTCTGGTTTCGCTTGGGGCATGGGATTAACACGGCTTGCTATGCTGCAATATCATATTAATGATATCCGCGCATTTCACACTAATCATTTTGAATTTTTAAAACAGTTTTAATTAATAGTATACCATTTAAAAGGGAGACTATGGATATTATAAAAGCAATAATTCCAGCCGCCGGCTTGGGTACTCGTTTTTTACCTTACACTAAAGCAGTACCCAAAGAAATGATTCCATTGCTCAACAAACCAGCTATACAATATATTGTGGAGGAAATTATTGCTGCTCAATTATCCCAATGTATTATGATCACTGCAAAAAATAAAAATATTTTGGGTGATTATTTTGATGCTGATCCAGAACTAGAAGCGATGCTCAAAGAACGGAGCAAACTAGAACTGATTGCAAATTTAGAGCGCATCAACAGAGAATGCACCTTCAGTTTTGTCAGACAAGCAGAACCACGCGGGTTGGGGCACGCAGTTTGGACTGCGCGTCATCTGATTGGCAAAGAATATTTTTCTGTACTGTTGCCCGATGATATTATTATTAACAAAACTACTGCACTCGAACAGTTGCTCAAAATTGCACGCCAAGAACGTGCATCAGTAATTGCAGTACAGGAAGTGCCTTTAGAAGAGACACAACTGTATGGCATTATTGAGATAAAAAAACAGCTCTCCCCAACACTTTTCCAAGTATCAAGCGTGACCGAAAAACCACATCCCAAAGATGCACCTTCTTGTTTAGCGGTAGTTGGTCGGTATGTGCTTTCGCATAAAATTTTTCAAGCATTAGAAGATATCGAAGAAGATGCAAATCAAGAGTTACAATTAACTGATGCCATCACTCAAATGATGTATCACAATGAAAAGGTATTTGCCTATAAAATTCAAGGCATGCGGTATGATATTGGAACGCCACTGGGGTGGATAAAAGCGATTATAGGTTGTGCACTGCAAGACCCGCGCTTTTCAAATAGCATCAGAGAATATTTGCAAGACGCCGAACATATCGATCAGTTAGTACACACCCCTGCACGCATTACTGAATCATTGTATTAAAAACAAGGACTTTCATGAGTACGAACCATATACGTATCATCCATATCAGTGTGGTTACGATGCTCTTTCTCTACGCTACTATTACTCACAGCACAAACATCTTGTATAGCGCCCTTGCATTAGCCATGGGCGCGCTCGTTCTTGACGCGATTGGGGAAATGAAAGAGCGTCAGCTCGGCAGCAGCTTCTTTTTTATTGGTGCTGCAGTTGTAGGCATTATAGCGCAAGAAGCATCTGCTATTGTTATCATCTTAATTATCGTTTTGATTGCCAATTTTTTAAATCATTTAATTGAAGAAAAAACAGCAGAAGCAATTGAACATCTCATACATTTAATTCCGCAAGAAGCAACGCTCGTTACCGCGCAAAAGGAATATAAAACGGTTCCCATGCACCTCGTGCAACAAGGGGACCTCGTTGTTGTTAAAACCGGCAAAACCATTCCTGTTGATGGCACTATTGTTGATGGTAACGCACTTATTAATGAAGCGGCTCTCACTGGTGAAAGTATTGCTAAATATAAAACAGTACACGAACTCGTATTTGCCGGCACTTTTGTAGAAGATGGCAGCATTATTATCCGAACAATGCACCTTGGGACAGAAACAGCGGTCGGTAAAATTAGTATGCTCATCGAACAGGCGCGCACAGACAAGGCCCCCATCGTTTCTAAGACACAAAAAATAGCCTGGTATGTTACCATCATATTAATTGCTATTATTGCTCTTACCTGGATTATCACCGGTAATTTAACGATCGTTACTACGCTTCTTGTATTTGGATCGCCGGTAGAGCTTACGCTCATCACTCCTTTGACTATGCTGGCAGGCATTGCATGTGCATTCAAAAATGGCATCATCGTTAAAGGGGGCGTTTCTTTAGAACAACTCGCCTATACAGACGTTATGGTTTTTGACAAAACAGGAACGCTCACCATGGGAGAACCAAAAATAACGGATGTTCTCGTTTTTTCTGATCATTACCAGGCAGCAGATATTGTACAATTTGCCGCCATTGCAGAAAAGCGCTCTGGCCACGCAGTAGCACGCGCCATAATACACAAAGCCTCTGTAATGGGATTAGTTATTGCTGAACCGAATACATACGTTTCTCTCACCGGGCATGGCATCGCTATCACCTATCAAGGGGACTCTTACTACGTGGGTAATCGACATTTTATCGAAGCCCCTGAACATGGCAATAGCCATATTCCTGAATCAGCTGCTGCTATTCAAGAATCAACCGTATACGTCGCGCAAAATGGAGTGGTGATTGGCGCACTCATTATTGCTGATATGATTCGCAGCGAAGCACAACACGCTATTGAACAGTTGCGCAATAATGGTATTACCGAACTAATGATTATTAGTGGGGACAAACAGGCAATTGCAACACAGGTAGGCACTGCGCTCGGTATAACACAATCACGTGGTGAAGTAATGCCTGAACAAAAATTAGCAATTATTAAAGAGTTGCAGGGCAAAAAGAAACGGGTAACTATGGTTGGCGATGGCATTAACGATGCGCTTGCATTGCAGCAAGCAAATGTCGGTATCGCTATGGGTGCGATGGGTACCGAGCCTGCCATTCAAGCAGCTTCTATTGTACTCATGTCAGATAATTTATCGTTACTCGTATTTACGTACCGCTTAGCACGTAAAACCATTACCATCATAAAACAAAATATCGTATGGGGGCTCATGTTTACTCATGGGTTAGGCATGATATTGGGAATGCTTCAACTGCTCAACCCGATCCAAGCAGCATTGTTTCACGCGGTACCCGAGTTGATAATTTTTATCAACACTGCTCGGATCTTATGGTTTAAACCGTAGCTAAGATATTTCAGCGCTCACTCTTGAACGCTTTATTTACCTTTGCATGATTTACAGCTTGCCTTGCCGCATTTGCATTTTTTATCTTTTGCGGCTGCAGCGAAAATTAATGGGATTTTCATAGAGACTCCTTTTTTGGTTAAAAATAGTACTGATTATCTATTGATTTATCGTGATTTGAACAAAAAAACAACTGATTTGTATTCTATGCCAAAATTGAATGATTTAACCAAGGTTTTTTAATTTGTTATAGACTCCGTTCGCCACGAGACCTGTTACCGTTTTAACAAAATGCCAGCGGTTTATAAAGATCTCTACTGGCTCCATCTCTTGAAATCCATTTTTTTTCATCGCTTCGACCAAATACCCTTTTACTGTGTGCAGCGTTATATAGTGTGCTTGTTCCTTAGCTGCAATGTGTGCTAATGATTGCACAAGTGCTTTTGCATACCCTTTTTTACGTTCATTGGGGTGAGTGGTTACGGAATAGATACCAGCGTACTGTTCCCCTGGCTGGTGTGTTAGAACACCACAAGAAACAGGCTGTTGATTGGTATTGTAAACAACATACAGCCTAATAGGGCAATCAGATTCAAAAAAGGATTCGGCTTCGAATTTATTCATATATTTCTGGGCATCTTCTTTAGATTGCATATCAGCATGTGTGTAAATCATCTTAAAATCTTCAAATTGTGCTCCCTTGCCCATTACTTGCACTACTTTTGTTTCTGTCTGCTCTAAAGCCGTACAGTTCTCTACTGGCATTTGAAGCACAGACAAAGCAAGGCGCTGGAGAGTCCAAGGGTACTCTCTTTTAAAATAAGCAGATAGTTCTGTGTAACAAGCGGGCACAAATAACGAACATTGTTTAAATTCGTCTATATACGATTGAGCAAATTTTTTTTGATCTTCTTTAAAAAGTACATAATTAAATTTAGACGCACTGAGCCCTGTATCGATACCAAAAAAAGTGTTGTCTTCTACTAATGCTACCCTTGTTGCATGCTGTCCAAAAAATTGAAATGTCGTTTTTAAGTTATTATAAATCTCTTGAGAAGGTTGCAATGAAACTTGCTCCATACCTTCTTCCATACCAAATACACAGTGCGCTATCGCTACTATACATGGCAAAAATAGCATGCGTTTCATAGCGGTTACTCCTCTTTCTAAAAAAAGAACGAATCGACTCTACTCATTGTTCAGTATACGAAAAAAATAGGACAAAAATCTACAATACTACTGCTGCTTTTGGGAGACACAACAACGATCACTTTTGTTTATTGCTATTTGAATTATGAATAAAGTATGCTCTACAATGTACGGAGCAAAGAAAAGATATAATGCATCACAATAAAAAATGGGGGTTACTATGAAACCAATAAAAAGCACAATAATGCTATTAGTACTCGGCTTTACGTCTATCACTCGACCAGATAATAACTGCATGGATAACAGCAAATATGGTGATTTGTCTGATGGGTTTGACTATAAAAAATATTATCATGCGCAATGCAACTGCCCTTGTGAACGTTATACTCATTCTTATAAGCGAGGATTATGCGAACAGTGCTTACATTATCGTGCACCACAACCGTTGAGCGAAAAACAACAAAAGCTTATTTCTGTATGTGAATCCGCGCATGGTATAATATCATCACAATACGATGAATCTGAAGAGTATACTAACCCATTCGCGTGGTACAGTGACATGGCACAATAAAGTGCACAATGGCTAATAGTAATTTGCATATCTGCATTAATGGTGATAGTATATATATTATATTCTCTATCAATTTTTATTTAAAAGATCAAACAGCCATGAATCTAGTTCGCCATATCGTTACTGCTTTTTTCCTTTGTAATGCTTTTTTTATTGGCATATTCGCATCAGATGTAAAACTCATCTGCAGTGACAGAGAAGTCATATTAACGAATGATGTGGCAAAACAATTTAAAATAATTGATATATGCCTTGATGATTATAAAGACAGTACTACCTACGGCGAAAACTCTTTAGACACCATAGAACGTGACTCAAATGGTTGCATACCAATTTCTTTTCCTAATATTCATTCAAGCGCCATTCATCTTCTGGAAATGTTTGTAACGGGGTATAGATCAATTAAGCAATACTCATTTGGCTCTTTCGCCAATATAATCGATTGCTTAAATGTAGCAGAGCAACTGGAAGCGCCACCACATGTGCGCGATGCTTTAGAAAAACGTTTTTTTTCACGATGTGCAAATAACCTTGTGCCAGCGGAGCAAGACAAAACTATTGATGTTATATTGCACGGCACGCGGACGACACTGGATACAATAAAAGCACGGTATGCATATTATAAAAATACCCCCACACATGATTTAATATCGCACATACCAACATATTCAGTTACTTCGCTCGAACAGCTACAGCATGATTTTTACATAGCCCAATCAGTCGTAGCGCCAGAAATATTGAGCGGCCTTGCTTATAGGTTACTTGAAGAGTATCAATCTTATTATAACCACCCAAACAACAAAGAAGAAAAAGAAAAGATCAGTTCGTATCTTTTGTCTCACATTACTAATCAATCAGGAGAAATAATGCGACACGGGACAAAGTTTACCTGGGGCAAATCCGTGCCATGTTATATTCTTTTCTTAAATAATTGCAAAACATTACAAGTACTTGATGGTATTGAAAAGAGGGTCAGCTCCGACACTGTTGACTCGATCATAGGCATTCATATCAGCAGTAATCAGCTCAAATATGCTGAAATCGCACGTTTCAAAAAGGTGTTCCCCAACTTAGAGCATATATATTGCTTTCGGAACCAAATCACCCATCTTAGCTCATCTGATGTTGCAGCAATGGAGGGAATCAAAGTTGCCCTGAACAATAATAAAATTAGTTCTATCGAACCGTCTCCCCGTAAAAAATTATTTTTTTCACCAGATACACGGATATGGATCGAGAACAACCCTTTAACTTCTCATGCCCTCCAGAATATACACAATAGCTTCAATGGTATCCCTCTTGGCACCAAATCGGAAAATACTGTCTATGAACACCAAGCTCAACCCTTAACTCAACACTTAAAGGGAATAGTAGCAGGTTATTTCGTTGGCAAGCGAGTAGGAATACTAATGAGCAACATCCTTTCCAATTACAAAATAACCCCAATAGCAAACGCAATCTGCTCTTCCCTGGCTTTATTCACCACATCGTATGGTATCTATAGCTATTTTTTGTATTACCCCGTCATGTGTAACAAAACGGTAGCAGAACTCAGACGAGAAGAAGAAAAAGAACAACTAAAAGCCATTGAAGAACTAAAAATTATAGAAAATAAACGCCAGAAACCTACTATTGCCCATACACTCGGCGCTTTAAAAACATGGAAGCAATATAAGGATGTATGACTGTAGCGACATCAAAATAGCATCGAACCTTGAGTAACTAAAAAGTTGGACCGCTGAGGGCACTAGAGCATACTAACCCATTCGCGTGGTACAGTGATATGGCGCAATAAAGCGCATGATGGTGAATAGTAATTTGCGTATCTGCATTAATGGTGATAGTATTTCTCTATTAAAAGCAGTTTCAACTTTACATATTTGGACGCATCCATGCACAAACATCAAAGTATTGCCGCCGTATTGTTTCTTTGTATCAACTTTGTTGCTTCTGTATTCGCTGCTGAAATCTCATTAGAATGCGATGAAAACACCTCGGTTATTTTGCCGCAGAAAGATGCGAGAAAATTTAAAATAATTAAAAACTGCATCGATGACCTAGAACAGGAGAATGGGGTCGGCTCGATAACACCGGATGCAAGTGGGCGCATATCATTCTCTTTTCCTCATATTCGCGCAAGCACTGTGCTGCTATTAGATCAATTTATACAGACTCCTTCCACTGTTACGCCATATGAGTTTCATTCTTTAGAAGATATATACGATTGTTTAAATACTGCTGAACAATTGGAAGCACCACGGCACATACGTGATGCCCTAAAAAAACGTTTTCTGATAGGATGCGCTAATGCTCCTGTATCAAAAGAAAATGAGTATATTGTTCCCAGATTGAACGGTATAAACACTATTGCCGACAGGTTAAAAAAGCTTTATACGCTGTATCCTACAGAAAATGAGTCGCCCACAATCAGATTAAGCGGTAAGAATATTACTCTTGATACGGCAAAAAGACTGTCTGCTCTATTCCTAAAAACCCCTACCCATGATTTGATATCGCAAATACCAACATATAAAGTTGATGATCTTCAACACTTGCAACATGCTTTTTATATAGCAAAATCTGTTGGAGTTGCACCAGAAATACTCAGCGGATTAGCCTATCGCTTGCGCAAAGAATATGGATCTTATTATGATCACCCAAGTAACAAAGAAGAAACAGAAAAGATCAGTTCGCATCTTTTGCCGCATATTACTAATCAATCTGGAAAAATCATGCAACATGGGACAAAATATACCCGGGGCAAATCCATGCCATGTTATATACTTTACTTAGATAACCATGAAACATTACAAGTACTTGATGGTATTGAAAAGAGGGTCAGCCCTGACAGCGCCCACTCGATCATAGGCGTTCATATGGGAGGTACTCGGCTCAAATATGCCGAAATCGCACGTTTCAAAAAGGTGTTCCCCAACTTAGAGCATATATATTTCTTTCGGAACCAAATCACCCATCTTAGCTCATCTGATGTTGCAGCAATGGAAGGAATTAAAGTTGCCCTGAATGATAATAAAATTACCTCAATTGAACCGTATCTTCGATATAATCCATTCAGATCTTCCTACACACATATTTACTTAGAAAATAATCCCTTAACCCCTCAAGCCAAAGAAAATATTAAGAACAGTTTTAATAAAGGCATGAATCTTGAATCTCTAGAGAGAGCGAACTTTGCGTATTCTGTACCGCTTACAGTAACAGTATCTTCTATTGCAACATATATAATATACCACTCGACAAAATTAATTTTGAATAGCGAGAAATATCCCATAACCCATTTCCTCACTACAATAGCAATTGGGACTCCCTCAGTAGCATTGACTTTAGCTTGCTTATTGAACAGATCACATCCCCCTATCACATTCGATAAAACCCAAGAAAAATCATGACTGCAGCAGCGTCAAAATAGCATCGGGGTTGAATGATATTGCATCGATGCCTTGCGTAACTAAAAATTGTGCAAACGCAATATCATCTGACGGCGCTTGCCCGCACAAGCCAACATGCAGCCCATGCGCATGGGCACCTTTAATTGCTTGCGTGATAAGCATTTTAACCGCGTCATTCTGTTCACTAAACAAAGAAGACAATGCACTATTGTCTCGATCGATGCCTAAGGTTAACTGCGTCAAATCATTTGAACCAATCGAAATGCCATCAAATAAAGGGGCAAATTGATCAATGCACAGCACGTTGCTGGGTATCTCGCACATCATGTACAGTGCCAATTTCTGTGGTATGCGCGCAATGTTGTTCTGCTGTAAAAGCTCAACTACCAGCTGAGCTTCTTGCGGCGTACGCACAAAGGGAATCATACAATCGATCGTATCAAAGCCCAACACCTCGCGTGCGCGTAACACCGCTTCACATTCAAGCGCAAACGCATTTTTATATAAGTCACTGTAATAACGCGATGCACCACGCAACCCAAGCATTGGATTTTCTTCAGTCGGTTCAAAGAAAGAGCCACCAAGCAACGCGCGATATTCATTGCTTTTAAAATCAGAAAAGCGCATGAGTATACGTCGTGGATAAAAAGCAGCTGCAATAGCAGCAATGCCAGCGGCTACCGTTTCAATAAAAAATGTACGAATATCTGCAAATCCGCGCGCACGTTGCGCAATGGTTTGCTTGACCGATGGGTCAGTAATTTTTTCTGGGTGTAGCGCCACTAACGGGTGCACACCAATGCTGTTGGCAATAATAAATTCTAAGCGCGCCAAACCAACGCCAGTCACTGGTAATGGTGCGTACACAAATGCTTGGTCCGGATCCCCAATAATTAATTGCGCATCGCAGTTTAATGGAACTTTTTTACCTGCAAGAGAGATAGTTTGTTTTTGTA
This sequence comes from Candidatus Babeliales bacterium, assembly GCA_049692255.1. Taxonomy (GTDB): domain Bacteria; phylum Babelota; class Babeliae; order Babelales; family JACPOV01; genus JBAVOR01. The sequence continues at coordinate 13,194 of JBAVOR010000030.1, forward strand.
TTTTAAACGTACCCGCATAGGCGATTCCGTGACTACTGGTTGAACAGTCGACCGTTACCGCTTTACCATCAATAGGTTGTTGCGTTGCATTTACTGTGCCAATCAGTGCAGGTATACCTAATTCGCGTGCTACAATTGCTGCATGGCTTGTGCGCCCACCATTATCAGTAATAATGGCCGCCGCTTTTTTCATCAGCGCGGTCCAGTCTGGGTTGGTATTACGCGTGACTAAAACATCACCTGCATTAAATGTGGCTGCATTATCCAATGTTTCTATAATACGCGCGGTGCCCGTTGCTATGCCCACGCCAACAGCAATGCCTCGTGCTATGACATCAGACTCTTGTGGGCGCTTATCTCCATAGCTGTAACGTACCGCTTGTATTTGACCTTGCTCACGTGCGTGTACCGTTTCTGGACGTGCTTGAACGATATATAATTTTTTCTCTTGCCCATCATACGCCCATTCAATATCCATTGGGACTAGATGATTTGCCAAACGACTGTAATGTTCTTCTATGTGTAATGCCAATTGCGCTAATTGACATACCAGTTGATCGGTTAATGCAAACGAGCTGCGCTCTTGCGCGGTGGTGTCAACAAACGCAATGCCTGCCTGTGCTGCAAAAACTGTCTTTTTTTCTTTGGAACCACAGCGCTTTTTAACAATGGCCGCATACCCTTTTTTGAGCAACGGTTTGTGCACCCACCATTCATCTGGCATTACAGTGCCTTGCACCACCGCTTCTGCTAACCCCCAAGCAGCGGTAATGACCACCACATCGCGAAACCCGGTATCAGGGTCTAACGTAAATAATACACCTGACGCGCCCAGGTCTGAACGTACCATCTTTTGCACTGCTACTGACAATGCGACAGACATATGCGCAATAGCATGTTCTTGACGATATACCATAGCGCGGTCGGTAAACAACGATGCTACACATTTTTTATACGCGTCAAGCAACGCATCAACTCCTACTACATTCAAATATGATTCTTGCTGGCCAGCAAATGAGGCACTCGGTAAATCTTCTGCCGTAGCAGAAGAACGCACTGCAACCGAAAGCGTTGTTGTTTGATACTCTTGTGACAACCGTTGATACGCCGCCGTTATTTCTGCAATCAATGGTGCTGGCAACGATGCGGCCAGAATTAAATCGCGTATCTTTTTACCTACCAGTTGCAACGCATTAAAAGAACTGCTCGTAGATAACTGCGCCAACAAATCGGTTATCGGTTTTTCCAACTTATTTTCTTTTAAAACTTCCCGATAAGCATCTGCTGTTACTGCAAAACCATTAGGTACCGCAATTCCTACGGACGATAACGTGCCGTACATTTCACCCAACGATGCAGTTTTACCACCAACCAATGGAACATCGGTATTTCTAATATCTTTAAAAAAACGGATATACATGATGTTACTGCTTACGTTTATACAAACCAACAATTTTGGCACTAGCTAACACGTGCCCATTCATTGCTTGTGTTACTTCTGCATACGTAGCCCCTACGGACAATAATAGCTTTGTATCAAGTGCATACAACGAACAAATATAATGGTGTGCACCGTGAGTTGGTGGAGGACATGGCGCACCCCACAGCGGTGCATTAGAATCATTTTTCCCAATGAGCGCACCAGATGCTGTTATCTGAGCATATGATTCAATTGAGTGCATCGAAGCAGGTATATTAAATAAAACACAATGAATCCATGTTTTACCCGGCGCATCGGGGTCTTCACACAAGAATACATACGACTGTGTACCCGTTGGTTGACCAGACCAGCTAAAGGCAGGCATACGACTGCTACCATCACACGTGCAATCGATTGGAATATTGTTGTTATCAGCGAAATCATTACTTAAAAGTGTAAATGTTGTCATAGTATCATCCTCTTTTGCAGAATAAGTTCTGTGCCATTTTGCGACTATTAACGCGCACACAAACAAAGCGACCAAATATCTTTTATACATATCTTCCTTTCTTGTATACAGACTGCTGCTTCTCGTTCATGACTATAGCGCATAAAAAAGGTAATAACAAACCAGAACAAGCCCCTTGTAAAAAAAACCTTTTGTCTTACACTTTAATAACGTTGTTCGTTAACAGTTATAACCACGCAAAGGTTTATGTATGAAAAAAGTTATTTTTATGACCTTACTCTCTCTTGCACTGCTACCTGCATGTTGCTGGAGAAAAAAAACTGAACAAAAATGTGTACAACCAGAAACGTGCCAAGAAGAATCGGTAACGGTTACCAAACAAACACGTGTTTCAGGGCCTGTTACTAAAGAAGTACGTTGGCAAAAAACTGATCTTCAATAAAAAATGACTACGGCAAGCATGGCGTAAAATACCATGCTTGCCGTAACTTAAAAAAAAGGAGTAGTCAATGAAATATACGTATACCACACTCATAATTATCGCTACCGCATCAATAAGTGCTTTTGCTACCTATACCATAATGCACAACGCCACAAGCACGCAACAACCGTGCACCGCCGTTTTTACACACACTGCACCCCGTGCTGCCTATAGCACCACAGATGCCCACGGTGTGTATCAAACACGCCCCTTTGATTTAGCCGCAAGCGGCATTCAGTTAACACCGAAACAAATCGATGAACATCTTGTGCTCTATAAAAAGTATGTAGATAAACGAAACGAAATTGCGCGGACATTGCAATCTGTTGACAAAAAAGCGCTGAGTAAAACTTTCAGTGCATTCCGTTCACTCAAAGTGGCTGAAACCTACGCAGTGAATGGACAGATTTTGCATGAGCTCTACTTTGAAAATATTGGTGCCGCAGCACAGCCGATGGGGCCATTGGCTACAGCATTAATTACAGATAGCTTTGGTTCTATAGAAGCATTCAAAACAGATATATTAGCATGTGGACAAGTAGCGCGCGGTTGGGTACTCTGTGCATTCAGCCTCGATGATGGGAAGCTACACAATTTTGTTCTCGAAGAACACAATAGTCATGTTCCCGTTATGGCACTCCCTATGCTTGTCTTTGATGTGTATGAGCATGCCTATTTTATGGATTATGGCACCGCACTCGCACCATACTTAGAACAGCTTTGGAACCATATTAATTGGGCTGTTGTTGAACAGCGTATTGAAACATTGGTAACTCCATTTAATAATAATGCTCGGGCATCATGGACCAACACATAGTATTTGTCGTATACGACAGCATCGAAAACTCCGTGTTTTACGGACAGGTATTGTCTCCATTGATCAAGAAAAAACGAGCAAACCCGTCCCTTGAAATTACCCTTATCACCTTTGAGAAAAATAATCCAAATGATGCATTAATACAATTAATTCAAGATTATCATATACGTTTAATTATACACCGCAGAATGCCTTTCTTTGGAACAGCGTTTTTGTATACATTAATGCATAAATTGCGTTCTACGCTGTACACCAAAATAAAACAAAAGCCATACACCCTTATTGCGCGCGGCCCCCATGCTGCGTGGATCTGTATGAAAGCAGCACTGGGTCACACATTGTGCAAAAATATTATTGTACAAGCGCGTGGGTTACTAG
>JBAVOR010000031.1:0-89563 GCA_049692255.1 Candidatus Babeliales bacterium
CTTATTTATAGCACTCAATGCTAGCGATGGTACACTCGACCCTTCATTCGGCGGCAGTGGTACCGGATATCTAACGGTACAAAATGTCACCAGCACGTTCGCGTGCTATGCAATGGCAATACAAACAGATGGCAAAATAGTGGCTGCAGGTGTTAACAATCAAATAGTACGCCTGAACCCTAATGGTAGCCCTGATACTACTTTTGGCACTGCAGGAACTGGCGTGGTGACAACCGCATTGTTCGCTATTACTGCTCTTGTTATTCAACCAGGTGGCAATATTGTAGCGTGTGGTTATGATAGTTCAAATAATGGATTGTTAACACGGTATACAAGCGCTGGTATTATCGACAATAGTTTTGGCACCAGCGGCAACGGCGTGGCGACTGCACCAGCGCTTGTTAATTGCAACCTGTATTCAATGGTGCAACAAGCAGATAGTAAAATAGTGGTAGGAGGGGTGAATGACGATACCTTCGCTATTATAATGATACGCTTTAACGCCAATGGTTCCCCTGATGTTACCTTTGAAACAAATCCAAGCCCAGTGACATCTTATGGCGTCGTAGGCTTAGCAGTACAAGCCGATGGTGCAATTGTTGCGCTAACAGGAACGCGAAAAACTTCCAGTAGCGCAGCTCCCATATACCTTGTACGTTACAACACAGATGGATTGATAGACAGAACATTTGGCATTAATGGTTTAGCAACAGGCCCAACAGGCATTAATACCGGGTTAGTAATACAACCTGATGGCAAATTGCTGGTAGGCAGTAAGGTGGAGCCTGGTTCGACTGCTTTATTTCAAGTAACCAGATTTGATACACAGGGTAATCTTGATACCAGCTTTAATGGTACCGGCTTTAATAACAGTGTTTCAGGCACTCTCTGTGCTGCAATACTGTTGCAAGCAGATGGCGCAATAGTACTCGCTGGCCAGTCTGCACTTATAGGAGGAGCTGAGTATTGGCAATTAACCCGTTACACAAGTGCGGGCATTGTGGATAGTTCATTTGGTAGCGATGGTACTGCCATAGGGCCTGTTACACAACAACAAGTTTTTTCAATTGCCTTGCAAGTTGATGGCAACATTGTTATAGGAAGTGCGGTACACGCGGGTGCTAATCCCATGGTTGCTCGCTACCTAAGCAGTCCTGCTGTGATTGCTACCACCGTCAGATCACCAATTGCCGCTGCATCAGTTAACACTCCAACTACTTTTACTGGGCAAGCGCAAGATCCATCATTGGTATTCTTGCTTATCGATGGTGTACTACAACCACAAGGCACGCACACCGACCCTAATAATTGGTCAATTTTGGGTACAGCTACAACCATTGGTACCCACACCGCACGAGCAGTGTCTATCTATCAAGACGGGTATTTAAATATTGCGTCTGACCCAATCACCTTTACTGTGGGCCCACAAGCACCGAGCAGTTTTACGGGCACTATTACCAAAAATGAGTTTTTAAACAAAACGGAATGTGTGCTACAAGCAACGTGGACGCCGAGCGTTAACCCCTCAACAACGCAGTACATCATCGCACAGAACGGTGTAATATTAGCAACCATTCCAGCTACACAGCCGTTACAATTTGTGTACTGTGGCAGCTGCAAAGGCAATGCATTTAACGGCATTACCGTAAGCGCTGCAACTGCAAGTGGCATTGTGGGTGCGCCGCAGCCGTTGGTTGTAGTTTAGGCGCTCGATATCCTTCCAGCCTACGCTTATCCACGCCTCCTGGCTTGGCAAGCTTTGGCGGACAGGTCGACAAGCTCACGCCGTCGCAATGCTGTGGCGCGCAGGCAGGACGAGCGCGGGATAGGCATTGGCTGAACAGGTTGACAAGATCCCGACTTCGCCAACCTGTTCTTAGAAACTCAAAGAGTGAAGTAGAAGGCTTCAACGGGCAGGCAGGATGAGTGCGAAAAATCAAATGTTCGAGCAGGCGCACGACAATGTTTGAGAACATTACCAACGTATGGTATTCTGGTTTTGTGAATCAAATAAGAAATACGCAGAGCGAAGCGCTTAAAACGAGTGCTTCGCTCCTTTTTAATTGCAGAAGTCATGGCAAAACAAACAGTCACTTTTAACTGTGCAACGTGCGGCTATCGGCCACCCAAATGGTTGGGCTGCTGCCCCGAATGCAACACGTGGGGCTCTATTGCTGAACTCAAACAAACGACGGTTGGCAAAACAACGTTTACCACTGCAACACGCAGTTCATCGCTTACGCCACTTACACACGTCAGTGTAAAAGAACAAGAACGTATGTATTGCGGCATTGATGAGTGGGACAGAGTGTTAGGGGGCGGTATTGTGCGTGGTTCGTTTCTTATTTTAACCGGAGATCCCGGGATTGGTAAATCAACATTATTGTTACAAATCACCCACCGTCTTGCACAAAGATATCGCGTATTTTATTTTTCATCGGAAGAATCTCTACCACAGATTCGTTCTCGCGCAGAACGGCTTGGTTGTTTACATGATAATTTATTGTGTTCTGATGAAGCGGAGCTTGATTCTATTATTGCCACTGCCACCCAAGAAAAACCTGATATCATTATTATCGACTCTATTCAGAACTGTTACCATGCACAATCACAAGTATTACCCGGTAGCATTGGTCAGCTGCGCGAAGCAGGCTTTGCACTGATGCGCTTAGCAAAAGAACATAACATTGCTACGCTGCTCACTGGCCACATTACTAAAGAGGGTACCATTGCTGGCCCCAAAATGCTTGAACATATGGTTGATGGCGTATTTTATTTGCAAGGAGAAGACCGCTGGCAAACACGTATGCTGCGCTCAGTAAAAAATAGATTTGGCTCATTGGGAGAACTAGGATTTTTTCAAATGGAAGCCAATGGCATGCAAGAGATGCCCGACATTAATAAGCATATGGTTTCTGAAGCATCACACAGTCCCGGCGCGGTGCTCATGAGCTCTTTAGAAGGGTCACGTCCTGTGCTGTTGGAAGTGCAAGCGTTATTGGTGCCTACCAAGTTCGGCATGCCGCAGCGCGTTATTTCGGGTGCCGATCAAAAACAGGTGCTGTTAATTGCTGCAATCTTAGAAAAGTATTTACACATCAAACTCAGTGCGCACGATCTCTTTCTCAAAGTAAGCGGCGGTTTTCGTATTAAAGACAACAGCGCTGATTTAGCTATTGCGCTGGCATTACTTTCAAGTTACTTTCAACAAGCAATTCCTGCACAATCAATTGCACTGGCAGAAATTAGCCTCACCGGCCACATTAAACCAATTAATCAAATTACAACGCATATTAAAGAAGCACAAAAGTTTGGCTTTCACCATTTGCTCACTGCGTATAACCAAAAAATAGATGATACAACGTTGAAGATCATGCGCTTCAGTTCGGTATACGATCTTATGCATCTGTTCCAAGAAGCATAAAGATGCAATTGCTCTGATTAACGTGCTTCCTTTACATTTACCCTAGATATCTTAGTATAAATGATACTTTTGTAATTATTTCTTTTATTATCTATACAACAGAAGAAGGATATCGTGAACAAGAAAATTTTTCATATACTCGTATGTACTTTTAGCGCCGCTGCATTGCATGCAATGGACAATGCAAAAGTTATCATTACTTTATCGCCTAAAGTACTTAAAGCATATGAGAAAATGGTTAAGCCATTAGAACAAAACAGAATGGTAGTAAGGAAACAAGATGTATCTGAGATGGCCAATATATTAGACCTGCTTATAGGACACCATGAAGCTGAAGGTAATTCTGATCAAGTTACTATCTATAAAAAACTGGCACTTCAAAAGAATTTCAAAGTTAAGTAAGTTCGTAACATACCAGTATTAGTAAAAAAAAGGAGACTTGTATGACGACATCTATTCTTTGCGCAAAACGGCCACTTTGCTGGATCGTATTGACGAGTATCTGCATCAGTGGCCTATTATTTACGTATCATTATTTTGGCAAAGCATTTCCTATTATTGATTTAGATCTCAGTTTAGATCGCGCCCGGGCTATGGAGCAAGCCCGTTCTATAGCACACCGCGCATCATGGGGGCCTGATGAATATCAACAAGCGGTTAATTTCGAGTCGGATGACGCAACAAAAAATTTCATTGAACTGGAAGGTGGTGGCAGAGATGCGCTGCGTACCATCATTAAAGAAAATATCTATTGTCCCTACTTTTGGCATGTGCGCCATTTTAAAGAAAAAGAAATTCAAGAAACACATATCTACTTTAAACCGGACGGCCAACTGTACGGCTTTAAGCATAGTATTGCCGATGAACAACCAGGAGCTGCGCTCAGCAGCGAACAAGCACGCACCATCGCTCAAAAACAAGCGCATGATATGTGGCACATACCATTAGATGCTTATACGCTTATAGAAACATCACAAGAAAAAAAGGCAAGCAAGCGTATCGATCATTCATTTACATACGAACGCACTAATAAAAAAATTGGTGAAGGGACGTACCGCATGCACTTGGTTGTCTCCGGTGATGCATTGACCGAATACACAACATACATTCATGTACCAGAAGCATTTGAGCGACGCTATGAACATATGCGTTCATTAAATGATTTAATTGGATCACTCGCATCGGTATTATATGCACTGTGTTATTTTTTTATAGGAACGTTGCTGGTGTTATTTTTTAGTGCCCGATATACCGTGATACCGTGGCGTTCTGCATTTCTTGCATCATGTGCACTGGGCATTTTAGTCGTTCTTTCTGAACTAAACAGCTTTCCTCTCAGCTGGATTAATTACGATACCGCAATTGCAAAAAATAATATCTACTCAAAATTTGCTCTCAGTCTTATTTCTAGCTTTAGCTACATCGCATTAATCTACGGCCTCATTTTTGCATCAGCAGAACTGCTCACGCGACACGCATTTGGCCACCATCTCCAACTGTGGAAATTATGGCGACGCGAAAATGCCGCCAGTTTTGCAGTGCTCGGCAGAACGGTCGGTGGTTATCTTTTACTGGGATACGACCTGGCATTCGCTGTTGCCGTGTATATTGTGGGTGCTTACTATTTTGGCTGGTGGACTCCATCGTCTACACTTATTAATCCTAATATTTTAGGAACTCCTTTTCCGTGGCTCGATGCGATAAGCAGCTCTCTCGTTGCTGGTTTCTTTGAAGAGTGCGCATTCCGCGCTATTCCTCTATCACTTGCCGCATTAGCGGGTAAGCGTTGGGGCAAACCCCGTCTTTGCCTGATTGTTGGCTTTATTATACAGGCGCTTATTTTTGGTGCCGCACATGCAACATATCCTTCGCAACCAGCATATGCACGCATTATTGAACTCTTTATACCTTCTTGCATTTTCGGCATACTATACCTTGTATACGGACTGCTTCCGGCGATTATTTCCCATTTTATTTACGATGTCTTTTGGTTTGCACTACCTATTTTTATTTCAACAGCACCAGGCATCTGGCGTAATCAGCTCTTGGTCATCATTGCTGCTGCAGTCCCGTTACTGATAGTGCTGGTGGCACGGTACCGCGTAGGGCGTTGGCTTGTTCCTGCTCCCGAGGCATACAATAGCGCATGGCGTCCCCAAAAAAATTTACCTGCTGCACAACATCCTGTGCGTGAATATAGTATTGCAAAACAGTATGCCCTGCAGCCTATTATTATGTATGCGTGTGCAGGTGTTGCACTGATAGCGCTCTTTTTTAACACGCAGCGGACCCCCGATTTTATTGGTAGCACTGTCGATCGCGCCACTGCAATTACCATCAGCCGCGCATACGCAGCGCAACAGCAACTAACCTTTAATACCCCCTGGCGCACCCTGCCGTGGTATGAGTCATCGCTCACTACACAGATGCTTTTTGCGTGGCAAGAAGATAAAGCGTGGTATAAACAACTTTTAGGCACCTACATTCCGGGGGGGCAGTGGCGTGTTCGTTACGCGCGCTTTGAAGGAGATTTGGTCGACACCGCGCAAGAGTATCAGCTGTTTATTAACCATACTCATGCAGTCAATCGAGTAAATCATATTTTCGCGGAATCTGCCCCTGATAACTCATTACAAGAAACGCACGCACGGGAACTTGCGTTCAAAACTATGGCCGATCAGTTTCAACTACAGATGCAAGACATTGAAGAAATATCCGCCATCTCGCGCAAACAGCCTAACCGCACCGATTGGGAATTTGTATTTAAAGATATCAAGGCAAGCAACTATACTGCACGCACTAGTAACGGTATTGGTGGTCAAGCGCGTATTGATGTACACATAGCGGGCACCAAAATTAGTGATTATTACCGGTATCTGTTTATTCCGCAGGAATGGGAGCGGGTGTATAAAGAACTGAAAACGCAGTATGGATTAATCAGCACTCTCTGTTCATTTGCGCTCATAGCATTGCTTATCTCTTATGCGCTGCGTGCGCTGTGGCATGCACTCAATCAAATGTATGCTATACGGGCTGCATTGGTACTGTTTGGTGCATTGCTGATTAAATCCTATATCCAAGTGGGCAACTTTTTCTTTTTACTTACCGCCAACTTTGATACAGATCGCCCTTTTTGGAGCCAATATATCAGTGCCATTGGGCCTATGAATTTAGATATCATTATGCGCGCCCTCTTTTGGGCCCTTTTGCTTGGCCTCATGCTACGCATTCGTTTTCATCGCATGATACAGCAATCGCGTATGCAACGCGCGTCTGTTGCGTGCGCTATTGGCATAATCGCTCATGAAATTCTTGCATTGACCGATACGGTAGTGACCACCACCTATAAACCGGTTATTCCCGATTATCTGCATGCGAGCATGTATATACCAGCATTGAGCGTACTACTTGTGCTGGCAACCCAATATATCAGCAGCACTCTTACCCTGTGGTGCGTGTACGCAACCGTAGATAGTATAAGTTACGGATGGCAACGCCGTAAACATCTTGCTCTGCTTTTCTGCATTATTGCAGGCGCACTGCTACAGGGGTACAGTGGTATCGATTCGATACATAAATGGATTATTATGAGCAGCGTCTCTGCTGCGCTCATTGCCGTTTCTTACGTAGTATGTATTCGCTTCGATCGCGCACTGATTCCCGTTGCTAATGCAGCACGCATGATTGGCGTATGCATAGCACCGCTCATGTGGCAAGCGTATCCGGGGGCCTTGTTTGGCCATGCGCTCTTTTGTTTGCTGCTCATACCGGGCTCAATCTATTGGATGCAACTCATCGATGAACATGAACAAAGTGCCCATTAATACGAAGAACTTTACAAAGAAGAACAAAGGTGCGTATATTGATAAAAATCAGGTACATTTTTATTATGGAATATAATTTATGATTATTTCAGGAAAAGAGATTGAACAGCGCTTGGGCTCTGATATTATTTTAGAACCATTTAATAAAAAACAGCTCGGGCCTAATAGTTATAATTTACGCCTTCATGATACGCTTTTAATTTATACCCAACCAACACTCGACATGAAACGCTCCAATGCGGTGGAACAGTTAACTATCCCTGCAGAAGGATTTGTACTCCAACCGGGTATCTTATATTTAGGCCGCACCGTCGAATTTACACGCACCGAAAATCTCGTACCTATGCTGGAAGGCCGTTCTTCTATAGGGCGACTGGGCCTTTTTATTCATATCACTGCCGGATTTGGCGATGTTGGCTTTGCAGGTTATTGGACATTGGAAATGTTCTGCGTGCAACCGATTAGAGTGTATCCCAACGTAGAGATCTGTCAGATATTTTATCACACTATCCAAGGTGATTTTGACCGCTATAACAGCAATAAATATCAAAATAATCGTGGCATCCAACCGAGCATGCTTTTTAAAGAATTTAGTGAGCAAGGCCTCTAGCTACGCACAGGCTTGCGTTGTTCTATCAGCGCTACTATCTCAGATATACGCGTTTCCTTAATAGCACGGAAATCATCGCGTATATCCGCTGCAAAGAGCGATAAAATCTCACTTTCTTCTTGCAATGTGTTATACATTTCTAGGCTTAAGGTACCCTGATTACGCTCAAGATAAGTAGTCATTTTCAGTTCTATTGCAGACGCTATAAGACAGTATAATTCTTTACGCAGCGGTTCATCAGCAAAATAAATCTTCTGCGTCACCTTATCTCTTTGTATAGTAGCGAGCTCCTGCCACACCTGTTCAAGAAACGCATATTCTTGATTGCGCCCATTAACATCGTTCGCAAATCGTATTTGCGCGTCAAGGTAACGGTAATAGCTTGCCAACAAGTTAATTTGTGCATGTTCTATTGATTCTTTATCCAAAGAATCCCCCAAGACACTTAATACAGTGGTGCACTGCTTGCGCGTATCCGCATCATATGAATATCCATTGTTAAGTTCGCGTATTTTCTTGCACTGTGTTAAGACTACATTAAAGATGTCTGACACGGTTATATCTCCATACGCGCAGCGCGATTGTTCAGCAATATAGGTAAATAAAGGTTTATACCACTGCTTATCATCGCCATACCCTTCGCTCAAGCCTCTTTCAATCAGCAACTGGTGCAGAGCCTTCTTTTTTTCTGTTTTAAGCAATGCCTGGGTATTTGCCCAAGTAGCGGAAGATACGTAATACCTGTACGATTGCGCTAACGCATTGATACTCTGAGAGAATGGCGAGAACGGAATTAAGCGGTCTAATATTTCTTTTACCTTACTTGAATCTTGCACACGCATGGTTTTTTTTCGGGTACCATTGGTAACAAAAAGGTCTAATGCCGATATTGCTTCTATGTCTACGCGGTGCGCCTTGTGCCGTAGCAATCGAATCTGCATTTGTTTCAATGCTTCGACTGGCAATTGCTGCTGATGCTCTTGCTTTTGAAGAAGCTTAATTTCCTCTTGTAAATACTCAATAGATCTATTTGCATAGGACGTGGCCATATTTGCTGCTTGCTCTTTTTCTTTATTACTCATAGTCGAACATAGAAAAGGATGGGTTGCTTTCTTCCAATAATATACACTGCGCCAATAATTAACTTCATCATGAGAATGCAGTTCATCAGAACCGTTTATCATTAGTTCTACTTGATCAATTTTTTTATGTGCTTGCGCCACAAGCGCTCTCAATTGCTGATCTGTTGTTATTGTGTTGCCTAAGCTTTTTCCAAAAAAATCACAGGTATCTTGTAATACCTCATAGAGAGCAATAATATGTTCTCTTGCTTTATCAATATCACCAAACTCTTTTATGCGTATTCCTTCATGTGCCAAAAATTCTATATAACTCCATATTCCATACAGGTGAAATACAGGCGCTTTGTTCCCTTCAGCATTTTCGAGTACAGACGTACGCTTCCCGCTTGTAATGTACTGTAATTCTCTTATTGCGCAGTTACGTAAAATAGCAACAGATGTGTCTTTTGAATCGACAGGGGCAAATAGCAGATCTTTTAAGTGGTTAAGAACTGTTATACGCTCATCAAAAGGCAATGTTATATCTCTTGCTTGCTCTAAAAGAGCGAGATATGACGTGCACTGCTGAGAGATATTTTCGCTTTGCCGACAAGTCTGTACTGTTTCTTTGCTGAGCTCGTCAGAGACATGTTCCCGGAAAAAAGCAATAAAGGGAAGCAATGGTGCCATGCTTGTAGACTGTTTGATCTCCACAAGAAATTCTTGTAATCTTACTTCTTTTTTTTCAGAATCTAATGATCGTACCAGTTCCCATGCAAAATCCGGGTGCTCTTTTCCTACCTGATACAAGCAGCCCCACAGAGCATGCTCTTTTTCAGAGAAAACAGGATTTTCACACAATACTGCAAAAAGCATCTGCGCAATATCTACTCGATGCTTTCCTACAAGCATTCCTTCTTGCATAACTTCCCACATCTGCTTCGCATCTTTATTCCTAAAAGCCGTTACAAAAGCGGCCACTTGTAGTTTTTGCGCCGTAACGGAAGCAGTAAGTGGAAATGAAGAATCATCGCTTGCAAATGTATGAGCTTTTAAAGCGTTACGTGCATAGCGCGCCCCCGCTTCTACATGTACATCATGCGCGATACTCAGCTTTTCCTTTTCTAGGATATCAAACAGCACGGTAATTAATGTTGCATCGGCAACAAATTTGTTTTCTTGAGACCACTGACAAAGGGCCATAAGCGAATCAATATCTATTCTTTCTTGCACTGCACTGCTAGCGAACATAAACTGTTTTTGCATCAGTGCTTCTAATAAATCTACTGCATTTTTTTTCTGATCGTTCTTCACATACCAACACAACAGATCGCCAAGGCGACCTTTCTGTTCATTATTTAATGATAGATCGACCCCTTTCTGCTTTATAGCAAGCATGGCACTCTTCTTTTTTTTCTTTTTCTTTTTCGCTTTTTCATGGAGCGCTATGGCGTTTGTATTTTCAGCACTGTTTTGAGGCAATAACTTTGGCAATAACGAGAGTAATGGTGCTATTGCTTTGCTATCACTGAGCGATCCGCTCAAATCTAATGTATCTAAGATATACGCTATTATTTTTTGTTGATCTTTACTTAAATCATCTGTCAGGCTAGGTATCTCACGAGCACTTGACTCTTTCAGCTGGTACAATACCCACTTTTGCACTCTTTCATCATGCAAATCAAGAGCGGGGAGCCAGTCGGCAAGCATATGAGTACGTAATACCATCTCTCCTATAGCCTCTGGTGCACAATTAAAAATCGCTCTTTTATGGGTGACATCCCCATAGGATAGTAAAGGAGTACGTAAAAAATCGTAGTTTATGAGGAACTTTTCTTTTTCTCCTCTGCGCTCGCACTGCAGCGTTTGTGCATAGGAAGCCTGAAGCCATTTGTAATGCGTAGCACCGTCCCACTTTAAATCAGCTATGGTGATAGCGTTCTTCGCAATCCCCGTTTTCAATAACTCTATTGTTCCATCCATCACTACTTTTCTATCAAGACACATTAAAAGCGTTCTCTTTTCTTGTTCTTCTTGCGCTATAGAAGAATCATTGAGCCCATACGCATCTTTCAATTGTTTAGTTTCTTGTTGCGATTCAGCTTCAAATGCTTTTCTTGTTTGATACCTGTCTAATATCTTTTGTATCCATGATTTCCATTCTTCAGGTAAGAGATTATGCGAACTATTCCCATGGTAGTTTTCGCTCGATGATTGATACTGAGAAAGATATAACCCTAAAAGGTTATATTCTAATGCTCTTTTCAAAAAACCATCGTCATTAAACTCGTGGGCATAATATGCATATGCCCGTGCTGCTTTTTGTATATCCTGAAAATCAACATTCACTGTCGTTGTTATTACCTGTGTATTTTCATCGTGCACGTCATAGTAATCATCATACACTCTTGAATCAAGTACAAGAAGCGGAGAGTCTGTTTCGTGTAATTCTTGACACGTTTGCTGATCAATAAAACCACCTTGTGGTGCCCAAAAAATACTCTTTTTCTGCTCTTCAGACTCATTCGCATAGCTTTTTTTTCCCACTACCCACTGCCACTTCGCCCATTTTTTCATGTATGTATTTAAATCTCTATATACATTAATAGGCAGTCCGTCTTTAGTAATCACTGGACAATACAATGCAAGCATATTACCTTGCCTCTTCCTGTTGTTCCATGTTATAGCTTTCTGCACATGCTCGGCAGCAGGTAATGCCTGGTACAGTCCTATAAACAATACAAATATAAAGAAGCAAATGGGAATTTTTTTATTCATCTGTATTTATGGGTAATTCTGGTGGTTTATTCATACTAGAACGCTAAAATTTATTTTCAAATATACCCCAAGCGAAAAAATTGTCTATGAATAGTATTGCGATAATGCGTAACAATCGGTTACTTTGATAATGAAGCGAGCAGAGACGTCTATAAAAAAAAGAGAGGTTGATATGAAGTTGTCAAAAAATTCACTCATACTTATTGCATGTATGGCAGTAAGTCAGCTGCATGCAAAAACTATTAACTACAAGTTTACGATTGTTAATAACACAGATATTGCTATTCAAGTAACTTTGATTGCTGACATAGAAGTTGCTCCCAATGCTTCCATTGATTTACTCAATAATGGATTAATCGCAGCACATCAAACAGTACTATTTAACGGTTCTTCAGCACCGAAGACAGCCTTCGTCTCTAATAAGATAAGAGCTACGAGGATAACAATAAAAGACCCTAACAATACACAAGCGCAAGCCACAACAGTTAAATCTAATATCCCAGTAACTGATATGGGAAACAATATCTACTCATTCGATATTGCAGCACCCCTCACTATCACCGCTGAAAAACTCCCGCCGTTGCTTCCATCATTAATAGAAAAGAAAATAATTTAATTAAGGAGAAATTCTGCATGAATCATATGTATGTGATTTTAATAGGCATTCTTTGTGTTGCAAGCAATACTTTTGCCACAGACCAATGCATAACAACAGTAAACGTGATCAATCAAACAAATAATACTATTAATATCAAACTTTCACTCTCAACGGATCCGGCATCGAAAACAGATACTCAACAAGAAAATAATATTTTGGCCGGACAGGCAGTCTCCATATCGCTTGCAACTTCCAAATTTTGTGGTGGTGTTGCACTTTTGGCACAATATGCACAACAAGATAATGCTGAATGGATGGTAATTAAATGGATGGATCGCAAACAAAAAAATGCAACAGTTGAAACCCTCGCCCCTGTAACCATTGCACAAGATACGACAGACACAAAGCCACGGTATGTTTTTTCTGCTCAGTAATACAAAAAATACACCAATGATTGATAAAAAGAAAGCCCCGAGATTTCTCTCGAGGCTTTCTAATTTTAATCCTGGCAGTACCTACTTTTCCGGGCCGTCGCCAGCCAAGTATAATCGGCGATGCAAACTTAACTTCCGTGTTCGGAATGGGAACGGGTGTGACCTTGCAGCTATACCCACCAGGAAATTTTTAAAAGTTATTCAAAATTTTTCTTGTGATCGTATGATTTAGACATCCGCATCGTGCACTGTTACATGCAATCGGGATATACATTAGTTTTTAATTCGTGATTAAAACACTCGATTAATTAGTACTGGTAAGCTGAACACATTACTGTGCTTACACATCCAGCCTATCGACCTTGTAGTCTTCAAGGAATCTTACTCTGACTTTCATCAGAAGGGGTATCTAATCTTGAGGCGAGCTTCCCACTTAGATGCTTTCAGCGGTTATCTCTTACGAGCTTGGCTACCCAGCGTTGCTTTTGTTAAACAACTGGAACACCAGAGGCTCACCCATCCCGGTCCTCTCGTACTAGGGACAGCTCCTCTCAAATACCCGACGCCCACTAAGGATAAGGACCGACCTGTCTTACGACGGTCTGAACCCAGATCACGTACCACTTTAATTGGCGAACAGCCAAACCCTTGGGACCTTCTCCAGCCCCAGGATGTGATGATCCGACATCGAGGTGCCAAACCTCCTCGTCGATAAGGACTCTCAGAGGAGATAAGCCTGTTATCCCCGGCGTACCTTTTATCCGTTTAGCAATGGCCCTTCCATTCGGAACCACTGGATCACTAAGTCCTGCTTTCGCATCTGCTCGACTTGTAGGTCTTGCAGTTAAGCTCCCTTGTGCCTTTACACTCTACCAACGATTTCTATTCGTTTTGAGGGAACCTTTGAACGCCTCCGTTACAATTTAGGAGGCGACCACCCCAGTCAAACTACCCACCTGACAATGTCTTTCGCCCGGTTAACGGGTCGAAGTTAGATCTTCAAAGTAACAAGAGCGGTATTTCAAGGACGACTCCATCAAAGCTAGCGCCTCAACTTCACAGTCTACCGCCTATCCTACACAAATCGATCCAAAGATCAATGTCAAGTTATAGTAAAGGTGCACGGGGTCTTTCCGTCCTTTAGCGGGTAACCGGCATTTTCACCGGTACTACAAATTCACTGAGTATATCATTAAGACAGCGCCCAACTCGTTACGTCATTCATGCAGGTCGGAACTTACCCGACAAGGGATTTCGCTACCTTAGGACCGTTATAGTTACGGCCGCCGTTTACTGGGGCTTCGGTTCAAAGCTTCGCCTTACGGCTGACTTCTCCCGTTAACCGTCCAGCACTGGGCAGACGTCAGACAATATACTTCCTCTTACGAGTTTGCATTGCCCTGTGTTTTTGTTAAACAGTCGATTGGGCCTCTTTGTTGCAACCTAAAAACCGCTCTCTCTTCGTATAGAAGAGTCACAGCCTAGGCACCCCTTCTCCCGAAGTTACGGGGTCAATTTGCCGAGTTCCTTAATGATACTTATCTCAACGCCTGAGCATATTCAGCTCGCCCACCTGTGTCGGTTTACGGTACGATCACTCACCTGATTCACATAGAGGATTTTCTAGTCAGCATAGAATCAACTAAATGTATCTCTTCATAAGAATTAACACACCCATCGCATCTCAAATTAATGACACTACGGATTTACCTATAGTATCTTCCTACATGCTTAGCTTGGCATTCCATTATCCAAGTTAGTCTATCTTTCTGCGCCTCCCCATAGTTCAAACACCAGGTAAGTGGTGCAGGAATATTTAGCCTGCTTTCCATCACCTACTCCAATTGGCCTCGGCTTAGGTATCGACTAACCCTGAGTGGATAAACCGATCTCACGGAAACCTTGGGCTTACGGCGAACAGGAATTTCACCTATTTTTTCGTTACTTATACCAACATTCTCACTTCTCTGATCCACGACATCTGTCCTTACGGTCAAACTTGTATCTATCAGAGAACGCTCCCCTACCCCATCACGTACAACAAGTGTACGTCATAGCCATAGCTTCGGTAATTCATTTAGCCCCGTTCGTTCTTTAGCGCAGAAACACTTGACCAGTGAGCTGTTACGCTTTCTTTAAATGATGGCTGCTTCTAAGCCAACATCCTGGCTGTCTAAGTATTTCCACATCTTTTACCACTTAATGAATATTTAGGGACCTTAGCTGATGGTCTGGGCTGTTTCCCTCTCGACTATGAAGCTTATCCCCCACAGTCTGCCTCCTGTCTTCAAAAATTGCGGCATTCAGAGTTAGTAAAATCCCGGTAAGCTTACGCCCCCAAAGAAAAAACTGTGCTTTACCACCACAATAAATTAGACAAGGCTATACCTAGATATATTTCGGGGAGAACCAGCTATTTCCCAGCTTGATTAGCCTTTCACTCCTACCCACACCTCATCCGAGAAGTTTTCAACCTTCACCAGTTCGGACCTCCATCCCATTTTACTGAGATTTCATCCTGGACATGGGTAGCTCGCTAGGTTTCGGGTCTATCTCACGCTACTAATCGCCCTATTCAGACTCGCTTTCGCTTCGGCTCCGTTCTTTCAAAACTTAACCTTGCAACGTAAGTATAACTCGTTGGCTCATTATGCAAAAGGTACGTGGTTGCGCGTACGTATACATCGCTTCCACCGCTTGTAAACATTTGGTTTCAGGTTCTATTTCACTCCCCTTCCGGGGTTCTTTTCGCCTTTCCCTCGCGGTACTTGTTCACTATCGGTCATCGAGTAGTATTTAGCCTTACCCTATGGTCAGGGCAGATTCCTACAGAATTCCACGTGCTCTGCAGTACTTGGGAAAATATACATTGCGCTATTCATCTTTTCATTTACAAGACTGTCACTTTCTATGGTTGTCCTTTCCAGAACAATTCAATTAAAATGATAGCAACAACCCAAAAACTGTGCTTTTCAGATTATATAATCCCGCTACCTACACACTCCAACACACACAGGTTTTAACAGAGTGTATATTTAGGCTCTTTCCAGTTCGCTCACCACTACTACGGAAATCACGTTGTTTTCTTTTCCTGGCGCTACTTAGATGTTTCAGTTCACGCCGTTCGCTTTATTGGTCTATGAATTCAACCAATAATACTTTAGGTTCTCTAAAGTGGGTTTTCCCATTCGGAAACCTTCGGATCATTGCTAGATTGACAGCTCCCCGAAGCTTATGGCAGCCTTCCGCCTCCTTCATCGCCTCTCGATGCCAAGGCATCCACCAAATGCTCTTTTCAATTAATCACGAATTTTGTAATTTTTCAGTGAAAATTCCCGATTATTATTTCAAGACGTCTAAATCATACATTTCAAAGATCACAAGAAATTTTTATTCTTTTTTAATCTTACGTACAAAACCCATATTCGATAAACTTGTTCTTCATGTCGCCCCACTACGCTGCTTTGCAACTACGAAGGAAACAGTCCATGATAACACTCATCTCAGTCCGCCATACGAAGCTTTTAGCAAAGTATGGTGGAGATGAGCGGATTCGAACCGCTGACCTTCCGCGTGCAAAACGGACGCTCTACCAACTGAGCTACATCCCCATTATTTTACACTCAGTTATTAAGGGGAAGTCAAATTGCATAATTTTTAACATTTACTATACCCGCCATTAATAACGTGTACGCGTCAACTACTTTTTTTACCCACACAGATTAGTTATTTAACCATAAATCTGGTGGGCCTAAGTCGAGTTGAACGACTGACCTCCCCGTTATCAACAGGGCGCTCTAACCACCTGAGCTATAGGCCCATAGCGTATCGAATCAAAAATAAGAAATTAGCTGCTTACAAGTCCGTGCAAAACTTTTTCAATTAGCACACCTAAAAGAAGACATCTTTCGATGTCTTGGATTATTCTCCCTCGAAAGGAGGTGATCCAGCCGCAGGTTCTCCTACAGCTACCTTGTTACGACTTCGTCCCAATCACTCCCCATACCTTAAATACCCGCCTCCTTGAGGGTTAGCTAAGATATCTTTGGGTACAGACAGCTTTCATGACGTGACGGGCGGTGTGTACAAGGCCCGAGAACGTATTCACCGCGCCGTTCTGATGCGCGATTACTAGCGATTTCAACTTCATGAGGTCGGGTTGCAGACCTCAATCCGAACTAAGATCAGCTTTATGAGATTGGCTTCCCTTTACAGGTTTGCAACTCTTTGTACTGACCATTGTAACACGTGTGTCGCCCTAGACATAAGGACCATGATGACTTGACGTCATTCCCACCTTCCTCCTGGTTTCCCAGGCAGTCCCATCAGAGTGCTTTCTTACGAAATAGCAACTGATGGTAGGAGTTGCGCTCGTTAGAGGACTCAACCAAACATCTCACGACACGAGCTGACGACAGCCATGCAGCACCTGTGTATTTGTCCAAATCAAAGACCTGGAAAATTGTATTTCTACAACGGGCAAATACATGTCAAGCCTAGGTAAGGTTCCTCGCGTATTGTCGAATTAAACCACATGTTCCACCGCTTGTGCGGACCCCCGTCAATTCCTTTAAGTTTTAGTCTTGCGACCGTACTGCCCAGGCGGATCACTTATCGCGTTAGCTACGACACTATTTTCGCAAAGCAAAAATAACGTCTAGTGATCATCGTTTACAGCGTGGACTACCAGGGTATCTAATCCTGTTTGCTCCCCACGCTTTCGTGCCTCAACGTCAGGAATGGACCAAGAAGCTGCCTTCGCCATCGGTGTTCCTCTCGAGATCTACGCATTTTACCGCTACTCCGAGAATTCCACTTCTCTCTTCCATCCTCTAGTACGACAGTTTCTACCGCTGACTTCCGGTTAGGCCGGAAAATTAAACAGTTGACTTATCATACCGTCTACGCACCCTTTACGCCCAGTGATTCCGAATAACGTTTGCACCTCTCGTATTACCGCGGCTGCTGGCACGAGATTAGCCGGTGCTTTCTCTAATGGTACCGTCATCTTCCACGCATATTACTCGTGGCACTTTCTTCCCACTTAACAGAAGTTTACAATCCGAAGACCTTCATCCTTCACGCGGCGTCGCTGCGTCAGGCTTTCGCCCATTGCGCAAGATTCCCCACTGCTGCCTCCCGTAGGAGTCTGAACCGTGTCTAAGTTCCAGTCTGTCCGTTCACCCTCTCAGGCCGGATACCCGTCATAGCCTTGGTAAGCCTTTACCTCACCAACTAGCTGATAGGCCGCAAGCTCATCCTTCAGCGACAGCAAAGAGGCCATCTTTATTCCGTTAGGAAATTATGCAGCATTAACCTCGATTTCTCGAGGGTATTCTTCACTGAAGGGCAGATTCTCACGTGTTACTCAACCGTTTGCCGCTGTACTTGTTCCCGAAGGAACTTTCTCGCTCGACTTGCATGTGTTAGGCACGCCGCCAACGTTAATTCTGAGCCAGGATCAAACTCTTCATCACGAATTTATTATGAAAAGCTTGTCACAAGACTTGTAAGCAAATTTTTTGGGTTTCATACATTTCAAAGAAACTATAATTTTTTCTTTAATCGCGACTACCGTTTTTCGGTGTCGCTTGCGTCGTCGTTTGTTTCAACGTCTTTCATTAAAGACAAGAGTAATTATACAGGTATCTGCACCCAAGTCAACACTTTTTATGCATTTTTTTAAACATTTTTTAACTTTTTTTCTCAAGAATACTCACTCTTTACGATAACAACCGATCTGATGCTTGTTTGCATGCGCTCATATTTTTTCAAAAAAAGAACAAAAAGTGGTGTTTCCAGGGTAATTTTACGCTTTTTTATGCGATTTTTTTGATTTTTTTTATACAAGTAGTTGCGCAATGAGAGAAACTAACTGTTCGGTCATCGTCTCCAGAGTACCAGGGGTAATTCTATGGGTAAAAAGCTGGGGGTCACTCAGCAGTACAGACTCCTGTTTTACTGCTGCTAAGCGCGTCTGCATCTGGCTTTCAGGTTCGGTAGCACGAACACGCAAGCGATTTTCGAGTTCAGCTGCATCTGGCGGCAGCAATGCGATAGCATACACATGGGGGTAGCGCGCGCGTATTGCCTGTGCTCCCTGCACATCAAGAATAGCAATACCAGAAACTCCTTGCTCAACCTCCTGCAGTGCCGTCACAGGAGTACCATAATAATGGCCATACACAGACGCCCATTCCATGAATAGTTGCGCTGCAATCATACCATCAAAGATCTCTTTTGATACAAAATAGTAATCAACCCCATGAACCTCTTTGGCCCGCGGTGCGCGGGTGGTGTAGGTTACCACGCGCTTGATAGCGTAGTTAGGTTGCAATTGTGCAATTGTGCGTTCAACAATAGTTGTTTTGCCAGCACCAGATGGGGCAGAGATAATAAAAAAATGGGCCATGTTATTTCTTTTTAGTTTCTTCTGCTTCTTGAATTTTATTTTCCAGACCGATGTTCCCCTTAAAAAGTGTTTTTTGCATGCCAGCAAGTGCTCTAGCAGCCACTTTTTCTTTCAATTGAGTAACCTTTCTAAACTCAGGAGAATTCTCCTTATTATTATTCCGTAATCGATTATCTAATGTTGATAGCAAACTTGATAATCTGAGATTAAGCTCTTTCCATGTTTCATACTCTTCACGCGATATTGCTTTTTGTTTATTTAATAAGGTATATAACTTTTCCTCTTGATTATATAGTTTGGCAAAAGCACTCTGGTCACTTTCATTTGCGTCAACATTCAAGAGCGGTAGTAGATCGTCAAATGTTCCTAGCAGACGCGATTCTGCCTTGAACACCATTTCCCGATATAAAGCAGAATTTTCTGAAACAATACGCTGATTCTTTTGCTCCTTACCTGTTTCCTGCAAAGCCAATTGCTTGTCCATCTCCTTTTTAATTGATTGCACTAACAGCTGAATCTCCTGTCTTCTCTCTTCGCTTGGCGATGGCATTGCTTGCGAGGGACGTCTCATTTCCAACTGACTACTAGCAGGGATTTTAAATACTGGCTCTTCTCCCTCTGATCCTTTTTCTGGGTTTACTTCTGTGATACCGACATCAGGAGGGTATATTAATTCTTCTGGTTTTTTCTTTTCTACTTCCGGTATAAATTGTAAAGCATTTCTAAGCTGATCAATTTCATAGAGTTGCTCTTGTAATTTCTCCATCCGTTTTGCTATGGTGGTTTTCTGTCCTTGCTGAATAATTTCTCCTGATTCAGGATCTACGACATCGTGTGAAATTAATAATTTTTCTCCTTTTGCAACGCCTTGCTTCGCTTTCTTTAATTCTTGTTCTTTTTGCTCAAATAAATTATTTAATTTTGCACCAGTAGATCCGCCTTCTGTAAATAACAATTGATTTTCATACCGTTTTAGCCCCGCTTCATAATCAGCTTTCAACTCAGCGCGTTTTATTTCATCTATCGGGCGCTTAACATCATAAGCTATCTCAAAAATATTTGGCTTTGGCTTTTTCAATATCTCCGCACCAAATACCACCGGCGCATACCACATTGCCATCAACACAATGGTTAACATATACTTCACTAAAATTCTCTCCTTATATATTAGATACATCATTTCTTTATTTTTTCTCTTATGCCACCCAGCGCACTTCTCCTAAGAACTAAATCGCTATTTATTTCCTGCAGCTTTTCATGCGACCGCGGATATTTAGTTGTGTTTTTTACGGTTAAAAGCGCACTGGTTACTTGCATCAAATCAATATATGCATTTTTCAATACATCATACGCATTTTTCAATACATCATATTGTGTTCGCGCAACCTCGGTAAGCGTTTCTTTGCGTAACTCGTCATCTAAAACCTGAATTTTTTTATACAATTGATCGAATATTGAATTTTCCATGGTAAGTTGGTTATACAGATCGCTATCATCCAATGGTGCTAATTGTGTATATAACGGCGTTTTTTGAGCAACAAACTTTTTATCTCCGCTTACTAGCACTTTTGCGTCTTCTGTAACATTGTCTACAAGACTTGTTAATTGACTAGGTTCTGTTATTGGCAATTCTGATGCCTGCTCCATTGATTTTTCAATTGTGGGTGTAAACTGCAGCTCTGATTTTTCGTGCTCGTGCCCAGACTCTGGTATCTTTTTCTGGAGCGTCTGCATGGTGCCATCATTAAACTCACGTCCCATCTGCACCACTATATCACGCAACTGATTGTGCACAAAACCGGTGCGTCCATTCATCAAGTACAAAGTTACCGTTTTTAATTTATGCTGCGCTTCGAATAACGTCTGGTACTGTTCTTGAGTAACAATATCACGTCGTTGTAATTCTGTTTTAAGCAATTGCACATTTTTATATACCTTATTAAACTGCGAATCTTCGTCGAAAAGCTCATTAAATAAATCTAGATCCTCCAGCTTACTTAACTGTAGGTATAGTGGCATCCCTTTGGGATCGACACCCGGAATTTTAAGCGACTTAGAAGTTGCTATGTTTTGTACAAGCCCATCTAGTTTTTCAGAACTCATTGTTGAAATTTTAGACTTGCTCGGTGCCACCAATTCTCCTTCAGATTCTTGTCCTTTCTTACGTTGCAATGTGGTAGCAATATTTTTCAGCCGCTTGAGATCATCCATCTGCTTTATTAAAACAAGTTGCCTCTTTTTTCTTTTCGATGCTTCAGTACCAGTTTCACCAAGAGATTCGCTGTATTCTGTTTCTTTTTTTTGCAATAATTTTTCAACTTTATCTGAATCAGTTGTTGTATCTTGCATTTGTTTTAACTCATCTGCATATTTTCTCATTCCCCATTTATACTTCCATTGCAACTTGAAGGTATCAATTTTATCGGCAATGCTCGAAAACCGTGCTCCTGGCCCTACTGTTCGCGCAGCAATTCCTTCAGCGCCAATTGCTGTTTGCACGAGTACAATTCCACTTAACAATAATGATACGATATATTGCATACACTCTCCTTTGCTTATTTATTACGCGCCGAAACAACGGATCGCTAAGCCACTGCGTGCTTCATTACAATTGTTTTGGCAATAACTTGGATGGGCATACTTTTCATTTGCTGATATGCCTCACTCTGCTTCATTATAAGGTTACCAAAAATGTTGCGCTTGAACTGATCTTGTACCGTTTCCATTGTTTGTGCTAACTGTTTTACTTCCTGCGGGTCATCCTCAGAAACGAAATAGGTGCCAACCGGCTTTTGCAGTACCGTATTTGCATCAAGCAATTTCTGCAGTTCATTACTTTCTTTTATTAGTTTCCCTCTTCGCTTTTCCACATCTTGAGCTCTTCCAGAAAGCGCAGAGGGATCCTCTAATATCCTCTGCTTCTCCCGCTTCATCTGCTCAAGGGATCCAACATCTGGCAACAAATTCCCTTCCACAGCATATTTCTTTAATCCTTTTTTATAATCAGCATCTAATTGGTCGTGTTCTTTTTGAGAAATAATTTTTTTGCTCGTATCAATTGTGTAACTATCCTTAAAAATCTTCGGCTGGAATAACGAGAGCCCGTTCAGTGAATGCTCAGAGTAGGCAGTTGCTGCAACAAGAATAAGATTCGTTAAGTTCATTTTTGCATCTTCTCTTTTTTTGGTTTCAAAATAGCATCCATTTGTCTATATTCGGCCTGCAACTGCCGTTTGGTCTGTGCTAATGCAGTCTCTACTACGGGATCTATAGCATTAAAATTATTTCTTTCTATCTTTTGCATAATATCATACAGTAGCGCATATACATTCTTAAGTATTTGATATTGCTCTTCTGTTATAGCCTCTTGCGCCTTCAATGCTGCATCGAAATTGCTAATTTGTGCATGCAATTTCCCATACGTTGATTCAGGATTATTGAGCGCTTCGAGTAATTCATCCTTGGTCATATTACGCATGCTCACATACAACGGCATATCATCCACTACATACTCTGCACGCGGGAATAAAGACGTTAACTGCGTCTTAATAGTGTCTTCAAGCGTATTGTGCAATTGCTGCAACTCTTCAGGCGATACTTGCTTTAGTATAAGTACTTGCGGAACGGAAGTACTTGATTGCCTATTCTCTTTCTCTGCTTTTGCCTTCAGCAACGTTTCGATTGTTTCTCTTTGTGTCTTCTCAAGCGCCGTACGTACCTCAGCAACAAAGACACGCTTTTGATGTGTTGATTGTACTATTGTACTTTTTTTTAATCGTATTTCCGGAATTGCTTCTTGCAAAGGATCACGCACTGTCCGTTCAAGAAGCACAAGAATAGCATCAAGCGAACTAAATACTTGCTCAACATGCTTAATCTTGCTTTCAGTTATTACAGTATTTTGTAACTGAGCAACATATTTTTGCAAGCGTTCCAGGAATATATTGTATTTGCTTTGGAGGTTCTCCTGAAACTCTTGCTTCATCCCCTCCAAATCCACAATTCCCAGCGTATCGTACCATGCTCCATCGAGCAACGCAGATACATCTTGAAGCCCCAATAACACGAGACTTCCTGCTAATTCCTGCAACAATGTACTTTTCTTGTCGGTCAATTCTTTAATTTTTGAAGCTTTAAATGTATCAACTTGATATTGCCGCTGCCCAATTACATGCTCTTCTTCTTTTAATCGGGTTTCTATTTCTTGATTATTTCTAAAATCCTCTTCGAGCTGCCACAATAATCGTGTTAAAATGAGGTATGTGTCAGTACGCAACTGCTCTTCTTCGGATGTCATCAAGCTTTTACGTTCTATCGATGTATCTAATGTTTGCACTTGTTGTTTTAATTTCCCATACAATGAATCTTGATTTTCCAGCATGCTCGCTGGGTCCGCTTGCATTTCTTTATATATAGTGCTCTGCTTTATCAGCCAAACGCCATGCTTATCTTCCCTAAATGATGCTAAAACAGTATTCATGGTTGTTTTCAAATCTTTTACCTCTTGCGCATCTGAGTCTTGCATGAGATAAACACCTACCGGTTTTTGCAACACCTCGTTCGCATCAATCAGTTTTTGTAGCTCATTTATCTCTTTCCGCATTTTCTGTTGTGGCTTATACGAATCCTCAACATTACCAGAAAAATTTTTTGCATAACTTGCCAACTCTTTTTCTTTGTTCTCTTTCAATGTAGCCAACTTTGCATGCTCATTGCTATAATGATCGCTATCAGGTAATGCAACCCCTTTCTCTTCACCCACCCGATCTGCATATTTATTAAACCCTTTTTGATAATCGATCGCTAATTTCTCATGATATTGTTGCGGCACATTTTTTTGCGAATCTGTGGTCTTATACTTTACAGAATAATTTTCTTTAAAAATCTTTGGCTGAAAAATATCTGCTAATGCATGCAGAAAAGAAGGAGAAGAAAAGAAAACAGTTATTAACGTAATCCTAACAAACATACCTATCTCCTTCTTGGGCACCACCCTATTTTGTTCTATGCATACGCAATCTCCATAATAAAAAGCAAGTTTTATGCGTACTACTCGATAAATATGCCCTTGCATAGCGTCATCATGGTAAAGGGACGTGAACCATGGTATTGTATTATACGAATGCTTCGGTGCTTATATATATGAATCATGAAGGGGCGCCCATGTTGGCGGAAGAACTCAAAGAACAGCTCAAACAGATGAGCAGCGATGTAGAAACTATTAAAGCGTACTGGCACAAATCACCAGTAGAAGCGCGTTACCAGCAGCTGCACGATCTTAGTGGCCAAGAAAACTTTTGGCAAAACCCCGACCAAACAACAATCTTAAAAGAGCTGCAACACCTCAAAAATGAGCGGGAGGCGTACCATGCGATT
This sequence comes from Candidatus Babeliales bacterium, assembly GCA_049692255.1. Classification (GTDB taxonomy): domain Bacteria; phylum Babelota; class Babeliae; order Babelales; family JACPOV01; genus JBAVOR01. The sequence continues at coordinate 24,518 of JBAVOR010000031.1, forward strand.
ACCCATTCATATCAAGAGCTCCATGACCTGATCGATCTTTTTAAAGATGATGAAGCAGAACTCAAGCGCTTAGCGCCAGAAATTAATGCACTCAAAAAGAAGGTCGTTCAATTTAAGATCCAGGTACTCTTACGTGGACCAGAAGATAGCGCCAACTGTTTTTTTAGTATTAATGCAGGAGCTGGCGGCACCGAATCACAAGATTGGGCAGATATGCTGCTGCGTATGTATATCCGTTTTTGTGAACGGGAGCAGTTTTCGTATGCAATGATAGATTACCAACCTGGTGAAGGAGCAGGCATTAAATCGGCAACCTTATTTGTTAAAGGCACCAATGCATATGGCCTGCTAAAAGCAGAAGAAGGCATTCATCGGCTTGTGCGTATTTCTCCGTTTGATGCCAATAAACGGCGCCACACCTCCTTTGCTGCGGTAAGCGCCACGCCAGAAATTGCTCAAGCAACTATTGAAATTGACCCAAAAGATTTGCGTATCGACACCTACCGTTCTGGTGGTGCTGGTGGGCAGCACGTGAACAAAACAGAGTCTGCAGTGCGCATCACTCACATTCCTACCAACACGGTGGTACAATGCCAGAACGATCGCTCTCAAATCGCTAACCGAGAAACAGCAATGAAAATGCTGTACGCAAAGCTTGCACAAAAGCAGCGGCTAGAACATGCAGCAAAATTAGCGAAAATGGATAAAAAAAATATCGAATGGGGCTCACAAATCCGTTCATATGTGTTGCACCCTTATAAAATGGTTAAAGATCACCGCACTGACTACGAATCGCCACAACCAGAGTTGGTACTCGATGGTGACCTTATGCCGTTTATCGAAGCGTACTTGGTGGCAACAGCAGGGTGATTAATCTAATTCTTCAATTTCTTTTGGCACGTCTTGTTTCTCTGGAAACAACGGTGCATCAGTCAAAAGATCTTTAAATACCATCTGAGCCTTCGTTGCTTTCAAAAGCATGGTATTTAAAGTTTGAATTCTCTTAAATTCATCAATATTATATCCAACCGCTCTTTGCTCTCTCCCCGTAAACTGCGTTTGCTGTATATTTTGAGCCATCTCAATAAAATCAACCAACAACTGCTGTACCGTAATATCAGGATTTGTTTCTTTAACTGTTTCATAATAATTTCTCAATTGCTCTCCTTGTTCTGTCTTATTGATAGTGTTGCGTAAGATTTTTCCGAAGCGTTGCGGATCCATATTTATTGATTCTTGTACTAAAACAACGCTCGTATTAAACAACGTTGGAGCAACTGGTTTAGTTGGTTGTGATTGTCGCGAAACAATTGCACCTTGTTTTCCCACTTTTTGTTCTTCAAGACTTTCTGACACTGCTGACTCTTGTTTGGGTACCCTTTGTATCTTAGGCACGGAAGGGGTCCGCTGGAATTCTGATTCTGGTAGCTCTTTCTGTTCTGGCGCGCTAAATTTATTCATAAGTCTTTCAAGTTCTTTAATCTCATTGATTTTTTCTTGTAATAAACGCTCTTGCAATTGCAATGTTTTTACCACGTTGTTATGAATGTTGGCATCGGTGTTAGTTTTTTTAGTAAGACTACTATACACACTCTCTTCGTCTTGTATCTGTTGTTGCGTATCTCTTAACTGAACATCTAAAATAAATGCATATTCCTCAGGATTAATATTTTGCTTCCGCAGTTCTTCTAGTTCTTGATTATATTTAACTACAAGTTGCTTTAATCGCACTTCTTTTGATGATTTCTGTTGTACTACAGATGTTGACCTACCCAATTCCTCTTCTAATACAGTAAGCGGGTTATTCTCTTGATCAAGACCCAGCTTTTTCATATTCTTAATATATTGAGAGCGGCTAATTTCGTGGCTTTTCAATTGAATATTCAAATCTTCTATCTGTTTGATATAGGCATCAAATACTTGATTCTTATGAACTATAGGATATGTAATTTGAATATCTTGTGTCTTTGTTATCGCATTGCGCAAAGTGGCGAGCTCATGTTGTTCATTTGTCAGATCAATTATTTGTCGTCGCGCTTGTCGTGCTTGTTGGAGCGTTGGTTGTTCTTGTCTGACTTGTCCGGGCTCGTTGGTTGCAATAGTTTCTGTAATTGCTTGCTCATTCAAAGCATACTGTATTCCCTTAACCATTGCATTTCGCTGTCGCACTGCATAATCTATTTCCTTTTCCGGATTATCAGCCTTCAGCAACGAAGCGTATTTTTGCTTCAATTTCTTCACATCTGTCTCTGGGCCTTTAAATGGTTCCGCTGCGTCAACACGCACACCCCAGATTACTGCACACAAAACGAATAGTTTTTTTGACATAGCTTCAATCTCCCCCTTTTTTATTGATCTTATGACAAGCGTATCAAACCGCTTACAGCAAAAACAAGTATTTACTCATGTGAAGACACGCGCTGGCAACAAAAAGACTCGGACTGAAAATACATATCATCATTCAGCTACGCCGCATCCAATACGCGCCACAGCTACCGAGTAGTAGCCCAACAGAGGAAGCAACTGGCATGAGCAATCCACTGAAAGCCAGCAGCACATTCACGCGCATCATATGCAAAACAATGCCCCACAAAAACCCACCCACCGCATGCACAGGCTGTAAAGCATATGCTGGCGCCTGCACCAGTAATGCACGTGCACGTGCGCGCGATGCGTACGCGGCGATAGTATCAATACCTAAAGAGGCGGGTAATAATACACAAAGAGTGGCCATACACAGTACACTCAAGCAGAGCCCCCATACTTGATATTGTTTTACGCGCGTTGCATCAAGAGTAAGCAACTGTCCCATTTTTCTACTAATCATCAGATCTGCGCATACGCCACCGACAATTTCAATCCACACCGCAACAAGCAGCCCTTGCACCTGCGTAAAGCTAAAAAGCAATACGGCAGGAACCATCGCAAAGGTTGCAAAACGCCCAAGTGGCGCAACGCCGGCAGCTCCTGCAATAGTTACCAAACAGTACGCAGCAATACCGGTTGCACCTACCACATATGCCGCTTGCATCAACGTACCACCAAACAGTACTGGTACGCACAATAATACCCCTAGCGCCCCGTGCATGACGTTCGCTACACATACTTTTCTTAGATAATGGACAAAGTTTAGATAGCGCACCTTTTTTATCCCACCGACCATGGTGAATAGCATCGCACCCATTGTTTGCACAGTGGCTGCAATTACCATACCTGCTCCAACGCTCATAAGCGCGCTCTCTACCCCGTTCAGCTGCATAACCAATTTCATGCTGAGGCCAACAGCTACAGGTACCAATAATAAGTGCCCGGCAACATATCCAACGGCAATAACGATCGGAAAAAGCACACCCGTTGAACGTAATGGGCTCACCTGCACACACAGTAACATACGCGTCAGTTCACCAGTAACCATCAACACGCTCCCTATAATGCCGCGCCGTATCTGCATTGGTGACCATGCGTCATGAATCATGGTTGCATGCAATTTACTCAGCGCAAAGGGTAACGTTCGCACCGCATCAGTTGATTCATACCACTGGGCACATACATATCCAATAAATGCTGCACAACCGATCAATGCAACAAGCAGACCCCACAACAACACCGGTTGCGCCATAAGCTGTGTAACAAGCGTAGGATCGTTGTAATAAAAAGCAGGCAACGAAAATGCACACGCCGTCGCTATAATGCCCCCCGCAGATGCACCTGCTACCGCGTAACCAACAGTGGCCACCCGTGACTCATTACATCTAACGTGCCACTGCATCAGCATGCGTGCACATACAATAAGTATCGGCGCAATCCACGGCCCCACGGGAGTAATGAGCGATACATAACTCATAATGGTCGTTGCGAGAATAGTTAAAAGAAAGGTGAGTAAAAGCGTAATGTTATGCATAAGCTCTCGTCCGCCGAACTCTGCCATGCTGGAAAGCATAGATAAACGAAGGCTGGATTGACAAAAAATTGATTACTGTTAGAATAAACAGTTATATTTATAAAGCAAGTAAGATAAAATAAAAAAAGAATTGGAAGTTTGTGATTCAATTAATAATTCTACATGCATTGTTTGCATCCACTTTCTCACTCGGCAAAGTATTATTACAGTACGCGACCCCTATCTTTTTAGTGGGCATTCGCATGGGCATAGCAGGCTCATTGTTGCTTGCATACCATTATTTTAGTACTGGTTCGATGGGCACCATTCGGTTTAAACATTGGCGGTTGTATGCGCAGGCAGTACTATTCACCTGTTATTTGCCCTACATTTTACGCTTCTGGGGCTTGCAACACATGTCTCCTTCAAAAGCATCGTTATTGTACACAGCCGGGCCCTTTGTAACGTTCTTACTTTCCTATTTTCTTGCGGACGAAAAAGTAACTACTAAAAAAGTGGTCGGGCTTCTGGTTGGCTTTATTGGCTTGCTGCCGATGCTCATAAAACCGGAACCAACAGAAAATCTGCTCGGTGGCTTTGGCTTTTTTTCTATGGCAGAATTTTATGTGATCGCTTCTATTTCGTGCCTCAGCTACGGCTGGATTATAACGCACAAGTTGCTCAAAGAATATAAATATCCACCAACATTGGCGAATGGCATTAGCATGTTTGCTGGCGGCATATTGGCACTATTCACTTCTGCTATTTTTGAAACGCCACAACCTATCACCGATATGAAATCGTTTTTAATGATCTTGGCGATTGTGGTAATTGTTAGCAACCTCATTTGCCACACCATGTATGGCATGTTGCTCAGAAAATATTCCCCTACCTTCATGTCATTTGCTGGATTTATGACCCCACTCTTTGCAGCGTTCTATGAATGGCTGTTGCTTGATGCTGCTATTTCACGGCAATTTTTTGTTTCCGTTGTTTGTGTATTCATTGGCTTAGGCATCTTCTACTACGATAGCTTTGCTCATCCACGCAAAACATTGACCCCCAGTGAGCAAATTGATACTGCTGAAGAAATGGAATGGTAGGGGCACTCGTGATTTATTGCTGTGTTGCACCGGTTTCTTGCAGTGGCACAAAGCCAGGAAGCACCTGCACACCACCCGTTTTTTTTATTTTTTGAATCTGCTCAGACTCGGTTGATTGTGACGCTCCAGCTCCACTGCTCGTTTGTTGCTGGACCTTCGGTGTTGGCAATGGTTTATTTCTACTCAGTTCAGTACTCTTGAGCTCCTGCGTAACATCACGTAATAGTGTAAGGTATTCAAGAACAGCCGATCTTCCTTGCACTTCACTTTCGCTTATCGTATTTATAGCGGTATTTAACTTATTTAACGAATCTTCTAATGAATCGTCTGTACGCAAACTATCAATACCGGGAAACGAGCTGTATGAATTTTTTATATAGCGTAAAAGATCTATTCTGCTGTTAGTAACGCCGGTTCTATTGCCGCGCACCAGGCTCTCTATTTTATTCAGATATTGGTTATTAGCCACACTAAATACTTCACGAGCCTCTTCATCTCCACCTGTTTCTGTTGCGTGCTGCAGTCGCTGCGCAGCTTCTTGTCTGGCGTACCAAACATTTGCTAACCCACTAAAAAATGAAGTTGGGTCTTGTGTCGGGTTATCGTGTACCAATTCTAGTTTGGGCGTATTAGATCGCTGCGGTGTTATTTTTTTATTAATCCTACTCTTGAGTTGCGTATCCAATTCTGTTGTTCCATTGCCTTCATGTACATCCTGCAAATTTTTAAGCAATGTCTCTAATTCTCTTATTTGATATTGCAATTTATAATATTCTGCATCCTCTGGCCCGTATAATCCTGTCAACTTCTTAATGTTTTCCAATATGTTATATCGTGTTCTTTTGCGATCAATTAATTTCTGAAGAACATCCTCACTCGTTGCCCACTGCAGCCCTTGTTTGCCAAAAACATCTGGTTCCGCTAGCAACGTTTTAACGTCTGCATCAAATTTTTTAATATCGCGATCAAATAAGCGCTGATTGTCTTTTAATGGATCGCTTCCAGATTTAATAAAAGGAGATTGCCACGCATCCTGTGATAAGAGCTTAATACGTTGGAGATCACTAACTTCTTGTTCAATTTTATTTCCTTTTCTTGCATACGGCTCACGCTCACTGATCATATCATCAATCGTTTGATCAGCATTGTATGCATCTTTTAATTGTTTATTATATTTTTTGAGCAATTGATTGAGCATTTTTCTGTCGCTATCACCAATAGATGGGCCCGTCGGAGGACCTTCAAGATTCGGTTGCATTTCTTCTTCAAAAGAAGGCAGAGAGACTTCCTCCTTTCTACCAAGGGGTTCTGAGCTTGGCGTTTTCGATTCTTCAATTATTACTTCTGTCGGTTTGTTTAACCCTCCGACATGCTGAAACCCTTTCGGATCACCGATTTTCAATTGTTCCTCGCCAGGAGAAATAGAAAATGATCCCCCCTTCATCGCTTGCAACTGAACACTCTGCAATATTATTGCAACGGATGCTAAAACAAACAAATGCCGCTTCATATGCTTACCTCTTTTTTACAAAAAATAATATCTATGTTGGGTTTACTAAAAAATAGATATGAAAAGCAATGGTTGTGAAATGCGAAGCGCTGCCGTAATGAAATGGAGGCAAATGAGTTGCCCTACCACGCTGCTTTCTACTTCGTTGAAACTTTGTAGAACAGGTCGAAGAGCATATTTCGCTATAAAATCCTGTGTATGGCCTGCCATGCTGCTACGCTTCTTCGAGCTATGGCAATACAGGGCCGTGGCTTGCCCAGCCGAAGCTTGCCAAGCCTGTAGGCATGGATAAGCGTAGGCTGGTGCCGGAGACCGGACTCGAACCGATACAGTGTTACCACCGCAAGCACCTGAAGCTTGTGCGTCTGCCAATTTCGCCACTCCGGCAATTGAAAAAAATCACGAGGATACTAGTGTAAAGCCTTATTGAATCAATTGCAACTCATAATTTGGTCGGCATATGCGCTCCACCAGGCAAAGCATCGTCGATGCCTAACGGTTATGCCGGACTAAAGATTACTACTTTACTTTTTGCGCAATGAACTGTTCAACCCGCTCAGCATACTCTTGTGGGAAATTTTGAAAAATATGGGCGTGATTGCAGTGCGGCACTGCCCAAAAATCTTTGGGGCTTTGAACTGCATCGTGCACCGCCAACGCATCAGCAAAAAAAGAGACCGCATCATCATGTGAATGAATCAACAGTACTGGCATGGGCACCTGTGCTGCCCACAAGCAAGAATCAACGAGTGAAGCGGGGAACTGCAGCTCGCGCTCAAACACAGACCTGCCCAATCGGGGGAAAACAAATGACGGGAAATTATAGCGATGCACCACCATACGTTCAATCTGTTTGTCTAAACGAGCAAAAGGAGAATCGAGCACAATCCCCTTAAAGAGAGGATATTGGCATGCTGCACCTAATAAACTTACTGCGCCCATAGAGATGCCTAACCCAAACAACGGCAGCGCTGCTGTTGCCTGATGTGTTTGCAAAAACTGTGCTGCCGCGCAAACATCTTGGCGTTCTTGGTGGCCGTACGTCACGCGATTACCTGCACTTTCTCCATGCGCGCGATAATCAAACATAAAAATAGTGTCGTTGGGGAACATCTCTACAAATGGCAACATACGCTCCTTTGCCATACGATAGCCATGGCACAAAAGCCATACGCGCGTTGCATTAGCACGCTCTATTAAAAGCCCTGATAACGCAACTCCATCAGCTGCATAAAATGCAATGGACTTCGCTTGAAATTCAGTCATTAATCGTTTACGGTTTTGCGCATGTTGTTCCACGCGCTCGGGGGAATACAGGGGTCTACTGGTAAATTTTTTGACCATAAAAAAAGCAACCAGACCAGTGCCTGCGCTACTCATTACGAACAACAAGGCGAGTAGACGAAAATAGTACCAACGTTTTTTTCTGTACACCTGCATAACCATCATACCTCCCGTGGGTTATTGATTGCGACAGTAGCAACTGTGGTTCTATTGTATTAAAATCCAGGAAGCGCGTTGCCCGCAAGAAAATGCATATGCATATGAAAAACTGTTTGTCCTGCAGCACTGCCGCGGTTGATAATTAAACGGAAGTCGCGCGTTTCTGGTTTGAGTTGCGCTAATTGATCGGTAACTGCGAACATATCGGCAAAAAGGGATGCATCACCATTATGCACTGCACATATATCATCGAAATGTTGTTTGGGAATAATAAGCCAATGTATCTGTGCCTTAGGTGTAATATCTTCAATTACCAGCATGGTATTTGTTTCTAACACCCGTTTACTGGGTATGGCGCCCGTAATTATTTTACAAAAGATACATGAATTCATATAAAATTCCCTTAGCTGGTTCTACTACGCTAAAAGCTACGAAGGGCTGGCCGTGCCATACGAAGCTTGCCGAGCCAGAAGGCCCGGATAAGCGAAGTATGGTGCCGGGAGTCGGACTCGAACCGACACAGTGTTGCCACCGCGGGATTTTGAGTCCCGTGCGTCTGCCAATTTCGCCATCCCGGCATTTTTTTATCTACTCAGGTATATATCAAAGTAGCTTTAAGGTACCGTAAAATTGCTCGCTGGTCAATGGAAAAAAGGCTTTAACATGAGCGCCCTGGCAACATACTTTAGTATGTAGGCACAGAAAAATCTAAGAGCGGAAGATAGATCATGAGTATGAGTGCTACTACCAATAACGCAAGGGTAATGATAAGTATTGGCTGCACGCTGGCAATCGTTGTTTCTAGCTTTTGTACTGCACGCTCATTACTACACAGCGCTGCTTGTTCTACCAGGTCTCCTAAGTTGCCGGTCTGTTCTCCTACTATAATCAGCTCATACGCCTCTACAGGAATAGGCCATTTGACCGACTCGAACGCAACGGCAAGGGAACTCCCTTGCTGCACCGCCTGTTCAACCGCCTGTAACTGATCACGTAATAGATATGCATCGAGGCCCTGCGCAACAATATTCACTGCATCTACTACCCGCACATGGGAACGAATGAGCAGCCCAATCGTATGCGTGCAATGAGCGGCTTGGCGCGCAATTAAGAGAGTGCCAAGGTAGGGAATATGATGCACCATCCATGATTTCATTCGTAGATACCGCTCAGTACGTCGCCGTACATATAACCAACCAACACCAACAGATACGCCTACTATTAGCACCGAACTCCAGAGCGAACGCAATGATTGATGCAACACAAATAACAACTGAACAGTATTGGGTACCGCTTTGCCCGATTGTGTATAGACAGATACCAAGAGCGGTACCACAAAATAGATGATTCCTACAATAATCAACAGGAATGCTATGCCCGTTACGATTGGCATAAAAAGGGCCCGTTCAATTTTTTTCTTTAGTTGATGGCTCGTTTGCGTATGCTGCGCCAGATACAATAATAACCGATCTAACGTGCCAGAACGTTGGCCTGCGCCAAACAGCGCACAGGTTACCCCATCGAACAAGTATGGGTGCACGGCACACGCATCAGCGCACGAGACCCCACGATGCATAGCAGCACCTATTTCTTGTAACACTTGCTTAAGTTCAGGATGATCAACCGATTGAGCTGCAACCATCCATGCACGATCGATAAAAATACCGTTACGCACCAGCGTTGCCATAATGCTAAGCAGATGAGCGCGCATAGTAACGGTAATCGGGTGCCACCAAGAAAATGGTGAAATAATCTGTGCATCTTGAACCACAATGTGATGTGTCGCTAAGCAACTGACTAAACTATTGAGTGATAACACACGCGCATAACCAGTGTGCACTTTTCCAGCACTGCCTGTACCGCGCCATCTTACATACGGCATTGATTCACCACGTCAAATAAACCAAGTTCTTGTAACAACTGCTCATACGAATTGAGATGTTCTATGCGCACTTTTTTATGCCGTGTTGTTGCGCCAGAAATAATCGTAATAGCAGAACGAGCGCATTGTAATGTTTTTGCCATTGCGGCAATCAAGGCATCATTTGCTTTTCCGCGCTCCGGCTGTGCACACACGTACCATTTCAGCGCCCCTTGTTTGTCGAGCGCGTATCGCTCTTTTGCCGCGCCAGGAACCACTTTGATATCTATAATCAGTGTCATATAATCTCGTTTCGTCATGCAACTAGTTGGTCTGATATCCATCAGTTAATTATTTTAGTTCAAATCTTCTTCTGTTTCTTCTGCTTCAGCCTTTTTTTCTTCTGGCGATTGTCCGACTTTTTCTCTAGTATCACCCAGCTTTTTCTTGAGTAGATCAAATAAGCTTTCTTTATTGCTCTTTGTGATTACTTCACCCGCTACAGTAGTTTTTGAAGGTTCCTGCGAACCTACGTTTTTTGTTGTGCCTGAAGAATATTCTGGCTTCTTGGTTTTTTTCAACTCTTCTTTTTTTCGCTTTTCTTCTTCTTGCTTTGCTATGTCTTTTTTAATCTGCGCCTCTTGCTCTGGAGTAAGTCCTTCTCCCCACTCGGCTTCTGCCTCTTTATTTATTTGTTCTATTTTTTTTCTTTGTTCCTCGGTTAATTTTTCCTCTCTTTGCTTATCTTCCTCCGCTTTCTTTTCTTCTTCTTCTTCTAATTTTTTTTCTTTTTCTTTTCTTTTTATATCTAAAATGTTTTCTGCACCAGAAAATCCTTGTTCAAGGATTGTTTGCGTTTCTGATTTTGTCTCTGTTTTATACTTATTTTTTTCACTCTCCGGCACCGGGTTTAATGACCCTTTTTTTCCAATAATCTCCCCCATATCACCCAGCGTAGGGGTCACTTTTTTGGGTTGTTTTTTTAGTTCTTCTTTTTCTGTTTTTTTACCCATGTCTTTTGGTGGCGGTGGTGGTGCATCAGGAATCCCCGTGATGCCTCCCGCTCCTTCTTTCGAGCCAGTTTTAAAAGGCTCTAATTTCAGTGCGTTATCTAACAAGACAAGCTGTAAGTTTAATGCCTTTAATGCCTGTACTAATTCATCTGCCTGCAACAAGCTACTGCAGCATACAACGCTGCTTATCAATACAATGATCAATTCCTGCTTTTTCATTTTCACTCTCTTATTTTAAAACAGATTTTTTATTACTATAGCGCTCTTTTTTGTATGTCTTCAATATTTTTATCTAAAACTAGTTTTTTCACTTTCTAGTTGCAACAACTATGCAAATACTTTATCCTAGTACCTATATTTTTCTTGCTTTATTTTGGAGAGATGGCTGAGCGGTCTAAAGCGCTTGCCTGCTAAGCAAGAGCTCTCGAAAGGGGGCACGAGGGTTCGAATCCCTCTCTCTCCACCATACTTCGCCTCCTACTTCACTGAAGTTTCGTAGGACAAGAAGGCTTTCTACTTTGCTAAAGCTTCGTAGAACGGGTCGTACCTGTGCTTCGTAGCTGCGAAGCAGCGTAGTAGCATGGCAGGCCATAATTCGCCAAACCGTTCTTCGCAACTCGAAGAGCGTCAAAAAAAGCAGTTTCTTCTTATTCTTTCTTCTGCAATATATACGCGCCCGTAGCTCAATTGGATAGAGCGTCAGACTACGGATCTGAAGGTTGGGGGTTCGACTCCTCCCGGGCGCACCAACCTACGCCAAGGCTTCGGTTGGCACGGCCAGGTAGTTGTGCTTACGCTAACAATGAAGTTGCGTAGGTTGTCCGCCGAAGTTTACCGAGCCAGAAGGCCCGGATAAACGGAGGCTGGACTATAAAAGATAGAAATACCATGTATTACGTTTACATCATTAGATCTATACCCCATCCAGACCAAATATACGTTGGACATACTTCTAATTTAAAAAAACGCTTATCAGATCACAACGCAGGAAACACAAGCCATACAGAAAAATACGCCCCATGGGAATTAATCATGTACGTTGCTTTTCAAGACCAGTTCAAAGCGGCTTCATTCGAAAAGTATTTGAAGTCTGGTTCAGGCCGCGCCTTTAGAGACAAGCGATTATTATAAATTCTCCTTGCACCTTTTTCCATCTTCAGTACACTAAAGATACTTTTTCTACAATTCTTTGTAATATACGTACTATAATGGAGAGATGGCAGAGCGGTCGAATGCGGCGGTCTTGAAAACCGTTAGCCCGCTAATACCGGGCTCGTGGGTTCGAATCCCACTCTCTCCTCCATACTTCGCCTCCTACTTCACTGAAGTTTCGTAGGACAAGAAGGCTTTCTACTTTGCTAAAGCTTCGTAGAACGGGTCGTACCTGTGCTTCGTAGCTGCGAGGCAGCGTAGTAGCATGGCAGGCCATAATGACTCAATTTGCGAAGTATGCCCTTCGTAGCTTTAGCTAATCAGAGACTACGAAATAAAAAATCCATTCAAATTCCACTCGCTTTTTTTATTGCATCTGCATACACTCAACAAAAAAAGAGGTCGTGTATGTGCACATTATTTTTGTATATATTCAACTGTGTTCTTAGGGGTTTTTTATGATTACTCAATGTTCTCATTTAACTATTTTGGTACATAATCAAGACGAAGCGCTTACATTTTATACTAACAAATTAGGCTTTAGGTTACATACCGATGCACCGTTTGGGCCTGAGCGATGGCTTACCGTTTGTCCAGAAAAAAATCCTGACATGGAATTTGTACTTGCGCTCGCGCAAAAAGACGAAGATAAAGCACTCGTGGGCAAACAAGGGGGAAGTTATGGCATAGGCATACTCCTTACCAATGACGCGTTTGGTGACTACAAGAAATTTAAGGACGCAGGTATTACTATGATTGGTGAACCGGTAAAAGAAATCTGGGGAACAGGGTTTGGTATTAAAGATTTATATGGCAACACGCTTTATATCAATGAGCCAGCATGAATATAATTGCTACGGTGAGTATTTCCGTACTTACTAATTTCTTAAAAGGCGCTCTCACCGGCGCTTTTATTGCTATTCCCGTAGGGCCCATAGGTATTGTTTGTTTGCGGCGGTTACTCACACAAGGAGCGTTGATGGGTATTGCATCAGGCTTTGGCAGCGCTACTGCTGATGCACTGTACGCAGTTATTGCTCTCCTTGGTCTTTCGGTAGTGGCACCATTCTTACAAGCACACACTACCTTCTTTCGTATCGCAAGTGCCCTCTTTTTATGCGCACTTGGTCTTAAAATTTGCATATCTCGCACGCCTCATGTGCAAGGGGTACGTGCACCGAGTATTGTTGAAGCATATTTTTCTACCTTTTTTCTAACGGTTGCCAACCCACTTCTTATTTTTTCCTTTGCTACGCTGGGCACTTTGTTAGACATAGAATATGCAGCACGCTCATGGCAAATGTTAATTTCTGTTACTAGTGGCGTCTTTTGCGGATCTGCTGCATGGTGGGTTATTCTTGGCATTATTGTAGCAGGACTTGATTGGGAACTGAACCCTTCGTGGCTGCGCGTTATTAACACCGTTTCTGGATTATTAATTGTACTTGCAAGCATTGCAGTGCTGGTCAGCGTATTTTTTGCGTGAGACACGCAAACATTAATAGCCCAACTTTTGACTTAACAACTTTTCATATGCACCAACGCCGAATTTACTATTAAAATAATCGATGGCTGCTTGGGATACACCTGTTTGTCCTGAAGACTCCCACGGTGAGTGGTACGAGGCAACAACGAGGAACGCATCTTGCCCCCATGCATCAACTGCCTTTTTAATTACCACTAAATCAAGTGTTGGGGAACGCTCTGAAATTTTTACAAACTGACTCGTATTGGTAATGTACGGTTGATATTTGCTGTAAATCTCCCACGCAATATCAACTGATGAACGAGGTTTGCTAAAATCAGGAGATTTGCCTTCTTGCAAACGCTTTACATTTTCTTGCCCCAGAAGTAAGTCTTCACGGATTTTAGCTGCCGATGGCGATCCGGTATACTGCTCAAGGCCACTAGAAACGTGAAAAATAGTCTGCCATACGTTGCTGCTATCTTTTATTGTAAGTATCCGTTTAGGATCTTGCATAAAATAGTCACGCCATTCAGATACGGTACGTGGCGTTTCGTCTATTGCTGACACCACTACTGCTGGTTCTTCTTTTTTAGGCCCTTCAGGAGCAGCAGTGGGCACTTTTGTTTCCGGCGCGCCAGCTTTTGTTAAATCAATGGGCGCCCACGGCGGCAATGGCACACCGTAAGGCCCCATTGCTGGTGATGGTTTTTCTTTGGTTCCTACAATAGGATTGGGATACAGTGGAGCAGTACTGGCCGGTTTTTTTGAAATAACAGGTGGTACTGCTTTTGCAGGTACGGGTACGGGTAATTGTAACGCCGTCTGCAACTGCTCTAATGCGCGCTTAAGCTGGCGCAATTCAGTTTCGAGTGCATTCAAGGAACTGCAGATACATAAACAGACAAGTACCAATACGAACATATGCTTACTCTCTTTTTACGTAATAATTATTAGGTCTCTTTTGAACCCCTACAGCATGATCTTACATGCGTTCAACCACGGAGCGCATGAGCTTCCAAAGAGACCTACTGTTTTGCCATGGTAAAATTACCCGCTGCATCACGATTAATCACACAAGTTACCGACCCGCAAATCCAACTTGCTTGATTGTTCGTTAAAAGCCAGTTACCGGGCGCCGCCCCTGATTCATCGCGCACATATAGATCTCCGCAGTTGGCAGGGCGTGCAGCAGGCACATTGAGCACCGCTTTGCCACCGTTTGGCGTAATATTATCTTTTGAATCAACAGTAGTACCTACGCCACCGCTAACTATAAACTTGATTGCCGCTCCAATTGCTCCCTTTGATTGATTCACTACTGTTATGGTAAATGCACTATTTGCTGCCTGGCAAACACCCACCATTCCTATTGCACCACTCACCATTGCCACCATCAATAGTCGCTTCATACAATCTCCCCCTTTTTACTTACTTTTTTAAACCCATCTTCACTGTATCATAAAAAATAGCCTAACTGCAATAAAATTACAGGTGGGCGCAAAAAGGGGCTATGGGTATTTAAAAACAGCATTTTTTAGGCTATACTACTATGAGTTATGCTCTTGTTTAAGGAGGTTTTTTATGACACGTGCTCCCATTGCTGTTGTTCGTACCCTTGCTACCCTCACCATTCTTGGTGTTTCTATTCTTGTGTTACAAGGGCCGAGCGCATCACCGCACAAGGAGGGGATCATTAGTTCACATAACGCCACACCTCAAAGAACACCTATTCACGCGCACGACAAGAGAGGGGAATCAGGAGCGCCATCAACCCAAGTTACTGCTGAGCAGAAAAAGATAGGGTATCAAACCGTTACTGTCGAGCACACCAACCATGCGTTAGCACACAACAATGCTATACCCGATTGGTTGAACGGTACCTTTTATTGCAATGGACCGGCACGCTTCGAAGTTGGCCAACACGCATTTGATAAATGGTTTAACGGATTTGCAATGGTGCATGCAATTACTATTGCTAATAAAGAAGTAACCTATAGCAACAAATTTATTGCCGGCACCTATCACGCACAAGCAATTAAAACGGGTAAACTCCCTGCTTCTACACAAGAAAAATCATCATCATTTTTTTCAAAAATGTCATCGTTCATGAGCACGAGACCACCATATGATAATGCAAATGTGAACGTCATAACACTCAATAAACAGATTATTGCATGTACCGAAACACCGCACGCATTTGTGATCGATCCGCGTACCGCTGATACTCAATGTCCATTTAAATATGCAGACAGTGTCGAATCACACGTATGCACACCCCACCCCATTACAGATCCGGACACCAAAGAACATATCAACGCGATGATAACATTCGGTAAAACGAGTAGCTACGGAGTATACACCATAGCACCAAACAGCAGCACCCGTACGGTGCTTGCAACGGTTAACACAGACACTCCTGCATACCTGCATAGCTTTGCAGCCACCAAAAAGCACATAATTCTCATTGCACAGCCACTGCGCACTACAGGCATGGAACTCGCATTTTCAACAAAACCATTTTTACAGAACTTTAGCTGGTATAATCAAAAAGTAGAATTGATTGTGATTGATCGCGCAACCAAAAAACAGACGATTATACCGGTCGATCCGTTTTTTTTCTTCCACACGGTCAATGCGTACGAAAATCAGGCTAATACTATTATTGACTTAATAACGTACACAGACGCAACGGTGCTTGATAATATGAAGTTGTCTTATTTACGTACGAACGTGTGCAGCAAGCCAGGGACATTATCGCGTATTACCATTGATGCTGCCAAACAAACAGCGTCAATCAAAAATCTTACTGCTCAACAGATGGAAACGCCAAAAATTAATGAGTTGTATCGCATGAAGCCGTACCAATGGCTCTACGCAGTCTCTGCTGATGACAGCACGCTTTTAAAATATTCGGTCACCAAAAATGAGATGGTACATTGGCATGCGCACGGCTGTTTTGTCAACGAACCAACTTTTGTGCCCAAACCAAATGCAAGCCGCGAAGACGACGGAGTAGTTCTTTCAATGCTGCTCGATACCCATAAAAAACATTCTGCACTGCTCATATTAGACGGCATCACATTTAAAGAAATTACGCGCATCCCATTGCCCCATTGCGTACCGTTCGGTTTTCACAGTACATTTATAGCATAAAAAAGTCTCTATTTCGCTATTGCATAGCTACAAAAAAAGGCCCGCTTTTAACGGGCCTTCGCTATTTTCTTTAGTCCAAAAAAACTATTAGCTCTAGTCGTTACGCTTGTTGCCACCCAGTAAACGGAGCAAGAATAGAAACAAGTTAATAAAATCGAGATACAGGGTTAGCGCCCCGAGCAATGACGCCTTTTGTTCAATATCGCCACCGGCATAAAACGTTTGACCAATCTGTTTTAACTTTTGATTGTCATAGGCAATTAATACCGTAAATATCCCTACTCCAATGAGCGAGATAATATAATCAAGCCCGGCACTTTTCATAAAAATGTTGACGAGCATGGCAATCAAAATTCCCCAGACTGCCATTTGTGCAACTGACCCTGCAGCAGTCAGATCTGCCTTAGTAAAATACCCATACAGCGCCATTGCGGTAAACATTACTGTCGTAATGCTAAACGCCAACACAATCGCTTCAAGGCGATACACATAAAAAATAGAAGAAAGTGTTAACCCGGTCAAAATTGCATAAGCAATAAATATAGATACGGCAGTCGCAAAGCTCATGCGAGTAATAAGCCCTGCTAATGCAAATACGAGTAATAGTTGTGCACCCATGAGCACAAATGGAATGATTGAACCACGAAACAAATAGTTAAATAAGCTTGGGTTGTTAAATACATACAGAGATGTCGCAGCGGTTAATGCTAGTCCAGCTGCCATCCAGCCATAGACTTTATACATAAATTGCCGCGTTGCCTCAACTAAGTTGTATTGTGCATATTGGTTCATAATAACCCTTTCGAAAGTTTGAAATATGGAACCTTTTTTACTCTTTGTTTTTAAGGATAACAAAAATTAATTTTTTTTTCTATTGCTGCCATTTTAATGTATATTTTGCAAAATGAGCAAACTATTGCACATAGGAGCTTACCTCAGTAGGCTGGCTATATTAAGCGAATATTTTGCGCTCTTAAAAGGAGAAACGTATGAAGCACATGTATCGCATAGTTGCAGCCATCTCTTCCCTTTGTTTGCTCAGCTTCTCTGATGGCAATCGCGCCAAAACAAAGCCGACAATAAATGTATACGGCACTATTGTTGATGCCGCAGGCAATACATACGCGGCAGAGAATATTACCATTGCCGGTTCTTACCGCCAGATTGTAATGTATATAAAACCAGAAAAAACATCTCAATTGCCCGAACATGAAGTAAAAATCGATTTGCCCGACATACACAGCATCACTGTCATGAGTAAGCCGGATGGAAAACCAGTTAATTACCAACAAAGAACATATGTAGCTGTTTCTATTAGTTCACCGGGAGACACACATACGCACAACACATATATCATTGAAAAAGCAAAACGGTTACGTTTTGATATACAACACGCATCAGGGCAATCTTCTCATGAAACCCCTTTAACCGAAATTACGAGTATTACCATTGCCGGACACCGCCGCAACAATGAACCGGATACCAAAGACTTGCCTGCCCCTTTGTGATATACTTTTACTTGGTTACTGTTTTACCATTTTGCTAATGCAAAGGATCTGTTATGCCAAAAACGATTACCAAAGATAACTTCCAAACGGAAGTGTTGAACGCAACAAAACCAGTCGTCGTTGACGTGTTTGCACCGTGGTGTGGCCCGTGCCAGCATATGATGCCTACTTTTGAAGAAGTAGCCCAAGAAACGTCCGACAAATATATCCTTGTTAAACTGAACGTTGATGAATCGCGCGAACTGGCCATGCAATTTGGGGTTACCTCTATTCCAACACTCCTCTTTTTCAACAAAGGTACGCTCCAAGGGCGCCATACCGGCTACATGGAAAAAGAAGAGATCCTGGAAAAAATTGAATCTATTTTTGGTGCATAACACAACGGTACAGCTTCATTTAAAAAAAGGAGCGGCACATATGGTTACTATTGTAGTGTATCGAACTACGCAAGGACGATTCGTACGCCAGACTGAGCATGCGCATGCGCGTGTTCTAGCTGATTTTTTAGTGCATGACATTGGCCACATGGCCGACTTTTTTCGCGCCCTGTTATCTACTCCTATTGCAGAAACGGTACTTTTAGAAAGTTGTCAGGCACATATCTCTTCAGATCTATTTATTATTGAGCCAACTGACACGAGCAAGCCTACCCTTAATATAGACAAAAAATATGCGTACGAACTCCTTGAACTGTGGGAGCAGTATATTTTTAGTGGGCAGCGGCAATGCACCATTACCCTCGATGAACGGCGCTTGCATAGCACCCCGCAGCTACTGCACCCTACGCTGACCGATATGCCTTATTCATAGGCTATCTGCTTTAGTAGGGGCTCACGCTGTGCGTTTTTTGCGCTCGTTCAGCCCAAAAGGCCTTCTGGCAGACTAAAAAATCCCTGCACTTACCCAGGGTTACTATTGCTTTTTTATCAATAATATTGCATATATATCATTTTTACTGCTACCATAAAAGTGGGGGCATCGTATGAATATGTAAAATATTAATTCAAATGTTTTTAAAAATTAAGAGGTTATTATGAAATTCGTATGGCGTTTTTTACTTATACTGAGTACCTGTGTATCAGGAACTCAACTGCACGCGTTAGCAACCGGGTCACGGAGCATAATGCGCGCATTACCGAAAAATTTTGGCAGCAGAACGGCTCAACCATTCTATTGCCCCCCGCAAACAACAGCACCTTTGCTTAAAACTCTGCCACGAACATCGGCACTCGAATCTCCTGCTATTACCGGCTCTCAAGCCCAAGCACACTCAGGTGCACGGAACTTTAGCAACAAATCAGTTACCGTGCCTACTTCTGCGTTTGAATCACAACTAATGGGAAACAAAACGATAGCTACCTCTTTACAAAAGCTCAATCTAACAACTGGGAATAGGGCATATAGCACCGATATGTTTAAATCTTTGCCTACCGCCGCTATAGAAGCTGAAAAAGATACTCTCATAAGCAAGTTGGGTAAGATTATTTCACGTAGTCCTCAAAGTTCATTTCCATACGACGTTTGCCAAACACTTATCTTTGCACTCAGTCACAGATCAAAAGATATGAGTCGGGAACTTCTTATGATTCATGCAATTGAACAAAAGTTACAAAATATGCAATATGAGGGTAAGCATTTAGATGATACATTATTCGCGTTCATAGCACAATCAGATGCGCTACTGAGACTACAAAACAACGCAACCTTGGAAAATATGACTAAAAAAGGATTTAAAGCTGCTGCATACACGCAGGAGATAGTGCAACTATATTATGAAACCATTGCATTAGCAACAGAGCTCAATAGCAATACTATACCACTGCGCTATCTTCTTATAACTGATTTAGCTGATGAAATAATAAATAATACAAATAAACAAAAGGTGCTCCTTGGTGCCAATCAAGTGGTCGCGCTCTGGAACAACCTATTAAAGACGTCGCGCACCACTCTATGGAACACCGTGTATAAGCTTGAAACGAAGCAACTTAACAAAAGACTTTCTACCGTGTCACAACTTTTCCCGAATCCAGACAAGGTTCCAAATTCAGATAAGCATGCATATGTATGCTATACCATATTATCTGAGTTACTAAGCTCAGATACAAAAGAGCCTAATCGTGAACAGCAATTGTGGGACACGGTTGCACCTATCTATCTTAAAAACATATCTGAGCAACAGAAAAGCTATCGCGCATTGCATCCTATAATAAGTTCATTAGCCGCATTACGCTGGACATTCGATAGGCCTCTTTCAGTGTATAATAAAAATCTATTACTAGAATTACAAGTAAATGCAAATATTAGGATGAATATACCGCATAAGCTTGAAGGCTATTTCTATCGCGCTCATGATCTTGAAAAGTTACAAACCAATGAAAAAAATCTGTTGTGGTATTACATTCGCATTAAAAGCATTGCCGCCGATGCATTTAAAACAATAAGCAGTACCGCAGAGTAATGTTGATATGGTGCTATAGCGTTGGGTACTCTTTTTGCAGTAGTTGATATATCGACATTGCATTCGTAAGGGTAACATCTGGCGTTTGATTCGTTAATCCATTGTACAGATAATAACTACCACCGGTGAGCCACATGATTGCACTGGGGTAGTTACCCGCAGTTAAGCCTTCTTGGGTTGTTTCTGTTGTTTTGGTAACCGAATCATAGATGTTAATACCTAACTGATAACATCCAAACCCTATCATGCCAAGCCCCATACACATCAACTTTTTATTTGTATTATTGGGTACATCTTTAAGATACGCTACTTTTTGATGCACTGCTTGTGCCAGTGGTTTAATGCGAACAGCAAGTGCTTTTTCATCAACTGCCGCTTCTTGTTTAAGCTCTGTAAGCAACTGTGTTACTTTTTTAAAATTACTGCTTTCAATAGCATTCAAAAGAGTATTAATTTTTTTCTGTATTTGCGCGTCTGCGCTGACCGTTGCAACAGGAGGCACTTGATATGTTGGTACCAATTGCCCTGTTGTAGGCTGATTTAAGGCAGTAATGCTTCGTGCTGATGGGTTTTTTCGCGACAAGGTTGGCGATTTGCTTGGCGAATTATGTGGGGTATTTTGTGATACATCAAGACGCCGTTCATCATACCCTTGTTCCATTGCATATATTGGCAATGACATGCATGTGCATAGTATAAACACCTGTTTCATTATGCCCTCCCTTTGATAGCTTAAACAAGAACCTCATTTCTTTTGTAAGCATAAGAGAGCACGCGAGTAATTCACAAGGGTTTTTATATGAGCGCCCTTTTTGTACTGTTAAAATTCGTGATACATGCCGAAATGCACTTCACTCGGCGACTCACCTTTTTTACGATCAAGCTTAAAGCCCCAATCAATTTTAACTGGCGACGGGCGCAAGATACGCACACCAAACCCAACTGCATGCCTAAACGCAAAACTGTTATTTTTTAAATTCTGCGGACTAATTAAATCTGAGTTAGGGGTATTCCAACCAGCCCCGCCATCATAAAAGAAAGCTCCTTTAATAGAAAAGTCACTTGCAATGGGAAAGACGAGTTCTGTGTTAAACCAGAATGCATTTTTAGCACCGATCATATCCCGTTGATTAAATTGTGGAATGTAAAACATAGGCCCAATTTCCCCAAACAAGAATCCGCGTACGCTGGCAGGACCACCAATATTGTACAGTTCACGAAACGGAATGCTGTGATGCTTAAATGAAGCTACTACGCCCGCGTGTCCATGCAAACAGAGTACCAAGTCACGTTCACCAATAAGTGGTGTATACCAACTGCCCTCCGCATCGAATTTAGCGTATCCAAAACTCACTCGACTCGGCGTTATAGCCAATGTTTGACCAGGACTATCTTGCGGGTTGTCTTTGAGTACCCCATGAAACGCAATCTTCAGCGTTGACGACCATTGATACCCACGACTTGGGTGCACCGGGTGGTTACGAATATCTTTAAAGCCACTCACCCCTGTCCACACATAAATACCACTGGTGAATCGACGATTAAAGATTGCTTGCAACTGATCATGTTCAGATGCTGGTATGTCGTCACGTACAACCGGTGTTTGTTTGTAGGTAATGGCATCTGCGCCAAGCTTTGCAGATATGGTACTATCATAGAGCTTGCGTGATAACGCACCAATACCAATCGAACCACCAGTAATGCCTTCGTTAATTTCTTGTTCTTTAATAAATTTAAAATCATCATAGAACGAACGTTTAATATAAAAATCTGAAGTCGCATGAATAGGTTTGTCAAATAGCCAGGGATCAGTAAAGCTGAATACAATATTTCGTTCTTGCTTAGTTATCGATGCGTTACCATTCAACACTAACCCACGCCCTAACAAGTTGGTTTCTGCCAATGAGACGCCAACGGTGAATGATTCAGCCGGTGATGCAATATCACGCATAGAACCACCAAAGCCCATCTGTGCTTCAAAGCGGCCCGTTTTAACTTCTTTAACGACCAGATCAAGATCAACCAGATCGGGCGCAATACGATTGATACGCCAGTTAACTCCGTCACGTGTATCAAAGTAACCAAGTGATTCTACGCGTGCTTTTGAAAAATCAAGCGCTTGTAATGTTAAACGGGCTCCTTCTTCGACCAATAACTGGCGACGAATTACTTTATCATGCGTTTTATTATGCCCAATAATATTAATTTTATTTACTTTTACTTCTACCCCTACTTCGCTGTACAAGGTAATAGCAACAGTTTTACAAGAATCATCAGGCTGAATAGCAGGCTCTACTTCCGCATTAATACGTCCAAAGTTACCCCAGAACGTGCGCAACGTTTCCATCGCTTCTCGTACCCGTTCTTTTGAGTATATTTGTCCAGGCCAAATAGGCAGCAATGCTAAAATCTGCTCTTCGGTTGCTAAATCATTACCCGGCGCATGAATAGTGCCGATGGTATATTGCTCCCCTTCAAAGATATAGAACGTTACCGTTGCTCCTTTAGTGACTGGGTCGATATCGATCGTTGTTTTGGTTACCTTCGCATGGTAAAAACCATTACTTTGATAATAGTTTTCAATCACATATTTATCTGCCTCTACCGCTTCTGGCTGATAGCTACCGGCGCGATCAATAAAGCCACCAATCCAATCTTCACGGGTAAACAACAAACTGCGCAACTGCTTACCACGAAAATAGGTATTGCCATGAAAGCGCACTCGCTTGATTAACGTCTGAGCACCTTCGTCAATATCGAAATGCAAGGTAACATGCCGCTCATCACCGTGCAAACGATGCGCAATGGTAACATCATGATAATCTTTTTCCTGATATAATTTTTTAAGTATTTTTATATATTTGGGAATATCGTCTGAGTCGATTGCGGGAACTTTT
This sequence comes from Candidatus Babeliales bacterium, assembly GCA_049692255.1. Classification (GTDB taxonomy): domain Bacteria; phylum Babelota; class Babeliae; order Babelales; family JACPOV01; genus JBAVOR01. The sequence goes on from JBAVOR010000031.1 coordinate 47,964, forward strand.
GCAAAATCAATTTTTTTGGTTATCTCTTTTTCAGATAAATGTTTATTGCCATGAAACTGTACCCCATCCAGCAGCTGCTTTTCTGTTACCGCAACAACCAAATCGACTTCCGTATCACTAATCGGTTCTATGTATACCTGCACATCTCTGAAATAACCGAGATTGTATACATTTTGAATAAGGCGTGTAGTGCGTTGTGCTACGAATAGCTCTTCTGTTTGAAAAGGAATAGCATGCATTATTGGTTCGATAGGGACATGCACATTCCCTTGTATGCTTATGGTGCGTATACGCGCTTTATTGTCGTACCGCTCTGCATCATTGAGTGAGTCCGCCTCATATCTTTGATTGCCCGATGACTCATCGTTCGCATCATCATCCTCTTCATCGAATGCATCATCTTCAGCCTCTTCGACTGTTTGATGTGCTTGCCCATTACTTGGGTGTGCAGCTGATGCTTGCTGGGCCGCCCGTATCACCAAAGGTGACTGCAACAGGCCTATGAGCAGCAAAAGAAAACACCCTACGCGCATTGTTGATATCATGTACAAAGCTCCTGAATCTTGCATCAACGGTAAATCTTTAGTTAAATAAAGAAAAAGTTAACGTTAAAACATTATGATAGCGACTTTTTAAAAATTAACCAGAAATAGGACGCACAAGCCGATGATTTTGTTAACCAATACCATGACCGGTATAAAAGAAACGTTTGTTCCCTTGCATGATAAACAGGTGCGTATGTATGTATGCGGCATTACTCCGTACGATAAGCCACACGTAGGGCACGGGCGAGTCTATGTCACATTTGATTTGCTCATGCGTGTACTTAAAGCCAGTGGTTACGCAGTAACGTATTGCAGAAATTTTACCGACATTGATGATAAATTAATTAATCGCGCGCGCGCCGAACTGAACGATCCTCTTAAATTTAGCACTATTGCCAATACCTACATTGCCGCGTTTCACCACGATATTGATGCTTTGAACTGTGAACGGCCAACGTTTGAACCACGTGTGACAGACCATATCCCTGAAATTATTGCATTTATTCAAACACTCGTTGCCAAACGGCATGCATATGTAATTGATGGGGACGTCTATTTTAGCATCGATTCATTTCCCGCGTATGCGCGCCTTTCTAAACAGAAGCTTGCTGATCTACATGCGGGTGCTCGCGTAGAGACGAATGATAAAAAGGAAAACCCACTCGATTTCGCACTCTGGAAATCTGAGCAACCAGACACCTTCTGGCAAAGCCCATGGGGGTATGGCAGACCGGGGTGGCATATCGAATGCTCTGCGCTTGCGTATACATTATTAGGCAAGCAAATCGATATTCACGGTGGGGGCATGGACCTTATTTTTCCACACCATGAAAATGAAATTGCGCAAACAGAAAGCTGCACCGATTTACCCTTTGCACAATACTGGATGCACGTAGCATTCGTGCGTATAGAAAAAGAAAAGATGTCTAAATCGCTGGGCAATTTTTATACCCTTGAACAAGTATTTCAAACCTATGATCCCACTATTATCAGGTACTATTATCTAGCACACCATTATCGCGTGCCACTCGATTTTGCATTCGCAGACATTGATGCAGTAGCAAAATCATATGCACGGTTGGTAAAACTGTTTGAACACACCCCAACAACCGATGAACCGTTGGCAACACAGCACCCCCTCATTCGTGATATGCTTGCGTTTTTAGCTGATGATCTCAACAGCCCAGGCATGTTTGGATTACTGTTTGGTAGCATAGAAACAATACAAAGCGATGAGCCGACCCGCGTACAGGTAAAAAAACTGTTACAAACGGTGCTCGGTTTAACTCTCGCTCCATTGGCACAAAAAACGGTTACCATGACACCAGAAATTGAAAAACTGATTGCTCAGCGGCAAGAAGCGCGGGCGCAAAAAGATTTTAAAAAAGCTGATGCATTACGGGATCAACTGAAAGCATTGGGTGTTGATGTAAGTGATGATAAGATTATAAAAAAATAGATTCTGGAGTGATAAATATGGAAGAATACGAGTTCGAACAACGCGCGACATAGAAGCTGAAAACTATACACAAAAGAGGTTATCTGATGCATCTAAAAAGGTAAGCAATGCATTAAAATTAAGTGACTTATCTCACTTATATCACAAATCGCCACTTCTTGACTCTTATTTTTATATGCATTTTTCTGAACATCTTCCCCTTTTCTTGCAAAAAAAAGCAGATCCAAATGTTCAAACTAAAGAAGGCGTGCCACTAACGGTAGCAATAGATGCAGGCCACACAGCAACAATCTTGCATTTATTAGAAGCTGGGGCAAATCCCAATGCGTATGTTGATCAAAATTATAGTAAAGTTATTACTCCATTAAACGAAGCTATACGCAAGGGTGAACTCGATATCGTAAAGTTATTGTTGCAATTTGGCGCGAACCCTAATATGGGTTACTCTTGCTTAGCAGAGACCACATCGCCTTTACTTACAGCAGTAAGAAATAAAATTGGAATTAGAATGCGCGATAACGATAAGCCAATTGTCGCTTCATTGTTGCGGCATGGTGCATATCCCTATGAGGTCAATGGGATCAATGTTTTGTCTGTAATGAAACAAGAATATTTCGATAAATATAGTATCCCGGAAGAAAAAAACCGCATTGCATATAAAAAAATTGCGCGCGTTTTTGTACAATACGCTGGTGTTAAGCGCGCACTATCGGGGGAATTTATAGATCAACAAAAGCGACTGCCCGCAGAAATTATTGCGATGATTATGCCATTTGTTGGAATCAACTTAGCAAGCGAGTTAGAAGCTAATACTTAGTTTGCCTTCTTCTCTTTTTCTTGTTCTATATGGTGATCTTGCTGAACCTTATGCGCTACTAGAAACATACGCTCAGCTTCATTCTTTAGTAACTCTTCACTTGCACCTTCCAGAATGGCCGGTACACTTTCTGCCGCCTCAACTATAGTTTGTAATAGCAGATCAACTGCAAGTACTGTAGCCAACTGACTTAACGAATCATTTCCGGAGTGATCTGACACTGGCGCAGCACACATCGCAAAAAGTTTTTCTATTGCATCGCAAGCATCTTTTCGCGAATCACCATTGCAATCGCATTTTTTCCTAATTTCTGAGTCCGCCATATATCGTTCCATATATGGCCACTTTCTGGATTGCTCAGCTCCATGTATAGTTCCTGAAATCCATATGCCCGTTATTAATAGAGTAACCGAACGAAAAGTATTCACAAATAAACCTTTTATATAAATTTACACAATATATTTCTTGCAAATAAGATTATATAACATCTTTAGAACTTAGCCAATTCACTTTCTAGATTATAGGTAACCGAAGAAGAATGCTATTGCAGCTATAAAACTGTTAAAAAAACAGCTTGTTTATGCAAAAAAATTTCTATTAACCCAATGTGACTTTTTTTATAATGTATCTATGCTAGCACGTATAGTATTAATAGTAGCAACATTGAAAGAAATATATGACCCATAAAAAATTGTTCGTTTTACTGTTTCTGGGAGCATTTGCATCTGTAAACTGCGGAACTCCTAACAATACCACTCAGCCGCCAGAAGGTTCTGCGAATTTTGATCATCTTTTTGCGAACTGGCAGCCAATGAGCGAACCATACGGACATTATCTCGCATCCACCCACCCTTCACCTGTATACCTAGACCTAGGCTCTTGGTTTGAGGGCATACATCATACTTCTACCGCGACCGACTTCGACCACCTCTATTCCCATATTCAACGTGTGGGCAGTAAGATTGAAAATCTTCTGAAATTAGATGACTTATCAGGCCTTGAAAAAGATTCTCCGCTCCTTGATTATCAGCTTTACAACTCTTTCCCCAACAAACTTCCCCTTCTCTTGGAAAAAAAGGCGAATCCTAATGTACAAGGTTGTGTAGGAAACGTCCCACTAGCAGAGGCAATAAACGCCAATAACAGAGAAGCGGTAATAATGTTGCTTAAAGCAGGTGCTAACCCAAACGTGGTACACAAATCCATATTTAAAACCACCACTCCTCTAATAAAGACTATCGATCTAGGTATGATTATTTTATTTAATTCCGAAAAATCCTCGCTTGTTGCAGCCTTACTACGATATGGTGCAGATCCATTGATCAACAATAGCGTAGGGCAAAATGCTCTAGCAATAATGAAAGAAAATTACACAGATATACAACCGCAAAAGCGTCATGCTGAATATAAAAAAATTGCGCGCGTTTTTGTACAATACGCTGGTGTTAAGCGCGCACTATCGGGGGAATTTATAGATCAACAAATGCGACTGCCCGCAGAAATTATTGCGATGATTATGCCATTTGTTGGAATCAACTTAGCAAGCGAGTTAGAAGCTAATACTTAGTTTGCCTTCTTCGCTTTTTCTTGTTCCATATGTGATCTTGCTGAATTTTATGTGCTGCTGCAAACATATAGTCCGTTTCAAAATGAAGCTATTGATCATTGCTGATGCATATATCTTGCAATGTACTATTACCATGGATATTCGTGATAGTTGAGTAATTTTTAAAAGGTATTAATTGCATAGTCTTTACTTTGGATAGGAAAAAACCACGCCGTAATAAAAAATATTAGTTGTTTTTTATGCATATTTAATTGAACTCAAAATGTTGGAAATGTTAAGTGTAATACATTTTAGTGTTTTAGTTCTTATTTGCAAATATCATAAGTCTTTGGCATGAAGGTTCGGTTAAATCGGTATGCATTCACCGTTCGAAAAGAGCAGAAGAGAGAAAAAAAAACACGCGGTACCGCCTATCCTGGCAGACGTCACAGTTGGTGCTATTCCTAAATCGATCAAATAATCAAGCTGTTTTCAATTTCTCAGCACGGCTTCTGAATAGCTCACAACGCTCTCTGAGTGGCATATGACCATCTTTTTTTTCCTCTTGCCACAGAGCATTTGTATAAGCACTATCAAATAGCCATAGATTAAATTTCTCAATCGTTGTATCGGCTACGCTCACTTGCTCTTGTTGACAGGTTTTTATTGCAGCTTTACCTGCTTGATTAATCTCGTATGTACCTTCAAACCAGAAGGCGATTGCTTCAAAACATTCTGCTGCTTGTTGCGCAGGCAATCTTTTTTCGAGCAGCTCTAACGCAAACTGATCAGCATACGCTTCTTCAATTGTCATGTAGTTTTTTTGACTGCGTAATGTACGATACATATTTAATGTGCTAACACAGCCCCCAACAAATATGCCTCCTGCATAACCAATTACTTGAGCAAGCCTCTCTCCTGATATATTTGACGCACGCATCTTATGCGATAATGCATAATACACACCGGCTACTGTACTAACAGCTGCACAGAAGGCAACAATATTCTTTGAAGCCTCTTTGTTACTAAATTGTAAAATCTCTTTGCGGTGCTCAAAATGCGCCATCTCATGTGCCAGGAGAGTCAATATCATCTCATCACTCATTGCGCCCGCTGGAATTACTTTCGCTCTGATACGTGGAAACAACGGTTCTAGAGCTGCTGCCGTAGAGGGCCAATTACCCAGACTGCGTACCGCATTAAGAGGAAGAAATAGAGTATTGTTCACCGCATAATACAGTGGCCCATTGGCTACTCCGCCGCCTGGAAACATATCACTGACTACAATATTTGGCAGCTCCTCAAAGCCAAGTACTTTGGTAAGCATGTACTCAACCTTTGATTTAAGCTGATCGGCGGTTATAGTGCTATTCTGTACAGTAGAATCTGGAGCAATAGCTATATTTTTTGAAAGCGTTGTAGTTATGCACAAAATGGAAAAAACTAACGAAGCAATTTTAAACATAAGAATCCCCTAAAAATACCGTAACTTTCATTCTTATGAATGTACCATGTAGTAACAAGCGAGTCAAAAAGATCAGGGTTGCATGGAAAACCTATAAAAGTGGTCTTGCCCCCTGAAAATGCCGAGAAACTTCATTAAAAGCTCCAGTTGCCAGGGAAAGAGGATAGGTTGACTTATTTCACCCCCCATGGTAAAATTATATTTGTAAATTAAATACAGTCATTACTATACAGAAAGGATACATAATGAAACGTCTCTTTATTTTATTCATTATTGCAAGCATACACAGTATGCCATCACAAAGTATGCAATTTCTAGTGAGCTGCGTACGCTCACAGCTCACAACACAGGCTTTCGCACAAACATCTCCACAACCGCCTGCTGCACAAAAAAACGATGATTATAAAACTTTCTGCGGCATTATCGACATAGCAAAATTATCTGCGCAAGGCAGTGATTTGCGGCCAGAAGCGGCAGAGAAATTTAATGGTCAATTACTATGCAAAAGACTTCCAGCAAGCACATCGCCAGATGACATACGATTAGCATGCACTTGTAACAATCAAAACATAGGAACCATGGGAATAGGATATACGGGAGTCAGCTCAGGAATACTTTCGATTAGTAGCCCTGAACCTGATGCAATACTAAGTCGATGGGGAGGCTTGCAACCAGCATGGGGCGGCGACCGTTTTGATTCAAGAGATATGTGGCGTTATCCATTTTTCGCACAAATTAAAGGTGATCGCTTTAAAACAAATCCATTCTATGTCATGATGCGGGGGCTTAAAGTGACGTCAGTTAATGGTAATGTTATGCCAAAAACCATATTTAATGAAAATATGACCGAACAAGAGCTTGTAAAAATGTCTCGTAACTGCAACTATCAACAGCTAGAAAAAGAATGGATGACATTGATTGATCAATACAACAAACAGTTTGCTGCAACACGAGAGCAAAAAAAATAAATCTCCTTTTGCAGATAATACATTCGCAAGAACTGAAGAGCGTGGTTAATGTATTGAGATAAAGTTAAGGGCAGGCATGGTTTTTTATAACTAATGCCTGCTTATTTTTTTCTGAATTTCACGCCATACACTCGCGCTAACTGTTGCGGCACAACTCTTTCACACCATGCTAGCCATGTGGGTACATGTAAATAATATTCATGCGTAACTGAAGCACTATCTGTTTGCAACCACTGATACAGCGTATTACATGAAATAAAGGTCGCATTACGCTCGTGCACATCAGTTAATCGTGTTAACTGCACGCTCGGGCAATAGGGGTTGTATTCTAAAATTATTAACATGCCGCCAATCGGCAACAAAGACATAAGCTCATGCACTGTTGTCTGCTGTTCAGCTCGCGGCACGTGGTGCAGCATTAACGATGCAATAAGAATGGTGGGTGTATATGCAGTAATATCGTTCAGCTGATTAATCGCGTGAAATTGCACATCGGCATGCATGCGTTGCGCATGGGCAATAACTGCCATGTCTGTATCAACGCCAATAACGGTGTGCTCAAAAAACAGGCTTGCTAAACACGCAGTCAATAATCCGTCGCCACAACCAACATCAATGATGGTTGCATGTGGTGGCACATCGCCAAGTAACTCTTTAATGCGCTGCGCCTTCCATTGCGCGCTCGCCAGTTGTTCAGTCATTATATTGCGCCTCCATCGCGCTCTTACCCTTCGATACACCCGTCTTCGCTTTCAGCTACGTCGGGCACTCAGGGTGAGCGCATTGTAGCAAACTCTTTTTATCAATTGTGCTCATCCCGCCTGCTATGCGCACTATATTTCATAGAGCGCCCCATTCCCTATAGTACGCACTACAGATTATAAAGCGCTCATCTCGACCCGTCTTTGCCAAGGCTTCGCAGCGGCAAGGTGATTGAGGTATCGCCTGTCCGCCAAAGCTTGCCACGCTAGAAAGCGTGGATAAGCGTACTAATCAAATTGTTTACGTGCGTATTCATGTAGTAATTCAAAATCCCCTCGTATCAGTGCTTCTTTTTTTTTACGACTCCATTTTTTAAGTTTACGTTCTAATTCAAATGCTTCATCACGAGTATTGCAATTATATGAAAAAACGAGCATTATCGGCAATCGGTGCGATGTATATCCACTAAATATACGTTGCTCGTGTTGAGATAGACGAATTCCGATATTATCGGTGTGTCCTACATAGTAAGAATCATCAGAACATCTGAGAATATACACAGTAAAATTATTCATTAATTACTTTTCCTGAGCGCTCTTACCCTTCGATACACCGCTCTTCGAGCGGCACTCAGGGTGAGCGCAGTATAGCAAGCTATTTTTATCAATCTCTCTTATCTCGACACGGCTTCGTTAAAGCTACGTCAGGTGCTTGGGATGCATAGTTTAGCAAACTCTTTTTATCAATTGTGCTCATCCCGCCTGCTATGCGCACTACAATGCACAGAGCGCCCACTATAATACGCACTTCAGATTATAAAGCGCTCATCCCGAGTGATCGCGAAGCGATTGTATCGAGGGACATTGCGCGCTCGCCAGTTGTTCAGTCACGCTAGTCGTGTTTTTTCTTTAACGTCGGGAATAAGATAACATCTTTAATTGATGTTGTGTTGGTGGCTAGCATTACCAAGCGATCGATACCAATGCCCACACCGGCGGTTGGTGGTAACGCATGTTCTAATGCCAAAATATAGTCAGCATCGTACTGATGCGCCTCTTCATCACCCGCGCGATGGGCAACCAACTGTTGCTTAAAACGCTCTGCCTGATCGAGTGGGTCATTTAACTCATTAAAGCCATTGCTGATTTCCATGCCACCAATGAACAGTTCAAACCGTGCAGCAATAGCCGGGTTATGTGCATCCCGCTTTGCCAATGGAGAGACTTCGATGGGAAAATCGATAACAAAGGTTGGCTGAATCAATTTACTTTCTACCAACTCTTCAAATAACGCATAAATCTTTTCTGCATGTGCTGCTTGGCTGTGTTTTGCTTTTACGCCGTGCGCACGCATGGTTGCATCGATGCTATCTGCTGTTAAGTCTGATGCTGGTATGCCCCCAATTTCAGTTACTGCGTTTACAATAGAAATACGTTTAAACGGTTGAGCAAAATCGATGGTTACTGCACCAAATGGTACTGCCAAGTTCCCCACGCTGTCGGTGAGTACAAATCGCAATAACTCTTCTACAAAGGTCATAGCCCCCTGATATTCTTGGTATGCCATATAAAATTCAAGCATCGTAAATTCAGGGTTATGGCGCGTAGACACTCCCTCATTTCTGAAGTTACGATTAATTTCATAGACCCGTTCAAAGCCCCCTACCACTAACCGCTTTAAATATAACTCTGGAGCAATACGCAAATAAAAATCACTGCTAAGCGCATTGTGATGGGTAATAAATGGACGGGCTGCAGCACCACCAGCAATCGGGTGCAACATGGGTGTTTCTACTTCTAAAAACTGGTGCCGATCAAGGAAAGCGCGCAACGCGCGAATAATGCGGGAACGGGTAGCAAATTTTTGCTTGCTTTCTGCACTACTAATCAGATCAAGGTACCGTTGCCGATACCGAATTTCTGTATCAGCAAGCCCATGATATTTTTCTGGCAACGGATGCAATGACTTGCTCAGCATCTTCCACTCAGTTAACTCAAGGGTAATTTCCCCCATCTTCGTGCGGAACGGAGTGCCGGCACACCAAAGAATGTCTCCAACATCAACGAAGCGTTTAAACTGCTCGAACGACTGTTCTCCCAGCCCATCTTGACGAACATACAATTGCATGAGCGCAGTGCCGTCTTGAATGTCAGCAAAAATCGTTTTACCATGCCCTCTAATGCCCATAATACGCCCGGCAATATCATAGCGTGACGCCTGCTGATCGGTACCAAAAGCAGTTAAAATATCTTTAGCTGTATGATCTACCGGTACCATCTCTGGCCAAGGCTCTATCCCCTGGTCACGCATATCAGTTATTTTTTGCTTTCTTATGGCCAGTTCCTGCGATAAATTAGGGGTAGTTTCGTTCATTTGATTCATGAGCACCTAAAGTTTATTTTTAGTTAAAAATTGGTAAAAAGGCCTTAATTTATCAAAATTACAGGCAACCATCATAATTTTCTAGTTTCTGTCATTTTTATTTTTTTGGCAAATTACCCCTTGTGGCTCAGGAGAGAACCCCTTCAGTCTTATAGATTTATTGACAAACAGAAATAATGCTATAGAATAAAGAGTAAGATTCTACTTTTAAAATGGAGTAAAAATGATGAAAAATATATCTAAAAAATTAATTTTGGCTCTCGCCTGCATAGGCGCGCTCCAGCCATTCACCACCCAAGCAGGGTATTTCTCAACAGAACATCTGCCTACGTGGTTGTCGTATGACAAGATATCAACAATGGCGAATGAACAGTATCAAAACATACAAACCCAGATCGCCAATAGTGGTATTACTTGGAAAACTACCGGTATAGCTGTTGCGCTGGGGTTAGGGTACTACACATACAAAAATGCTGGTCCCTACGTTAATCTTACTAAATATACTGAAAAACCAGCATTCATGAGCTCACCAGCAATAATGATTAATGCAGGATTGGATTTTGTTGAAGGTATGGGCAAATTAATAACAGATGCACCATCATACACCGTTGATGGCATAGCGTATCTGCATAACAAATTATATACACAGCCACGCATCGAAAAACAGATTATGGATCTCAACTGGAATAATCCATCTGGCCTGTTTGAGCATACTAGCGATCCCTTGAAACCTATATTACCTTCTATCTTAACGCAAAAACATTTTGCGTTAATAAAAGAAATGAAAGACTTATTTGTTATTATTGATAACTGCCTCCTTAAATTCTGCAGCCCAATTTCACGCTCATATCAATCAGATGGAATATTCAACACAGATAACATACAGATAAAAGCAAATGTCACTTCAACGAATAGTACAGCGTTTGATGAAAAGACGAATCCGTTGATTAAAAGCTTACAAAAAGCTGCACCAGTCTTAAAAACATCACCGGACACACTCGAGTTTATACTCATTAATGAAATAAAAGGGCGAATTAAGCTCATTGAAACCGAAATAAATAAAAAATACTTGAACCATGATGTCCTTCAGGATTGCGCAAATCGCCTAAAAGCAGCTAAAAATGTGCTTGATCCCGAGATAAAGTTGCCATAATAGCACCCTTGATTGCAACTTGAAATCAATGCGTTACAATTAAGCTATTATTAATATAAACAACTATAATTTGAGCATCTCATGAATACAAAATTAATTTCTCTTCGTATCATCGCTTTCCTCTCTCTAACAGTACCCGCCCTATGCCCCATTGCACGCGGCATGGAGCAAGGGACTGGAAACAGCATCAGCAAAGCCTTGGCACAAAAAGCATTGTACGCACCAAAGTTGATCGCAACGAAAATGTATGAACACCCGTGGTACACCTTCTTTGGAGCATCAACCCTTCTTACAGCAGGGTATATTGGTCTATTTGTATACAGAGAAATTAAAGGGGTTCGCGCAATTGCCCGCAAAGGCCAACAACAAGAAACAATAAGTACTCCTCAAAGCAACAATGCATCAAACCTACTCAATCAACTGTTGCAGCCTTCAAAAAAGCTTATTACCCTAACCGATCTCCAAAAAGCTTTAGATCAACTGCAAGAACAAAAGATAAAAGACAGCTACAAAAAAAGAGAATTTATTAAAGCAGAAATAGCCTAAATTTATCGATAAATTCATAATCTATTTACAATCAGAATAACAATCCGCTGCGCTAATAGATCAGAATAACCTTCCCGAAAAGCTCCTTACGTACATTATTCAAAACGCCACAAAAGAAATAATACAATGCCTGCGGAAAGGGGATTTTGCTGCTGCAGAAAATTGGAAAAAAATGTACGTGAATGCACAAATACTCGTCAATCACCAGGAAGTTCTCTAGTAATAGCCCAAAACACATCAAAATGCCCCAAATTCCTCATTTTACCCCCCATAGAACCCCTAGATTTTAAATCTAGCCAAGGCCCCGCTAAGGGCTAAAACTCCTCATTTTATACCCTTAAAAACACCCTGAACCCGAGCGCCTGCGGCAAACCATGAAAAAAAGCCGTAAAACAAGGGGGAATCTTGACAAAAAAGCAAAAATCTTTACAATTAGAATAAAGTGTATATTGAAATTATTATGGAGATCAAGATTATGAATACACAATTAATGGCTAAAAAAATCACTACTATAACTGCTCTAGTTTTATTGGGTATGCACCAAGCGCAAGCCGTGCAAAACCCAAGATGGCTTGAAGGCTTAAGTCCAAGCCTTCAACTCGAAAAAATTAAAAATTTCCCTACAGATTTCGGTCATTTTGCTGCCAAAACAACAGCCAATACCTCCTTTGAATCTGCTGGTAAATACGTTGAAAAAAATCCAGGAAAAGTTCTTGGTGTTACAGCAGCAACGGGACTAACAGGATTCGGCTTATACCGCGCGTGGTATGGCTTAAAATCATACGTTGCAGATAGAATAGAAAAAAAGTTATCATTTATTAGAGTAACATCACCTGAAAGTTTTTATCAAGCACCCACCGCATCTACTGATTCTATAGACCATCGCTATACAGGTAGTAGCAGTAACTCAGATGAACAAGTTAACATCAACAACAATAGTGCACCTACTCATGATGTTTCACAAGCACCCATAAGCAAAAAGCGCGCAAAAAAAGCCCTAAAAGCCGTTATAGGAAATCTTTTAGCGCACATCCAGCAACTTCCGGAAAAAGAATTAGCTGAACTACTGGCGTTCGCTACAAACGCCAATGACAATAGCAACGATTCAAATAATAACACAGCGTCAATTTCAGGATCATTCAACGCGAATGACAATAGCGGTAATTACAATGTTGTAGATATGGAAGTTGATAATGGAAGTGCTGACGAACATAGGAAGCTAAAAGAAAAAAATATAATAGGATATCGTGGCACAAGAAGCAATACATCTAGACAAAAATTCTTTAACCAAAATAATACAGAAGAATCTAAAGAAGAAGTAGAAGAAGACTTTGTTGAGGTCGTTACAAAAGATGACATCGTTCCGTTTCCCGAGAATCAGGAAGATAAAAGACAATCAATACTGCAAACAGGCAGAATTGTTGATAATAAGTTGAGTATCAACCATCATAACAATATTATTTCTCATCCTTTACAAGATACTGACGCAAGTTCACCACTTAATCAGACCAAAACAGAACATAGTACTAATTCTGCAAAAGATTGGTGGAATCCGGCTGGAATTTTCACTCAGTTGCCATTGAGTACTGATTCACTAAAACTCGATAATGGGCAACTATCTTATCTTAAAAACTTGCTTGCGCGATGCGATCAAGAATTAAAGCAATACATGGATACCGCATCTGTCCCTGATAATATGGAAAAATCTGTCACCAACAAGTTTGATTTTAAAAAAGAGCATGAAAAGAATTTTGATCCAACAAATCCCTTAGAGTTGACTTTCTTAGAGTCAGAATTTAATCAATTTAAAAACAATATCGGTGAATTTATTCTCCAGAACGCGCAAACACAAAAGTCAGCTTTGCAATTCATTGAAAAACATTGCAGAAACCGCTTGGTTACCATAGAAGCTATTAAAAATCATTTTGGAGATTCTTTAGGCAGCGCGGCTAATTCTGACGAACATAATTCAATCAACAGGCTATTGAAAATAGAAAGATCATTATCTGAACTTGCAACAAGTTGCTCAAAATTGATAAAACCACCTGTAGCGAAACAGAACTTGTTCTCTCAATTCTTGGCATTCTTTACTCGTAACAAAAAATAGTGGCAATAATACAAAATAATCAATCAACGTTGTATTCATCTTGATCCAAATTACGCGGGATTGCTTGTAACAAGCAGTCCCGTTTTTATTTTACCTCTTCCCTTGTCTTTAACTTCCTATTTTTGATACGGTTACTAGTGTATCAAGCCATACGAGGAACGTATGAAAAAACCGGTTATTGTTTTTATTGCGGTTCAAGGAATATTGCTGCTGACGCAGATTCATAAACATAGTTCTTTTGTGCAACACTCATTTGCTTTGCAAAGAACAGAAAAAGCAAAACAAGAGTTGGTGCATAAAAAAAATAAACTTTTACAAGCACTCCATGAAAAAACCAACCTAAGCACGATAGAAAAGGAAGCGCTGGCACACGGCATGCAAAAAGCGCGGCTTAAAAATATTAAGCAGGTGCACACATGACCGACGCATACAAGTTTCGCTCTTCTCTTATTTTTGTCTGTTGCTTGCTCGCCTACAGCGCGTTGATCTGTGCACTCTATTACACGCAAATTGCACAACACGCATTTTATGTATCATTGGGCAGTCAGCAATATGATGTTAAAACCACTGCATGGCCCGAGCGTGCATCTATTCTTGATTGTAAAGGGCGCACTGTTGCACTCAACAGCCGTGCACTGTCTGCATTTGTGGTACCCAATCAAATTAAAGATAAAAAGAAGTTACATGCCTTTTTACGTGCCCATTTTCCTGCAGCTCTCAAACGGTTACACGAACATACAAACAGTTCATTTATGTTTATTAAACGGCGATTGAATGAACAAGAACAAGCACTCATACAAAAACAATGTAGCGAAGATATTCATCTGCTAGAAGAACCAACCCGTTACTACCCTGCTCATTCGTTGGCGTCTATAGTCGGTATTACCGATATAGACAATAAGGGGTTGTTTGGCATAGAAAAAATATACAATGGTCGGTTAGCCGGCTCACCGACCACCTACGCATTAGAAAGAGATGCTCGCTCCGGCCATTTTTATTTTAACCGCTCTACTACACAGCAGGGCAAACAGCCAGAACCTATTACTCTTACCATCGACGCACAGTTGCAACATTTTGCCTTCTCGCACCTACAACAGACGGTTCAACAATGGGAGGCAAAAGAAGGAGCCGTGCTCATCATAGACCCCAGTACAGGGGGGCTTTTAGCTATGGCACAATATCCATCGCCAGACCCGCACCATTTAAGCCTCGATGATCAACGGCATGTAAATAATAAGGCATTGACCGATGCGTATGAGTTGGGCTCGGTAATGAAAGTGTGCACTGCATTAGCAGCACTGGATGAAAAAGTAGTCAGCTTAGAAGAACCAATCGACTGCTTAGATCAAAAAGAAGGATTTATCAACGGGTTTAAAATAAGCACTTGGCGCGCGCATGGCGTATTACCATTTAGCAAAGTCATTGAACTATCAAACAATTTTGGCATAGTTACCGTCGCTTTACGCTTGGGCACCAAACTGTATGACCATTACCGCCGCATAGGGTTCGGCACCAAAACAGCACTCCGCTGGCCTGGCGAACAGAACGGCTTTGTTAATCCGCCTAAACTGTGGTCGCGCCGCTCGATTATCTCTTTATCATTTGGATACGAAATCACCGCCACCCTTGCGCAACTGGCACAACTATTTGTACTGATTGCCAACAGAGGTATTGCGCGCGATTTACGCATAATAACAGATGCAACACCATCACCAGAACGGCGACTGTACAGTACCGATACCATAGACCAGTTACGCACTATCTTAGAGCGCACGGTTTCGCAGGGCACTGCGCGCAAAGCATCGGTAGCGCAATATTCATTAACCAACGAAGTAAAAATATTGGGCAAAACAGGAACCGCTAACTTAGTAATTGATGGGGTCTATCAACCCACCCATGACACTTACACCTTTGCCTGCAGTGTAGAAAAGGGGGACTATAAACGGGTAATTGTCACATTTATAAAAGAGGTGGCACAAACCAAAGATATCTATGCGTCATCAGTAGCGGTGCCACTAGCAGAAAAAATAATTGAAGATATGATTCTGTACGAGAAACAATTTTAGGATGCGCTCGACACCCTTCGATACACCCAACTTCGCTGTAAGCTCGTTGGGCACTCAGGGCGAGCGCAGTTTACGCTATTTTGCAAATAAACTCTCATTAATCTCTTCAATTATAATCCAGCAACTGACGCACTTCTTCTCAAACAAATTGTACATACGCGCTCATCCTGAGTGCCACTCGGAGAGTGGCGTATCGAAGGACATGAGCGCCTTTCAATTGACTTAAATACGTACCAGTGCCACATTAATTATAATTAACTACACCTGGTTAGTTTCAAAAAAAGGGATAGTCTTCTATGAAGAAAGTGGCACTCATTCTGCTAGTCACCGCATCTGTATTTGCCGATGAACATTATTTCCCCCTCGGTCGCCCGCTCTTTTTTGCACCAGCAAAAGATCGTCGCCAGGAAGCTACTGGTCAATCATTTATGTTCACCCGCCCTATTCATGACAATATTGCGGCAAAATATGCATCGTTTTGGCATGAAGCATTATGGGAAAAACAGGGTTGTTGGGGCTTCAGCGTGCAGATTGTTCCTCTGTACCAAAAAAATATGGCTAACAGCAGCAATGCACGATACTTTTTTATTGATCATACTGACACCCTTACCATTCGCGGTGACGCTATTTCAGAAAACCCAAACGTGCGCATGATACGCGCTGAATGGCTCAATCTGCCCAGTAACTTTTTTGGCACCCTCCGCATTGCTCCGCATCAACACCAGTTTGGCATTTGGGTTGAAGCGAGCCAAGATATTAAAACGTTTATTAACCACCCGTTCTTAGACAATATTTGGGTAGCGGTGGCATTTCCATTTCAAACGGCAACTACTAATTTAAAGCCAAAATCGATTACATTTCAAACAGAAGAGAACGTGTTTCCTTCAACTCCAATAGAAGCGTTTAATCGGGGGAATATGATCTTTGGCAAAATCAAAGAAGATCACAGCAGCCGCTCAGGTATTTGCGAAGTCCATTTTCGTTTAGGTACCACGTTTGTGGCCCGTGATGGCTTTGTTGCGGGACTGTATAGTTCAATTATTGCACCCACCTTTAATCCTCAACGCGCTGAATATATGTTTAGTCCGTTTTTGGGCCATAATGGGCACTGGGGCTTAGGTGCTGGCGCTTACCTTCAATTACCATTAAATATTGATACAGAAGATAAGTTGATGAGCTTCTTTTTGGAGATCGATAACCAATATCTCTTACGTAATTTTCAATGGCGCACGTTTGATCTCGTGCAAAAACCGTTTAGCCGATATCTCCTGTTAAACAAAAATGATGGCACTACCAACATCCCTGCCGTGAACATATTTACCCAACGAGTCAAAGTACAACCATTCAATTTTGTTGATATGGCGGTCGGTTTCCGCTTTAACTGGCACCGCTACGAAGCAGAGATTGCGTATAACTTATGGGCACATGGCGATGAATATCTTTCACTCAAACACCATTTTGAGCCAGAATATGGCATCCAAGGTAATGGCGCTTTAATTCCTGGCACCAACATTGGTGTAACGGCGAGCCATAGTACCATTAGTACTCTTGCACCCAATGATACTGATTTTTTTGGTAATCCTATTTTTGTGCCAATTCATGAATATGATTTTGATTTTATTACCGCAAGTGCCCGCGGTGCAGTGGCGCACCGCGCTAGCTTTGCATTTGGCTTTATTCACGACCAATGTAGCTTTGCCCTGTTTGCAGGGCTTGGTGCATTTGCAGAACTTTCGCAACGCAACACCGCATTAAATAACTGGGGAATCTGGGGCAAGGCAGGAGGAACGTTTTAAATAACGAAAAACGCGCCACGCATTTTTCGTGAAAATGGAATACAGGCAGCGCTCATGCCTTTAGTGTTCGCCAAAGGCTGCGACGTGTCCCGCTATGGCATTGCAGCGGCAGAAGGACATGAGCGCAATAATTAATAAAATTGGGAGTAACTAATGAATAAGAATTTTTTGAAAATACTATCACTTGTGCTCATACAGTGCTATGGCACACAACTTGATGCATTTTCTTTTTTTAGAGGAACAACGGATTTACCAGAAGCAACAATTTCAGATGCATCAAAAAATCTTACTCGAGCACTCATTCCAAAATATCCATGGCAAAAGGTTGATGACAATAAAGTAACCACTGCACAAACAAATTTTACCACTGCAGCACAATCCAATCCTCAACGAGCTGGTGGTGCACTTAAAGTACTTGTAGATAAATACCAAGAAGAAGGCATCAAGAATGCCGATGATGCAGCAAAATTGAATATGTTATACGAAGTGTTATTAGATACAAAACCTAACGCGAACAGTCAAAAAACGTATCGTGAATTAATACAAAACATAATAGACGAAAAACCCTATTATTCAGAAATGGACGCAATTAATGCGCTTCTGAAGAATCCATTACATGATGCAAGTAAATCGATATCTGGCAATTACATAGATAAACCACACACCAGTGGGGACTATTTGTTGAATGCGCGGATGCTACTCGATGCGCCTGAGGTCGATTCATTGCTGGCAAAGGCCCACTATCAAAGACCGTCATGGTTTGAAGAGTACCGTGATGCAAAGCTCACAACATATGCACCAGAATCAAAAGCACAATCGCTAGCACCAAAACTATCAGTGTCTGCAGAAACAGTTCCGTTAACATCTGCGAACTTTGAACCAGCAATTGTGCAAAAAGTATCGTCATCGGACATCGATATTGAGATGTTGCCTCAGGCAGAAGAACAAGTACCGCCAGTGCCAATAGTGGCACCTCAAGAATCAGCAGTATCGCAACAAAAAACAGCTGCCATTTTTGACCCATCATTACAATTACCCAAAGCGACAGAGCTTGCACAACAGCCTGAACGATTCGCACAGCTCAATACATTATTGAATGCAGGGCTAAAAGAATATGCAGATGAAATAGAGACTTATGAGAAAGAGCTAGAGCAAAGAGCCAAAGTAGAAGCGCAAAAAAAGAGAAAAAAAATAACACAGGATATTACGTATAATGAGATATTAAAAGAGCTGATTAGCAAAAGCGTAACAGCAGAAGGCAGGCTATTAAAAGCAATAGGTGATAAAACGAAATTGAACCAACCCACAGAAGCAGACAGAAACCAACTCAAAAAACAAGAACAAAAAACACAAGAACTAAGACGTCTTTTTCGAGTCTTAGATTTATTAGAAAGGGCATCGGATCAAAATAAGACATTGACGGTCACAATCGATATATAAATATACGTAACTTCACTGTCACCACAATGTACGAAGAAGCTAAAAGACAATGGCAACCAACTGAACAAGAAACGCAAGAACGAATAAACAAATCTACTGATTGGAAATCGTATTACCTGAGAAATGTTGTTGATATCGCAGCCACCTGCGGTATTGCGTATGCTTGCTACCACAAATGGTTCAAGCGATAGGGGATTCATAAAACATGGCTCCTCTATTACCAGCAAAATAATATCCACACCATCGATGAAATAAAAGCATGTCAATCAACCATTAGTGAGGTGCGTGCTCGTATAGGCATTGATTGGCACAATGTTATTGACGGCGTTACCGTAGGCAGCATCTTAGCAGGCGCGAGTTATTACTGTTACCATACATGGCTTGATGACTAAAATAACCCATATTATTGCTTTTTTGTCGCAAATATATACTATAAGAATATATTTGTATATTTTTTTACTATAGGTATTACCTCCATATGAACACTCATAAAATCTATCTTTTTGCATTACTTGCTGTTCTTGCTTCTATGCCCATTATCATATTTGGTAGTGAGGAGGCTAAAGAAACAGTTCTCGTGCTCTGCGACCAAATAACATCTGGCAACGCATTCAGTACTTGTGAAAAAAATGGCATAACAGACAATAGGCCTACCAATATACTACAACGAGATAATACAAGAATTCAGTCGATTGCCAATGAATTGCACAGGAAAGTAACCGACTATAATGATAAAATGGTCATTGATAACTGCAACGTGCAGTATCTTTGTCTCAACGAAACATCGCTTGGTCAGGCAAGTGATGTAAATCAACTCAGCACCTATATAAACACAATGGATGCACCCAAGGGCATTATTCTTGTTGCTGTGGGCGCACAGGCTAGTACTGCAGTCAATTATTTGGCCACTGTGCCAAACTCAATTGGTAAAGATAAATTGCTTAGAGGTTTTGTTGCTATAAACCCCCTGCTAAACCCCAATGAAGCAACATTTCATTGGATTGCTAACCTTGGTACCGCCAATCAAAAAAGAGCATCTTATATACCATTTTCGCGACTCTTTGCACCATTAATGGCTACTCGTACTAACGGTGCTCGTTCTTATAATCCCTGGTTTGGTCTTAATCCACTCGCATCCGCAAAAAAATTGCCTAAGGATGCGTCAATAATGATTATTCAAACAACCGATAACCCCATTACTCCCGCAAACCAAGGTTGGCAATTGTATCAAGCATTGCCCGAAGGTAATAAAAGTATCATTGAACTTAATAGCAATGTAAATGCGTTTCCTATTCAAAACCACACGTACACACAGTTAGAAAAATTTAGAATAGGCAAAGACACAGAAGAAAAAACACAAAAAGGTAGCGCCGTTAATAGAAACGAGCAAAAAAAACAATTGCAACGTTTAATTGTAGAAGAACAACAAGCATCTTATGAGGCGCTGCAAAAGTTTTTTATTGACAATGAATTACTGAACCATACAGCACCGCAAAACTCAAATACGCAATCTTCCATTGACACGCAACCTAAATCCGATTTTACTCAAAAAAAGATTAATTTTTATCGCAGTCTTCCATGGCGCAGCAACTGGACACGTAATATTATCGACGGCGCCACTGCCTGCGGCATTCTAGCAAGCGTGAGTTATTTGATATACAAAAAAACACGCGCATAAACTCTTGCATATACATGTGTGCTGTGCGTATAGTTACAGATATGTACGAACAAAAAAAGGAGTTAATAGATGGCACATTGGATTATATGTGTTGCTGCTTGCGCTTGTTACCAATACATTCCTGCCCACGCATTAGAACAAGCATTACAAAAAACAACAGAAACATTTACTGCATTAACTGATAGTTTAAAAAAGCAATCAACCCCTAGTAATACCACTACCATTGCTGATCTACGTATACCGTTGAATGGATGCACCATATACATTCAAGATGGTAATATCACAACAATTAAAGCCGATGCTATTGTTAATGCCGCCAATCAATCATTAATGAAACACCCTGCAGGTGTTGCTGGAGCCATCTGGAACGCCGCCGGTGCCGATAAAATTAATGCAGCAATAGAACAAGGGAAAAAAAGTAAAAAGATTCCTGAAAGCCTTGAAATAGGTGAAGTAGTAGTAACTGATGCATTTGATTTAAATGCCCATGGGGTTAAACGTATTCTGCACACTCCAGGCCCGAATTGCACTAGTGGTCAAGATATCAACTTATTATATGCATGTTACCAAAACTGTTTATTAAAAGCAGATGAATTAATGTTAACCTCTATCGCATTTCCCGCAATGAGTATTGGTATTTTTGGATGTGATAGAGTCAAGTGTGCAAACTTAGTTGCACAGGCTCTGTATAACACTACGGGTAGATTAAAACACGTAAAAGATATTTATCTACTCATTAGCACCAATTTAAATGATGACAATGCAAAGCCGTATAAATATGCGTTGGTGCAGGCGCTGAAACAACGGCTCTGAGGCCGTTGCGCACTTCATTTATGCACTATAGCTATTTATTCTTCATGGTAAAAATGGTAAGGCCGGCAAATGCAGTTCCCATTGTCACCATTGAAACTGCTTGAACGACTCCAGGGCCAGCATAATAAATGCGTGTTGCCATATCATATTGTTTTTCCTTTTTTGGGTCATTTAATTCTGCGCGTCTTTTCGTCATCAATTCGGCGGCATCTGGATAGATTGTATATATCATTGCTCTGGGTAATAAAAAGCTACCTGCCATAAGTACTGATGATCCCAAAATCGTTGCTGTTGCCACCTTGGGATGCGACGCAAAATAATTGATGCATGATGTAAATGGGTTATTATCGTGTCCATACACATGCATTTGAATTGCTAAAATACTCATTAGTGCGATTCGCATAAAACATTGTTTCATATAATTACCTTTTATTTATTTGGTTCGACCGAAACCACTTCTTGCCCTAGTGTTACCGCACATTCAACCAAACGCACAGCAGCCCCAGCGCGCAACCACTCATTCCTTTAGCAGCAAATGTAGCATACTGTTCATCATGGGTAGGCTCCTTTTTTTGTACAGTTGTATTCAACAGATTCGGAAGCCGCGCTATCCTGGTTTTTGGCATTTGCAACGGTTGTACCCGCTGCTGAGCAAGTGAATCTGCCGTGCACACATTCACTACTGCTGCACCTATGAACGTTAGTATGGCTGTACTAAATCCAAGATCTAGGATTAATGGATCATCTGTTGCACGCAACGCAAGAGGATGATGCATACTAGCAAAGCAGAGGATGATACATAAGCGATGATATAACTTCAACTATTTTCCTATAATCGAGCTCATGTTAAAATATGCGAGAATCGACATGATTTATTTATTATTTTGGCCCGAATGCCAATGCTGCCACTGTTCCTAATGCCACAACCACAGCAACTACTACGTCTCTTGTTTTTCTATTCTCGAGATCTTGAATTGCTTCAAGAGCACGCGGTCGCATATCTGGATTTTTCGCCTTTGCACGCGCTGTAGACCCTATAAATTCATTTGCGTCATGTATTGCATATGCCGTGCAAAGACCAACAACTGGAACGGCTACAGCTTCATAAATATTGAAGTTTAAAGCTTTTGATGTACCATTCATGCCACAAATTGCTACTATCATCATAATCAGCGAACGTTTATTCATAGTTGTTCCTTTAAAATAGAAGAGGGATATGGCACGATGCCATATCCCTCTCTCTTGTTTTCTATTTCACGTTACTGTGTGTGTGCGGTTTAGTACATGCCGCCCATACCACCCATTCCGCCCATGCCACCATGTCCGTGACCATGGCCAGCAGCAGCTTCTTTCTTCTCTTCTGGAATGTCGCAAATAATTGCTTCAGTCGTTAAGAGTAATGAAGAAATAGATGCTGCATTTTGTAATGCAGTGCGGGTTACTTTTGCTGGGTCTATAATACCGGCCAGCAACATGTCTACAAATTCACCGCTCTTTGCGTCAAAGCCAACAACGCCTTTTTCTGCTTTCACACGATTAACAATAACCGATGCTTCGCAGCCAGCATTGGAAGCAATAATGCGCAACGGTTCTTCTAAAGCACGATGCACTATCTGTGCACCAAGCTTTTCATCACCATCGAGCGCTAGTTTACTTACTACATCTTGTGCACGTAACAAGCAAACACCACCACCAGCAACAATGCCTTCTTCTACGGCAGCGCGGGTTGCGTTTAATGCGTCTTCAATGCGATCTTTCTTTTCTTTCATTTCTGTTTCAGTCGCCGCGCCCACTTTAATGACTGCAACACCGCCTGCTAATTTAGCTAAGCGTTCTTGCAGTTTTTCGCGGTCGTAATCTGAAGCAGTATTTTCGATCTGTGCACGAATGTGTACTACACGGCCCTTAATGGTCGATTCATCGCCACGGCCTTCAATAATAATGCATGCATCTTTGGTGATCACTGCCTTGCCTGCGCGACCTAAGTCGGTAAGCATGATATTTTCTAGCTTGATACCCAAATCTTCTGCAACTAGTTTGCCACCGGTTAAGATAGCAATATCTTCTAACATTGCTTTACGGCGATCGCCAAAACCAGGTGCTTTTACTGCACAAATGTTAAGGGTGCCACGCAATTTATTAACGACCAACGTAGCAAGCGCTTCCCCTTCTACATCTTCTGCAACTAACAAGAGCGGACGTCCCGCTTTTGCCACTTGTTCGAGTATAGGTAAAATCGCTTTCATGCTAGAGATCTTCTTTTCAACGATCAACAGCACAGGGTCGTTAAGCACCGTTTCCATTTTTTCTGAATCGGTAACAAAGTATGGTGAAAGATATCCGCGATCGAACTGCATCCCTTCAACCACTTCCAACTCATCTTGCATGCCTTTTGCTTCTTCAACGGTAATAACGCCATCGCGCCCTACTCGTTCCATTGCTTCGGCAATCAGTTGGCCAATACTTGCATCTGATGCAGATACGGTTGCTACTTGTTCAATTTCTTTTTTTGAGATGACTTTGCGCGCTACTGCTTTAACTGCATCAACGGCAACATGAACCGCTTTTTCTATGCCTCGTTTGAGTTCCATAGGATTAGCGCCCGCGGTTACGTATTTGTTTCCTTCACGGAAAATCGCTTGTGCAAGCACTGTTGCGGTAGTTGTTCCGTCGCCGGCAACATCAGCTGTTTTGCTCGCTACTTCACGTACCATTTGCGCGCCCATGTTTTCCAACTTGTCGCTCAATTCAATTTCTTTAGCAACGGTTACGCCGTCTTTAGTGATGCCCGGTGAACCGAACGATTTTTCGTACGCTACGTTACGTCCCCGTGGCCCGAGGGTCACTTTAACCGCATCGGCCAAAATATCAACACCATTCAAAATCTTCTTGCGCGCTTCTACGCCAAACAGAATTCGTTTTGCCATGATACAACCTTTTAATACAACTATTTATTCTCTAAAACCCCAAGAATCTCTTCTTCACGAACGATCAAATATTTATCGCCCGCTTCGGTGCCCGCATATTTGCCAAAAAAGATAATATCGTCTTTTGCTACCACTACTGGCAATATTCTACCGTCAGGCAACGTGCGCCCTTGGCCAACTGCCACTACGCGCCCTGTTTGCGCTTTTTCTTTTGCCGCATCAGGAATAATAAGACCTGCCGGCGTAGTGCCTTCTACTTCTACTCGCTCAACCAATACACGGTCGTGCAATGGCTTTATTTTTTCGAACATAGCTTCTCCTGCTAGAGTATCATACATTGATTGTTATAGTACGCCCCCTCGGGAGCGCAATATGCCTCATTCCATAGTAACAATTTCCCCTACGAATCAAGTATATCATTCCTGACTCGCAAGTACAACCTACATCATAAGACATACAATATTTACATCAAAAGACTCAGATTTTGTCAATATATTTTTTAAATTAAGTGGGAGATGTAGTACCATAGGGGAGCACTTTGTGTTTAGTATTATAGATAAAGTCGGCTTTTTTTATGTGCCATCTTCTTTCTTCAAAATCTCCTTCTTTTTTCAAGTTCTTTGTAGCCCTTCCAGGGCATGGCCAAGAGGGTTCTTGCCAACCCTCTTGGATTCCAGCCTACGTTTATCCACACCTCCTGGCTTGGCAAACTACGGCGGACAGGCTCGGGCGTTAGAAGATGTTGAAGAAAAAAAAAGATTTTAAAGAAGGAGAGCACCCTGTCCGCGCAGTGTGTTAGAAAATATTGAAAAAAGCAAAGGCACTGCATAGAACACAAAAGATTTTTGATATGCTAATAAAACTAATAAGGCACCCGCCACTTGGGCCCTCATGCGATTTTTAAGGGCAACCGCATGATGCTCGCTTCTTTTAATTTCTATTTATAAATAATACATTTTAATAATTATTTTTCTTTGTCCATGCCCGCAAGCCATTCCTTTTCGGATCAAAAAAAGGGTATGGTGAACATGCTACTTCACAATTAAAAAAGGAGTTGTTATGAAACAAGAACAAAAACCACTCATTTTCCCTTCTTTAGCCGCAGCAACCTCTATGCCTGATACGCAAACGATACATGCGTTAGAATGCATCTGTGATGGCTTTCATTTGGACCTTATGGATGGCCACTTTGTGCCGCACACCGCGCTCGGTGTTGCACAATGTAATGCAATTGCACAGCACACGCACAAACCGCTGCAATTTCATTTAATGGTCGCCGATCCACTCCCATACATTGATCAACTCAATGCACGCAGCAAAGACACCGTTATTGTACACGCAGAGCTTGATGATGAAATAATACAGCACTCTTTTGCACAACTGGCACAGAGAAAAATAAAAAAAGGGGTTGCGATTAATCCACAAACGCCACTAGAACGGGCGTATCAGTTTATTAACATTGTTGATCTACTTTTACTTATGGCAGTCGAACCAGGAAAATCGGGACAGCAATTTATTAAAAACACCGTTGCACGCGCACAAGCAATTAATACATATCGCACGAAACATACGATCAACTGCTCCATTACTGTTGATGGGGGCATTAATGCACACACCATACCACTATTTCGCGATGCACACATTGATGCATATGCAGTTGGCAGTGCTATTTTTGGCGCAACCAATCTTTTTGAAGCATTGCAAGAAATAAATGGTATTCTGTAACTCACCAAACAGAATTGTAAAAAGGACAAGTGAGATCAACTCTATTATTTTTTACTGGATAATTTTTTGCAATCAAAGAGCCAATATAGGTTTTGTCGTTAGTATTTACTAAGCTGTTATAAATAGGGGCCATGGTGCTACCATATTCGATTGATAAAGAGTTTCCGTTTCGCTCACGATTCAAACATAATAATGCTTGTGGAACCGTATTTATGGTCGGCTTTTTGACACATATTAATCCAGCAATAAGACCTACGGCGATATAATCACCGTCGGGACTAAATGAAACACAACGAACACAATTACCCGTATAAACATCATCAGTTTCATCAAAGGTGAAGACGCATTGCTGCGAAGAGATATCAAAAACTTTCATTATTCCATCACATGAACGAGAAGCAATAAATTGGCCATCAGGACTGAAACAGACATCGTAAGTACAATTAGCATGGCAAGCACAATTAGTATGGCCCTCATCCTTTGCATCAAATGTATAAACACATTCCCTCGATGCTATATTAAAAACTCTTATTACCCCCTCACTAGAACCAGTAGCAATATACTTGCCATCGGGGCTAAAACAAATGCACAGAGCACCTGCATCAATACCATTGGATTCATCAAGTGTATGCATACACTGCTTTGACGCGACGTCAAAAAACTTTATTGAATTACCAAATGAGCAAGCAATAAATTTACTGTTGAGGTCGAAACAAACATCCGCAATACGGCCGATTTGATCGAATGTATGAACGCACTGTTTCAATGCTACATCAAAAATTTTTATCGACTGATCAGAAGAACCGGAAATAATACGTTTACCATCAGGGCTAAAACAAATGCTATTGACACGCTCCAGATGACCGTCACTTCCCCTATAAAATGTACTAATACATTCCCCAGAACCCGCATTAAAAATACTTACTGTGCCAATATTAGAGCCATAAGCAACAAGCCTTTGGTCATCGGGACCCCAGTAGATGCACTGAACACAATCAGCAATATCAGCATTAGCCTTATAAAAGGTATACACACATTGCTCGGACGAGATATCAAAAAAATCTATTGACCCATCGTATGAACCCACAGCAATATGTCGCCCATTAGGGCTAAAACAAATGCTTGCAGCCCGATAACAAGCATCGGGGGTAAAGACATGAGCATCAAACCAAATATCATTTCCCATTTTTCGCGCTACAACTTTTTCTTGGTCTGGGTTTAATTCAAATTCTTTTGAGATTGCACTAGGCTTTTCTATAAATAGCTTGATAGTTTCCGGTGATTTAAGACGGCTAGCAATCTCGCCTAATACGGGATCCTCAAGCTCTTTACAATTCAAAAATGTAGCAACGTATGCAATCTTTTTGAGAGCACCATTATTATTCATTTTTATATCTGGTCTGACATCCTGTTTAAAAACCAACTTTTTAAGTAAAGGATGTATATGTGCTTGCCAGTCTACATGCGAAAGCATTGGAGTAATAGGCAATGGTTGTTCACCAAAATCTGAACGCATTTCTTTTAAGGTTGTACACAAATCAACGAACTCAACTGGTACCGTAACCGTACGATAACTGGTCAGCTTTGTTTGGTCATACAATTGCAAGCGAACCGGCACCGATGGTGCAATTGGTACCTCAATCTGCTCCATGCCTTTCATAAGAGTTGATGAAAATATAATTGCGATATGCAGATAAAGACATTTCATAAAGTCCTCTTATGTCATTTATAAAAATGAGATGACTGTGCAGTTTTTACTGCAACTGATTATGTAGAAGCGTTGACTAAGTTACAAGAAATTATTTCTTGCCATTCATAAAAAGATATACGCCAGTCGCTATACCAGTAAATCCAGCCACGCGAATTAACTGCGTTGATGTCCATTGTTCTCGGACTTGCAAAGGATACAAAGGGCGTTCCGGCTCTGCTCTTACAGTATTAGCCGCCATGTTATATGTATCATTACACAAACCTGCAATATGCGGTGCCCATACAAATGCAAAAGCCCCTCCAGCATACAATGCAAAAGCAGCTTTTTTATTTTCCGTGAACCCATCAAACAGACCCGCCTGTGCACTATTGGTGATCGTTACTATAGCTACTAGAGCTGATAATGTTTTAATCATATTTTTTTCTTACGGGTAAAAATAATTATAGTGATTAATACAGTATGAATAGATAATACCAGAAGCATGATTACACAACAATAGGATACGCGGTTTTAATCTGCTGCTGATGAATAACAATTACCGCCTGCTCTCCATTTGCCATAACACCAACCAAGCGCCAGCCATCTTGCAGAGAAACTATTTCTGTCACATGATCAAGCACATGAATAATCTGGTCAATTACTTCGTGCGCTGAAAAATTAACGGGAAAAAAAGTAGATCGCTTGCACTGATTATTATAATACCACTCTGCTTGCCAACTTTTATTATAAGAAGGTGCTTTAATAATAGCATTAATACGCTCAGGAACAATCAAGTGAGAATGCAGACCTACGAGCGCTTCTTTACCTTGTTTACCGCAGAAGATGTGTGGAATGTTTATTGATCGAGGCACTGAGATTGCATATGCCATACTACTTTTTGCTATTGCAATTTTACTTGCCAATCGAGTATGTGCATAACTTTGCAACGCATGCAATGCCACATCAACGCTACTGCGCGCATGAGTGAGACAAGAAAAAAAGAGTAAAAAGACACCTAGTTTTTGCATGATTACTAAACTTATAAATTAAAATAATTGATATTTAACTACTAATAAGTATATCAAAATATTTCTAATATGCCAATTCGCGAACCATGCCTATAATCGTCTCTGCATCAATACCCGCCCAATGCAGCAACTCTTCTGGTTTGCCAGACATTTGGTATCAATATTGCAATGCAGCAGCAACATCACTCTAGACGTGGACACAAGAAAAAACATTTAAAACAATGAACCGATATACTCTTTAGTGTCACCATCTGAAATGCTGGTATAAACACGTGCCAGATCTGTACCACGTTTAATTTCCAGTCGCTGGCCATCTTTCTCGCGGCTCAACAGCAAAAGCGCTTGTTCAATAGTATTAGTTTCGGTTGGTTTTTTATAAAGCTCTATTGAACCATCAGCAAACCCAGATACTAAATACTGGCCATCAGGGCTGAAATTACATCCATAATTCACCGGCAGTATCTTTATCAATTGCCGCGACAATAGACCAAATATTCTCAGCGACCCATCGCGCGCGCGCGAAATAATCTCTTTACCGTTAGGGCCAAAACGTACTTCAACGATATCTTCAATAGAACCACCATTATTTTCATCAATGGTATGAACGCATTGCTGTTTTGCAATATCAAACAGCTTTATCATTCTCTCATCTGCCGCAAGAATATATTTACCGTCAGGGCTCACACACACTGTATGAATGGTATCAAAAGAACCAACGTAGCTCGGTTTGACATACCCACCATTTCGTTGATCAAAGGTGCCCAGACGCTCTTTTGTCGAAGCATCAAATATTTCGATTGATTTATCGTTGATAGCAGAAATAAGATATTTGCCATCAGCACTAAAACAAATGGCGCTAATTGACTCGAGATAGCCCCCATGATTTTTTTGATCAAATATATCGTACTGTTTTTTCAACAGATCAAAATTACGCAAGGTGCCGCTTGTACTAAAAACAAGATAGTTGCTGTCAGGGCTAAAAAAGAATGCATCTATATCATTCACTTCGGCAACTCGTTGCTTTGTCGATACATCAAAAACCTTCATTGACCCATTTAATACCTTGGCAGCAATATAGTTGTTGTTGGGGCTTATGCGAACTACCATAATTTCGTTTTCCCAAATGCGGGGAGTATTTTCGTTCAGATCAAAGGTATGAATGCAGCTTCTCGAACTCATATCAAAAAAATTTATTAACTTATCCTGTGATCCAGAAACAAGATATTTACCATCAGCGCTAAAATTGACGCTGTAAATTGCCGCATTCTTACGACCATTGTTTTGATCAAACGTATGCGCACAAAACCAAGTATGGTTTATCATTTTTCGAGCGACGGTGCGCTCCTGAGCTACGCTTAGTCCAAATTCTTTTGAGATTACATCCGGTTTTTCTTTAAATTGCTTGATCGTGTTGGGGGATTTAAAACGCCTGACAATATCATCTAGCACTGGATCTTCAAGACCTTTACAATTCAAAAATGTAGCAACGAGTGCAATTTTTTTAAGATCATCATTATCATGCGTTTGTATATCTTGTCTGATATCCTGCTTGCAAATAAGCTTATTGAGTAAAGGATGTATATGCTTCTGCCAGTCGGCGTATGAAAGAACCGTTGGGGTAATCGGCAATGGTTCTTCACCAAAATCTGAACGCATATCTTTTAACGTTGTACACAAATCAACGAATTCACCTGGTACCATTACCGTACGATAACCGGTGAGCTTTGTTTGATCATACAATTGCAAGCGAATCGGCACCGATGGGGCAAATGGGACCTCGATCTGCTGCATGCCATTCATAAGCATTGACGATACTGTAGCAGTCACAAACAAATATATGCTTTTCATAAAGCTCCCTTGCACATCGTTGCATTGACCAACTTGCATAAAAATAGTTACGTTCACAACGAGCATTGTATATAAAACGGTACATTAGTCCAAGGAAAAACCGCGCACTGCACCAACAATCGTCTCTGCATCAATACCCGCCCACCTCAAAAGCTCTTCTGGTTTGCCAGACATGGGTATGTGCGTTACTGCTAAACAGTTGATAGCAATGTTATGATTGCGCAATGCATAGCACACCGCAGTTCCTAAACCACCATGCAAATAATGATCTTCTACCGTAATAATTTTTTTATGAGATTTCTCTGCTACTGACACGATCGTGTCAACATCAAGCGGTTTAATGCTGTAGGCGTCAATAACGGCAATAGTAATATTTTCTTTTTTGAGTATTTCATATGCTTTTAACGCTTCGTGCACGGTAATGCCCGCAGCAACAATGCATGTAGCATCGTGCGCGCTAGAGCGCAGAATGCTACAACCACCTATGGCAAATGTTTCATCTTTGTATAATTGCGGCGTTACACCACGCGTGGTGCGCAAATAACTGATCGATGTATCATGCGCAGCCATGAGAGCGACTAATTGTGCTGTACTGTATGCATCACACGGATACAAAATGACCGAATCAGGGATCGCGCTCATGATCGCAATATCTTCTAACGCCATCTGCGAAGGGCCGTCTTGACCGATAGATACACCGGCATGAGAACCAACTAAGCGCAACGGTAAACGTCCAATTGCACTCATGCGTATTTGATCAACAGCACGCGAAAAGAATGCGCCAAATGTTGAAACGAAAGGAACAAAACCCATCGCCGCAAAACCGGCAGCCATGCTTACCATGTTTTGTTCTGCTATAAAACATTGCACAAAACGTTCTGGATGCGCATGTTCAAAAATTTCTGCGAATGTGGAATTTTTTACTTCTGCGTCAAGTGACACAATTTTTTTATTTTCAGCACCCAATGCAGCTAATGCGATGCCATACGCTTTGCGCGTTGCAAGTGGCCCTGTATCAAATGATATTGATATGTTCGCCCCGCGCTCGGCATCCTTTCCGCCGTCGCACATGCTATGGCGGACGCGCGATACTTCGTTCGGCACCGTTATAATATTCGTTAATTTTGGATTACCGCGATACTGAGCGGCATCAGAAAATCGTTGTTGCAGCTCATTTTCCAGCGCAGCAAGCAGTTCTGGTTTAAATGCAACCCCATGGAATCCTTCTTTGTCTTGCACAGATTCAAGGCCATACCCTTTGAACGTATGTGCAACAATCACCGTTGGCTTGTCTGTATTTGCACGCGCTGCATTGATTGCATCAACCAGTTGCTGCATATTGTGCCCATCGACCGCTATTGCGTGCCAGCCGAACGCTTGTGCTTTGATAACAAACTCATGCGTGTCATGCGCTTCCATTACCTGCGTCGTTTGCCCAAGCCTATTAGCATCGATAATCGCAATCAAATGATTCAGCTCATAAAACGCTGCTACTTCAAAAGCTTCCCACACAGAGCCTTCCGCCATTTCACTGTCACCCAGCAAACAAAATGTGTAAGAAAGAATATGCGCTATGCGCTTGGCATACGCAATACCAGCAGCAATAGAGAGCCCTTGCCCCAGTGAACCGGTTGCTGCTAATGCACCACTAAAGCGTGGAGTAGGGTGCCCTTCAAGTATTGATTGGAATTGACGATAGGTCATTAATTGATCATCGGTGATAACGCCTAGCTGTTTGTATGCTGCGTATAACAGCGGCGCTGCATGTCCTTTTGATAGAATAAAGTGATCATTAGCTATTGGCCGCGGATTATGCGGATCGAAATGGATGCCATAAAAAAAAAGTGCCGCCGTAATATCGGCAGCAGATAAACAGGAGGTAATATGACCAGAACCAGCGTGTGTTGTCATGCGTAAACAATCACGCCGTAATTGATATGCGCAGTGCGCAAGAAATTCTTTATAATTTTTATCCACAACATTCTCTCTTTTAAATGCGCTCAGATACCCCTTCGATACACCCGACTACGCTAAAGCTACGTCGTGCACTCAGGGCGAGCGCTCTTAAACCTTACTAAAAAAAAGAAATTATGTTAATCGCATCTCACCGCATCAACGCCCTCGGTGGGATCATGATGACAGGTATTAATATATTGATAAATATCGTTATATTCGAGTCTCTGGATAAGATTGAATGCTTTTTGTTGATCGCGATCATACACCATATTAACGAGCATATTATATACCACTTCAGGTGAAAGACTTTTATAGTTGGGTGCAATAAGTTCAAGCACTATATTTACTTTTTCCTCAACGCGCAACCCAACACGCTCATGCAATCTTTCAATAATATGCACAATTTTCTTTTCCCATGCATCACCCTGCAACTCTTTAGTTTCTTTTTGGTACAGCTCAATTGCTTTCCACTGATACCCAGTTGGCCCACCATAAATAAGCCCATGCGCTTGAGCAACCTCTGATAAAGGAGCTAAATTCTGCGGAATGGCGCGCAAAAAGCTATTAGGTAATGCGCTTATTATGCATGCTATCACAAACATTTTGCTAATACGCATAATCATAACCTGACCCCTTCTGGTAAAGCGTAGTTTTGATCTACATTATCATTCTTTTTATCTTGCTCTTCATGCTCTTCTTCTTTTGGTGCTGGAATGGAAGAAGGAGTTACACGCATCTGTATCGGCTTTAAAGTGCTCACATCGATAGAAAGATTCTTTGTTGGTGGCTGCCCTATGCCAGTAAACCCCATCTTAATTGAAACAGTCAATGTAATACTATCTGCATCACTGTATGCATCAAATGTTTGTTGCACGGAACTATTATTCGCCGTCAATTGCACACGCGCAGGCAGCGCGCTAAAAGTAAAATCTTGTTTGTCACCATATGCAATTGGCTTAGTGATAGTTTGTATTATCCCATTCTGGTCATCAAAAAAAGTGCCTGTACTAATATCGTAATAGGTGGTTGGTAGCACAGTAATAGCAGTCGAAGTAGCTCTGCCTCCTGTATGAGTGTTTGTCTTCACCACTGGTGATACATCTTTTACTTTATTAATAATAGTAATGGTAACACCCTGGAGCTGATGAGCCAGCGCAAACATGGCTATAGACCAGACACGCAACAGGATTAATTTTTTTTCCATAGCTTTCAACTCACTTTTATTAAAAAAAATGCTGCACGCATTGTCCTGCGCGCAGCACTCATCTTTTTATTACGCTTCTTTTTCCACATCTTCAGTATTTTGGATTGTCATCTCATCACCATTGTTTGGTCGAATCGTTGATGTTGGATCATTTTCATCTTGCAGCATCTCTGAATGCATTGTCGGCTCTTCAGTTTCTACTGCAGCTGCTGGTTGTGGACTCTCTATCGCCTTTTCTACTGCATGACTAGGGCTAAAACTTGGCACATCGCTCAGTTCACTTGCTTGTAAGCAATTGACTGTTGCTAGTGCACCGATTATAAGCGCTATTACTTGTTTGTTCATATGAAACTCCTCAATAACAAAACAGATTCACTTTTCTATTTTATGATGAAGCGGTAGTTGTTTTTGCTACACTACTCTGTTTTCCTTTGTAACCCGCTTGAACCTTATGGCCTTTTTTATGTTTCTTAAGGAAACCATTATCTTTCAACCATTTAACAAATACATGTCTCTTCAAGAACAACGCTGTATGGAAGTACCCTTCATCTTTACCATATTGGGTACGAACCAATGAAGCAAATGCCCACGTTTGTTCTTTTAATGTACGCACAAATGGGTGAATATCTTTCACGTCCTTTAATTTTTTGTCTGTAACTAAAGAAGCGGTATGAGCGATGGCCACTAACTGACCATTTAATGCAGGGTTCTTCGTATCAACTTTTTTCAACTCTGCAAGTTGCTTGAAAACGGTATCATAGTCTTTATGCCTTGCAGCATCAACTGTCTTCTCTACGATAGATTTAAATGTATCATACCCATCAATCGCTGAACCCCATTTTTTATGGTGGCCCATCTTTGGGTGTTGTTGTATTTTCGATTCTTGGGTATCTCCTGCTGTTGATTCAGTTTTTTCACCTGACATCAAAGCAGCGTCCCCTAAAAATAAACTTAGTACTAATATAGGTAATAACTTTTTATATGTACTCATGAAAACTCCCTTTTTATGTTAACTATGTAAGTTTTAAAGACACCGCGTCTTAATTCTAACTATAACTGAATTAATAGACAAAAATCAATGGTTTTACTCTTTATTTTTAACTTATCACACGCTGTACAGGAGCATATAGTTGGGATACAGTGAGTTAAAAGGGGCTATAGATACGTTCACGATTATATGGCATACCATGGCAATACGCACCCGACTCCTCTGGCATATACGCGGTTTTTATTATCACACCTTTCGTTCATTAAGAACGCAAATGATCGTAAGCCTTTGCACATTACCAGTGCTCGCTGCATGGGGGCTCCCCTTTTCTATTCTTACACCACTGGGTAACATTATTTTTTCACCTTTTTTGTTTATCATTCTGCTTTTTTCTTCTTTACTTTTTTTTACCGAACTGCTGCACATTCCTAACAGTTGGCTTGTCTATTTGCTTGAATGGGCTATGCATGCGTATCAGTATTGCCTTTCATGGTCCGGTTCGTTTGGCATGATACCGCTCAAGCGCCCTTCTGTGTTATTACTCTGCCTATCGCTGGTAGCAGTTGCTGCTTTGGTGCATCACCAAAAAACGTGGCTGCATCGCTATAGCCTACTGGTATACACATGTGCATGCGCACTCTTGTTGTTCCTGTTGCATACGGTGCCAACGAATCATCTCGCCGTGTATCAACTCCCTTGCAAAAGATCACCCGTAACTCTTTTGTCTGACTCTCACGCACTCATTATCATCGACAACGGCGCACTCGGCAGCATACCAAACGGCCCATCATTTGTAGAATATACATTGCTACCAGCAATGCGTTCGCGATATGGTACGCATCAGATCGATCATTACATTGTTTTACAATACAATACGTGGACCATGCAGGCACTCGAACAGGTGTGTTCACTGACAACGGTTAAAAATATATATATACCGACTTGGCGCGGCTATCTGCCTCGCAGCTGTTATACCGCGTACCAACAGTTTATTGCTACGGCACATGCACGCAAAACGCGGGTGCATTATCTACATAAAAAACAGGTAGAAATCTCCTTAAGAAATGGCACCTGTACCTTAGAGCGCATCGAGCAAGCAATTGAATATCGCAGCGCCACCATTCGCGGATTCTGCGTACAATATCGCATCGAAGGCCAAGAAGGAGCTATCTATCCTAAATTTGTCAAAAAATAAGATCTAGTGGAGCACGTCACAACACGCCCATTTAGCTCACCAAAATCGCTCGAGCAGGCGCACCATCAAGCCCCGGCAAAGCCAACGGCAAACAGTACAGCTGATACACGCCTGGTTTCACGTGCGCAAGACGCAACCCTTCAATAATTACCACGTTACGCGACAGCAATATCTTATGGGTTGGATGATCTGGTTGATTAAACTCGATACCCAAATAATCGATCCCTATCGCTTTAATGCCTTGCTCAACACAATAGCGCGCTGCATCTTCGCTCACATACACAAACTGATGGTCGAAAGGCTCATCTACTTTACGCGCACTGTTACGCGTTTTGCAGAGAACAATTTCATCTTTTTGTAACTGATGCGCCGCTAAATCTTCGCGCGTAATACAGTTATTTGCCGTGGTGCAGTCGATTACCCGCGCCGTACCACACAGTTGCGTTAGAGGCACTTGATCAATAG
Organism: Candidatus Babeliales bacterium; assembly: GCA_049692255.1. Taxonomy (GTDB): domain Bacteria; phylum Babelota; class Babeliae; order Babelales; family JACPOV01; genus JBAVOR01. The sequence continues at coordinate 84,473 of JBAVOR010000031.1, forward strand.
CAGCACCATCAGCCAAAAAATGTGCTGGCGCGTCGATGTGTGTGCCGGTATGAGTATTAAATAAAACGATTGTTTCACGGGCGCCGTTCTGTTCAATGGTTTTAAAAGCAGTTGTTTTAAACTGTGCGCGATCTTTATATTCCGTTACGCCAGCCGCAAGGGGCCAGCTAATATCTATAATTTTCATACATTATCTCCGGCGCTCATGTCCTTCGATACACCGCTCTTCGAGCGGCACTCAGGATGAGCGCTTTTTAAGCTTATGTGCTATGGACTAGTTAAATTTTATACAATCAAACTAATAGATTATCAATCGCTCTTTTAAAGATCCTTAATAGTCTATGGCTCACCGGGACCGGATAAAGTTTTGCTTGCTTTTTTTGCGCTCATCCTGAGTGTTCGACAAAGTCGAATGTATCGAAGGGTCAAGCGCTCATATGGTTCGATACGATTTTTCGCTACGCTCAAAATCACTCACCATGAGCGCTGGGATTATCTTTTTTTGGTGCGATCCGTTCAATAGCATGTCCGCCAAATTTGTGACGCAAAAGAGACACGAGTTGCGTAGCAAAAGTACCGCCCGTATGCTGCGATTCATGGCGAATGGCCAAAGAACGTTCGATTAAATCAACGGGTATATTGTGCGCATGCGCTTCTTCCACTGTCCATGCACCCATGCCACTTTCTGCAACACGACCAGAAATCGTTTCTACACTATCATGCGTTAGCCCATCAGCAAGCAGTTCCAAAATCCAAGAACGAATTACCGAACCGTGGCACCACACCTGTGCTACTTTGTCTAAATGCAACTGAGGAAACGAACCTTCATGCAACAGCTGAAACCCTTCTGCATATGCTTGCAACAAAGCGTATTCAATGCCGTTGTGCACCATTTTTACGTAATGGCCTGCGCCCGATGCCCCCATGTATGCATAGCCGTGTGGAATAGCTAATACGGCAAACAATGGCTCTACGTGTTTAAACACATCATGGGAACCACCGATCATTAAGCAGTAACCTATCTCTTTGCCCTTGAGACCACCTGATGTGCCACAATCAAGAAATGCAATGCCATGTGCAGCGCAATGCGCTGCACGACGAATTGAATCTGAAAATTTACTGTTCCCCCCATCAACCACTATTACATTTTGTTTGCCTGACGCAATAATAACGTCGAGCATTGCATCAACCGGTTTACCCGCAGGTACCATCAACCACAACAGATCTGCAAAAGCAACTAATGCTTCAACCGTATCGACCGTTTTTATTGCCTGGGCGTGTGCATGAGCAACCGATTCTGCAGATGGATCGTATCCGCATACCGCAAATCCGCCCTGTTGTGCACGATATGCAATCGCACTACCCATACGTCCTAATCCAATTACCCCAATCTTTATATGCGCCATACTATCCCATTTCGTTGATTAAAAGCGAGTAACTCTTGTGGGCCATTGCTTGCTTGCATATATTTATACACCGACAACTCAGACCCTTGAATTGCATCAATAATTTTCCATGCGTATTCAATTTCATCTAAGCGCACCGAAACCGATTGCTCGCCTGCCATGATATGCTCTAACAATATTTCATATGCTTCTGGCGTTGCAGTACCAAACGTATAATCATGATTAAATGCCAGTTGCACTGGCGTTACTTCAAACTGTTCGCCCGGTTTTTTGGTGTTCAGCTGAATAGAAAAGCTAGAGATTGGATCGATCTGAATAGTTAAATAGTTTGAACTATAGATGCATTGTGCACGCAAACGACAGGGCACTTCTTTAAATTTAATATGGATCGAGCTATTTTTTTGCTCTAAACATTTGCCTGTCTTGATATAAAAAGGGACACCCTGCCAGCGCGGTGTATCAACAAACATTTTGAGTGCAGCAAACGTGGGCGTTTGTGAAGTGGGAGATACGTTCTTTTCACTCGTATATCCACGATATTGCCCGAGCAATCCATCAGCAAAACGAATGTGCTGCAACGTGGCAGCCTTCTGGTTGCGAATATGATGCGCATCTAAATCTTCCGGCAACTCCATAGCAACTAAACTGAGTAACTGGAGCATATGATTTTGCACTACATCTTTGAGCACTCCATACTCATCGTAATAGGCTCCCCGCCCTTCCATGCCCACTGTTTCATCGACAATAATCTGCACTTCATCGATATACTGATTATTCCAAAGCGGTTCAAAGATCATGTTGGTAAAGCGTACCAGCACAATGCTGCTGACCAACTCTTTAGTTAAATAATGATCGATGCGATAAATCTGTGATTCATCAAAATGGGTATTAATACACTGATTAATTTCATGTGCGGAAAGCTCATCGAGACCAAACGGTTTTTCATACACAATACGGTGCCATTGCTTACCATCGATCGTACCATCATTACGCGCTTTGCTCACCAATTTTGAAACACCAAGTGCTTGCGTAATAGGACAAAATAACAATGAAGGAACTGCCAAATACACGATGCGATTACCCGACAACTGATACTCTTTTTCCAATGATGACACAAACGCAGTTAATCGATTAAAACTTGCTTGATCGGTAAAATCGATCTGATAATAATAACTATTTTTCTGCAACGTACGCCATACCGTATCATCAACAGAACGGATATGTTCTCTGGCGCGATTGATATAGCCATCGGCAGAAGATTCATCACGTGCTGCGCCAACGATAATAAATCGATCAATTTTATGATCGTGTATCAAACGATACAACGCTGGAATGAGCTTCCGTTTTGCCAAATCACCGGTTGCACCCAAAATAATAAACGTACATTCATTCATGCGCCAATATCTTTCTCATCTGTGTTTTATATAATTCAACATGTGGCTGGTCAAATGGATTAACCCCTAAAAGGGATCCTAAGTATACCATTTCTAACAAAGAAAGTTGTAAAAATTGTCCAAGATAATACGGTTTTAGCGTTGTCAGTTGCACATGAGTGTACGGTATGCCTACTGCATCATAGGCGTGCATGGTTGCCTGCAGCGCTGCGCGCATAAGCGATTGGAGCGATTGGTCAACTAATGATGGCACTACCGTTGTTACGCCACGAGCAGTAATAGTATAATCAATGGGCATCTGATCGACCGAGACAAATGTAGTAGCAATAGTATGTGCGCCACCTAAATAGCGCTGTGCAATTGAATGCAAATCGGTCGTGCCAACTGATACGGTCGGCACCAGTGCTACAGCATTGCCCTGCGCATCAACTTTACCCAAACTTTCTCCTGCTAATTGACGCCACCATGCACCAACGCCAGCCAATGCCGGACAAAACATAAAATAATCGTGCACTACGCATCCTGCACAATATGCCTGATATTTAAACAGTGCCATACGTATTGCATCATGCAGATCTGGCTGGTCAAACAACAGTTGCGTGATATCACGTGCACCGGCGCACAACTGATCGATATCAATACCAACTAACGCACACACGAATAGCCCGGCGGCAGAGAAAACTGAATAGCGTCCCCCTACTGCCAACGGTATCGGCAAACGCATTAATGTTGCTTGCTGAGCATAGATATCTAATGGTGAACCCGGATCAGTAATCACCACTACTGCTTCACGCCATGATGTATCGTATAGTTTGAGCTGATCGATGCATACTTGCATGTTAGCAACTGTTTCAGCCGTAGTACCCGATTTAGTAACTCCCACAATTATTACTTTTTTACCTACACGCAGCAGATCGTGCATACGTTTAATAATACGCTCCATATGCAGCACATCAAACGTATCCGCGAATAGCAGCTCAGGCACATACGCGTGTGCTATTGTGCACTGCAATGCGGTGTACAGTGCTGATGCACCCAGTTGCGAACCACCAATGCCAATCGCAATTATTAACGCTGGCTCTTGCAGCCGTATATCAGCAGCGCATTGTGCAATAATAGCATGCATTGCGTTATCGAACGGCAAATAAGCATATGATAACGGGTGCGCATACGCTTCGTGCTGCGTAATAGCACGTTGTACATCATGCGTTACCGTATCAATACTTTTTTTGTTTTTTTCGTACGTTGCATCAACAGACGATGACAGCGTAACGTGCAATGGGTTCATGCTCACACCAATCACCCTTGTTTTAATACTTTTGCTAATGCATCGAGCGCTTGTGTTGCAGTATTGATTGCATCAGTTAATCGCTGCTGTGCTTGTTGTTGCTCTTGCTTCTTTTTATATTCTGCTGCCGAATCAATTGGTTCTGATGATACTGCCGGATCAAGCCGTTCATTTAAATAATCCATCGTTGCTGGAGTAACATTGCCCGTTGCATAAATATCGCACAAATATTCTTTGAGCTTTTCTTGAAATTCAGGATCTTGCGCATACCTAGTTCCATTGATTGTGTCTGCATGCCCTATCACTTTTTGTAAAAATTCAAGATCTGTTACTGGCGTACGCCATGGTGATTTACTACTTTCTGGGCGATAAATAAGAATAACATGTATATCATTCTCAGCGATTATCAAGGAGCTTTCAGCATCAGTAATTGCATCAGCTATCCAATCCATATTATTTCTAAATGCGCTGCCACCCACTAAGGTTAAAAAAAGTGTATCATTGCTACGAGCATCCGGTTTTCCTAAAAGATACGCAGCTCCTGCGTATGTTCCTTTATATGCAGCTTTTAAAGACACTTTACAAAAATCCACCAGATTTTTACTCTTTTGTTCCAAATGGTCATAGACATATGTACGAACCGTCGTAAATATAGCTGGTTCTGATACTATCTTCCTCTCTTGGTCGTATGGAAAAAATGGATTTTTTTCGACCAAGTCTCGTTCGCTGCTGAAACCACTGATATCTTTCGTTGCTTCTTTTAACAACCTCCCTACTTCATTAGACAGACTATGCGCTGAAGTCAACACCAAATTAATTACTTGTGTTCTTGCAGTATCAATAGAACCGTTAGCATTAACATATATAGGCAACTGTTCTTGATACAAGTTTACATGAACTTTCTTTTTCGCATTTTTATCATATTCTTCATTTGCCGCTCGGCCATAAAACGGCTTTCCCTGCGCATCAATTACTTGACCCAATGAAACAACCGCATTGGAAT